>CAVWSI010000023.1:0-30056 GCA_963757795.1 uncultured Solirubrobacterales bacterium | reverse complement strand
GCGGTGCTCGTGCTGGGCGACCGAGACGATCCGTGCCCGCTCGTCGAAGACGAAGCATCTCGATGACGCGGTTCCCTGGTCGATCGAGGCTACGTACCGCCCATTCATCTGCAGGTCGCAGTCTATGCGGGTTCGTTACCAACCCGGGACCCGCGCGGGGGTCGCGGGGGAGTCGCTCGCGCGCAGTGGCGAGGATCGGCGCGCGCAGTGGCGAGGGTCGGCGCGCGCGGTGGCGGGGTCGGCGCCATGGGTGGCGGGGGTCGGCGCGCGCGGTGGCGAGGGTCGGCGCGCGGCCTACCAGGGATCGCGCCGAGCTCCCGCGACACCGCGAGTGCGGCCTCCAGCACGTAGTCGACGAACTCGGCCTTGGGACGGCGGTCGTCGCAAAGGCGCTCGATCGGGCCGGCGATCCCCATCGCGCCGACCGTGACTCGCCGGGCGGGGTCTTCTTTGATCGGGGCGGCGATCGAAGCCGAGCCGTGAAACAGCTCGCCCACGTCGTACGCCCAGCCACGCCGGGCGATCGTCTCGAGCTCCCTGGCGGAAGCGGTAGATGTCGGTCACGGTGGCCGGTGGAATAGCTGGGCAGCGAGCCGGGGGCGATCTCCGCCACCAGGTAGTCGTGCTGGGCGAGCAGCGCCTTGCCCAGCGCGGTGGCGTGGATGGGCAGCAAGCTGCCGACCTCGAGAGCCTGATGGGTGTCGTCGGGCCGGAACACGTGGTGGCCACGATCAGCACCTGGTTCTCGTGCAGGTGGCGCCGATGCGGACGCTCTCGCCGCTGCGGGTGGCCAGGCCGTCGGCCCAGTTCAGGGCACGGGTGCGCAGCTCGTTGCCGTCGAGATAGCTCGAGCCCATGTGCAGGAGCGCGGGACCAAGTTGGTACTTGCCCGATTCCCTGTCCTGCTCGACGAATCCGACTGCCTGCAGCGTGCGGAGGATCCCGAGACCGTCCCCTTCGGCAGCCTCAGCTCCCCGGCCAGCTGGGCCACGCCCAGACGGCGAGAGCGCCCCGACAACAGCCGCAGGATGGCGGCGGCACGCTCGATGGATTGCATGCGACCCGGCACCTCAGTAGCGCCCAGCGTTCCCCCGGCCTCGTATACCCAACCTCGGGGGCGAACGATGTTTGACATTGTCGCACCCATTCCGTTATTGTCGCAACCCGAGGCTCGTGGGTGGAGAGCGTTAGGTCCAGAAGGAGGGTGCTTGCTGGGCATTATCCGTGCTGGGTCGCGGTGCGGCGGCGGCCGGTGGGCTGCCGCTCGGTGCACGCATGGGTCACATCCCCACACTCGGCCTGCCACCAGGAGTGAATGTGGCCACCAGGAGTGAATGTGGATACAGGCACGCATGAGGGTCACAAAGCCACACTCGAGCTGCGCGGGTCGGCGAGTGTGCCGTTGTGACCCATCGTTCTGTCGATTCGGCTTGAAGGAGAAGGCATGAAGAAGCTCATCAATGAGCCCGCAGCGGTCGTCGCCGGACGCGCTCCTGGGCATGGAGGCGGCACACGGGGACCGCGTCCGCATCACCACGACCCGCGTCGTCGTCCGCGCCGACGCTCCGGTGCAGGGCAAGGTCGGGCTGCTCTCCGGCGGGGGCTCGGGCCACGAGCCGATGCACGGCGGCTTCGTCGGGCCGGGCATGCTCGACGCGGCCTGCCCCGGCGAGGTGTTCACCTCGCCCACGCCCGACCAGATGCTCGAGGCGACGCAAGGCCGTCGACGGTGGCGCCGGCGTCGCTGCACATCGTCAAGAACTACACGGGCGACGTGATGAACTTCGACATGGCCGCCGAGATGGGCCAGGGCGAGGACATCGAGGTCGAGACGGTCGCTCACCAACGACGACGTGGCGGTGGAGGACTCGCCTCTACACGGCTGGCCGGCGCGGCGTCGGCGTGACGGTGCTGGTCGAGAAGATCTCCGGTGCCGCGGCCGAGGACGGCCGCGTCCTGCAGGGGTCGCGCGATCTGGCCGCCGCGTCAACGCGAACGGCCGCTCGCATGGGCATGGCGCTGACTCCGTGCACCATGCCCGCGGCTCGGGCAACCCGACCTTCGAGCTTGCCGAGGACGAGATGGAGATCGGCATCGGCATCCACGGCGAGCCGGGGCGCTTCCGCGAGAAGATCGGGCCGGCCGCCGCAGATCGCCGAGCGGCTCGATGACGCCGATCCTCGACGACCTCCAGTTCACCGCGGCGACCGGTGCTCGCCTTCGTCAACGGCATGGGCGGCACGCCGCTGATCGAGCTCTACGTGATGTACGCCGAGGTGGCCAAGATCGCTGCGCGCGCACGGGCTCACGATCGAGCGCAACCTGGTCGGCAACTACATCACCTCGCTGGAGATGCAGGGCTGCTCGATCACGCTGCTCAAGCTCGACGACGAGATGGTCCGCTACTGGGACGCCCCGGTGAACACGCCCGGCCTGCGCTGGGGCGTCATAGCGAGCGCGGACGGTGGCCGATCACGCGCGACGCCGTCGCTGGACTGGATGAACCGGTTCGCCGGCGAGATGGCCGAGCACCGCGAGAGCTCGTCGCGCTCGACACCGCGATCGGCGACGGCGACCACGGCACCAACATGAACCGGGGCATGACCAAGGCGATGGAGAAGCTCGCCGGCCGCCGAGCAGGCCGACCCCGGCGCGGTGCTCAAGACCGTCGGCGATGGCGCTGGTCTCGAGCGTCGGCGGCGCGGCCGGCCCGCTGTACGGGACGCTGTTCCTGCAGATGGGCACCGCCCTGGCCGGCGAGGCGGAGGTCGACCTGCCGACGTACGCGGCGGCCTGGCGCAAGGGCTTGGAGGGAGTCCAGGCGCGAGGCAAGGCGGAGCCGGGCGACAAGACGATGGTCGACGCGCTGATCCCGGCGGTCGAGGCGCTCGAGGCGGCCTCCGACCTGGACAGCGGCCTGCGCGCGGCAGCGCAGGCCGCCGAGGAAGGCATGAAGGCAACGACGCCGCTCATCGCGCGCAAGGGACGCGCCAGCTACCTGGGCGAACGGTCGAAGGATCACCAGGACCCAGGCGCGACCTCCACCTATTACCTCTTCAAGAGCGCCGCCGAAGCGCTGGCGGGCTGAAAGGAGAACACGCATGGCGAAGTACGCAATTGCACTGGATCAGGGGACGACCAGCTCGCGGGCGATGGTCTTCGACCACGGCGGCCAAGTGGTTGCGGTGTCGCAGAAGGAGCACGAGCAGATCTATCCCAAGCCGGGCTGGGTCGAGCACGACCCGAAGGAGATCTGGGCGCGCTGCCAGGAGGTGATCGACGAGGCCGTGGAGAAGGCCGGGGCGAGCACGCGACGACATCGCCGCGCTCGGCATCACCAACCAGCGCGAGACCGCGGTGGTGTGGGACCGCAACACGGGCGAGCCCGTGCATAACGCGATCGTCTGGCAGGACACCCGGACCGACAAGCTCGTCGACGAGCTGTCCGCCGACGGAGGGCAGGATCGCTTCCAGAGCGAAGGTCGGCCTGCCGCTGGCGACGTACTTCTCCGGCGCCGAAGGTGCGCTGGATCCTCGATAACGTCGACGGCGCGCGCGCGAAGGCCGAGGCCGGCGACCTGATCTTCGGCAACATCGACACCTGGTGCATCTGGAACCTGACCGGCGGTCCCGACGGCGGTCTGCACATCACCGACGTGACCAACGCCAGCCGGACGATGCTGATGGACCTGGAAACGCTGGTCTGGGACGAGGAGATCGCCTCGACCATCGGCGTGCCGATGTCGATGCTGCCCGAGATCAGGGCGTCGAGCGAGGTGTACGGCGAGGTGAAGACCGGCAGCCTGACCGGCATCAACATCGCGGGCGACCTCGGCGACCAGCAGGCGGCCACGTTCGGCCAGGCGTGCTTCGACGCCGGCGACGCCAAGAACACGTACGGCACCGGCAACTTCATGCTGCTCAACACGAGCACCGAGGCCGTGCAGTCGAAGTCAGGTCTGCTGACCACGGCCTGCTACAAGATCGGCGACCAGCCGGCGGTGTACGCGCTCGAGGGCTCGATCGCCATCACGGGGGCGCTCGTGCAGTGGCTGCGCGACAACCTCAAGATGATCAAGGCCGCGCCCGAGGTCGAGGAGCTGGCGCAGACGGTGGAGGACAACGGCGGCCTGTACATCGTGCCCGCGTTCAGCGGCCTGTTCGCGCCGTACTGGAAGTCCAACGCCCGCGGCGTGTTCGCCGGCCTGACGCGCTACGTCAACGCCGGCCACATCGCCCGGGCCACGCTCGAGGCGACCGCGTTCCAGACCCGCGAGGTGATGGACGCGATGGAGGCCGACTCGGGCGTCACGCTCAACGAGCTCAAGGTCGACGGCGGCATGGTCGCCAACGACCTGCTCATGCAGTTCCAGGCCGACATCCTCGGAGTGCCGGTGATCCGTCCCGAGGTAGCCGAGACGACCGCGCTCGGCGCGTCCTACGCGGCCGGGATGGCCGTCGGGTTCTGGAGCAGCGACGCAGGAGGTCCGCGACAACTGGGCCGAGGACAAGCGCTGGGAGCCCAACATGGACTCCGATAAGCGCGACGAGTACTACAAGTACTGGAAGCGGGCGGTCACGCGGACGTTCGACTGGTTCGACGCAGGCAGCTGAACTCGAGGACCGGGACGTCGAGGGCGGCCCCTGCGGCCGCCCTCGGCAACCGAGTAGGCTGACACCCATGGCCACGCTCAGCACCGATGTGCTCGTGATCGGTGGCGGCGCCACGGGCGCGGGCGTGGCCTGGGACGCGGCGCTGCGCGGGCTGGACGTGGTGCTGGTCGACCGCGCGGATCTCGCCGAGGGCACGAGCGGCCGCTTCCACGGCCTGCTGCACTCCGGAGGTCGCTACGCGGTCAAGGACCCGCGGGCAGCCGAGGAGTGCATCGGCGAGAACCGCATCCTGCGCCGGATCGCCGCCGACTGCATCGAGGACACCGGCGGGTTCTTCGTGACCACGCCGTGGGACGACCCGGCCTACGCGGACAAGTTCGCCGCAGGGATGCGCTGCCACCGGCGATCGACTGCGAGGAGATCGATCCGGCGATGGCGCTGCGCCAGGAGCCGCGCCTGCAACCCCGATGTCTCGCGCGTGTTCCGCGTGCCGGACGGCAACATGGAAGTTTGGAAGACGGTGTGGGCGCTGGCCCGCGGCGCGCAGGAGCGCGGCGCGCGCGTGCTCCCCTACCACGCCGTGGTGGCCATCCATCGGGACGGTGATCGCGTGACCGGGGCCCGCGTGCGCGGCGCGCGCACCGGCGAGGAGCATCGACATCGAGGCGCGCGTCACGGTGAACGCATCGGGCGCGTGGGCGGGCCGGGTCGCCGAGATGGCCGGGATCGAAGGCGTCCGCGTGCTCCCGGGCCGGGGGATCATGATCGCGATGAACCACCGGCTGGTGAACACGTGCATCAACCGCTGCCAGATGCCGACCGACGGCGACATCATCGTCCCGATCCGGACGGTGTGCGTGATCGGCACGACCGACGTGCACACCGACGACCCCGACGATCACACGGTGAGCCAGGACGAGGTCGACGCGATGCTCGACGACGGCGAGAAGCTCGTCCCGGGCTTCCGCCAGGCCCGCGCGCTGCGCATGTGGACCGGGGTGCGCCCGCTGTTCGAGGACGCCAAGGCGTCCGACAGCCGACACGCGCGACGTCACTCGCGCGCACGCGATGCTCGACCATGTCCAGCGCGACGGCGTCGAGGGATTCGTGACGATCACCGGCGGCAAGCTGACCACGTTCCGGCTGATGGCCGAGGAGACGGTCGACGCGGTCTGCCGGCACCTGGGCGAGGAGCGGCCGTGCACGTACCCGGACCGAGCCGCTGCCCGGCTCCGAGCAGCACGAGCACTACCGGCTGAGCGAGCGCCTGGAGCGCAAGGAGCAGCACCTGACCGACCAACAGCTGATCTGCGAGTGCGAGATGGTGCCGCGCTGGAAGCTCGAGGAGACCCTGCGCCGCCGCGCCACCACCAACCTCGACGACATCCGCCGGCTGCTCCGGCTCGGGATGGGACCGTGCCAGGGCGGGTTCTGCATCTACCGCGCCACCGGGATCCTGCACGGCCTCGACGGGCTCACCGCCGAACAGGCCGACGAGTCGCTGCGGACTTCCTCCAGGAGCGCTGGAAGGGGGTGTGGCCGATCCTCTACGGCGACCAGCTACGCCAGGCGCGGCTCGACGACTGGATCTTTCAGGGCGTGCTCGGCGTGGAGCATCTTCCCGGCGATGAGCCGGAGCGAGCTTCACTACGACGCGGTCGTGATCGGCGCGCGGCACGGCGGGACTGGCCGCCGGTGCGCGGCTCGCCGAGGGCGGCGCGCGCGTCTGCGTGCTGGCCAAGGGCGTCGGGCTCGACCCATCTCGCGCCCGGCACGATCGACGTGCTCGGCTACGCGCCCGAGCGCGTCGAGTCTCCGAGCGCGGCGCTGCGGGAGCTGGTCGGCCGCCCGCCCGGATCATCCCTATGCCCTGCTCGGCCCCGACACCGTCGACCGAGGCGCTGAGGTGGTTTCAGGCCAGCCGTGGCCGCCGGGCCGCTGCCCGGCTACCGCTACGTCGGGCAGTCTCGACCGCAACCGTCTGCTGCCCAGCGCGATCGGCGCGCTGCGTCCCTCGGCGCTGGTCCCGGAGACGATGGCGTCCGGGGACGCGCATGACCCGGCGCGCGTGTGCGTGGTCGGCTCCCGCGCCCTGCGTGACTTCCACCCGGCGCTGTGCGCGGCCAACCTGACCGCGCTCGGGCATCCCCGCGCGCGCCGTGGACATCGAACTCGAGGTCGACCGGGCGGACGAGAACGCGCTCGGGCTGGCGCGCCGTCTTGACGATCCGGCGTGGCGCGCGGGGTTCGCCGCGCGGCTCGCGATCAAGCTGCAGGCCGACGAGCGCGTGGGGCTGCCGGCGATGCTCGGCGCGCGCGATCCACACGGCGCGTGGAGCGATCTCGAGCAGAGGCTGGGCCGGCCGGTGTTCGAGATCCCCACCCTGCCTCCGTCTGTGCCGGGCATGCGCATGTTCGAGATCCTCCGCGTCGCGCTCCGCCGCGCGGGCGGGCGCCTGGTGCTCGGCGCCGAGGTGGTCGCGTGTGAGCGTTCCGGCTCCCGGGTCACCTCGGTAGCTGGCGCGCACCTCGGGTCACGACACCCACTACGCCGCGTCGTCGTTCGTGCTCGCCGCCGGCGGGTTCACCTCGGGCGCGATCGAGCTCGACTCGAGCTGGACCACCCACGAGCGGGTGCTCGGTCTTCCCTTGCGCGGCGTCCCCGGGCCGGGCACGCCGCGCTTCGTGGCCGAGTACCTGGCCGAGCAACCGATGGCTCGCGTCGGCGTCGCGGTCGACGCCGACCTGCGGGCCGAGGGCGCCGAGAACGTCTTGGTGGCGGGTGCCGCGTTGCCCGGGGCGGCGCCGTGGCGCGAGGCCTCCGGTGAGGGGATCGCGCTGGCCAGCGGCTATCACGTGGCTCAGCTCGCGCTGGCGGAAGCGGGCGCGGCGACGGGAGCGGCGGCATGACCCCGATCGACGATCTTCTGCGCGGCTCGCTCGACCACTGCGTGAAGTGCACGATTTGCGAGACGCAGTGCCCGGTCTCCAACGTCACACCGCTCTTCCCGGGCCCGAAATACGCCGGTCCGCAGGCCGAGCGCTACCGGATCGGCGACGAGCCGTCGGTCGAGTGGTCGGTCGACTACTGCTCTGGGTGCGGGATCTGCTCGCAGTCGTGTCCGCAGGGGGTGAAGATCGCCGAGATCAACGCCCAGGCGCGCAACAAGATCAAGCGCGAGCACGGCGTGCCGCTCCGCGACCGGATCATCACCCGGCCGACGTGGCTGGGTCGTGCCGGTACTCCGGCGGCGCCGCTGGCCAACTTCACGATCGGCTTGAAGCCGCTGCGGATCGTGGGGGAGAAGGCGTTGAAGGTCCACCGCGACGCGCCGGCGCCACGGTTCGCCGGGCGACGCTTCTCGCGCTGGGCGGGCAAACGCCAGAGTCCGCAAACCGGGCGCAAGATCGTCTACTTCCACGGCTGTGGTACGGAGTACTACGAGCCGTGGGAGGGCCAGAAGGTGGTCGAGATCCTCGAGCACAACGGCTTCCGGGTCGAGGTGCCCAAGCAGGACTGCTGTGGGCTGCCGCTGCAGTCGAGCGGCTTGTTCGACGACGCGCGCAAGGTCGTGCTCCGTTTGGCCCGGGCGCTGGCGCCGCACGTGCGAAACGACCCCGACACGATCATCGTCGGGAATGCCACCAGCTGCACGCTGATGCTCAAGCGCGAGGCGCGCGAGATCCTCGGACTGGAGGACGATCCCGACCTGAAGCTCGTCTCCGAGCGGACCTACGACATCTGCGAGCTGCTGCTCGAACTGCACGATCGCGGGGAGCTCAAGACCGATTTGCGCCCGATCAACGAGCGGATCGCCTACCACGCGCCCTGCCAGCAGCAGGGTCACTACATCGGTAAGCCGGCGCTCGAGTTGTTCGCGCTCATACCCGGCCTCGAGGTGGCTGAGATGAACGCTCGCTGCTGCGGGATCGCCGGTACGTACGGACTGAAGGCCGAGAAGTACGACATCGCGATGGCGGTGGGCAAGGACCTCTTCGACCAGGTACGCGCGTCCGGGGCGGATACCGTCGCGTGTGACTCGGAAACCTGCCGGTGGCAGATCACCCACGGCACCGGCCGCAGCTCCGTGCACCCGATCGACTTCCTGCACCGGGCCTACGGACTCTGACGTGGTCGGGATCGTCATCGTCTCGCACAGCGAGACGCTGGCCGAGGGCGTGGTGGCGGTGGCTCGCGAGATGGGAGGCGATGGCTTGGCCCTCGAGGCCGCCGGCGGGACCGACGAGCCGGGCGTGCTGGGCACCGACGCCGAACGCGTGCGCGCCGCGATCGAGCGGGCGATGTCCGAGGACGGCGTCCTGGTGCTGATGGACCTCGGGAGCGCGCTGATGAGCGCGGAGTTCGCGGTCGAGTTGCTCGAGGACCCACGGGGGGAGGTGCTGCTGAGCGAGGCGCCGCTCGTCGAGGGCGCGGTGGCCGCGGCCGCGGCGGCCAGCGGGGGCGCAGCGCTCGCGGAGGTGGCCGCCGAGGCGCGCGGTGCGCTCGCGATGAAGACCGGCCAGCTCGGAGCCTCGGAGCCCGCGCCGAGCGCGGACGCGCAGGCGACGCTTGAGGTCCGCAACGCGATCGGGCTGCACGCGCGTCCGGCCGCGCGCTTCGTGGAGACCGTCCGCCGGTTCGACGCCGATGTGCGCGTGGGCAAGGCGCCCAACGGGACAGCCGTGCGCGGCACCAGCCTCACCAATGTCATCGCACTGGGCGCTCGCTTCGGCGACAGCCTGCAGGTGAGCGCGTCGGGGCCGCAGGCCCACGAAGTGATCGAGGCGCTGAGGGATTTGGCTGATGATGGATTTGGTGACGGAATCGCAAGCGATGCGGCTCCGCCATCGAGCGGGCTGGTCGCGCAGGCGCGGGCCACGACAACGTCGCGAGCACCCGCGCCGGGCGACGTGCTCAGCGGGGTGCCGGGGTCGGCCGGCGTCGTCACAGCTCCCGTGCACCACCTGCGCGGCGCGTTCGCGTCGCCGCCGGCGCGCGACCCCGGCGACCCGGCCGCCGAGCGCGCTCGCCTGAGCGAAGGCATTGCCACCGCACGCGGCGCGATCGAGCGCGACCGCGACACTGTGGCCGCCCGTGCCGGCCAGGCCGAGGCGGCCATCTTCGACGCGCACCTCGCGCTCCTCGACGACGAGGCGTTGCTCGATCCCGCACACGCGGCCATCGCCGCCGGCGCCACCGCCGAGCGCGCGTTCTACGACGCCGCGGCCGAGGTGGCCGACCGCTACCGGGGGCTCGACGAGCCGCTCCTGCGTGAGCGCGCCACCGACGTGCTCGACGTTGGCCGCCGGGTCGTGGGCGCGATGACCGGCGAGGGCCCGGCCATGGACTCGCCGGAGGGCATCGTCATCGCCGGCGAGCTGACGCCCGCCGATGCGGCGGCGCTCGATCCGGCGCGCGTGACCGGGATCGCCACCGCCCACGGCACCGCCACCGCCCATGCCGCGATCCTCGCCCGCGCGCTCGGCCTGCCCGCCGTGGTGGGCCTGGGCGAGGCGGTGCTGGGGATCGCCGACGGGACGACCGTGCTGCTCGACGGCGAGGAAGGCACGCTTCAGGTCGATCCTCCGGCCGACGTGCTCCGGGATGCCTCCGAGCGCCGCGAGCGCGCCGAGGCGCGCAGGCGACACGCCCGGGAGCGCGCGCACGAGCCGGGCGTCACCCGCGACGGCACGCGGATCGAGGTGTTCGCGAACCTCGGATCGGTGGCCGAAGCGGCGCGCGCGGTCGAGCAGGGGGCGGAGGGAGTCGGGCTGCTGCGCACCGAGTTCCTGTTCCTCGATCGCGCCGAGCTGCCGGGAGAGGAAGAGCAGGCGCAGACGCTGCGCGAAATCGCTCGCGCGTTGGACGGGCGCCCTCTCGTCGTCCGCACGCTCGATGCCGGCGCCGACAAGCCGCTGCCCGCGCTGCCCATGCCGCCCGAGGCCAACCCGTTTCTCGGCGTGCGCGGCGTGCGTCTCACGCTCGAGCGCCAGGATGTGATGGCCGCCCAGTTCCGCGCGATCCTGCGCGTGGCCGCCGAGCACCCGGTGAAGGTCATGCTGCCGATGGTGGCCACCCTGGACGAGATCCGCGCCGCCCGGGCGGTGCTCGATCGCGCCCGCACCGAAACCGGGATCGATGCGCCCGTGGAGTTCGGGATCATGGTCGAGATCCCGGCGGCCGCGTTGACCGCTGCGCGGCTGTCCGAGCACGTCGACTTCTTCTCGCTGGGGACCAACGACCTGACCCAGTACACGATGGCGGCCGAACGCGGCGACGAGCGGCTCGCCCCGCTGCTCACCGGACCACAGCCCGCGGTGCTGCGCCTCGTGCAGGAGACGGTGGCCGGTGCCGCGGTGCACGGCCGGTGGGTGGGGGTGTGCGGAGAGCTCGCCGGCGACCCGCCGACCGCGGTGCTGCTGGCCGGGCTCGGCGTCAGCGAGCTCGAGCATGGCGCCGGCGCTGGTGGCCGAGGTCAAGGAGGCGCTCCGAAGCATCGACCTCGCGCGGGCCCGGGACGCGGCGCGGCAGGCGCTCACCGTCGACAGCGCGGGTGCGGCCCGCGCTCTCGGCGCTGCTTTGCTGTGAGATACGCTGATGCTCACGTGGAAGCCGGAACGCTGAGCTCGTTGCGCTCATCGAGGATGCTCGCGGCTGGCACCGGGCTCCGGGTCGTGGCCTCTCCGGCGGTGATGGCGCTCGTGCTGTCGCGCTCGTACACGGTGGCCGCGATCGTGTTCGTGGCCGCGGCCGTGACCGATTGGTTCGACGGGCGCCTGGCCCGCCGCTGGGGAGTCACCACCAGGCTGGGGGCGTTCCTCGACACGACCGCCGACAAGCTGCTCGTCGCCACGGCGCTGATCGCGCTGGTGTCGGTTCACCGCGTCTCCCCCTGGGTCGCCTTCATCATCGTCGGCCGCGAGTTCACGATTCTCGGTCTGCGCACCGCGGTCGAATCGGGCGGCCAGCGCTTCGAGACATCCACGCTCGGCAAGTGGAAGGCAACCGTCCAGTTCGCCGCTATCACGCTGGCCATCCTGCGCCCGGACGTGGTGATCGCCGGCGCGTACCTCGATGAGTGGGCGATGGTGATCGCCGCGGTGGCCACCGCCTGGTCGGGGATCGATTACATCGTCCAGTTCTCGGCCGCGCTGCGCTCATAGTGGTCGGCCACTAGTGACCCGCGTGTTCGTCACCGGCGGGACCGGCGTTATCGGCACGGCGCTGGTGGGTCGCCTGCTCGAGCGGGGCGACGAGGTGGTCGGGCTGGCGCGCTCGGACGCCGCGGCGTCGGCCTTGCAGGCGCGGGGGACGGCAGTGGTGCGCGGCGAGGGTTACGACGAGGACGCGCTGGCTCGCGGCATGGAGGGCTGCGAGGTCGCCTACAACGTCGCCGGTGTGAACTCGTTGTGTGTTGCGGACCCTCGCCCGATGGAGCGGCTGAACGTGGACGGCGCGGCTACCGCCGTGCGCGCCGCCGCCCGCGCCGGCGTGGCGCGCCTGGTCCACACCTCCTCGGCGGCGACGATCGGCGAGCCACCGGGGACCGTCGGCACCGAGCAGACTCCACACCGCGGCTGGTATCTGTCCACCTACGAGCGGACCAAGACCGAGGGCGAGCGGGCCGCGACGGCCGCCGCGCGTGAGGTCGGACAGGATCTCGTACTCGTGAACCCCTCCTCGGTCCAGGGTCCGGGACGCGCCGGCGGAACCGCCCGGTTCTTCCTCGCGTTCCTGGACGGCCGCCTCAAGGTGTTCGTGCCCACCACGGTCAGCCTCGTCGACATCGACGACTGCGTCACCGGTCATCTTCTGGCCGGCGAGCACGGCGTGGCGGGCGAGCGCTACCTGCTGAACGGGATGACGCTGCCAATCGAGCGGGCGCTCGCGCTGGCCGCCGAGGTTGCCGGCGTGCACCGCCGGCCGCGCCTGGTCCCGCGCCGGATGGCGACCGCGGCTGCGGGGCTCCTCGAGCGCGGTTTTCGCCTGGCTGGCCGGCGGCCGCCCGTCTGCCGCGAGATGGTCCGAACGCTGCTGCACGGACACCGTTACGACGGCTCGCGGGCCGAGCGCGAGCTTGGGCTGCGCTACACCGAGCCGCGGGAGACGATCCGCAAGACCGTCGAGTGGGCCCGGGCCGAGGGGCTCATCCGATGATCGGCGGGTCCGTCGGCGGCGGCTCGTACGATCTCGGCGTGCTCCAGCTGTTGAAGTGCGAGCTCGCGGCGGCTGAAGCCGAGTTCCGCGCCCACATGGCGAGCTGGGAGTACGCGTTCGCGATGGGCTCGAGCCGGGACGGCGGGAGCGACCACCCGATGCACCGCAAGACGCGCCAGCGGACCGAGACGCTAGTGACCCGCTGCCGCGACCTCAAAGCGCGCGTGGCCGAGTACGAGGTCTAAGACGCGCCGCTATTGTCCGACGATCCGGGCAGCGGACCCGCGGGCAAGCCACGCCGGCCTTTGACAAGTGTCGGGACCCGTTGGTGTCATCCTCCTGGTCGTCGGCCTCGGCGTGGTCGTGCTCGGCGCCGACGTGTTCGTGGACGGGTTGCTCGGTGTCGCTCTGACCCTGGGGATCGCGCCTTTCGTGCTGTCCGTCGCGCTGTCCGGATTCGAGACCGAGAACCTGGCAGCCGGTATCGCAGCCAACGCGAAGGGCCTGCCGGAAGCGGCGGCCGGCACGTTCCTGGGCGGCGTCACGTTTCTCGCCCTCGGCGTGGCCGGGCTCGGCGGACTGATCGCGCCGATCCGCGTCGGGCTCCCAACCCGGTTTGCCGTCTGGACCGCGATCTCGCCGTTGCCGCTGTTCGCCTTCGCGGTCGATGGGTATCTGTCACGCCTCGAGGGCGGTCTGCTCCTGGTCTGGTCGGTCGTGGCGCTGGTCGGGCTGGCGCTTTCGGGGCGCGACCTGCTCGCCGGCGAGGACGAGGAGGAGCGCGTGCGCCGACCCGGCCTGAGGCTGCTCGTCGGGCTCACGCTGCTGACCGGCGGCGGATGGTTGATCGGCCAGGGCCTCCGCACGACCGTGCGCCAGCTCGGCATACCGGCGACCCTGCTCGGAAACACCGCGCTGGCGGCTGCGGTGGAGGCCGAGGAGCTCGCGCGCTTCGCGGTTCCGGCCCGGCGCGGCCGGCCCGAGATCAGCCTCGGCAACATCGCCGGAACCGTGGTTCACTTCGCGGCGTTCAACGCCGGCGTCATCGCCCTCGTCCAGCCGCTCACGCTTGGTCACGAGACGACTCGCTTCTATCTGCCGATCGCCGCGGCCAGCCCGGCGCTCCTCGCCGGCGTGCTGGTCGTCCGCAAGCAGATAGGGCGAATCGAAGGCGCGGTCCTGACCGGTCTGTACGTCGCGTACGTGGCGGCGGCGATCTCCGTGTCGACGTGAGCAGCTAGCGAACTTCCGACCGCGCAGCCAGATACAGATCGTCGACCGTCGCGGTGGCCTCGCTTACACAGTCGCGAATGATCACGTAGCTAAGCTAAGGGTGGCTCGCAGCAGCCCAAAGTTCTCCACGGTGCGCCGCGCGATGACTTCGTATAGATGGGTGCCGTCCGTGAGGTATTCCATCGGAATCCCGTGGTGTGCTGGGTATTGCGGTTAATCGGTCGGAAGCTACGCAGCTGTAGGTCCCTGCTGCGAGGGCTTACCGAGCGAGATCGTGTTGACACGGTCGCCGGTTCGCCACCAACCGAGGCGCGAGACCTCCACGCCTGTCGAGTACGAGCCGTCGACTCCTAAGCCGCCGGCAGTGCGTCGGCCAGACCCGCGATGCTCAGGCGCCGCCGGCACAGGTCCACGGCGTACTCACGGGTGACGACGGACACCGCGTCTCCCCATGCGCCCGCCGCCTCGATGGCGCGGGACAGCACATCGCTCAGGAGGACCTCGGGATCCTTGGCCTCGGTCAGGCAGCGCACGCCGAAGCCGACGTGCCAGCGCTCGTCGCGCTCGACGTTCTCCACGCCCTTGCGTATCCCGGGCAGCACTCCGTCCTCCAGGTCGTCGACCAGTGCGCGCTGGCCGGCGGTGAAGACGGCCCCCTCGAGCACCATGTGGTAAAGCCGGACGCCGTCGAGGATGCCGGTTCGCTTTGCCGCGATCTCGGCGGCCATCGCGGGCAGGCGCTCTTCGAACAGCGCCAGGAAGGCGGCCGGGACGTGCTCGCGCGCCGCGGCGAGCCGCTGCGCCGGCGTATCTCCAGGCAGGCCCAGGACCTCGGCGGCGACGCGGTCGAAGAACAGGGCGTGACGGTCCTCGTCGCGGCGCTGGAGGAAGAAGATCCACATCATCATCGTGTCGACGTGCTCAGCGCGGTCGGCGAACGGCGTGAGGTGCTCGGCGACGGAGTCCTCGGCGACGCGGAAGCCGGCGAGCAGCGTGGTCAGGCGACGGCGGCGCTCGTCTGAAAGCCCGGGCCAAGCCTTGGCGTCGGGCTCGAGATCGATGGCCGAGGGCTCCCAGTGGAGCTTGGCAACGATCTGGGAGTACGTCGAGAGCCGCGGGAAGATCGACAGCTGTGAGCGGTCAGCGAGGGGAACGCTGAGGCCGCCTGCCCCGGCAGGGATGTACGGGTCTTGCGCCATCAGAAGCAGTTTGCCGAATCGGCGATGCCGTCCATGACTCAGACCCGTGCCGGCCGTTTGATCGTGCGATAGACGAACTCGTCCGTCTGCGCGGACTCGCGGACCGACACGACGTGCTCGTGATGCGGGGAGAACCGGCAGACGGGATCGGTGGCCGCCGGGTCACCGGTCAGCCGGAGCGCCTGACAGCGGCAGCCGCCCCAATCCATCTCCTGGCGCCCGAGCGGGCACGAGCGGCACGGTTCCTGCATCCAGTCGGTGCCGCGGAAGCGCGCGAACGCCCCCGACTCGTTCCAGATCCACTCGAGCGGATGCTCGCGGACGTTGGCGAACTCGAGTCCCGGGATCGTCGACGCCGCCTGGCAGGGGAGGACGTCGCCGTTCGGGGCGAGGACCATGGCGGTCCGGCCCCAACCGCCCATACACGGCTTTGGGAGGTCCTCGTAGAGGTCGGGCAGCACCCACAGGACGTCGACCTTGGGACCAACGCGCTCGCGGAAGCGCTTCACCGCGTCCTCTCCGCGCCGCAGCTGTTCCCACGTCGGCAACAGTGCCTCTTGGTTGCGCACGGCCCAGCCGTAGTACTGGGTGTTGGCCAGCTCGAGCCGCTGCGCCCCGAGTTCGACGGTCAGGTCGAGCAACTGCTCGATGCGGTCGAGGTTCTGGCGGTGCAGGACGCAGTTGATGGTCAGCGGGAAGTCGAGCTCCCGAGCGGCGTGCGCCGCGGTCATCTTCTTCTCGAACGAGCGATTGCCGGCGATCCGGTCGTTCTCCTCCGGATCAGGGCTCTGGACCGAGATCTGTACGTGGTCGAGGCCGGCCGCCTTGAGCGCCTCGGCGCGCTCGCGGGTGAACAGGGTCCCGGCGGTGATCAGCGACGAGTACAGACCGGCGTCGCGCGCGCCCTCGCACAGTTGCACGAGATCGCGCCGCAGCATCGGCTCGCCACCGGTCAGCGCGAGCTGGAGCACGCCCAGTCCACGCGCCTCACGGAAAGTGCGAACCCAGTCGTCCGTCCCCAACTCGCCGCGGTACTTCGGATGGCCGATGTCCACCGGATTGGAGCAGTACGGGCAGTGCAGCGGGCACTGGTAGGACAGCTCGGCGATCAAGGTGAACGGCTTAGGCGGCGGCATCGACCAGGATCCCTCTCTGGGCCATGGCATCGACGAGCTCGCGCACGTCGTGGCCGACCTCGGCGCTGTCGTATCGCGCCGCCAGCGCGTCGACAATATCGTCCACCGTGCGCTCGCCGTCGCACAGCCCGAGCACCTCGGCCGCGGTCGGGTTGAGCCGCACGGCGCCCTCGGGAACCAGCAGCAGATGCTCCTCGCGCACCTCGTCGTAGCGCAGACGCGCGCCGGTGACGAGGCGTGGACGAGTCACTCGCCCTCTCCAAGTGGCTGCGTGTCGCCGCGCTCGATGGCGTCCAGCTGCGCCCACAGCACCTCGGTCTTGAATCTCAAAGCCGCCACCGCGGCGCCCTGCTGCTCGCGTGTGCGGCAACGAGCGACCACGAGCTCGAGCGCGTACTCAGCGTCGCGCGGCGCCTTCACCAGCCGGGTTCGGAAGTACTCGAGGCCGGCGGGATCGATCCAGTCGTAGTGGCGCGCGAGCGCCTCGAGCCGCACGCGGATCGCGGCCGGGCCGAACAGCTCGGTCAGCGAAGACGCGACCGCCTCGATCCACGGCCTCTGGCGCGCGAAGTTGACATACGCGTCGACCGCGTAGCGAACCCCGGGGAGGACGCCGCGCTCGGACTCGAGCTCTTGGCGCGAGACGCCGAGCGCCTCGCCGAGGCGCAGCCATGACTCGATCCCGCCCGTCCCGTCCGCGGTTCCATCGTGATCGATGATCCGGTGGATCCATTCGCGCCGGACGTCGACCTCGGGGCAGTTGGACATGATGGCCGCGTCCTTCAGCGGGATGCACTTCTGGTAGTAGAACCGGTTCGCGACCCAACGCTGGAGTTCGTCGCGACTCAACTCGCCGCCGTCCATGCGGCGATGAAACGGATGCAGGTGGTGATAACGCGTCCCCTGGGCCCGCAGCTCGGCGATGAACTCTTCCGTCACAGTTCGACCTCTAATCCATCGTAAGCAACTTCCACCCCTGCGCGCAAAACGGCCGCTCGCTCTGGCGAGTCTTCGAGCAGGATCGGGTTGGTGTTGTTGATGTGGACGAGCGCCTTGCGCGGTCGTTCGAGCGTGGCGAGTGCTTCGAGCGTCCCGCCTTCGCCCGACAGCGGCAGATGCCCCATGTCGCGCGCGCTGCGCGCGGAGATGCCGAGCCGGGCAAGCTCGTCGTCGCGCCAGAAGGTCCCGTCGAGGAGCACCAGATCACTTGTGGCCAGCCGCTCGAGCACGGCGTCGTCCAGGCGAGCCAGACCGGGGACGTACGTGACGACACCGCTTCCTTCGCGGTCGCGGAAGACGCATCCCGCTCGCCCCGAGTTCCACGCCCGACCCGTCCAGGTAGCGTGGCGCGTCACCGCCCACGTCGAACGGCTCCACCGTGAGCGTCGACCCATCGAGTGACCGGACGCGATCCGGTTCGAGGGTCTGCCAATCGAGTCCGCAGTAGCGCTCGAGGATCGACAGCACCGGGTAGCCGTGTCTGAGCGCGCGCTCGACGCCGGCCTCGCCGTACACACGTACCGGCGCCGCCGACTCCCGCAGGAGCAGCAGCCCGGCCGTGTGGTCGATCTCGGCGTCGGTCAGGAGCACGCCGGCGATCGGCGGCGCTCGCACGCCCGCGATGTCGCGGCGGCTAAGCGCCTCGAGTTGCTGGCGCGCGTCGGGCGAGGCGTTGACGAGAAACCACGGACCGTCCGCGCCGCGGATCGCCAGCGACGACTGCGTTCGCGGCCGCGCTCGCACGCCCTCCCGCGCCGCCTGGCAAGTCGGACACCTGCAGTTCCACTGCGGGAAGCCTCCACCGGCGGCCGAGCCGAGAATCCGAACGTGCACGCGGCGGAGAAGCGGTGCGCAGCCTCAGACGGGTGCCGGAGGCTACGCCAGCTTCAATCCCCTACCGGTGATAGAGGTAGGAGGTGACTTCCGAGCACATCTCGATGAACTCAAACTTCGGCTTGCTCCAAGTCATAGGATGCCTCTCCTCTTAGAGTTCAACGGTCCGCCCGCATCTTACACATCGAGTGCAAGCCGCTGAAAGAGCCTCCGGAAGATGGTCGTCGAGGTAACTGCGGCTGACCCGGAGGCAGTCGCCGCCGATCTCGTCGCCTGCGCGGCGGGGGCTCGGGCCGCGGAACTTGGGGCGCCGGAGCGCGCGCTGGCCGATGCCGACCCGGTGGCAATCGTGTACCGCGACCACGTCACGCCGCTCGCGGTAATCGCGCTCGAGCCTGACCTCGAGGGGCTCCGGACGGCTGCGGCGCGGGCGGTCCGCGCGTGCCGAAGCGGCGGAACAGTCGCGTGGGCGCTGGATTCCGCGCTCCCTCTCGCGCTAAAGGAGCAGGTGCGGGCGCTGGCCGAGGGCGCGGTCATCGGCGGCTACGACGGGCGTCGTTGGCGCAGCGTCGAGCCGTCGCGCGGCGTCGAGCGGTTCGTGATCTGTGAGTGCCCTGACGAACTCGCACCGGTGGCCGACCGCGCCGCGCTCGTCGCCCACTGGACGAACCTCGCTCGCGAATTCGTAGACGCGCCGCCGAACCTGATCACGCCCACTGAACTATCCGATCGGGTAGTGAAGTTTGCCCACCTGGACAGTGAAATTGTCGACCCGGCCAGGGCCGGACTGGGTGCACTCGCGGCGGTCGGCGGGAGTAGCCCGATCCCGCCGCGTCTCATCGTGCTCCGGCACGAACCACCCGATGCCCCGGAGACACCACGCCTGGCGCTCGTCGGCAAGGCAGTCACGTTCGACACCGGCGGTTATTTCCTCAAGCCGCAGAGTGACATCGTCCGGCAGAAGGCCGACATGGCGGGCGGCGCGGCGGTCGTGGCGGCGCTCGGCGCGATCGCCGAGCTCGGGCTGCCGCTGTCGGTGACCGGGGTCGTGCCGGCGTGCGAGAACATGTTGAGCGGGACCGCGATCCGGCCCACCGACGTGATCAGGACCGCCGCCGGCCTCACCGTCGAGGTCATCAATCCCGACGCGGAGGGTCGCCTGATCCTGGCCGATGCGCTGTGGTACGCACGTCGCGCCGGCGCGACGCACCTCGTCGACCTGGCCACGCTCACCGGCGCGATGCGGGCCGGGATGGGGGATCTCTACGCGGGAGTGTTCGCGCCCGACGAAGCCTGGCGTGACACCGTCGTGCAGGCCGGCAACGCGAGCGGGGACCTGGCCTGGCCGTGGCCGCTTCACCCTCGCTACCGGCCGCTGATCGAGTCGACCGTGGCCGATCTGCGCAACGTCGCGGGCAAGGGCTTCGGCTTCTCGATCGTCGCCGCGACGTTCCTCCAGCAGTTCGCGGGCGAAGGGCCGTGGGCGCACGTCGACATGCTGGGGCCGGCGCTGCTCGACGAGGATCGCGGCGACGCGTTCGGCCAGGGAGCGTCCGGGTATGGCGTCCGCATGCTCGTCGAGCTGGCCACGCGGATGAGCGCTGCCGCTGTCACGTGAGCGAACGCCCAGGCGTTACGCTGGCGCGATGAACCTTAAGGACGGCGATCGGCGAGCTGCCGCACCTCCCACGCCCGGGCGGCTCGTCGACGCCTCGAAGCTCGACGTCGAGGCGACGGAGCGAGCGGCGCGTGAGCTGCTGCGCGCGATCGGCGCGGACCTCGACTACCCCGGCCTGTCCGAGACGCCCCGACGGATCGCCGCCTCGCTCGCCGAGCTCCTGACGCCCGCCGAGTTCAGCGCCACGCTGTTCCGCAACGAGGGCTATGACGAGCTGATCTTGGTTCGCGACATCGCCTTTCAGTCGCTCTGCATGCATCACCTCCTGCCGTTCCATGGCGTGGCGCACGTGGCCTACCTGCCCGGAGAGTGCATCATCGGGATCTCGAAGCTCGCGCGCGTGGTCGAGGCATTTGCCCGTGATCTCCAGTTGCAGGAGCGCATGACCGTGCAGATCGCCGACTGGCTCGAGCACGAGCTTGCCCCCCGCGGCGTGGGCGTCGTGCTGAGCGCCGAGCACATGTGCATGACGATCCGCGGCGTCCGCAAGCCGGGGGCGCGAACGGTGACCTCGGCGGTGCGCGGGATGCTGCGCAAGGACGCAAGGACCCGGGAGGAGTTCTTCAGCCTTGTCGAACGGTGCGGGTGAGCAGGCGCCGCTGATCGAGACGGTGGTCACCACGATCGGGCCAGACGGCGCGGTCAACTGCGCCGCGATGGGGGTGCGGTGGGGCGAAGCAGAGCTCGTGTTCTGGCCGTTCGACGCCACACGAACGCTGCGCAACCTCCGTGGCCACGGCGAGGCGGTCGTCCACCTCACCGATGACGTGCTCTTGTTCGTGCAGGCGGCGCTGGGCCATCCTCGCCCCGCGTTGCGTCCCGCCACGGCGATCGGCGGCTCGGTGATCGAGGAGGCGAATGCCTGGAGAGAGGTGGTGGTGACCGAGATCACTCCCGGCCCCGGCGCGCTGCCGCGCTCGCGGGTGCGGGCGCGCGTGGTGGCATCCGGTACGGGCATGCGGCAGCCACTCGGCTTGTGTCGTGCCCGGCACGCTGCCGTCGAGGCGTCGATCCTGGCGTCCCGGCTGAAATGGCTGGGTGCCGAACACGTGTCGGCCGAGCTCGCTCGCCTCCAGGAGCTGGTCGACAAGACGGCCGGCCCCCGGGAGCGCGCGGCGATGGACTACGTGCGTCGCCACGTCGCTGAGCGAACGTGACCGAGATCGTGGTCACCGCGCCGGCCCGGCTGCACTTCGGAATGCTCGATCCGGCCGGCATCGGTGCGCGCCGCTTCGGGGGATGCGGCGTGGCCGTGGAGTCTCCGAACGTGGTGGTGGCGGTCAGGTCACGGTCCGATCAGGACGTGATCGCGCACGGGTCCCAGGAAGAGCGCGCCACCGCGTTCGCCCACCGGGCCCGTGCGGCGTTCGGACACCGGGGTGGCGTCGAGGTCGATGTGCGGGAGGCGATTCCGCCCCACGTGGGGCTCGGATCCGGCACCAAGCTCGGCCTGGCGATCGCGCGCGGAGTGGCCGAGCTGGCCGGCGTCTCGGCGGGGCCCCAGGCGCTGGCGGAGGCGAGCGGTCGGGGCGCACGGTCCAGCGTGGGCTCCTGGACCTTCGCGGCACCGGGGCTCGTGGTCGAGGCCGGCGTGCGCGAGGGAGGCTCGATCAGCCCCCTCGTGGCTCGGCACCTGATGCCGGACCACTGGCGGTGCGTGCTCGCCGTGCCGATCGACGCGGAAGGTCTCTCAGGGGATGCCGAGCAGCGCTTCTTCGATCGGCTGCACGAGCGGTCGGCCGGCGAGCTGAGCGTCTCGCGGCTGCTCCTGAGCGCCCTGCTGCCGGGGCTGGTGACCGGAGACATCGACGAGTTCGGCGACGCGCTCTCGGAGATCCAGTGCGAGATCGGATCGATGTTTGCCTCCCAGCAGGGTGGCGTGTTCCATCCGCGCGCGGCGCCGGTCGTCGAGGCGTTGCATGCCCTCGGGGTCGGAGCGGTCGGGCAGAGCTCGTGGGGGCCCGCGGTCTACGGGATCGTCGATGGCCCGGAGCGCGCCGGGGACGTCGCCGATCGGCTGCGCGGCGCGGTGGGCCAGGGCACCGATGTCCGGATGGTCGACTTCGATCGCAGCGGAGCGCGGGTCGCGCGCCACAGCTCAGGACAGGCAGCGGCATGAAGCTGCTCGTCAGCGTCGTGTCGGCCACGGAGGCGGAGGCCGCCGTCGCCGGTGGGGCGGACATCGTGGACGTCAAGGACCCGCGTGAAGGCGCGCTCGGTGCGCCCGCGCCGCAGACCCTGTCCGACGTGGTGCAGGCCGTGGGCGGGGCCGCTCCGATCAGTGTCGCCCTCGGCGATCTGCCGGATCTTCCGCACACGGCGGCGCTGGCCGCTCGCGGCGCCGCGCTCACCGGGGCAACGTACGTCAAGGTCGGGCTGTGGGGCGTGCGGGAGTTCGACCGCGGGGTGGCGATGATGCGCGCGGTTGCTGACGCGGTCGGAGATGACGTTGAGGTGATCGCCGCGTCGTACGCGGACGCCCGAGCGCTCGATCCCCCGGCCCTCGGGCCAGCATGGCTACCCCAACTGGTCGAGCGGACGGGGATCGCCGGCGCGCTGGTCGACACGTTCGTCAAGGACGGCCGGGGGCTGTACGCGTGGCTGTCGGAGGCCGAGTTGGCCGCCCTGGTTACCCGCACACGCGCCGCGGGCGGGAGCTTCGCGATCGCCGGACAGCTGCGGCTGGGCGACCTGCGGCGCGTGGACGCTGACGTTGTTGGCGTCCGGTCCGCGGTATGCGTTGGCGGCGACCGGTCCGCGGAGCTCGACACGGACCTGGTCGCGGCAGCCGCGGCCGAACTCCGGGAGTTTGGCGCTGAAGCTACGTATATGTCAGCTGAATCGCCAAAGTCCGGGTGAGCGGACCGTTACGCGCACTCCCGTGCGACGCACCGCCTCCGGCAGGTAGGCGTCGACGGCCGCCCCGTCAACCGGTTTGAGCAGGATCGCCTCCTCGGCGCCGATCGCGGCGGCGGCGAGCACGGCCAGCGAGTCGCTCGTGACGTCCCACGACTCGGGAACATCCGGTCGTCCGGCGAACGCAGGCGCGGCCACGAGCAGCCCGAGCGACCGCGGAGCGACCAGCCTTCGGAGCAATTTCGCCCCCGGCAACATCGGCGCCAGAAGCACCCCCAGCTGATCCATCGCCTGCAGCGCCAACCGATGTGCTACATCGTCGCCCAGTCCCACCTGCGCGTCGAGTGCACGCACGACATCCGCGAACGGGCCTCCTCCGGGCACGACGAGCACCGGCCGGTCGCGGGCAAGCTCGAGCACGTCCGCAGAGCCGCGGCGTAGCCCTTGGAGCCCCTCGTCGCGCAGCAGACCGCCGCCGATCTTGACGACGAGCGGACTGAGCTCACTCACGGCCCAGTACCGACAGCGCGACCGCGGCGGCGACCTCCCCCCCTTGGCCGGCGAGAGGCGATCTTGCGTGCTCGTGGACGGAGAGTCCGCAGCGCGCCGCCGCCGCGCGGGCCAGGAACGCGCCCACGCCGACCGCGAGGACCGGCACGCCGGGGGGCAGCCGCCCGGCGACGCGGTCGAGGGCCGCGGCGATTGTGGCGACCTGTGCCTCCTCGACCGCGGCGGCGATCGCCTCGAGATCGCCGTCGGCCAGCTGCTCGGGGTCGGCGCATACGACGCGCGCGAGCCGGGAACGGACCTCGCCGCCCGAGGCGCCGCGACCGTCCGGAAACGTGCAGGTGCACTGCTCGGCGGTCAGGTTGCCCCGCAGCAGATGCGCGTCGGCGGCGATCGCGAACGACTCGGAGGCGAGCGGGCACGGCTGCCCGCCGATCGGCACGTGCGAGACCATCGTGGCCACGTTGGTGCGCAGCGCACCGGTGTAGACCAGCTCACCGGCGAGCAGCCGCTCGAGATCGGTGCGTCCCTGGGCGGCGACCTCCCCGCGCACGATCGGGATCACATCGGTCGTCGTGCCGCCGCAGTCGACGAGGATGGCGTCGGGCAGAGAGCTTGCGAGAAGCAGGGCAGTGGCCATCCAGTTGGCGGCCGCACAGCGCAGCGGCCGGGCCCGCGCCTCCTCCAGGCCGATCAGCTCGCCGGCCGTCGTCATCACGCGCAGCCGGCGTCTCGGCAGCCCGCGCCCGGCCGCCTCGAGCACATGCAGCACGCCCGCGCGCTTGCTGGCGAACACGTCGACGAGCTCGGCGGTGGTGGTCAGCGCAACCGGCGCGTGGTCGCGCCCGAGCCGCCCGACGACGCCTTCGATGACGCCGGACATCGCGTCGGGATCACGCCACACCTCGAACGGTTCCGAGACGACCTGCACCCGGCCGGCGCCGTCCACCACCGCGGCCTTGGTGTTCGCGCCGCCCACGTCGAGCCCGATCGCCGGAACCATCGGGCCATGATGACGCGGACGGCCTGCGGTCAGCCGTTGATCAGCGCCATCTCGGCGTCCCGGTATCGGCCGCCAACGACCGACTCGGCCGCGACCGCCTCGTCGAGCGTCGCAACGTCCTCGTCGCTCAGTCCGATCTCGGCGGCGGCGGTGTTCTCCTCGAGCCGCTCCGGTCGCTTGGTGCCGGGGATGGGCACGATGTCCTTCCCTCTGGCGTGAACCCACGCCAGCGCCAGCTGGGCGGGGGTGACGCCCCGCCCGACCGCGAGCGCCCGCACTCGGTCGGCCAGCGCGATGTTCTCCTGCAGGGCCTGCTCCTGAAAACGTGGGTTCGACCGTCGCCAGTCGCCCTCCGGGAGATCGTCCACCGAGCGGATCTGGCCGGTCAGGAAGCCGCGCCCGAGCGGCGAATACGCCACGAACCCGATCCCGAGCTCGCGGCACGCGTCCAGCACGCCGTTCTCCGACGGATCGCGCGTCCACAGTGAGTACTCGGACTGAACGGCGGTCAGCGGATGCGTGGCGTGGGCTCGCCGGATGACCTCGGGCGACGCTTCGGACAGCCCGACGTAGCGGACCTTGCCCTCCTTTACCAGGTCAGCCATCGCGCCGACCGTCTCCTCAATCGGCACCGCGGGATCGACTCGATGCTGGTAGTAGAGGTCGATGTAATCGGTGCCCAGGCGCTCGAGCGATCCCTCGCAAGCGCGCTTGACGTTCTCGGCGCTGCCATCCAGGCTGCGCGGGCCGTATGGATCATCCGGGTTGAACCTGAACCCGAACTTGGTGGCTATCTCGACCTTGCCGCGGCGTCCCGCAACGGCCCGCCCCACGAGTCGCTCGTTGGTGTACGGCCCGTACACCTCGGCGGTATCGAGGAACGTCACGCCAAGTTCGAGCGCGCGGTGAATCGTCTCCAGGCCCGACTGCTCGTCGCCGCCGCCGTAGGCCCAGGTCATGCCCATGCAGCCCAGACCCTGCGCGGAGACCTCGAGTCCTTGGCTCCCGAGCTGTGTTCTCTGCATCGATCAACTCCTCGTCGCTTGCTTGCACACCCGATCGAGTGTGTGACGCACCCAGGCGGGCGACAAGGGAACAGTCGATCCTGGTAGAGGACGTTCCATGATGAAGATCGTTCCGGTGCTCGACCTCAAGGGCGGCCTCGTGGTCCACGCACGCCGAGGGCGGCGCGCCGATTACGCGCCGCTCAGCAGTCCGCTGGTCGACGGGTCAGAGCCGGTTGCCGTGGCCCGGGCGCTGTGCTCCGTCTGCCGCGCGTCCACCGCGTACGTCGCCGATCTCGACGCCCTCGCGGGCGGCCCGGTGAACGAGGCCGATCCTGACGGCGCTGGGGGCGGTCGCGGGGCCGTGGGTCGACGCCGGCGCCACCACGCCCGAGCGGGCGGCGGCGCTCGGGCGCGCCGGCGTGGCGCGCAACGTCGTCGGCACCGAGTCGATCGGCCCGGACGTGCTGGCGGCGGGCGTGGCAAACGCCGCCGCGCCACCGCTCGCCCTCAGCGTCGACCTGCGCGACGGCCGGCTGATCTCGCCCGATCAAGCAGCTCGCCGGCCGCGCCCCGGCGGCCGCGGCGCCCCTGGCTCGGGCGCTTGGACGTGCGCGAGTTGCTGGTAATCGACCTCGCCCGCGTCGGCAGCGGTTCGGGTCCGCCGCTCGACGCCGTGGCCGAATTGGCCAGGGCCCTGCCGAACATCGCCATCTACGCCGGCGGCGGCGTGCGTGACGACGCCGACCTCCGCGCGCTGGAGGCAGCCGGCGCCGCTGGGGCGCTCGTCGCCACGGCGTTGCACGAAGGCCGCATCACGCCGTGACCAGTGCCTCGCAGACGCCCACCACGAGCTGCGTGAGATCCCGATCGCAGACCGACTGGAGCGCCTGCCAGCCCGGGATCCCGTTGACCTCGAGCACGAAAGCCTCGCCGTCCGGGCCGAACAGAAGGTCGACCCCTGCGACGTCCGCCTCGACCGCGGCGGCGGCGGCGAGGGCCAGACCTCGCTCGTCCTCGCTGAGCGTCACCGCCCGCGGGCGAGCGCCCCGCGCGATGTTGGCCCGCCACGAGTCGGTAAGGCGCTCCATGGCTCCGGCGACCTCGCCGGCGACGACGAGGACGCGGAGGTTCCGACGCCCGGCGGGCGGGATCGTGCGCTGCACGTAGTAGACCGTTCGCTCGAGCTCCAGCGCGCGGAACACCCGATGGGCCACGTCGCGGTCCTCGACACGCACGATGCCGTTGCCCATCGCGCCGAACAGCGGCTTGACGACGATGTCGCCGCCCAGCTCATCGAAGGCCCGCATCGCGTCGTCGTAGCGCTCGCAGACGATCGTCGGCGGGGTGGGCAGCCCGGCCAGGGCGAGCAGCGCGCTCGCCCACGACTTGTCGATCGTCCGCTCGATCGCGCGCGGAGCGTTGACGCAGCGGACGCCCTGTTCGGCCAGCACGTGCAGCGCGTCCATGCGGAAGATCACCTGCTCCAGCGAGCCGCGAGGCAGGCCGCGCACGATCAGCAGGTCGAGCGCGTCGAGCGGGGTGCCGTCGGGCCCGAGGACGCGCACCTCCCCCTGCTCGTCGATCTCGGACTGCAGCCGCGTGGCGGGGATCGCCAGCAACGTCATGGCCTCGTCCGCCCAGCGCGGCGATCAGCCCGCGACTGTGCCAGGAGCCCGACGCACCGAGTATGCCCACCCGGAGTTGGACGGTCACGTCTCGGCCCCGGCGAGGATGGCCTCGATCAGTTCTCCCTTCGCCAGCGCGTACTCGTTCGTGTCGTGGGGTGCATCACCGTCATCACCCGCCGAACGAGCGCTCGAGCACCTCGTGCGCCAGCCCGCCGCCGTGATGCGCGCGCCCGGACTCGGTGCTGGTCAGCGTGACCGCGGCGGGGCTGAACAGCATCGGGTCGATGTCGTAGAAGTTCCAGTCGGCTGCCTCGAGCAGCTCGCCGAACGGCGTGCCGAATGCGTCCGAAGCCGCCGAGGGCAGTCGCTGGGCGAAGTCGGCCGCTTCGTCGTCGTCGGCCTCGATCCACAGGTGGACGGTCCCGCCGTACAGCACGGCGTCGTTGGTCCGCCCGATCGCAGTCCGATCGTCCGCCGCCACCGGGGCGATCGGGCAGCAACCCCAGCCGCTTCGCACCCGGGCCGGGATCGACGCCCGAGCTCGTGCAGCTTGTGCAGCGCGGTCTCGACCACGCGTGCCGAGATCTGCACCGACCCGCAGACCGACGCGGTCGGGGCGATCAGGAACGTGACCGCGGCCGGCTCAACGTCACAGCGCTGCGCCACCTTTCCGACGATCTCCGCCGGCGGATCCTGCCGGGTCTCCAGGCAGAGGACCGCCCGCTCGGCCTCCTCGTCCCAGGCCAGCTCTTCGAACAGGTCCTCCGCCCGCGCCAGCGCGCGTCCCGGACCGCTGGCCATCGCGAAGAAGTCGTCGTGCTCGAGCTTCCAGCCGGCGTACTGCGCGGCCAGGCATGCCGCGGCCGGATCGTCGGCCACCGACGCCGACGCCCGGCCACGTGCGTCCGCCGACTGACGACCGGCGCCGGGTCGAGCCGGCCCAACCCGCCCATGCAGGCCGCCGCGAAGCCCAAGCCGGCCTGCAGCCCACCGCTGGCGCCGCAATCAACCAGCCGCGCGCCGGAGTCCAGCGTGCGGACCTCGATCCCCAGCGCGTCGGCGTCGGCGGTCATACCGTCCACCAGCGCAGCGGCGCGTTCGTTCATGGAAACGCTCATCATCGCCATTCTCCTCGTCGAAGATCAGGATCTCGCCGCGGCTGAGCTCGGTCCGATCGCCCGACCATCTGAGCCCAGGCTCCCTCTCAGCATCGCGTCGGAGACCGTCAGACCGAGCCCGCGGGCCCGGAGCAACTGCAGCCGCAGGGCCGGGGGTCGGAACGCGCGTGGCGAACGCGTAGCAGGCAGCGGTTCGATCGCCCGCCCGGAGACCAGGCTGCCCCGCTTGTTGCCGAGCCCCGCCTCCGCGCCGATGCCGCCGAGCGCGATCACCGTGCCCGCCAGCATCCGCAGGCCAGCCCCGCTCCCGGTCCGCCCGCCGACGGCGACCAGGCCGCGCCGCATCCCGGCGCCGGCCTCCTCGCCGGCGTCGCCAGTCGACGACGATCTCGCCGCCGGTCATCCCGACGCGGGCACCGGGACAAGCAGCCCCGAGCCGCGCGCCGGCGTCTCCGAAGATCCAGCAACATCCCCGCCGGACATCTCGGCGCCCGCCCAGGCGCCGCACGTCGCCCGTGTCGCCGACGATCTCCGGCCGCCTCGACATACCAGCGCCGATCCCGTCGAATCGGCGCAGGTCGCCGGCGAGCACGAGCTCCTCGTCCTCGGCCGCCCGCGCCGGACACGTCGAACAAGTCGCCTACGGCCACCGTCTCGACAGCCGCAGCGGAGGCGCAGCGCGGCGACGGCGGAGGCGCTGCGCCCGCGCATCCGCTCGGGGAGGAGCGATGTGGCGACGCACGCGCGCCGGCGGCTGGCGTGCCGGAGCGTGAGGGTCAGCGTCACGGCGGGTCGCGCAGGTCCGAGAGCGGGAAGTGGAACTCGCCGAGCTTGCCGCCGAAGTTGGCGGCGCTCACGTACGTGGCGCCGGCGCCGGCGGCGGCGTGCAGACCGCGGCGCATCGCCTCGCGGACGATGTCCTCGGACACGCCGTCGATCACGATCTCGAACAGCGCACCGACGCCGTCCGGGACCAGCGTGTCATCGACCTGAACGCGCAGGGTCGGTGCCATCTGGTGGTTAGTCGAGGCGGGCATCGACTTCGACGTGCGCGCGCCGACCTTGCTCCCGCTGCGCACGATCCCGCCCGGGAACGGCAGCGCTATCCCGTCGCCGCGCATCGCGTCGACCGCCGCCACGCGGCCGCGAGCGCGGCGCCCTCGTCGCCCGCTCCGACCACCAGGTTCCCGCCTCCGACCCCTCGTCCGACCCCGACCGACTCGCAGACCAGAAACTCGCCCTCCATCACCGGGATCCGCCAGAAGCGCTCGCCCGGCGATCACCTTGCTGGCCTGAAACCCGTCGCCGAAGTAGCGCAGGCTGCGCCCCAGCGACACCGTCCGCTCGGCCCCGGGAAGGCCGTCGAAGCACGCGGTGGTAGGGCAGGTCATGACGCTCTGGCCGACTCGCTCGAGCACGCGCTTGCCGACGCTCTCGCGATCCATCGCGAACAGCAGCACCGCGATCCCCGGCCGGCCGTCGGGCGTCTCGCCGGCGGCCTTCGCGCATTCGATCGCCGCCTCGCACTTGCAGCCGATCACCGAGGTGGCAAATCCGGTCATCGAGCGGGCGGCCTCGAGCGCCCAGGCATCGGTGGCGGCGGTGATCAGCACCCGGGCGAAGCGCATCGGGAACGCCTCGGCGAACGTGTCGGCGACCTCGGCACTGCCCAGCGTGTAGCCGCTCATGAACTCGGCGCCTCCACCATCCGCGCCGGCTCGCGCAGCGCCGGATCGCGGACCGGATAGTGCTCGAACGCCACCGTGTAGCGGTCGCCGAACAGCGGCTCGAGCACGCGGCTCGACCTCGGGATCGAACGCGGCGCGGCTCGAGAGCAGCATGCCGTCGTCGAGCGCGGCGCAGCTCGCCCTCCTCGACGGCCACCTCCCCGCCCTTGATCACGTAGCGGGGGTGGCGAACATCTCCTCGCGGTCGGCGCGATCGTGGTAGATCGTCACGTCGGCATCGGCGCCGACCCCGAGATGGCCCTTGTCGCGCAGGCCGAGCCGGCGGGCGGGCGCGGCGCGGGTGATGATCGCGATCTCGTTCAGGGTGTACTCGCGGTCGAACCCGTCGGTGAGAGCTG
>CAVWSI010000022.1:0-56317 GCA_963757795.1 uncultured Solirubrobacterales bacterium | reverse complement strand
ATGTCGAGGTGCGCGACGCAGCGATCCTCCATCAGGTGGCCAGGCTAGGACGCCGCTCGGACGCCTGGCCGCGCCAGGAAGCTAGCGGCTCGACCAGATGGTGCCGACCCCGCCGAAGCCGAGCGCGGCGGCCGTGTTCTGGTTGAGATCCCAGTCGCGACCGCCCACGTACGGCCCGCGGTCGTCGACCGTCGCGGTCACCGAGCGGCCGTTGTAGCGCAGAGCGACCTTGGTCCCGCACGGAAGCGTGCGGTTGGCCACGCCGTGATAGGCGTGAAAGCCGCAGCCGGTCGTGCTGCCGTCGTTGTACCAGGAGGCGCCGGCCTCGCGGTAGACGGTCATCTGGCCCGCGGTCGCGGTGGACCGGCCGTTGACGGCGTCGCCCGCGAAGGCGACCCGGATCCGCTCCTGACCGGCGCTGTTGGTTACGTAGCGCAGGACGAAAGCTCCCGCGCCGTGCGTTCGGGCGTTGGCCAGCGTCTCCCAGCGGCCGGAGCGTCGGCCCTGGAGGCTGACCTTGCGGCCCGCTACCCCGGGGAGCAGCCTTCCCCGCAGATGGACGGGCTGGCCGGCGAGCACGGCGATCCGGCGGGAGGGCACGCGCACCCGTGCGCCCATATCCACCGGCACTGCGGCGCTCGTGGACTCGCTGGCGCCGCCGCTGACCGGCGCCACCAACGGGGTCGCGAATCCGCTCGAGGTGTCGACGGCCCGTACGTAGCCCGACTGCGGGAGGGCCCCGGTCAGGCGAAAGCCGCCATCGACGCCAATGGTCGACGAGTCCACCCGGCGCCAGGCGGTCTGGCCGCGACGCGCGAACTCGAGTACGACGGTGTGCCCGGCGTCCGCGGCCGGTGCGGTCCCGCGGACGGTCAGGTCATGCCCGTAGGAGACGCTGAGCGAACGGGGATTGAGGTGCAGCGCCTGCTGAGCAGGGGCGGCCAGCGCCTGGCCGGCCGCCATTGCCCCGGCGCACGCCGGGACGGCAATCATCAAAGCGCCTGCGCCCAAGCGAGCGCGGCGCCATCGTTTCATGGCTGTGTCAGGCCTCACGTCGAGGACCTCCTGTTCGTTTTCGACCAGGCGCCTACGGGGTTAGCTGTCGGGCTCGCGAACCGCTGACGGCGCGCTCAGCGCGCTGTCATGGGCGCTACGACTGCGGCTGGCGTGTTCGGCGCCAGGCAAGTCGATTCGCCCCGGCCAGGCAGACGTCGCCTGGCATTTGGGTCCCCCGCTCGCCCCCGTACCGGACGAGGACGATTCGGCAGGTCGATCCTTACTTCGGCCAGGTTAGGTGCGGCCTTGACCGTTGAATGTGAGGTCCGTCACACCAGCGCCTTGTGGCGTACGCCACTAACCTGCCGGCCCGCGGCCCGCCGGCCCGCCGGCCCGCCGGGTTGCCGATCAGGCTGGGCTGACTACCATCCCTGCAGTGGCCAACCAAGATCGGCTGACCGGCCTCGACAGCTCGTTCCTGCATCTCGAGCGGGACTCCGCGCACATGCACGTCGCCGGGGTCTCGGTGTTCGAGGGCGACGCGCCGAGCTACGACGAGCTGATCGAGGTGATCGAGTCGCGGCTTCACCTCGTCCCCCGCTACCGGCAGCGGCTCGCCTTCGTCCCACTGGGCCAAGGGCGGCCGGTGTGGGTGGACGACCCCCACTTCAAGGTCCGCTACCACGTCAGGCACACCGGCCTCCCGCGCCCGGGCGGCGACACCGAGCTCAAGCGGCTTGCCGGACGCGTCTTCTCTCAGGCGCTCGACCGCAGCCGCCCGCTGTGGGAGCTGTGGTTGGTCGAGGGACTGGCCGGTGGGCGCTTCGCGGTACTGACCAAGACCCATCACGCGCTCGTCGACGGGATCTCCGGCGTGGACATCGCGACCGTGCTCTTCGACGCCTCGCCCGAGCCGCTGCCGGTCGCTGCACCCGAGCAGGAGTGGGTCGCACGGCCGCTGCCAAGCTCGGCCCAGTTGATGGCCGACGCCCTGCTCGAGCGCGCAACGGTGCCGGGAGAAGTGGTGCGCGGCGTCCGCGCCACGCTGCGAGGTCCACGGACGGTCGCGTCCCGCATGGGCCGCGCGCTCGGGAGCGTCGGCGCGCTGGCCTGGACCGGGCTCAAGGCCGCGCCGCCCAGCCCGTTCAACGTCCGGATCGGCCCGCACCGCCGCTTCACGTGGGTCAGAGCCGACCTGGGGCAGTTCAAGGCGATCAAGAACTCTCTTGGCGGGACGGTCAACGACGTGGTGCTCGCGGTCGTGGCGGGAGCGCTGGGGAGCTATATGCGACTGCATGGGGAGCCGACCGACGACGCCGGTCTGCGCGCGATGGTGCCGGTGTCGGTCCGGGCCGACATCGAGCGCGGCGCGCTCGGCAACCGAGTGGCCGCCATGTGGGCCACGTTGCCGGTCGGGATTACCGATCCGGTCCGGCGGCTGCGGGCCGTCAGCGCCGAGATGAAGGACGTCAAGCAGTCGGGTCAGGCCGTTGGCGCGGAGATCCTCACTCGTCTGTCCGGATTCGCCCCACCGACGATCATGGCGCAGGCCGCCCGCCTTCAGGCTCGCCAGCGGCTGTTCAACCTCGTGGTGACCAACGTCCCCGGCCCCCAGTTTCCGCTGTACCTGCTGGGACACCAGTTGGAGGCGATCTATCCGATGGTGCCGCTGGCCGAGAACACGGCGTTGGGGATCGCGATCCTCAGCTATCACGGGCAGCTCAACTTCGGCCTGGTGGCCGACTTCGACGCGCTGGCGGACGTGGAGGTCCTGGCCGACGAACTCCGGGCGTCGATCGACGAGCTGGTAGCGGCGGCCGGCGTACCGGCGCCGCCGGCGCCACCCGAGGGCGCCACCGCGCCGAGCCAGCAGGGCCCCGCCCACGCCGCACGATGACCCCGGCGGGCCCCCGGAGCGGGGCGCCAGCTCCCGAGTCGCGGCTGGGCAGAACGCTCGAGCGCCTGGCCATCCTGCTGGCCTCGCTGGCGCTGTCGGTTGGGCTGATCGTGCTGCTCTCGGGCTTCTTCGCCGGGCGTGACCAGGCCGGCGTCTCAGGTGCCGGGAGCGGTCCCGGCCAGGCGTTCAGCGATCTCGGCCACGGCGTGCTGCGGCCCGGCCAGCCTCGCCCGACCTACGACTCCGACCCTCCGACCAGCGGCGCCCACATCCCGGCTGCGGTGACTCGCGATGAGGCTTCGCTCAGTGACGATCAGCTGCTGAGCGCGCTCCAGGTGGGCGACGTGGTGCTCCTCTACGGGGGCACGCGCCCGCCGGCGGGCCTGGAGGCGTTCGCGGGCTCGGTGGCGCCACCGTTCACCCCGTCCCTCGCCGCCACCGGTGACGCCGTCATCCTGGCGCGGCGAGGGCAGACGGCCGGGATCGCGGCGCTCGCCTGGGGTCATGTGCTGCGAGTGCCGGCCGCCTCGGATCCGGCCCTGCGCGATTTCGTCGGCTTCTGGCTGGGCCGCGGCGCACCGGGGTCCTCGCGCTAGGTCTCAGCCAACGCCAAGCGCGAGCGGATGCGCCTCGTACCGGCGGGCCAGCCGGTAGAACAGGCCTCCATCGGTCTGCGGGGCGGTGTTGCCGGCGGCGCCCGCGCCGAACAGCAGCCCGATGACGCCGGCGCGCTCGGTGGGGCGCAGGTGGGCGGCGGAGCCGGCGCCCAGCCACCACTGCAGGCGGTCGTCCCGGAAGTGGTTCCACGTGTCGTTCTCGTGGGTGTCGCCCACCGGCAGCTGCCACAGGACGACCGCGGTGTGGGTGCGGCGTGTGAAGCCCGCGATGTAGCGGTCGTGGCGCACGAAGTCGGCCGGACCCCACCAGGTGTGCGGGTTGCCCTCCACGTGGTGATAGAAGCCGGCGTCGCGATCGGTCACATCGTTGAAGACGAGGTCGAAGCGGGCGTGCAGCGACTCGTAGAAGGCGGCCGACACGGCGGCCAGCTGATCCATGTGCGCGAGCGACGGCTTGGAGTAGGTGGGATCCTCCCTGGTCCCCCACACACTGAGATGCCAGGCCAGCAGGACGTATGGGGCCAGGCGGTTGCGCAGCGCGATCAGGCGGTGGGCGAAGGGGCGGGGCCAGCGCGGTGGCGCGGGCCTGCTCGAGGTAGCCCCACAGATCGGGCTCCACGTGGATGATCACGAGCCCGCGTCCTGCGGCTGCATTGACCCGCCGCAGCAGCAATTCGAAGTCAGTCCAGTAGGCCCGCATGGTCGATGGGTCGCGCAGGTTCGAGATGTCCCTGGCCGCCTCGTTCGATCCCGCCGAGGGGGCGGACTGGAGGAGTTGGTAGTAGGTGAAGACCGGGATCGTGTGAGCGGCGAACGACTCGCGCACGTACAGCGACGCGAAGCTCCCGTCAGGGTTCCAGGTGGACCAGCCATGGCCCGTGTTCACCCCGCCGGCCAGGTACTGGTAGCGCAGGTCGGTGCGGGCGTGGGAGCGCAGCGCCTGGGCGTCGCCCGGTGAGTCGGCCGCGCCGACGGCCAAATGGTGCGGCCATCCCACCGGGAGCGGGATGACGGCGAGGGAGAGCAGCGCCGGCGCCAGCGCGCGGCACGTTCTGCGGGCTAGTTGGACGGCTTCCCGCACCCTGCGAATCTACCGTGGGCCGGGTGGTCGGTCACCTGCATCCCTCACCGCCACCGTGACCCTGCCGACCACGCATACGAGACCGTCGTCATCGGCGATCTCGACCTCCCACACCCACGTCGTGCGGCCACGATGCCGGCGCCTGGCGGTTCCGTGCAGCGTCCCGTTCGCCATCGGGTGGAGAACCGTGGTCTGGTTGGTCAGCCCGATCGCGACCCGCCCCTGGCCGGCGAGGCTCGCGGCCGTGCCGTGGGTGGCCAGCGCGTCGGCGATCGCGCTGTAGACGCCGCCGTGGACGAACCCGCCGCTCGAGCGCAGGGCATCCTGGACGCGTACCTGTCCGTGGGCGATCTCGTCCGAGCAGTGGCTCAGCTCCAGTCCATACACCGTGTCGAAGCCGGGAACGCCGGGCTCGGGAGCAGGATGCGGGGCCATCGGCCGCGGCACCTTAGCGGCTCGCGGAGCCGCCGCACCCCGCCGACCGCTGGACTACGCTCTGAAGCGTTTTCCATGGGCTCTATCGACACGCTGTCACCCGATCAACGCGCGGTGCTCGACCTCGTGCTCCAGCGTGGTCGCAGCTACGACGACATCGCGCGCCTCCTGGCGATCGACCGGGCGGCGGTCCGGGCGCGTGCGCTGGCTGCTTTCGATGAACTGGGGCCGGAGACGGGGATCTCGCCCGAGAGCCGGGCGTTGATCGCCGACTACCTGCTCGGCCAGCTCCCCGATCGGGTGGCCGAGCAGACGCGCGAGCGCCTCGCGACCTCGCCTTACGAACGCGCCTGGGCCCGGGTGCTGGCCTCCGAGCTCGGCCGGGTGGCGAGCCACCCGCTGCCCGAGATACCGGATGGCGCCCGAGCCGCCGCGCCTCAGGCGCAGCCCGATGGGCAAGTGGCCGGCGGCCGGAGCGGCCCCGCGGACACTCGCCGCCCGGGCGCGGTGTCGCGGCGTCCCCCCCGGCTCTCGGATCGGCCGAGGTCGCGACTGGGCGGGGCGATCATGCTCGGCGTCGGCGCGCTCGTCGTGGTTGCGCTGGTGGTGGTTCTGATCGCGGTGCTGGGCAGCGGATCGTCGAGCAAGAAGACATCGACCACCGGGGCGGCGTCCGGGCGGAGCAAGGCCGCCACGTCGAGCACGAGCACGACCTCGACGAGCGCAGCCAAGGCCCAGGTCGTCGCCCAGAGCAACCTGAACCCGCCGAGCGGATCGGGCCAGACCAAGGGAGTCGCGTTCGTGGTCAAGCAGGGAAGCGCCTACGGGATCATCATCGAGGCGGCGCACGTGGCGCCCAACAACCACAACGCATACGCCGCCTGGCTGTACAACTCTCCGAGCGACGCCGATCGAATCGGCTTCGTCAGCCCGGCGGTCGGCAAGAGCGGCCAGTTGCAAGTCGGCAGCGCCCTTCCCTCGAATGCCGCCCACTTCAAGCAGTTGCTGCTTACGCTGGAGACGCAGAGCAATCCGAAGTCTCCCGGCCAGATCGTGCTCCAGGGGCCGTTCTCGCTTTCCTCCACGACGGGCTGAGTCAGCCGAACAGGCGCTCCAGACCGTCGAGCGCCTCGTCGAGCTGCTTGCCCGTGGCCGAGCGCATGGCCAGCGCGCCGGTCCTCGAATAGCCGCGCAGACGCTGGCGCTGGGCGAGCGTGACCCGGGTGCCATCGTCGACCGGCTCGGCGACCACCTCGGTGATCGACTCGTGCAGCACCGGCTCGAACGGGGTGCCCTCCACCTGCTGCGCCCACGCCCGCCGCCCGCTGGTGTACTCCCCGCCGGGCGGCTCGGAGCTGAGCAGCTGGAAGTCGGCCCGCACGGTGCGCCGGCGCCGGGTCTTGAACACCTGCGTGAAGCGCCCCTCGTCCACCCCCTCCATGCGCTCGACGCCGGGCCACCAGCGCGGCATCTGGTAAGGGTCCTCGATCACCTTCCACACCTCGTCGAGCGGCGCCGGGACCACGCGCGTACGGCTGGCCGTCGAGAGGGTCCGTCGTCCCGCGCCGATCTTGAACGGCAGGAAGCTCACGACGCGTACTCGAGCACGGCATGCACCGGGTAGGGATCCAGGCGCGCCCTCCCCTCGAGGAAGCTCAGCTCGACCAGGAACGCGCATCCGACGATCTGCGCCCCCAGGCCGGCCACCAGCTCGCACACGCCACGGGCGGTCCCGCCGGTGGCCAGGAGGTCGTCGTGGACGAGCACGCGGGCGCCATGGGCGAGGGCGTCGGCGTGGACCTCGAGCGCGTCGATCCCGTACTCGAGGATGTACTCCACGCTGACGGTCTCGGCCGGCAGGCGTCCCGGCTTGCGGGCGGGGACAAACCCCGCGCCGAGCTCGCGGGCCAGCGCGCCCCCCAGGATGAAGCCGCGCGCCTCGGCGGCGACCACCAGGTCGACCTCCAGCGGCCGGGCGAACTGCGCCAGCTCGGACACCGCGAGGCGGAGCGCCGCGGGATCGAGCAGCAGCGGCGTGATGTCCTTGAACACGATCCCGGTCTTGGGGAAGTCCGGGATCTCGCGGATCAGCCCGCGTAGGTCGACCGCGTTCACGCGCCCCTCGACCGGATGCCGCTATGTGGTGATCTTGCGCAGATCGCGGATCAGGAGCAGATGCTTGAGGTGGGTGGTCACCGAGGCCAGGTTCTCGAGCGCCTCGATCGCCTCCCGCCGGCGCTCGGGATTGCGCGAGCGCAGCGCCGGGGCGAGGATGCTCTGCAGCAGCTGGGCCTCCCGATCGGCCGAGCTCCGGAATACCCTCAGGTTGCGTCCGCCGACGCCGTAACGGGCCAGCTCCGACACCGCCCGCACGATCTCCCGCTCGGTCTCGTCGAAGTAGCGGACCCCAGCACGCATCTCACCCTTGATCACGCCGAACTCGACCAGCTCGCGGACGAGGCCGGCGTCCGCACCGGTCTCCTCGACGACGTCCTCGAGCGAGTAGAGCGCGCCCGGGTCGCGCGTGGAGACGAGCGCCTGAGCGCGTCGCGGTGAGCGGCCGTCGCTGGCCGGGGCGGCCGCGACCTCGCTCTCGGCCCGGCCGCCGGCGAGCTCCTGGCGGATGACCCGCAGGGGCAGGAACTCGTCGCGCTGGAGGCGCAGGATCGTGCGCAGACGCTGGATGTCGGACTGCGTGTAGAGGCGGTATCCCCCTTGGGTACGCCGCGGGGCAAGCAGCTTCTGGTCCTCCAGATAGCGGATCTTGGAGATCGAGATGTCGGGGAACTCCTGCTGGAGTGCCTTGCACACGGTCCCGATCGTGACCGCCTTCTGTCGCGGCCGTTGCGGCTCGGCCTGCTCGTTGGGCGGCTCGGGCAGCTCTACGGTCGGGTCGCGGGTGTCGGAGGAGGTGGCCATCAGCGGCTCAGGAAGGCGAGCTTGTACTTGCCGATTTGAAGCTCGTCGCCGTGCGAGAGGCGGTGGGATTCGATCCGGCGTCGGTTCACGTACGTGCCGTTGAGCGAGCCGCAGTCGTCCAGGAAGTACTCGCTGCCGCGGCGGACGAGAATCGCGTGGTCTCGTGAGACCGTGACGTCGTCGAGGAAGATGTCGCTCACCGGGCGCCGGCCGATCGTCACCCGCCCCGCGCCCAGGGGGAAGCTCTCGCCCGAACGTCCACCGCCGGCCCGGATCACCAGCGCCGGCCCGCGCTCGATGACCTCGTCCAGCTCGATCTCCTCGAGCTCGCCCGTCTCACCCAGCTTGTAGGTCGCCGTGGTCGTTCCCGGCGGCGGGTCGGCGTGGGCCAGGAAGGCGCCACACCGCTGGCAGTAGTTAGCGCCTTCGTCGTTGGCAAAGCCGCACTCTGGGCAGTGCTGGGCCACCGACGATGAGCTATTCGGACTCGGTCCCCGGAACGCGGCCGGCCAGGATGTCGGTGAGCTGTTGCACGTCGGCGCCGGAGATGACCAGCTCGCCGGTCTCGTCCTTCTTGCGCAGCCGGTTGACCAGCTCGGCACGAAGAATGTCGATCTTCCCGTGCAGGATCCGCCTGCGGTAGGAGATCTCCATCTCTTCATCGGTGAGCTGCTTGATGAGCTCCTTCAGCTCCTGGTCGGTGAGTGAGCCGAGGTCGGGAAACGTGTCCATTTAGATCAGATCCTCCGGGTGCTTCCAGGGTCCGAGTGCGAGGCAGCGAGTATAGCCGGGGATCGTCCGAGGCTCAAGCTCAGCTTGAGCGTTTGATTCGCTCCTTGCGGGCGTTGATCTCATGCCTCCCGCGGCGGACATAGAGGGCGGCGGAGAGGATCCCCAACGCCATCCCAACGTACAGCATGACGAGGGCCAGCCAATGCACCCCTGCCATGGCGAAGAAAGGTGCGCCGGCGATCGGCGCCACCCCGAGCCGCCCCGGCCAGTTGATCTGGATCTCGATGCCGCGGCTCAGCGCGTACCGGCTGGCCGCGAGCATGAAGAGCTCCCGGCCGATCACGATCGCGATCGCCCACCGCGGTAACAGGTTGAAGTGCCAGCAGACGACCATCCCCGAGACGATCAGCAGCCGGTCGACGAGCGGATCGAGCAGGGCGCCGAGGCGGCTGTACTGGCCGGTCAGGCGAGCCAGGAAGCCGTCGAGGTAATCCGACCAGCCGATCACGGCGAACAGGACCACGGCGAGGGCGTCGTGGCCGTCCTGGCTCGAGAACGCGACGATCAGGAACACGGGGATGCCGGCGAGCCGTAGGTAGTCGATCGCGTTGGGGATCGTCCACGGGTTCAGCGGGTGGCCCGAGAGCGTGGCGTCGGGGGGCGGTCCCGAGCGGTCGAGGCCGGTGAGCCGCCGCTTGGTTATGTTCGGAGTCATCGCCACGTCGTGTGGCCGGCCGTCACGGGAGTCCGCGCCAGAGCGCGGCGATCTCCTCGGCCGCGTCCTCGAGCAGCACGCTGGTCTTCTCCCTGCCGCGCCGGAGTTGCACCTCGACCTCGCCGGCCCCCAGCGTGCGGCGCCCCACGGTGACCCGGAGTGGACAGCCGAGCAGCTCGGCGTCGATGAACTTCTCGCCCGGCCCGGCGTCGCGCTCGTCGTAGACGGTTTCCAACCCGAGCTCCTGGAGCTCACCGTAGAGGCCGTCGGCGAAGGCCCGCTCCTCGCTGCCCTCCTTGCCGAGTGTCACGAGCTCGACGTCGAACGGCGCGATCGCCCGCGGCCACGAGATCCCGGCCTCGTCGGCGTATTGCTCGACCGCGGCGGCGGCGGCGCGCGCCGGCCCGAAGCCGTAGCAGCCCATCCAGATCAGCTGCTCGCGGCCCGCGTCGTCCAGGTAGGTGGCTCCCAGCGGCTCGGAGTACCGGGTCCCGAGCTTGAAGATGTTGCCGACCTCGATGGCCGGCTCGACCCGGATCGTGCTGCCGTTGATCGTGTCGCCGGGGATCACGGCTCGGACGTCAACCGTCTCATAGTTGAAGTCGCGGCCCGGCTCGACGCCCCTGAGGTGAGCGTCGGGCTCGTTGGCCCCGGTGACGTAGCCGCCGGGGGCCACGCCGGCGTCGAGCAGGATCGGCATCCGGGCCCCGACGGGGCCGATGTAGCCGGGCGGGCCGAGACGCGCCGCCACCTCCTCGGGATGGGCGGGACGGAACGGCTTCCCGAGTGCGTTCTGCAGCTTGATCTCGTTGACCCGGTGGTCGCCCCGTACCACCACCAGCTGCATCTCGTCGCCGTCGAGGATGACCGGGAAGGCCTTCAACAGCGCTCCGGCCGGGAGGCCGAGTTCGGTGGCGACCGCATCGATCGTGGTCATCCCCGGCGTGGGAACGGTCTCGGGTCGATTCAGGCCCGGCGGGAGCGGCACCGGCTGAGCGTCGGCGGTGGCCACCTCGACGTTGGCGGCGTAACCGCCGGCGACGGCGACCTCGTTCTCACCCGCCGGGCAGGGAGCCATGTACTCGTGAGCGCCGGTGCCACCCATCATCCCGACGTCCGCCTCGACCCGGTACCACTCCAGGCCACATCGATCCATCATCCGGTCGTAGGCCACGACGTGCTTCTGGTAAGCGACGTCGAGCGTCTCCGCGTCCCGGTCGAACGTGTAGGAGTCCTTCATGATGAACTCGCGCGTGCGCAGGACGCCGGCGCGCGGACGGGGCTCGTCGCGCTCCTTGACCTGGAAGTGGTACAGGATCAGCGGCAGGTCGCGGTACGACTTGACGGCGGCCGCGACATGGGTGGTGACGGTCTCCTCGTGGGTCATCGCGAGGACCAGGTCAGCGTTGCGGCGGTCCTTGAGCTTGAACAGCTCCTCGATTCCGTACCGGCCGGTCCGGCGCCAGAGTTCGGCCGGCTGCAGCACCGGCATCAGCAGCTCCTGTCCGCCGATCGCGTTCATCTCCTCCCGGACGATCTGGACGACCCGCTGATGCACCCGCCAGCCCGCCGGCAGCCAGCTCCAGAGTCCCGATCCGACCTGGCGGATCAACCCGGCGCGAACCATCAGCTTGTGCGAGAGCGCCTCCGCGTCGCCCGGCGGCTCACGCTCGGTCGGCAGGAAGTATGTGGACAGGAGGGTCATCGTGTTGAAGCGCAGCGTACCCGGGCGTGATACAAGAAGCCGTTCTCCAGACCCAGATATAAGGAGCAGCCCGATGGCCTACGAAGTTCCGCCGCTGCCGTACGACTACAACGCGCTCGAGCCGACGATCGACGAGCAGACGATGCACCTGCACCACGACAAGCACCACCAGGCTTACGTGAATGCCGCCAACGGCCTGCTCGAGGGGACGGAATGGGCTGAGAAGCCGGTCGAGGAGGTTCTGAAGAACCTCGGATCGCTCCCGAGCGACAAGCAGACCGGTGTCCGCAACCAGGCCGGCGGTCATTACAACCACTCGCTGTTCTGGGAGTGGATGTCCCCGAACGGCGGCGGGTCGCCCGACGGTGCCCTGGCCGACGCGATCAATTCGGCCTTCGGCTCGTTCGACGACTTCAAGGCGGCGTTGAAGGACGCGGGCGTGAAGCGGTTCGGCTCTGGCTGGTCGTGGCTGGTCCACGACGGGTCGGGGCTCGCGGTGGTCTCGACGGCCAACCAGGACAACCCGATCTCGGACGGCAAGACGCCGCTGCTCGGCGTCGACGTGTGGGAGCACGCCTACTACCTGACCTACCAGAACCGGCGCCCGGATTACCTGGACGCCTGGTGGAACGTCGTGAATTGGGGGAAGGTCGCGGAGGGCTTCGCCAAGGTCGGCTGACCGTTCCAAGGGGCTGGTCGAGAAAACGAACTCCTGGTTCGCTTTTTCGACCAGGCCCCGCTCATGCGCGGGTGAAGCGGCGGCCGGCCACCGGTGAGGTCTCTTCGTCGAGTTGCGCCGCCGCCGCTTCCATCGCGGCCAGCCGCTCCGGTGTCATGGCGGTTGCGTCCTCGTTTTCGGCCAGCCATTCGGCCGCCTCGGCGGCACGCGTTTCGTCTCTGACGACCTTCTTCCCGGCCGCGTAGTAGCGGTCGATCTCGGCGAACAGCTCGTCGACCAGGCGCTCGGTGGGGACCTTCTTGAGCGGCTCGCCGCGCGAGTAGATCATCCCCATGTCCTTGGCGCCGGTGATCCCGAAGTCGGCGTGACGGGCCTCTCCGATGCCGTTGACCGCGCAGCCGAGCACGGAGACCTCGATCGGGTCGTCGTAGTCCTGTAGGCGTCTTTCGACCTCCGCGACCACCGAGTCCATGTCAAATTGCAGGCGCCCGCACGTGGGGCAGGCGATCAGCACCGGGCCGCGCTCGCGGAGCTTGAGCGCCTTGAGGATCTCCCACGCCACCTTGACCTCCTCCTCGGCGTGGAAGGTCGACAGCGAGATCCGGATCGTGTCGCCGATGCCGTCGGCCAGCAGCGTGCCCAGTCCCACCGCGGACTTGAGCGACCCCGACCACTTCGTCCCGGCCTCGGTGACGCCCAGGTGGATCGGGTAGGGAATCCGCTGCGCGAGGAGGCGGTTCGACGCGATCGTGTTCGGGACGCTGGTCGACTTCATCGACACCTTGAAGTTCGTGAATTCCAGGCGTTCCATGAGATCGACGAACTCGACCGCCGCGGTCACCAGGGCCTCCACCGGGTTTTCGTACTCGAGGTCGTGGAGATGCTTGGGGAGCGAGCCCGAGTTGACGCCGATCCGGAGCGGCGTGCCGAGCTCGTTGGCCCGCTGGGTGACCAGCGCCACCTTGTCCGGGCCGCCGATGTTGCCCGGATTCAGGCGCACGCAATGGGCGCCGGCGTCGAGGGCCTTCAGCGCCAGCGTGTAGTTGAAGTGGATGTCGGCGATGACCGGGATCGGCGACTCGGTGACGATCGTCTTCAGCGCATCGACGTCCTTCTCGCGCGGGACCGCCACCCGCACGATGTCGGCGCCGGCCTCCGCCACCCGCCGGATCTGGTCCATGGTGGCCTTGAGATCGGCCGTCTCGGTCTTGGTCATCGTCTGAACAGCGACCGGCGCTCCCCCGCCGATCGGCACCCCGCCCACGTGGATCTGGCGCTCTGAGGCCATGACCGCCAGTGTAGAGCCGGTGGCGCCGGGTCATGTGAACGCCCCGTCGCCCTCGTGGCCACTGGTCCCCGTCGCACTCCTGGCCACTGGTCCCCGTCGCCCTCCTGGCCACTGGTGAAGGTGGGGCGGGGCAATTTCCGTCAACGGCGCCATCGCTGCGCCGCCATGCCGGATTCTGCCTCCCACAGAGGCACGATCCGTCAACACGCACCGCCGGCGGTTGCCATTGACGGAAATTGCCCCCGTCCCGGCCCCCGTTGCGATGAAATTTCCGCCATCGCCACCCGCCCTACCCCGGCCCCGTGGCGGCGAAATTTCCGCCAATGCCACCCACGGTGGGGTCGCCGTGACGGATGTTTCCGGTGTGGCGGGAAGGATCCGGCACGCCGCCGGCTCCGGCGCCCGAGTGACGGAAATTTCGCGAACGAGACGGCTCGTGGCGGGCGGGGTCAGGCTGCGGGACCAACCGGGGTGAGCCGGGACCCGGACCGACCGGGTGCGCCGGGACCGGGACCGACCGGGGGTGCGCCGGGACCCGGACCAACCGGGGCGCGGGCTTGCAGGGCGCAACTTCGAAGCCTCAACGTAGTTTGGATTCCACGTGCCCACGATCAGACGAACACTCCCCCTCGCGGCGCTCCTGCTGAGCGTCGCCGCGCTTCACGCCGCCCCCGCCGCCGCCTCGATCACGCAGGCATCGCTCTTCCAGGACGACAACCAGCTCAAGGCCAACCCGAACGGGACCATGCAGATCCTGCGCGACCTCGGCGTCAACCGGGTGCGGGTGAACCTGACCTGGAACACGGTGGCGCCCGCCCCCACCTCGACGCATCGCCCCAAGGGACTGAACGCCACGGACCCGGCGGCCTACGCGGCCGCCGCCTGGGCCCCCTACGACGCGATCGTGCGCGCCGGCGCGACGTACGGGGTCGGGATCGACTTCACGATCGACGGCCCCGCCCCGCTGTGGGCGACCGGTTCGGGCGCCCCGCGCGGCACGACCGGCTTCTTCCGCGCCGCATGGCAGCCATCGGCACGCGAGTTCGGCTTCTTCGTCCGGGCCGTGGGGACGCGGTACAGCGGGACCTACAAGCCCCGGGGGTCGTCCACCGAGCTGCCCCGGGTGAACTTCTGGTCGATCTGGAACGAGCCCAACTACGGCTACGACATCGCCCCTCAGGGGATCGGCTCGCACCAGACGATCCCGAACAGCCCGCACGTCTACCGCAACCTGCTGAATGCCGGCTGGAGCTCGTTGGTGGCGACCGGCCACAGCACGCGGACGGACCGGATCCTGTTCGGCGAGGTCACGCCGCACGGCGTCAAGGCGTGGGGCGTGTTCTCGAACATGAAGCCCCTGATCTTCCTGCGCTCCCTGTACTGCGTTGACTCGGGCTACCACCCGCTCCGCGGCTCGACCGCGTCGGCCCAGGGCTGCCCGACCACGTCGGCGGGCTCGCGCAGCTTCCGCCGCCAGAACCCGGCGCTATTCAGCGCCAGCGGATTCGCCGACCACCCGTACGAGCAGGCCTCGGCGCCGAACACGCCGACGCACCTCTGCGGCAGCAAACTGTGCGTGGGCGCGCCCAGCGACCCCGACTTCGCCGATCTGCCGGAGATCCCGCGGCTGGTCCGCACGCTCGACCGGCTGAACGCCGTGTACGGGTCGCACACCCATTTCCCGGTGTGGAGCACCGAGTACGGCTTCCGCACCAAGCCGCCCGACCCGAATCTGGGCGTCAGCCAGAGCACCGCGGCCGACTACATGAACTGGGCGGAGTACCTGAGCTACCGCATGCGCCGGCTCTACAGCTACTCGCAGTACCAGCTGGTCGACTCGCCACCACCGGCGTTCTTCGACACCGGCCTGGAGAACCCGGACGGCAGCCACAAGCCGGGATACGACGCCTACCGCATCCCGCTCTACCTCCCAACCACATCCACGCAGGCGGGGCGCAAGATCGAGATCTGGGGCGGGGTCCGACCGGCCGGCTATGCCCGGCTCGACACCGGACAGGCCCAGAGCGTGCAGATCCAGTTCCAGCGCGGCTCGAGCGGGGCGTGGCAGACCATCGATACGGTGGCGATCACCAACTCGAAGGGCTACATCGACGCGCACATGGCCCTGCCGGCGAGCGGCGCGGTGAGGCTGGCGTGGTCCTATCCGGCCGCCGATGCGCTGCTCGGCAGCGGCACGGTGTTCAGCCGGTCGGTGACCGTCACGGTCAAGTAGTGCCGGTGGTCACGGTCAAGTAGTGCCGGGATCGCCCGGATCGGCTGGGCGATCCGGGCCTCCGGAGTCGCCCGGCCCCGACGGGCGCCCCGGTCCGCCGGGCGGAGGCTCGCCGGGACCGCCGGGGCCACCGGCCGTACCGGCATCCGCCGCGGTCCCGCGGCGCCGGATGGCCAGCGCGCCGAACGTGATCGCCGCGAGCGCGAGCAGGACGATCACGATGATCAGCCAGGTGGGCAGGAACGAACTACCCGAACTGGTGGCTGCTGTGGCCGGCGCACCGGACTTGCTGCTCCCAAGCTGCTTGAACAGCTGACGCTCGATCACGTCGAAGCAGTTCGTGTACTCCCGCACGTCGGCCGGCATCTGCGCGAGGGCTTGGCGCAGCACCTGCGAGGTGTACTGCTGCGTCAGCTGGCCGTGGTCGTTGCAGTCCGTGATCGCCTGTGCGGGAGTCCCGTTCCCGGCGGCGAGAGCGAGCGCCGGCCCGCCGAGCGACACGGCGCAGGCCAGCGCGAGGACCGTGATCGCCCGTCGCGTCATGGGCGCAAGCTTATGGGGAAACGTCTTCATACAGCCGGATGAGCCGCTCGTAGTACCCTGTCCTCGCCGTGGCGCTCGCGCACCCGGGCAATGGCTGCGACGCCGCGCTGCGCGCGCAAGTCCGGGTCCTCCCACAGGCCGGTCAGAGCGGCCGTCCAGGCCCCGGGATCATCGGCCGGGAGCGTCCCGCCGACCCCCACCACCTCCGGCAGGCCACCGCGATCCGAAGCGAGGACGGGCACACCCGCAGCGAGCGCCTCGAGCACCGAATACGGGCACGGCTCCTCCCATCGGGAGGGGGCCAGGACGACCGCGGCGCGACGGCGCAGGGCCGCCAGGTCCCGGCGGGTGAGGTGGCCCGTGAAGCGCACATCCGCCCCTGCGGCCAGGCCCCGCAAACGCGAGTCATCGGGCCCCTCGCCAGCGATCACGATGGGCACGCTCGCGGCGCGAGCGGCGGCGATCGCGGTGTCAAACCCCTTCTCCTCGGTCAGGCGACCGGCGGCGAGCGCGAACTCGCCAGCGCCGTGCGCGCGACTCGGTCGCGAACTCGTCGTTGGGCATGAAGTTGGGCAACGTGGCGGTTAACGAAGCCGGCAGCCCCGAGTCGCGCAGATGCGCGGCGACCGCCTCGCTCACCGCGACGAACTGATCGACGTGCTCGAGCAGCGCCGGCTGCTGGCGACGGAGCCCGACCGCGTACACGGCGGCCTCAGGCAGCGAGCCGCGGCAGCCCAGGCGCAGACCCGGACGCGTGTGCCCGATCCGGCAGCGAAAGCATGGCGCCCCGTCGCGATAGGCCACGCCGATGGCACAGAACAGACGGTAGTTGTGGAGATGGAGCAGCGTCCGGGCGCCGGCCGCACGGGCGGCGGCCAGGGCTCGCCAGCCGAACAGCGGATGGATGTTGTGGGCGTGGACCACCCGCGCGCCACGCCGGCGCACCAGCGAGGCAACCTCGCCGGCATCGAGTCCGCCGGCGAGCAGGCCGAGCGCCGCCTTGCCCTTGCCGAGGGCCTGGCTCGAGCGCTCCATCACCTCGACCTCGTGTCCCCGCCGCGTCAGCAACGAGGCCGAGGTCGGCCACGGCACGCTCCTCCCCGCCGGCTGCCCGGTAGCGGTTGTGGAGGATCAGGATCACGGTCGTGCGGCGGCCTCAGCCGGCCGCACTCGCACTCTGCACGAGCACCGGCGAGCCCGGCGGACCAGGGCCGAGGAGCAGCGACGCACGCGGCGCAATCTGCCCGGGAGCGCAGGCGCCAGGTACCGGCCAGCGAAAAGCGCGCCACGAGGTCCCCGTTCACGCGGCGGGTTCCAATCAGCCTGACATCCGACGGTAGGACACGAGGCATCGTCTGCCACCTGTAGCCGACCACATCCACCTCTCCGACCCGGACCGGGCCTCCGGGCTCGGTCCACGGGACGCCCCGCAGGTAGACCTTGAGCGGATCGATGGCCAGGCCGTCGTAGACGACGATCGCGCGCCGGCCCGCCGCCGGGCCAAGCGCCCGCGTCACCGCGCGCCAGTCGGGACGCTGGTAGCGAGCCTGGGTGTCGATTCTGACCAAGCCGTAGACGAAGCCCGCCAGCAGGATCCCGGCGAGCGCCGCACCTGGGACGCGCAGTCGGCGCGTTGTGCAGGCGCCCGCCACAACGATCGAGAGCGGAAGCCAGGCCGGGATCAGCGCACGCTCGATGTAATAGTCGTTGCCGGTTAGCGCGAGCGCGAGCGGAACGATCAGGACGACGGCGGCCAGCGCGGCCGCCGCGGCGACCCCGCGCAGCTCATCGGCCTCGCCTCCGACGATCAGCAGCACGATCACGGCCGCGGCGAGCACGGCGGCGCCGATCAGCCCGTAGCTCAGCAGCGAGGTCTCGAACGGCGTCCCCAGGGCGAACGCCACGGGCACCCCCTGGATCCGGGTGCTCAGGTGGGTGCCAGTGATGAAGCCGAGCAGTGAGGAAGTGGCGTGACTGACCACCAGCGGGATCAGCGCCAGCTCCACGAGGGCGAGCGCCGCCGCCGCGATCACGCTGGCGCGGTTGCGCGCAACGTAGAGAAGCCAGAGCGCTTCGGGCGCGATCAGGAAGCCGGCGAAGTAGTGGGTCAGCAGGGCCAGGCCGGAGAACAGGCACCACCATGCGATGTTCCGCCCGGACGGATCGCGCCACGAGCGGGCGAAGAACAGGAGCGAGGCGCCGCACAACGCGGCCACAAGCATGTACTCGCGCGCCTCCTGCGAGTACCAGATCATGAACGGACTCACGGCGACGAACGCGGCCGTGAGCAGCCCCGCGCGCCGTGAGACCAGCTCGCGACCGCACAGGTAGGAGATCGGAATGAGCGCGGTCCCCACCAGGGCCGAGAGCGAGCGCAGCCCTACCTCGCCGGCGCCGAACAGATGCGCCCAGATCCACCCGAGCACGAAATACAGCGGCGGCGCCGTCTCGATGGCGTACATCGAGCTGAGCATCGATCCGAACGACAGGTGCAGCTCGTGGGCGGCCTGCGCCTCGTCGAACCAGTAGCTCTGCACCCCCAGCACGGCGAAGCGAAGCACCGCCCCGAGAACCACCACCCCACCCAACAACCAGGTTTCGGTTGTGACGCTTGCTACCCTCACCGCCCTGGAGGTCCGGGCCGCCACAGCGGCGTCGGAGCGAGCCGGGAGAAGCATCCGCGCGCATTGTAGAGCGGGGACTGAACGCTGACCCTTCGCCGCCAACCCAGGTCTTCGAAGTCGATCCCAACGTTAACCTGCCGATGTCGCGTTTCCTCAAACCGCCACACCGGGCGCTCGGAGTCGGAATTCTCGTCGCGCTGATCGCGGCCGCGGCGGTTGCGCTCGCGATCGGTGGATGCGCTGGGAAGAGCGCGGAGCCAAGCGCACACGCGCCGACTCGGACCCGGCCGATGGAGACGATTTTCGAAGCCCAGTCGGAGCTGTTCGCGGCCCCGGGTCCGACGCTTGACCTCCTGAAGCACCTCGGCGTCGACCGGGTGAAGGTGTTCATGCCGTGGAACTCCCTGACACCCGATCCGCTGTCGCGCAAGCGACCGCACTTCGAAGCCGCCGCGCCGGCGGCCTACCCGAGCGCGGGCTGGAAGATCTACGACACGATCGCGCGCGCTGCCGCTGCGCGTCGCATCGGTCTGGACCTGGCGCTCGAGGCACCTGCGCCACTGTGGGCGGCGGCAGCCCGCGTCCCCCCGGGGACCCCGGCTGGATACCTGGGCATCTGGAAGCCGGTCCCCACGGACTACGGGCGGTTCGTCCGCGCGGTCGCCACCCGGTACAGCGGCCATTACACGCCGCCAGGCGAGAGCTCACCCCTTCCCAGGGTTGACTTCTGGTCGATCTGGAACGAGCCGAACTACGGACCGCAGCTTGCGCCGCAGGCGGCCGACCACTCGACCGTGGAGGTCTCCCCGGCTCTCTACCGCCGGCTGCTCGACGCCGCCTGGAGTGCGCTCCAGGACACCGGTCACGCTCACGACAAGGTCCTGATCGGCGAGATCGCGCCGCGCGGGCAGACGGTGGGCAACCACCCGGGCAACTTCGACGGCATGGTGCCGCTGCGCTTCATCCGCGCCCTGTACTGCGTCGACAGCACGCTGCATCCGCTCAGCGGGGCGGCGGCGACCGAGCGAAGCTGCCCGTCGACGAGCGCCGGATCGGCCACATTCCGGCGCAAGCATCCCGCGCTGTTCGAGGCCACCGGGTTTGCCTTCCACCCTTATCCGCAGGGTTTCGCCCCCAATGTCCGCACCCCGGACGAGCCGGACTATGCCGATCTGCCGCAGCTGACCGAACTGGAGCGCGCGCTGGACGGCGCGGTTGCCGCGTACGGATCGCACACGCGCTTTCCGTTGTACGACACCGAGTTCGGGTACCAGACCAACCCGCCCGAGACCATCGCCCGAGCGGTCCGTCCGGCGCAGGCCGCGGCCTGGGCAAACCTGGCCGAGTACATGAGCTGGCGGAACCCGCGGGTGGTGTCGTGGGATCAATACCTCCTGGCGGACCCGCCCCCCGGTGCGAGCAGCTTCGACACGGGGCTCGAGTTCTTCGGCGGCAAGCCCAAGGTGACCTATGACGCGTTCCGGATGCCGGTGTATCTGCCGGACCAATCGGCGCGGTCCGGTCAGGCACTCGAGGTCTGGGGCTGCGTGCGACCGGCCCACTTCCTGATCGGTCATTCGCGCACCCCGCAGGTGGCTGAAGTCCAGTTCAAACCGGCGTCGGGAGGAGCGTTCCAGACGGTGAAGCGGGTGCCCCTCACCGATCCGTACGGATACTTCGACACGCCGATCACCTTCCCGTCGAGCGGCGCGGTCCGGATCACGTGGGCCTATCCCCACAGGGCAGGCGGGGGCCAAATTCACAGCCGCACGGTGCAGGTGACGATTCGCTAGGGTGCGGCGGGTACCGACGCCGCGGCTGCGGTCCGGTCGGTTGGGGGGTTGACGGCGGGCGAAGCCCCCCGGTCTGTGCCGCAACTTCGTCTGACTCGTTCTGTTGACTTCTGCGATGCGCGTGATCACCCGAGCTTGCCTGCGTGTCGTCGTCGCGCTCGGCGTGGCCGGGCTGTGGCTGGCGCACGCGCCGCCGAGGGCGTCCGCCAACGGCGGCCAGATCGCGATGTTCCAGGACGACATCCGGATCCTGATCGCGCCCGGCCCGACGCTGGCGCAGATCCGCGATCTGGGCGGCGGCGTCATTCGCGTCTCGGTCCACTGGGACCTCGTGGCGCCGTTCCAGCGCCCGGCGGGCTTCCACGCGACCGATCCGGCGTCGTATCCGGGCTGGGGCATCTACGACGAGATCGTCAAGGACGCGCGGCAGGACGGGATCGCCGTCGACTTCTCCCTCGGAAGCCCGGCGCCCCCGTGGGCCACCGGCAGCGGACAGCCGCCGCCAGGCGGTTTCGGCGGCTGGAAGCCGTCGGCGGCGGAGTTCAAGCAGTTCGTGCAGGCGGTGGGCACCCGCTATAGCGGCACCTATGACCCGACGCTCGAGAAGTCGGTGCCCGGCGATCTGGACGCCCTGCCCCGGGTGAGCTTCTGGGAGCTGTGGAACGAGCCGAACTTCGGCATGGATCTCGCGCCGCAGGCGATCAAAGGCTCGACCGTCCCGACCGCGCCGGCGATGTACCGGAGCCTGCTCGATGCCGGCTGGAGCGGGTTGCAGAGCACGGGCCACGGCCACGACCAGATCTTGATTGGCAACCTCGACGCGCGCGGCCAGTCGGCCCGGCCGGGCCGGGGGGCGCCGCAGGGCCTGCCGGGCAATTTCGGCGCCACCAAGCCGATGCAGTTCGTCCGCAGCCTGTACTGCGTCAGCTCCACCTACAAGGAGCTTCGCGGGGGCGCTGCGGCCGCCGTCGGCTGCCCGACCAGCCCAGCCGGCTCACGCGGATTCAGGGCGGCTCATCCTGGGCTGTTCCAGGCCACGGGGTTCGCCACCCATCCCTATCCGGTCAACCTGCCGCCCACCGAGGCCAGCTCGAAGGATCCGGACTACACCGAGTTCAGCCAACTGCCCAGTTTCGCCGGCGTGCTCGACCGCATCCAGCGGATGTATGGCTCGGGCAAGCGCTTCCTGATCTACAACAACGAGTACGGGTACATCACCAACCCGCCGAACCGCAGCCTGACCCCGTTGAATCCGCATGGGCAGTTCGTCTCTCCGTCCACCGCGGCCTTCTACATCAACTGGGCCGAGTACCTGTCCTGGCGAAACCCGCGGATCGGCTCGACCATGCAGTACCTGCTCTACGACCCCAACCCGCGAAAGGCGCCCGAGTTCGGCGGGTTCGCCAGCGGGCTGATCTTCTACGACGGCGGCAAGCGCAAGCCCGCCTACGACGCGTACAGGCTGCCACTGTTCCTCCCGACCACGACGGCGAAGTCGAACCGGCAGAGCCTCGAGGTGTGGGGATGCCTGCGGCCCGCACATTACGCGCGCCTCGACACCAGCACTCCGCAGCGGGTGCAGATCCAGTTCCAGCGCGGGTCCCATGGGTCCTTCACCACGCTGCGCACGGTGACCGCCAGCAGCGTCCGCGGCTACTTCGACCTGCATATGCGGTTTCCGGCCAGCGGCTCGGTCAGGCTCGCCTGGACCTATCCGAAGAACGACCCGCTGCTCAGCCAGGGGCACGTCAGCCCGCCCGAGGGCGCCACGGTCTACAGCCGGACCGTGAGGGTGACGGTCAAGTGATGCAGCCCTCTCGGCTCCGCGCCGCAGTCCTGCTCCGCACCGTGATGTTGGCGGTGGCGCTGATCGCGGTGTCGGCCGGGCACGCTCTCGGATCGACCGAGCAGCTGTCGATCATCCAGGACGACCCCCATCTGGACCTGGATCCCGGCGGCACGTTGGCCCGCGCTCGCCTGCTCGGAGCCGACGCGATCCGCGTGTCGGTCCACTGGGACTGGATCGCCCCGGTGGCGAACGCGCGGAAGATGCCGCGTCATTTCAACCCCGCCGACCCGGCCGCCTATCCCGCTGCGAATTGGCGATTGTGGGATGCCATCGTCAGCGACGCACGCGACGACGGAATCAGGGTCGACTTCGACCTGATGGGGGGCGCCCCCCGGTGGGCGCTCGGTCCCGACCGACCCGGCGGCAACGCCAACGACAACTGGGAGCCCTCGGCCGGCGCATACGGAGCCTTCGTCCACGCCATCGGCACCCGCTACAGCGGTGACTACGTGCCTCCCGGCCAGACCGCGGCGCTGCCTCGGGTCGATTTCTGGACCGTCTGGAATGAGCCCGACTACGGACCGAGCCTCGCTCCCCAGGGGGTTCCCGGCCACCTGAAGATCGAGAACAGCCCGCGCATGTACCGCGACCTGCTCGGCGCGGCGTGGCGCTCTCTGCGGGCAACCGGCCACACCACCGCTACCGACACGATCGCCTGGGGTGAGCTCGCCCCCCGTGGGGAGAGCTTCTGGGGCGTGTTCTCGGGCATGAAGCCGCTGACCTTCCTGCGGGCGCTGTACTGCGTCGACTCGTCCTATCACAAGCTCCACGGGGCGGCCGCCCAGGTCCGGGGCTGCCCGCAGACCGCCTCGGCGTCGAAGCGCTTCCGGGCCCAGAATCCGGCGCTGTTCCAGGCCAGCGGCGTCTCGGATCACCCCTACATGCGCTGGTACAAGCCCAACCACGAGCTCAACCCGGACCCCGCCAACCACTCCTCGACGACCGACTACACCTCGCTCGGCGTGATCGGCCATCTGACCCGCGCACTCGATCGCGTCCAGCACGTCTACGGGTCGGGCACCCGGTTCCCGATCTACGACACCGAGTTCGGGTACATCACCAGCCCGCCCAAGCACAGCCCCGACCCCACCTCGAGCGTCCGGGTGATCTACCTCTCCCCTGCCATCGCCGCCGGATACATGAACTGGGCCGAATACCTGTCCTGGCGGAATCCCCGCCTGCGCTCGTTCCATCAGTACCTGCTGTACGACCCCCTACGGCCCACCCGGGCCAACAACTGGGGCGGCTTCGCCAGCGGGTTGCTCACCTGGAACGGCGCCCAGAAGGCGACGTACTACGCCTGGCGGCTGCCGCTCTACCTCCCGGTCACCACAGCCCGGCGCGGCCAACCGCTCGAGGTGTGGGGATGCGTGCGTCCGGCGCGTTTCGGGCTGCTTGACACCGGTACCCACCAGACGGCCCAGATCGAGTTCGAGCCGCGCGGCGGCGGGGGATTCAGCACCTTCCAGACGGTCACCATTCCGGCCGGGGGAAGCTGCTACTTCGACCTGCACCTGACCTTCCCCTCGAGCGGAACGGTCCGCCTGGCCTACACGTATCCGCCGGGCGACACGCTGCTCGGCAACGGCGCCGGGGTGGTCGGCCGCGCCGTACCGGTCACGGTTCGCTGACGCCGCAACTTCTCCCGTACGCGCGCGTTCTTCGCAACATGAGAGCTCGCCGCGTGAGAACGCTGGCGGCCACAGTGGGGGTGATCGTCGCAGTCGGGATCCTGGTTGGCGCGCCCGCGCCCGCGCCCGCCTCCGCGTCCGACGGCCAGATCTCGATCATCCAGGACTCCAACCTGGTGATCTCAGACCCCCTGAGGACGCTCGCGACGTTCCGCGCGCTGGGCGTGAACACGGTCCGGGTGATCGTGGTCTGGGCGCAGGTCGCCCCGGACTTCGAGGCCCGCACCCCGCCCCGCGGGTTCGACGCCACCGATCCGGCCGCGTATCCGGCCGAGAACTGGGCGCCCTACGACGAGATCGTCAAGGTGGCCAGCGCGGACGGGATCGCGGTCGACTTCACCCTGAGCGGTGGCGCGCCGCGCTGGGCCGAGGGCCCTGGGATTCCGCCCGCCGCGCTCGACAATCCGTTCTGGGCCTGGCGGCCATCAGCCCGCGAATTCGGTCAGTTCGCCCGCGCCGTGGGAGAGCGCTACAGCGGCGTCTACGTGCCGCCAGACCAAATCGCGCCACTGCCCCGAGTGAGCTTCTGGGCGGTGTGGAACGAGCCGAACTTCGGCGAGGACCTGGGGCCGCAGGCCGTCCTCGGCTCCACCGTGTCGGTGGCGCCGGGCATGTACCGCAACCTGGTCGGACAGACGTGGAGCGCGCTCCAGGCGACCGGCCACGGCTCTGACACGTTCCTCATCGGCGAGTTTGCCCCCCGCGGGCTGAGCGCCCGCGGGACACGTAAGCGGCCGCAGGGTCTGCCCGGGCAGTTCGCGCAGACCAAGCCGCTGCAGTTCCTGCGCACCCTCTACTGCGTGGATTCGAAGTACCGGCCTCTGCGCGGCTCCACGGCACGGGCGGTCGGGTGTCCGACCACGGTGGCCGGCTCGCGCGCCTTCCGGCGGAGCAACCCGGGGCTGTTCAACGCCACCGGCCTCGCCGATCACCCGTATCCCGCGAACCAGCCACCCACCAGGGAGACCTCCCGGGACCCCGACATCGCGCCGTTCCCGCGGCTGCCCAACCTCGAGCGGGCGATCGATCACGTGCAGCGGGTCTACCGCTCGCACCGGCGCCTTCCGATCTACAGCACCGAGTACGGCTATATCACCAACCCGCCCAACCGCGGCCCGTTCGTCTCGCCCGCCACCGCCGCGTACTACCTCAACTGGGCCGAGTACCTGAGTTGGAAGCAGTCTCGGGTCGTCTCGACCATGCAGTACCTGCTGTCCGACCCGCCGAATGGTCTGGGAGCGGCGCAGGGCGACGGCGGCTTCTCCAGCGGGCTGCGATTCTCGAGCGGTGAGGCCAAGCCCAGCTACGACGCCTACCGGCTGCCTTTGTATCTGCCGGTGACGGCGGCGCGCCGCGGCCGCTCGCTCGAAGTGTGGGGCTGCCTGCGCCCCGCTCGCTACGGGATCTTCGACACGGGGTCGCCGCAGATCGGCCAGATCGAGTTTCAGCCGCGCTCCGGCGGCGCGTTCACCGCGCTCCAGACCGTCCTGGTGGGCGATCCCGACAACTGCTACTTCGACGTCCGCATCAGGTTCCCCGGGAGCGGTACGGTCAAGCTCGCGTACACATATCCGGCCGGCCAGATCGGGCTGGCAGGGACAACCGTGTCCAGCCGTTCGGTCGCGGTGACGGTGCGATAGTCACGCGCGCCGGCGATCAGGCGTACATCGCGTCGATCTCGGCCGCGTACTTCGCGGCGATCGGCCGGCGCTTGAGCTTCATGGTCGGGGTGAGCTCGTCGCCGCCGGGCAGCCAATCGCCCGGGATGATCGTGAGCTTCTTGATCTGCTCGACCCGCGACACGTGCTGGTTGGCCTCTTCGATCGCGGCGTGCACCGCGGCGCTCATCTGCGGATCGGCAGCGAGACCCTCCAGCGCGGTCGCCTCGATGCCCTGCTGCGCCGCCCATTGGGGGGCGAAGTCGGCGTCGAGCACGATCAGCGCCGTGTTGTAGGGCCGGCCGTCGCCGATGCATATGGCCTGGCCGATCAGTGGGCTGGCCGTCTTGAGCCTCGCCTCGATGTTGGCCGGCGACATGTTCTTGCCGGCCGCGTTGATGATGATCTCCTTCTTGCGATCGACGATCGTGAGGAAGCCGTCCTCGTCGATCGACCCGATGTCGCCGGTGTGCAGCCAGCCGTCCGGATCGAGCGCTTCGGCCGTCTTCTCGGGCGCGCCCCGGTAGCCGGTCATCACGCACTCACCGCGCACGAGCAGCTCGCCGTCCGGGCCGATCTTCAACTCGACGCCGGGCGAGGCTGGGCCGACCGTGCCGATCTTCACCTGCGCCGGGGCGGTTGCAGGTGCCGGCGCCGCACGTCTCGGACATGCCCCACAGCTCGGCCAGCTCGATGCCCAAGGCGTGGAAGAACTCGAGCACCTCCACCGGGCGTGGGCGCCGCGCCCACGTTGACCGCGATCAGCTGGTCGAGCCCCAGCATCGCGCGCAGCTTCGAGAACATCTCCTCGTCGGCTTTGGCCACCTTCGGCCTCGAGCTCGGGCGGGACGGGCTCGCCGCGCTGCCTGAGGCGAACGCGCTCGGTGGCGGCTTGGAGTGCCTCCCGGATCGGGCGTCGCTGCTCCTCGGGCTGGGCCGCCTGCATCGCCTCGAGCCCGGCCTTGAGCTTCTCCCAGATGCGGGGAACCGCGAAGAACCACGTCGGCCTGACCTGCGGCAGATAGGAGAGGACCTCGCGCGGGTTGGGGCAGCAGGTGACTGTGCCGGCGTAGATCGATCGGGATGTAGTGGTGGGCCATCCGCTCGGCGATGTGGGCCGCGGGCAGCCAGGAGATCACCCGGCCGCCCGGTTCGAACCGGATGACCTGCTCGACCGTCTGGGCCGCCGACATGATGTTGTGGTGGGAGAGCTGCACGCCCTTGGGCGGTCCGGTGGTGCCCGAGGTGTAGATCAGCGTGACCAGGTCACTGGGGCTCACCTCGGCGCTTGCCGCGTTCACGTCGAAGCCGGGATTGGAGCCCTCCACGTCGCCGAGGGAGATCGTGCCTTGCGGAGGCTCGCCGTCGACGACGATCACGTGGGCGAGGTCCGGCAGGTCCTGGCGCGCCGCGAGGAGCGGCTCGAGGTACGCCTGCTCGACGATCGCGACCTTGGCGCCGGCGTCCTCGATCAGGTAGCGGATGTCCTCCGGCGGATAGGTCAGATAGATCGAGAACGGCGTGGCGCCGAGCATCGCCGCGGCCAGGTCGACGATGTGGAACTCGGGTCGGTTGCCCAGCATGATCGCGACCGGTGTCCCCGCGACCGATTCCGAGCCTGGCCAGCCCGCCGGCTACGTCGTCCACGCGCCGAAGTAGCTCCGACCAGGTCAAAGAAACGCTGTCGTCGGCGGTGCGGACCGCGACGATGTCGGGATGGTTGGCCGCCGTGCGCCGTAGCGCCTCGCTCACCGTCGGGGCGTCGACCGCGCGCCCCACCGCCGGCGAGATCGTGCTGCTCTCCATGCTTCTCCTCTCCAGCCCCGAAGTTGATGCGGTGTTGCGGGCGAACGCTATCAGCGAGCGCCGCGGGGCTACCGGATGCCTATCCCCGGACCAGACAGCGTCGAGATGTCGTTCGTCAGCCCGATCACGAACACCAACAGGATCAGCACGAACCCGACCACCCCGGCGCGTTCCATCACCTCGAACGGGATCCGCTTGCCGCGGACCTTCTCGGCCACGGCCCAGAATACGTGCCCGCCGTCGAGCGGCAGGAACGGGAACAGGTTGATGATCGCCAGCGACAGCGAGATCAGCGCGAGCACCCAGAGCGCCTGGGTGGTGCTGGTGGCGAACGACTCCTGGGTGGCCGTGTAGCCGTAGACGATGCTGTGGAGCTGCTTTCGCTCCTGGGGCTCGAACATGCGCGCCACCGTCGAGACCGTCTGCGTGGTCACCGACCACAGGTTGCTCGCGGTGACCGATGCCGCGTGCGACCGCGCCGACGGGCTCGGTAACCGCGCCGAAGCTGAAGCCGAGCTCCGGACGCTTGTCGGTCGCGACGTAGCGGGGCCGCACCTCGAACGTCTGGAGGCGGCCGTCGCGCTTGACGACGATCCGGGCCGGCGTGGCGGCGCGACAGCCGTCCACCGGCCGGCGGGCGCAGCGGTGGGTTCCGAGCTGGCGGCGAATCGCTTCGGGCGAGCTGCTCACCCCGTCGACCGACACGATCTGATCGCCTGGCTTCAGCACGCTGGCCGCGGGCGTCTTCGCCGCGACCGCCACCACTTTCTTGGTGAGTACCGGCTGACCGTGCTTGGTCGCCGGCTGCCCGGCCGACAGGACGAGCGCGTACACGATCCCGAACGCGATCAGGAGGTTCATGGCGGGTCCGGCCAGGATCACCACGATCCGTTTCCACACCGCCTGGTTGTAGTACGCGCGTGGCACCACCTCCGGCGGGATGTCCTCGTGCGGGTTCATCCCGGTGATCTTCACGTAGCCCCCCAGCGGGAACGGGCCGATGCCGTACTCGGTCTCACCGCGGCGGAACTTGACCAGCAGCGGGCCCATGAACAGCGAGAAGCGCTCCACCCGCATGCCGACGGCCTTGGCGACCGCGAAGTGCCCGAATTCGTGCAGGATGATCAGGGCGATGAAGCCCAGGTAGCGCGAGGACGTACGACATGGCGCGCTTCCAGTGTGGCAGCCTCGGATGAGAGTCGGGCTAAGACGCTGTCCGCTACGCCGCGGTGCGCTCGGCCACCAGATCGCCGGCCACCCGCCGCGCCTCCCCGTCGGCCTCGCCGAGCGACTCGAATGAGTGGACCGGTTGCGGCGGGAGCAGTTCGAGGGTCTCCTCGATCACCGCCGCGATGTCCAGGAAGCGCAGCCGCCCCCGCAGAAAGGCATGGACGGCCACCTCGTTGGCCGCGTTCAGGGTGCACGTGGCCGTGCCTCCGGCTCTTGCGGCCTCGCGGGCAAGACGAACGCAGCTGAATGTCTCTTCGTCGACCGGCTCGAAAGTGAGCGCGCCAAGCTCGACGAGGTCGAGCGGGCTTGACCGGGACGTCCACCCGCTCGGGGTGGTGCAGCGCGTACGAGATCGGGCACCCGCATGTCCGGGTAGCCGAGGTGGGCCAGAGTGGCACCGTCGCACAGCTGGACCAGGCTGTGGATGATCGATTGCGGGTGGACCACGATGTCGATCTGCTCGTATGGCGTGCCGAACAGGTGATGGGCCTCGATCAGCTCGAGGCCCTTGTTCATCAGCGTCGCCGAGTCGATCGTGATCTTGCCGCCCATGGCCCAGGTGGGATGGGCGAGCGCCTGCTCGGTCGTGACCTGCTCGAGATCCTCGCGTTTGCAGTCCGCGGAACGGGCCGCCCGACGCGGTCAGGATCAGGCGGTCGACGGTGCCCGGCGGCTCGGAGGCGAGCAGCTGGTGGAGGGCGGAGTGCTCGGAGTCGACCGGGATGATCGCCGCGCCGGTGGCCTGCGACAGCGCGGTCACAAGCTCGCCTCCCACGACGAGCGACTCCTTGTTGGCCAGGGCCAGGTCGATCCCCTCGGTCAGGGTGGCGACGGTGGGCAGCAGCCCCGCCGATCCGACGATCGCGTTCAGCACCATGTCGCACTCGCAGTCGGCGATCAGCCGCACCACGCCGTCCGGCCCGGCCAGCACCTCTCCCCCGGTCCACGCCTCGCTGGCCTGCGCGGCCGCGTCGCGGATCGGCGATCGCCACCCTGCGCACGCCGTACCGCCGCGCCTGCTCGACGCAGCGGCTCCCACGAGCTGGCCGCGCTCAGCGCCACGACCGAGAGCTTCGCCGCCCGAGCGCTCGATCACGTCGAGGGCCTGGCAGCCGATCGAGCCGGTGGACCCGAGGATCGCGATGCGGCGGGGCACCGGACGCAGTCTAGGAGCGGTCGGTTCAGTGGCAACGACGGCGAGCCAGATGTAGTAGCCGACAACCACCGTGAACAGCGCTGCGTCCAGCCGGTCGAGTGCCCCGCCGTGGGCGCCGAACAGGCTGCCGGCGTCCTTGACGCCCGCGTCGCGCTTGACCACCGACTCGAACAGGTCGCCGAGCGGTCCGAGCACCGCCACCGCCACCCCGAGCAGCAGCGCGTCGCCCTGGGTCAGCCAGGTCTGGTACAGGCCCGCGATGAACACGGCCAGAATCGCGCCGAGCATGCCGCAGACGAGGCCCTCCACGGTCTTGCCCGGAGACACGCTGGGCGCGAGCTGCCGGCGCCCGAACAGCCTTCCGCCGGCGTAGGCGGCCGTGTCGCCGACGAACGTGCCCGACCAGCACGTCGATCAGCACGCTGTTGCCGTGCGGGCAGCTCGCGCAGCAGCTCGACGTGCGCGAACGCGAGGCCGATCCAGTAGATCCCGAGCAGCGTGCCACCGATCGCCACCGTCGGGCGAGGCTGCTCGCGGGCCAGGACCAGCAGCACCGCGACCGGCACCGCCCCGACAGCCACCTCCAGAACGCCGCCCTGCCCCCCGGACCGGGCGGCGAACACCATCGCGGCGAGCGCCGCGAACCCGACGACGCAACCGGCCGCCAGGCCCCGAGCAGCCGGTAGCACTCGTGGACGCAGATCAAGCCCGGCGGCGATGATGAAGAGCTGGAAGGCCAGGCCACCGAGGCCGATGAAGATGATCGTCGCGACCGCCAGCGGGATCGCGACGAGGATCCGAGACGCCAGGTCCGAGCGCGCGGGGCTTCCGAGGCGGCGCGGCTCGCGGCGCGCGCGGCCGCTGCCGTGGCGCCGTGCCCGCGCGCGCGGCCGGCACCGCTACCGGCCTCCGAACCGGCGGCTGCGCGCGGTGAAGTCCTCGAGGCTCTGCTCGAGCGCCTCGCGCGAGAAGTCCGGCCACAGCTCGTCGCGGAACACCAGCTCGGCGTACGCCCCCTGCCACAGCAGGTAGTTCGAGATCCGCCGCTCGCCGCTGGTGCGGATGATCAGGTCGGGATCGTGCATGTCGGGCGCGTACAGGTGGGCGCGGAAGTCGTCCTCGGTGCCGGATTAAAGGTTCGCGCTGCATCGACGATCTCCGCCCGGCCGCCGTAGTTGAACGCGACGAACAGCGTGATCCGCCGGTTCTCGCAGCGTCAGCTCCTCGGCCCACTCCATCCGCTCGACCAGGATCGGCGGCACCGGGTCGCTGCGGCGCCCGATGAAGCGCATCCGCACGCCCTCGTCGTGCAGCTCGGGCGTCTCGGCCTCGATCCGGCGCGCCATCATCGCCATCAGCCCGTGGACCTCCGCCGTCGGGCGCGACCAGTTCTCGGTCGAGAACGAGTAGACGGTCAGCTCGTCGATGCCGAGATCGACCGCATCGCGCAGCCGGGCCTTGACGGTTTCCGCGCCCGCCTCGTGGCCGGCCAGCGCGGGCAGGCCGCGGCGCTTGGCCCACCGCCCGTTGCCGTCGGTGATGATCGCGACGTAACGCGCCCGTGCGCCGTCGGTTTGGGCGGTCCCCCGCTGGCGCGAGCAACCGACACTAGACCTCCAGGATCTCGGCTTCCTTGTGCTTGAGCAGCTCGTCGAGCTCGGCGATGCGGCCGTCGGTCACCTTCTGGAGCTCGACCTCGGCGCGATGCTCGTCGTCGGAGCCGGCCTCGCCCGCCTCCTTGAGCTCGCGCAGGTCGTGCATGACGTCGCGGCGGATGTTGCGGATCGCCACCCTGCCCTCCTCGGCGATGTGGCGGACCACCTTGACCAGCTGCTTGCGCCGCTCCTCGGTCAGCTCGGGGACACCCAGGCGGATCAAGTTGCCGTCGTTGTTGGGCGTGAGCCCGACGTCGGACTCGAGGATCGCGCGCTCGATCGCCTTGATCGAGCTCTTGTCGTACGGCTGGATGGTGAGCAGCCGGGCCTCGGGCGCGCTGATCGTCGCCAGCTGCTTCAGCGGCGTGGCCGTTCCGTAGTAGTCGACCTGGATTCGGTCCAGCAGCGCCGGGCTCGCGCGCCCTGTCCGCACCGAGCCGAACTCGTTGCGCATCGCCTCAACCGACTTGTGCATCCGCTCTCGCGCATCGGCGAGAAGCTCGTCGATCATGTCCGTGGTCATGTTCTCACCAACGTCCCCACTCGTTCCCCTGACACTATCTTGTCGATGTTGCGCCCGTCGGCCATGTTGAAGACGACGATCGGCAGATTGTTGTCCATACACAGGGCGAACGCGGTCGAGTCCATCACCTGGAGGCCGCGCGTGAGGGCGTCCTTGTGGGTGATCTCGGGGATGAACTCGGCGTTCGGGTCGGTTCTCGGGTCGGCGGTATAGACGCCCTCGACGCGGTTCTTGGCCATCAGGATGATCTCGGCGTGCAGCTCGGCGGCGCGCAGCGCCGCCGCGGTGTCGGTCGTGAAGAACGGATTGCCGGTGCCGGCGGCGAAGATCACGATCCGGCCCTTCTCGAGGTGGCGCATGGCGCGCCGGCGGATGTAGGCCTCGGCCACCTCGGAGATCGTGATCGCCGACTGCACCCGGGTCTGGACGTCCGCGCTTCTCGAGCGCGTCCTGGAGCGCCAGCGCGTTCAGGACGGTGGCCAGCATGCCCATGTAGTCGCCGGTGGCGCGATCCATGCCCCTCGCGGCCTCGGCGAGCCCGCGGTAGATGTTGCCGCCGCCGACCACGATCGCCACCTCGACGCCGCGGCGGTGCACGGCGGCGATCTCGCGCGGCGATGGCCTGGACGCGCGCGGGATCGGTGCCGTAGTCGAGGTCGCCCATCAGCGCCTCGCCCGACAGCTTGAGCAGCACGCGCTTGTAGACCGGCGGGCCGTCCGTCCTGGACGTCTGTGACACCGCGGCAGCGGCGCCCGTGCTGCTCGGGATCGGGAGTCAAGCGCCTACGGCGAACCGGGTGAAGCGCCGGATCACCACGTTCTCGCCCGTCTCGCGGCCAGCTCGGCCCGCAGCTCCTCGATCGTCTTGCCGCCGTGCTTGTCCTCGTTGACGTGCTTCTGGCGCAGCAGGACGACGTCGTCGAGCCACTTGTCGAGCTTGCCCTGGACGATCCGCTCGCGGACGTTCTCGGGCCGGTCGGCCGCCTGCTCGACGGCGATCCGCTCCTCGCGCTCGCGGTCCTCGGCCGGCACGTCCTCGTCGGTGACGGCGAGCGGAGCCGCCGCCGCGATGTGCAGCGCCAGGTCCCGCGCGAACTCCACGAAGTTGTCGTTGCGGGCGACGAAGTCCGTCTCGCAGTCGACCTCGACCAGCACGCCGATCTTGTTGCCGGCGTGGATGTAGCTCTGGACCACGCCCTCGCTCGCCTCGCGCGCCGGCGCGCTTGGCCGCCTGGGCCTGGCCGCGGGCGCGGAGGATCTCGATCGCCCGCTCCACGTCACCGGCGGCCTCGCTCAGGGCCTCGCGGCAGGCCAGGACGCCGGCGCCGGTGCGGTCGCGGAGAGCCTTGACTTCCTTCGCGCTGATCGCGGGCTCATGCGTTCTCCTCCGCGGCGCGCTCGGGATTCTCGGACTCGGGTGACGGCTCGGCGGCCTCGGTCTGCTCGTGCGGCGCGGGAGCGGACAGTGCGTCGGGCGGTGGCTCCGCGCGGCCTCGGGCTCGGGTGCGGACGCGGCCTCGGCTCGGGTGCCGGGGCTCCGGCTCGGGCTCGGGCTGCGGCGCGCTCGGGCTCGGCGTGCCGGGCTCCGGCCGGCTCTGGCTCGGGGCCGGTGGTCGGCTCCGGCGCGGGCTCGGGCTCGCGGCTCGGGCTGCGTCGCGGGCTTCGGGCTCCGGGCCGCGGCGCTCGGCGCGGGTGCCGGGGGCTCGGGCTCCGGCGCGGACTCGGGTGCCGCGGTTCCGGCTGCGGCGCGGGCTCGGGCTCCGGCTGGCGCGGGCTCCTCCGCGGTCTCGGCCGGGGCCGGCTGCTCGGCCGTGGCTGGCTGCGGCCGGCTCCTCCGCGGTCGTCGGCAGCGGCCGCGCTGCTCGGCAGGGCGCGGGGCCTGCGCCTCCTGGCAGCCGCTCGGCCTCGGGCTCGGCCTCTGCCTCCTGGCGCTCGGCCTCCTCGGCCTCCTGCCGGGCGCGCTCCTCCGCCTCCTGACGCGCGCGCTCCTCGGCCTCCTGACGGGCCCGCTCCTCGGCCTCCTGGCGCTCGCGCTCGAGCCGGGCGCGCTCCTCCTCCTCGCGGAAGACGTTGTGGCCCTGCGAGACCACGTCGCCGACCGCCCTGGTGATCAGGGCGCAGGAGCGGATCGCGTCGTCGTTGCCGGGCACCACGTAGTCGATCCCGTCGGGGTCGCAATTGGTGTCGACCAGCCCGATGATCGGGATGCGCAGGCGCTGGGCCTCGCGCACGGCGATCGCCTCGGTCTTCAGGTCGATCACGAACACCGCGTCGGGCAGGCGCTGCATGTTCTTCACGCCGCCGAGATTCGCCCGCAGCTTCTCCAGGTCGGCCTGGGCGGCCATCCGCTCGCGGGTGGGGAGCAGCTGGAGCTGGCCCTCGGTCTCGTAGCGCTCGAGGTCGTGCAGGCGCTTGATGCGCAGCGAGATCGTCTGGAAGTTGGTCAGCAGGCCGCCCAGCCAGCGGTGGTTGACGTAGGGCATGTCGGCCGCCTCGCGCGTTCTCGCGGATGGTGTCGCGCGCCTGCTTCTTGGTCCCGACGAACAGGACGGTGCCGCCGCGCCGCGACGACCTCGGCGGCGAACTGGCGGGCATCCTCCAGCAGCGCCTGGGTCTGGAGGAGGTCGATGATGTAGTTCCCGTCGCGCTCGCCGAAGATGAAGCGGCGCATCTTGGGATTCCAACGGCGCGTCTGGTGGCCGAAATGGACGCCGGCCTCCAGCAGCTCCTTAATGCCGATCTCGAGCCACTGCTCTCTCCCTTGGTTTGGTGTTGCTTTCGGCCCGCTCACGCGTGCTCGTGGACCTCGACAGCTCGAGGCAGGGCACGATCCACGTGAACGGGATCGGGGACGGTCAAATCAGTTTACGCAAGTTTTCGAGCGCCGCTACGTTTTCAGGTGTAGCGGGCCATTCGCTTCCCCTACCTTCAGCGGTGGCTCGCGCGCGGGCCGAACCTCCCTTCCCCTACCTCCGGTGGCTCGGTTCGCAACGTCAGGCGGGGCGGCTGTGGACGGGCCGCCCCGCCCTTTATTTAGGTGGTCGTGTCCCTTGGGCCGCCCGCGCTCCGGTCTGGGCCGGCGTCGCTGTATCCGCAGTCACGCGAGGGCCGGCGCCAACGGGCACCGACCACCCCTAAGGCAGCCCGGCCGGCGATCTGGGGGTGCGCGCGGCTATCGCGCGCGCCGCACTCCAGCGCCGCCGCCAGCTCCGCCGGCAACTCCGAGCGCACGTCGACCTCCTCGCGCGTCACCGGGTGCACGAACGCCAGGCGCGCGGCGTGCAGAAACTGGCGGGTCAGGCCGTAGCGTCCGCTCGTGCCGTACTGGGTGTCGCCGCAGACGGGATGGCCGATGGCGGCCAGGTGGACGCGGATCTGGTGGGTGCGGCCCGTCTCGAGCGTGACGCGCAGCAGCGCGCGTGGCCGGCAGCAGGCGCTCGATCTCGAAGTGGGTGCGGGCCTCCCGCGGGTCGTCGCTGTCGATCGACATCAGCTTGCGGTCACGGCGGTGGCGGCCGATCGGAGCGTCGATCGTCCCGGTGCGGGCCGGGGGATGGCCGTCGACCAGGGCGAGATACTCGCGTCGCAGACGGCGCGCGGAGAGCAGCGCCTTCAGAGCACGATGGACCTCGTCGCTCTTGGCCACCACCAGCAGGCCCGAGGTGTCGCGGTCGAGTCGGTGCACGATCCCGGCCCGCCACGACTCCTCGCCGCCCGCGGCCCGGCCGGCCAGGGCCTGGGCCAGCGTCCCCGCCCAATGCCCGCGGGCCGGATGCACGACCACGCCGGCGGGCTTGTCGACCACGATGCAGGTGCTCGTCCTCGTAGGCCACGTCGTACGCGGCCGGGTCGTCCTCAGGCGATGGCGGCCCGTCGAGTTCGGCGTCGTCGACCTCGATCGACTCCCCGCCCGCCACCAGGTGGCGCTTGGGCCGCACCGACCCATCCACCAGCACATGGCCGGCGTCGATCAGCGCCTGGGCGCGCGCCCGGGAGCCGAGCGGGACGGCCAGGAAGCGGTCCAGGCGGGTGCCGGCCGCCTGGTCGGGAACGCACAGTTCGAGGCGAGTCACCTGGGTCTCGTAGCCCGCCCATCGCGCTGCTGCCGGGGTCCCTCCAGTACCCACAGCAGCGCGAGCACCCCGAACGTGATCGACATGTCGGCCACGTTGAACGCCGGCCAGTGCGGCAGCTTGATGAAGTCGGTCACCGCGCCGTTCGCGATCCGGTCGATCAGGTTGCCCACCGCTCCCCCCACCAGCATGCCCGTGGGCACCCACAACCACGGCCGCTCCGGATGCCGGGCGAAATAGGCCAGCAGCAGGGCCAGCGCGACCAGCGTGAACACGAGCACGAGCGTGCCGCCGCCGGAGAAGATGCTGAAGGCCACACCGGTGTTCCGCACGTGCACGAGGTTCACGCCGGGCAGGAACTTCTGCTCCTCGCCGGCGGCGATCCCCGTGGCGACCGTGTGCTTGGTCACCTGATCGAGGGCGAGCACGACCGCGGCCACGAGCGCGGCACGGGCGATCGCCGCCGTGCGGAGCGATGCCTTCGTTTGTGTCACCCGGCCGGCGCGATACCGCCCATCAGCCCCTGATCGCGTTGACCACGAGGGTTTCCACGACGTAGAGGAGGATGATCGCGATCATTGGGGTCAGGTCGAACATGCCGATCGGCGGAATGAACCGGCGGAAGATCTTCAGGTAGGGCTCGCAGACGTCGCGCAGGAAGTTCATCACCGCGTCGGTGAAGCGCGAGTACGGTGGCCGCAGGCCCAGCGAGAACATCATGTTGAACAGGATGTAGACGAAGATCAGCAGGATGTAGACGAGGAACAGCGCCTGCACGTAGTTGGCGATGTCGCCTCGGGTGAGCGCCGCGAGCACCATCAGCCCGTCGCCCCCACCACGGCGTCGAAGGCATCCTGGAAGGCCGGCCGCACTCCGGCGCGCTCGAGCGCGGCCAGCCCCCGGGCAGTGGTGCCGCCCGGCGAGGTGACCTCCCGCCGAACCGCAAGCGTGTCGTAGTCGCGCTTGTGGAGCAGAGCCGCCGTGCCGGCCATCGTCTCGGCCACCAGCCGGCCGGCCAGGGCGGGCTTGAGTCCGTGACGAACCGCCGCGTCGACCTGCGCCTCGGCCAGCAGCGCCTGGTACGCCGGCCCGACGCCCATCACCGCGCTGGCCGCCTCGATGAGCGACTCCGGCACCTGCACGACAGCGCCTAGACGTCCGAACAGCTCGAGCACCTCGTCCTCCATCTCGCCGTCGACCGCGTCCTCGCGCGAGTAGCAGACAACCCCGCGGCGGACCTCGACCGGCGTGTTCGGCATGAATCGGAACACCGGCACGCCGTAGCCCCAGCGCAGAGTGCGCGTGTTCACGCCGCCCAGAACGGATGCGACCGCCTTGGCGTGGCCACGCAGCTCGTGCGCGACGTCGTCGAACTGAGCCGGCTTGTGGCAGAGCACGACCAGATCGGCCCGCTCGGCAACCTCCACGTTCGAGGCGACCGCCTCGCCGCCCAACTCGTCCGCCAGCGCCCGAGCCCGTCCCGAGCCGCCATCCGAGCAAAGCACGGGATCTCCCCAGCCGCGCGCCAGCGCGCGAGCCATGTTGCCAGCGCCGATCAGTCCAACCTGCATCAAGTGAAATCTAGCGCTGGCGCGAGGCGCCGCCCGCTCGCAGGCTCAGCTTTGGTTGAAGAAACCCTTCTCGAGCAGGCGGGCGCGCTCCTCCGCGGACACCTCGACGTTGCGCGGAGTGAGCAGAAACACCTTGTCGGCGATCCGCTGCATGCCGCCGTCGAGCGCGTAGGTGAGGCCGCTCGAGAAGTCGATCAGGCGCTTGGAGAGGTCGTGATCGGTGTTCTGAAGGTTCAAGATCACCGGGATCGCGTCCTTGAACTTGTCGGCCACGTCCTGGACCTCGTTGAAGTTCTTGGGAGCGACGAAGTGCACCCGGTCGGCTCCCCCGCGGCCGTTGCCGCGACCGCCGCCGCCCACCGGGCGCAGCGAGGCCGTGCGGCGCTCGGACTCGGCATCTTCGGCGAAGATGTCGTCGAACTCGTCGCGCCGGCGCCGCGAGCTCAAGCGGCGCACGTTGGGACGGTCGCTATACGCGTGCTGAGCCTCGACCTCGGGCTCGCTGTACGGCTCGACGTCATCCTCGTAATCCTCGTCGTCCGCCAGACCGAAGTACATCAGCGTGCGGTGCCAGGTGTCTCGTAGGGCCATCTCGGATTCGGTCTTTCGCTTCCAGCCGGCGTTTCCCTGCCGTGATTATGACGCTCCGGATGGCTGTCCGGGGCGGTATAGGCCAGTTCCGAGCCGCACGATCGTGGCCCCCTCCTCGACGGCCACGATGTAGTCCTGGCTCGTCCCCATCGACAGTTCGGACAGGTCGTGCTCGGCGGCCAGCTCGCGGAGCGCCGCGAAATGCCTCCGGCTGGCCTCGGATTCGTCGGCCAGCGGCGGCATCGTCATCAGCCCGACGACCTTGACCGGGCAGCGTTCCAGCAACCCGGGAAGCTCCCCGGGCGCGATCCCGCTCTTGCCCTCGTCGCCGGCCACGTTGACCTCGACCAGGATCTCGGTCGCATCCGAGCCGTGGCGGCGAAGCTGCTCGAGCGCCGAATCGCTCGCCACCGTCTCGATGTAGCGGACGTACGGCAGTACCTGCTTGACCTTGCGGCTCTGCAGGTGCCCGATGAAGTCCCAGGTGAAGACGCCCGGGTACGCGTCGGCCTTGGCCACCAGATCCTGCGCCCGGTTCTCGCCGAGCAGCGTCAGGCCCGGCCTCGGCCAGCACCCCGAGCTCCTCGAGCGGGCACGTACTTGACCGCCGCCAGAATCTGGACGCTCGTCCGGGTCGCGGCCCGTGCCGGCGATCTCGGCGCGGACCCGCTCCAGGTTGGCGCGGAGCATCTCGGCCTGGAGTCCCGGTGATCAGTTCAACCACGCGATTCCGGCCTGCCGCCCGGTGATCGCCGCGATCGCGGCGGTGGGAGAAGAACAGGGCCTCGTCCGAGCAGATCGTGCACAGCCCGACGTCGTGCACCGCGCCCACGCCGGCCTGTACCGAGCTGGCCCCGGGCGATCGCCTTCAGGTCGAGGTTGCGCCCGCGCCGCACGCTCGGGCCGAGCTCGGCGAACTCCGCGTGCACCTCCTCCCCCACCTCGTAGCAGCAGCCACCCGCCCCGGGGCCGATCGCCGCCTCGATCCGGCCGATCCACCCCGAGCTCCCGCAGTGCATGCACGCCCTCGGCCAGGATCCCGCCCGCGAGTCCCCGCCAGCCGGCGTGAAGCATCGCCACCGCCGAGCCGCCGTCGCCGTTGGCGCTCCGTCCCGCCACCGCGATCGGGAGGCAGTCCGCCACCAGGACCATCGGCGCCACCTCGCGCAGCGGGGTGGCCTGGCCGTCGGCCTCGGGCAGCTCGATCCCCTCGTCGGGCAGCGGCGCCACCCCGGGCACGGGCAACGCCGTGATCCGCCGCACCACGGTGCCATGCACCTGCCGGATGTGGGCCGGCGGGACCCCCACCTCGTCCTGCAGCTTCGCCCGGTTGCTCTGCACCGCCTCGGGCCGGTCGGCGGTCAGCCGCCCCAGGTTCAGGCTGGCATACGGCCCTCGGGAGAACCCGCCCCGGCGCGTGGTGAACAGCGCCCGGGCGCCCGGCAGATCGATGCCCAGGTGCTCGCCGCGGGCGTAGAACGGCGCTGTGAGCCTCACGTCAAGTGCAGCTCCTGCTCGGGCACCGGTGCGCGCTGGGCGTATTCGAAGTGAGCGCGCCCCTGGGCCTGCCAGCTGGCGGCGTGCGCCCATCGGCTGAGGCGCGGCGCTCGCTCGTAGAGGTGCAGGCGGATCGAGGCAGTCTCGGTGTTGTAGCAATAGGCGAGGTCGCCGTCGGGATCGTGATAGGTGACGCCTGCCAGCTGATCGCGCGCGCCGTCGACCTCGGCGAGGAGCTTGCGGCTGCCGTCGATCGCCTCGAAGCGCCAGCCGGTCAGCGCGTAGCTTCTCGAGTTGGCGATCACGCGCACGGGCGAGATCGAGCTGAAGTCCCGGCCGGCCAGGCGCCCGACGACGGGCGTGAGCGGCCCGATCGAGCGCCCGCCTCGGCGCACCGAGACCGACACGGCGTCGATGAACGTGTCGTCTGCCCGGTCCCCGGCGGCATCGCGCAGGTCGTTGCAGTGGACCCACGCCCACGAGTCGGCGTGCTTGGACCCCCATAGGTGGGCCTGTCCGCCGCGGGCGCCGGCCAGCTCGAGCCGCTGCCCGGCGTAGCTCACGGTTCCCTCGACCGCGAGGTCGGCGCCCGGAAGCTCGAGCACCGTCTGGGCCAGGCCGAGCCGCTCGACCAGCGGGTGCACGTGCCGGTAGGGCCGAGCCGGGGGCGTCCAGCGCAGGTCCCAGGCCACGTCATCGAATCCGCCGGACATTCCATGGTCGCTCAACGCCGCATCTCCGATGCGCAACTCGAACGGCTCATCCCGCGCCGTCAGCGCATCAATCGACCGGATCGCCTTGCGCGCGATCACTCCGAGGCCCGGGTCCATCGCCGCGAACCAGAGCGCGGCCGTTGGTGGTTCGCCCAGCGGGGCCGTCATCGTGTAACGGATCCAGATCCCGACGCCCGATCCGCCGTCGGTCAGCGTCAGGTACCACACCTCGTAATGCCCGGTCCGGCCGCTCCAGCGCGCCGTGTTAGGCGCGCGCGGCATTCAGCGCCTCCGCCAGCTCCTGCTCGCGCTCGGGCGCGCGCCCATCCAGCTTGGCCGCCAGCGCGGCGCGCAGCCCGCGGCCGATCGCCGGCCCCTCGGGGACGCCGGCGGCGATCAGGTCGCGCCCGTCGATCGAGAGCCGGACGTGCCGGAGCTGCTCGAGCCAGTCGCGAGCCTGCCGCTCCGGTCCGAGCGCACCGGCCAACGCCACCAGTTCGAGCGGTGCGCCGGTCGCCGCGGCGGCGATAGCCGACGGCGCCTCGGCTGCCCCCAGTGCGCGCGCCAGGCCATCCGCCCGGGTGGCGGTGGCCACGATCGCCTCGCGGTCCTCGGCCTCGAACGCCAACCAGTCGAGCAGGACGGGCAGGTCGATCGCGGGGACGTCGCGCGTCGCCAGCGCCACCGTCAGCCGGTCGTGCCGTCCGTCGTCCGGCACCAGCGAGAGCGCGCGCCGGGCGAGCGCTTCGTCGTGCAGCCCGAGCTCCCGGTGCAGGGGGCGATCGAGTCCGAGGGCACGCAGCGTGAGCAGCGCCCGGACGGGATCCGCCTCCCGCGCGAGCAGCCTGAGCTCGGTCCCGAGCCGGGAACCGCTCACCGTGCCGAGCGCCCCGGCCTCGATCGCGTCCGCCACCAGTTCCCCGGTGTGCGCCTCGACCTCGAAGCCGAGTCGTCCGGCGTAGCGGGCGAGCCGGAGCAGCCGGGTCGGATCGTCGTCGAAGCTGCGGTCGTGCAGCACGCGCAGGCGGCGCGCCTCGAGGTCCTCGAGCGCCAGCGGCACCGCTTTCAGCTCGCCGGCGGAGTCGCCGGTCAGCGCCACGGCGATCGCGTTGACCGTGAAGTCGCGGCGGTGTAGGTCCTCGGCGAGCGTGGCCGGCATAACGTCGGGCAGCGCACCCGGCCGGGCGTAGGTCTCCCGGCGCGGGCCCGCGCGATGTCGTAGGCGAACCCATCCAGGGCGACCGTCGAGGTCCCGAAGCGGTCGTGGAGCTTCAGCTCGCCGCCCAGCGACGCCGCGAAGGCGGCCGCGTCGCCCTCGACGACCAGGTCGAGGTCGAACGGCGCGCCGCCCAGCAGCACGTCCCGCACCGCGCCACCCACGAGGTAGACCCGCGGCTGGTCGGGTAGCCGCGCCAGCAGAGGCTCCGCGGCCGGTAGCGCCCGGACGCGCGCCAGAATGCGCTGCTCGGGAGGAAGCTTCGGCATGGACATAGTTTCTTCGCAAAGGCCCATCCGAGGACGCGCTGGCTAGCATGCCTGGCATGCCGAGTCCCGGTTCGCGGCGTTGGCTGCGGCGCGGGCTCGTCGCCGTGGCGGTCCTGCTCGTGCTGGCCGGAGGCGCGGTGGCGTTCGTCCTGGCCCACTCTCCGCACAACGTCTCACACCCTAACGTCGAGTTCACCTCGACGACCTCGACGACCTCGACGACCGCCCCGCCAGCGGCGCCCAAGAAGAAAAAGAAGGCCATCGCCGTCGACAACTTCGCGTGGCCGCGCTACGGGTTCGACGCCGCGCGAACGCACGTCTTCGACGCCGCCGATCCGCCGGGTCCGCCGCTCCGCGTCGGGTGGCGCTTCCAGGACTACGCGCTGCTCGAGTTCCCGCCGGTCATCTACCAGAACCGGCTGTACCTGGTCGACGACAACGGCTCGGCCAAGGCGATCGACAAGCGCACCGGCCACAAGCTGTGGGAGACCCGGGTGGGCACGCTGGCGGCCGCCTCGCCCGCGCTCGGGATCAAGCAGGGGCTGATGTACATGCCGGTGCTCTCGGCGCACGGGAAGTCTCCGGGCGATGGCCGCTTCGAGGCGCTCTCGATGAAGACCGGCCGGATCGTCTGGTCCAAGGTCATCCCCGCCGGCACCGAGTCCTCGCCGATCGCCTACGGGAACGCGGTGTACTTCGGCGATCAGGCCGGGAAGGTGTACTCGGTGAACGCCACCACCGGCCACGTCAACTGGACCTACCATGCCTCGAGCGCGGTCAAGGGAGGTCCGGCGCTAGTCGGGCGAGTCGCGTGTATTTCGGCGACTACGCCGGGCGCGCCTACGCGTTGAACGCGGCCAACGGGCACCAGATCTGGGCCGTCAGCACCAATGGGGCTCACTTCGGGTTCGGGTCGGGCAACTTCTACTCCACGCCCGCAGTGGCCTTCGGGCGCGTCTACATGGGCAACACCGACGGCCGCGTGTACTCGTTCGCGTCCAAGACCGGACAGCTCGCCTGGGCCACGGGCACCGGCGCCTACGTGTACTCGTCCGCCGCCGTGCAGAACACGCCCGGGCTCGGACCGACCGTCTACCTCGGCTCCTACGACGGCAACTTCTATGCCTTCGACGCCCGCTCGGGCGCGGTTCGGTGGAAGCATCGCGCCGGCGGCCGGATCTCCGGGTCGCCCACGATCATCGGGAACGTCGTCTACTACTCGGACCTCGGAACCCGGACCACCGCCGGTCTCAACGTGCGCACCGGCCGCCCGGTGTTCTCGTTCCCGGACGGCGCGTTCAACCCGGTGGTGGCCGACGACACCGGCACCATCTTCCTGAGCGGCTACACGATGCTCTACCAGATGCTGCCGAAGCACCATTCGCGCGTAACTTAATCACCACACGGCGCACGCAGCCACTCAACACAACCTTAGAAAATCCCCGCACAGGGCATGCAACGGAGCTCTCAGGGAACGTGCGTTCGAGAGCTTCCTGCTATCCTTGTCAGTCTATGCGTTGTCGTAGTGGAAGCCATTGCCAGGAGTCGGCCCTTCAGGGTCGTCGGTTCTGCGCGGAGCACGCGGCGGAGCTTGATCGCATGCGCGAGGAGCTCAAGGACGCCGCGGCAGCTCGCATCGGCCGGGGTCGGCCGAAGCGGTCTTCAACGTGCTGCCGTCCTGGCTGTTATGAGCCCCGCGTCCCGCCCGCCGCGTATTGCGATGCATGCGCCGCCGCCGGATACGTGGAAGAGGCCGCCTGACCGCGGCCGAATCAACCGGGCCAACATAGACAAAGAACGTTTGCCGAACCGGCCGTGGGTTTCCGCGGTCGCTTCGGCTGCCCACCCGTCCGGCGCCCCGTGCGCCGGCGATGCGTGATCGTGGGCGAAAGGTAGTCGGGCGCGAGGGACGCCGGACGGGGGCGCAGCCTCGCTCACAGCCCCGCCGAGGGTCGACGGCGGTGACCGGATGGGCCCACATGGCCCCACGGATGCCGCCGTAGGCGGCCCGTTAATCCACGCGGTCGGATGGGCGCGCCGGTTGCGAGGAGGTGCGCCTTGATCTCGCCGACGGTGTGCTGGTCGTAGTGGAGGATCGAGGCGCACAGCACAGCGTCGGCGCCCGCTTCGAGGGCCTCGGTCAGGTGCTCCAGCCGGCCCGCGCCGCCCGAGGCGATGACCGGCACCTCGACCGCTTCGGCCACGCCCGCGGTGAGCTCGAGGTCGTAGCCGGCGCTGGTCCCGTCGCGATCCATGCTGGTCAGCAGGATCTCCCCCGCGCCGCGCTCGACTCCCTCGCGCGCCCAGACGACCGCATCGCGCCCGGTGGGCGTGCGGCCGCCCGCCACGTAGGCCTCCCAGCCGTCCTGGCGCGCCTTGGCGTCGATGGCCAGCACCACGCACTGCGCGCCGAAGGTGCCGGCCAGCTCGTCGATCAGCTCGGGGCGGGCCAGGGCCGCCGAATTGACCGAGACCTTGTCCGCGCCGGCATCCAGCACCGCCTGCGCGTCGGCCACAGAGCGGATGCCGCCCCCGATCGTGAACGGGATGAACACGTCGTCCGCCGTGCGGCGGGCCAGGTCGACGACCGTCTCGCGCCGGTCGGAGGTCGCCGTGATGTCGAGAAACACCAGCTCGTCCGCCCCGGCGGCGTCGTAGCGGCAGGCCAGCTCGACCGGATCGCCGGCGTCGCGTAGGTCGACGAAGCCGACGCCCTTGACCACGCGCCCGCGTCGACGTCCAGGCAAGGGATCACTCGCTTGTAGTGCACCTGCCGTCCAGCACGGCCTGGGCATCGGCCACCGTGACGCGGCCTTCATAAAGCGCCTTGCCCACGATCACCCCGCTCAGGTTGACCTGTCGCAGCTCGACCAGCGCGCGGAGGTCGTCCAGCGAAGAGACCCCGCCCGAGTAGGTATAGCTGCCTCGCACGGCCGCGGCCACGCGCTGCGCGCCCTCGAGATCCGGGCCCTGGAGCATCCCGTCGCGGTCGATGCTCGAGTAGACGAAGCGGCGCACCCCGCGCCCGCCCAGCTGCTCGATCACCGCCTCGATCGGGATGTCGGTCTGCTGCGTCCAGCCCGCCGTGGCCAGCTGGCCGTCGCGGGCGTCGATCGAGACCACCACGCGGTCGTCGAACTCGGCGATCGCCTCGTCAAGGAAATCGATGTCGCGGTAGGCGGCGGTGCCGATCAGCACGCGGGCGGCTCCCGCCGCTACCGCATCCCGCACCGCCTCGATCGTCCTGAGACCGCCGCCCACCTGGACCGGCACCCCGGCCTCGGCGGTTATCCGGCGCACGTGCTGCAGATTGGCCGGCGCGCCGCTTGCGCGCGCCGTCCAGGTCCACGACGTGGAGACTGCGCGCCCCCTGACTCACCCAGCGCCGCGCTGCGTCGAGCGGGTCGGCGTCGTACACCGTGCTCCGGTCGAACTCCCCCTGGATGAGCCGGACCGCCTTGCCCTCGAGGATGTCGACCGCCGGGAGGAGGATCATGCGCGCGCCGCGGCGAGGGCGACGCATACGCCCACATAGCTGTGAAGCATGCGCAGCCCGTGCCGTGAGGACTTCTCGGGGTGGAACTGGACGCCGAACACGCGGTCGCGGCCGACGATGGTGGCGAAGCGCTCGCCGTATTCGGTGGTGGCGATGACGTCGCCGCGATCGCCCGGACGCGCCGCGAACGAGTGCACGTGGTAGAAGGGGCAGCCGGGCCGCGGCAGCTCCGCCGTAAGGTCGGACGCGCGCTCGAAGCGCACCTCATTCCAGCCGATGTGCGGGATGCGCAGGCCGGCGGCGTCCAGCTGCGTGACCTCGCCGCGGATCAGGCCGAGTCCCGCCGCGCCGCCCATCTCGGTGGAGGTGTCGAACAGCAGTTGCATGCCCAGGCAGATGCCGAGCAGCGGCATTCCCTGCCCCACGAGTCTCGTGAATCAGGTCGGGGAGCCCGAGGGCGTCGAGGTTGCGCATGGCCTGGGGGAACGCGCCCACCCCGGGCAGCACCAGCCCGTCGGCGCGGCGGAGCTCCTCGTGGTCGTCGGTGACGATGGGGGTCGCGCCGACGTGTTCGAAGGCCTTCTCGACCGAGCGCCGGTTCCCCATCCCGTAGTCGATCACGCCGATGCGGGTCACACCAGCGTCCCCTTCGTGCTGGGCACGCCGCGCTCGGCGGCGTCGAGTGCGGTGGCCGATCGCAGCGCCCGGGCCAGCGCCTTGAACGATGCCTCGATCATGTGGTGGGCGTTCGTGCCGCGCTCGACGGTCAGGTGCAGGGTCAGCTTGGCGTTCAGGGCCAGCGCGCGCAGGAACTCCTCGACCAGCTCGTGGTCGAAGTTACCGATCGCGCCCGGTGGCAGCGGCGCCTCGAACGCGCACAGGCCACGGCCGGAGATGTCGATCGCGCAGGAGGCGCGCGCCTCGTCCATGGGGATCGTGGCGTGGCCGTAGCGAGCGATCCCGGCGCGGTCGGCGAGTGCCTCGTCGAGGGCCTGCCCGAGGCAGATCCCGACATCCTCGACCGTGTGGTGCGCGCCGGTGGCGAGATCGCCGCGGGCGTGTACGCCCAGGTCGAAGTGGCCGTGGCGCGCGAGGAGGTCGAGCATGTGGTCGAAGAAGCCGACGCCGGTGTCGCGCTCGCCGGCGCCCTCCCCGTCGAGCTTCAGGCTGACCTCGATCTCGGTCTCGCCGGTCTTACGCTCGATCTGGGCCGCGCGGCTCATCGCGAGCCATTGTCCCGGATGCGTGCCTCCATCGACTGGGCATGGCGCTCGAAGCCCTCGGCTCGGGCCAGTGGCGCGGCTGAGAGCGCCAGCTCGCTGGGATCCTCGATGTGCACCTGGCTGAAGCGGCGGATGAAGTGCTCGGGGCTCAGCGCGGACGCGAAGCGAGCCGCGCCGTCCGTCGGGAGGATGTGGTTAGAGCCGGCGATGTAGTCGCCGAACGCGGTGCCGGAGTTGACGCCCACGAACAGGCAGCCGGCTCGCGTTACGCGGTCCGCGAGGGCCTCGGCGCGGGCGCCGATCAGCTGGAGGTGTTCGGGGGCGAACGCCTCGGCCACGGCCAGCGCCTGCTCGAGATCGTCCGTCTGGACCGTAGCGGCGACGGCTCCAGTGTCCGGGGCCTCGGCGACGCGCCGCTCGACGGCCCCAAGGAGATCGGGAGCGTCCGAGATGACGGCCACCAGGGTGCCGGGACCATGCTCGGCCTGAGCCAGGAGATCGAGCGCGAGGGGGTCCGCGCCTGCGTCGCCGGCCGCGATGATCAGCAGGTCGCTCGGACCGGCGAAACCGTCGATCCCGACCTGCCCGAACACCTGGCGCTTGGCCTCCTGCACGTACAGGTTCCCCGGGCCGACGATCACGTCGACCGCCTCGATGGTTTGCGTGCCGTAGGCGAGGGCGGCGATCGCTTGGGCGCCGCCCATCCGATACACGGTCGTGGCGCCCGTGATGCTGCATGCGCCGAGGACGACCGGGTCGATGTCGCCGGTCGGTTGCGGAGGCGCGCACACCGCGATGTGCTCGACGCCGGCCAGCCGCGCCGGGACCACCCCCATGACCACCGTGCTCGGGTAGGGCGCCCGGCCTCCCGGGACGTAGACGGCCGCGCGGTGAACGGGCGCCCGGCGCTGGATGATGCGAGTGGCCCCCAGCCCGAGCGAGAGCTGCTCCGCGGCTCCGGGTCGCCACGGTCATCGCCTCGAGGTTCTCGATCGCGCGCTCGATCCCGTGACGGACCGCCGGGTCCAGCGCGGCCGCGGCTGCCTCGAGGTCGTCGCGGGCGACCACGAGCGGTCGCGGGTCGGCGCCGCGGGTGTCGAATCTTCGCGTGTAGTCGAGCAGCACGGGGTCCCCGTGCAAGCGGACCTCCGCGACGATCTCGGCGACCATCTCGCGTACCGACTCGGCCCCTATAGCGAGCGCTCGTAGATCGTCCGCGGTGCGCTCGCTCGCGACCAGCCGCTCACATCGCATCGAGTCGCTCCAGGAGGGCGTCGATCGCGCGCGCCTTGAGCTTGTGCGAGACGGGATTGGCGATCATGCGGGCGGTGCTGCGGGCGATCTCCTCGCGCACGACCAGCCCGTTTTCTCTGAGGGTCGTCCCGCTCGCGGTGAGGTCGACGATGCCCTCGGCCAGGCCTGTGAGCGGAGCCAGCTCGACCGATCCCTTGACCTCGACGATCTCGGCCTGGCGGCCCGTCTCGAGGAAGTGGCGGGTGGCGGTGCGCGGGTACTTGGTGGCGATCCGCATCACGCCGAGACGTCTCAGTGCCTCCGCCGCGGGGTCTTCGCCGGCCACCGTGGCCAGGACCATCGTGCAGTGTCCGTAGCCGAGGTCGACCAGCTCGTAGAGCTCGCGTTCGGACTGCTCGAGCAGCACGTCCTTGCCGGTGATGCCGAGGTCGGCCGCGCCTGCCTCGACGTAGGTCGGCACGTCGGAGGGCCGCATCGTGATGATCCCGGCCTGGTCGAACAGGAGCTTGCGGTCGTTCTCGCGGACCTCGCGCGTGTCGATGTGCAGCCGGTCGAGGAGGTCCAGGGTCTCGGTGAACAGCGCTCCCCGGGGGACCGCGATGCGCAGGTGGTTCACGGGGACCGCCTGGATTCCTCGCCGGTGAGCGCGATATGCAGCCGTTCGACGTTCAGCGCGAAGCCGACGGCCGGGAGCGGGCGGCCGAACTGGCCCAGCAGGTCGTCGTAGCGCCCGCCGATCCCGATCGGGACGCCGTAGGCCGGGTCGTAGACCTGGAACACCGCACCGGTGTAGTAGCCGAGGCTGCGCACGAGGCCGAGGTCGAAGATGACACGCTCGGCGACGTTCGGCGCCAGCCGGGCGTGGACGGCACGCATCCCGGTGGCGGCGTGCTCGAGCGGCCCCTCGAGCGCGCGCAGGACATCGGGTCCGCCGCGTGTCTGGGGGACGGTGAGGAGCAGCGCCGCGTCGGCCGGGCTCAGGCCGAGCGAGGTCACCTCGTGTTGCAGACCGACGAAGTCGCCGTCGACCAACTCGGTGAGGATGCGCTCGCGGCGCTCGGGGTCGGCGACGTTCAGGCGGTCGAGCAGCGCCGGATAAAGGGAGGCGTCCCCCAGGCCGACGCGATAGGTCTCCAGGCCCGCCGCGTCCAGGGCGTGGCACAGGATCGTGAGGACCTCGGCCGTGCCCTCGGGGCTCTCGGCGCCTATGAGTTCGACGCCGGCCTGGAGAAACTCGCGCGACTGACCGCGCTGGGGGCGCACGCCGCGGTAGGCGTGGGCGAAGTAGGAGAAGCGAAACGGCGGCTCGGCGTCGTGGTAGCGCGTGGCCACCAACCGCGCGATCGGCACCGTCATGTCGGACCTGAGCACGAGCACGTTCCCGTGTTCGTCGAACACGCGGTAGGCGGGCCGGGCGCTGCTCAAGCCGGCGCGGTTGAACGTGGTCTCGTACTCCAGGGCCGGCGTGTACACCTCACCGTAGGCGGCGTTCTCGAACACCGCGCGGATGCGGTCGGTCATCGCCCGCAGTTCGCGCATCTCGTCGGGCAGGAAGTCGCGCGTTCCGCTGGGGAGGCGATCGACCATGCGCTGGATGATCGCGTTTACGTGGTGTCGGGGGCGCGCCGGCGGGCGTCAGACCGTGACCGGCACGTCATCCTCGCGCTCGATGCGGGCGCCGAGGTCCCGCAGCCGCTCGTCGATGCGCTCATACCCCCGGTCGATGTGGCGAACGTTGCCGATCTCGGTGACGCCGTCGGCCGCCAGCGCCGCGATCAGCATGGCCATCCCCGCCCGGATGTCGGGCGAGTCGACCCGTTGGCCGGTCAGCCGGCGCGGGCCAACCACCATCGCGCGGTGCGGGTCGCAGATGGTGATCGCGGCCCCCATGAGCACCAGCTTGTCGACGAAGAACAAGCGGTTCTCGAACATCCACTCGTGGATCATCACCGAGCCCTCGGCCTGGGTCGCGAGGGCGACGGCGACGCTGGTCAGATCGGCCGGGAAGGCCGGCCACGGACCGTCCTGGACCTTGGGGATGTACTCGCCGGCGTCGTTTCGAATCACCAGCTGCTGGTTGCCGGGAACGATCACGTCGGGGCCGCGGACCTCGGTGCGCAGACCCAGGCGCTCGAACACGAGCAGGATCATCCGGAGGTCCTCGGGCACCGTGTCCCTGATCACCAGCTCGCCGCCGGTGACGCCGGCCAGCGCGATGAACGATCCGATCTCGATGTGGTCGGGCGCGATCGAATGGGTACACCCGCGGAGGCTGCCGACGCCGTGAACGGTCATCACGTTCGAGCCGATCCCGTCGATCTGGGCACCCATCGCGACCAGCATGCGGGCCAGGTCCTGAACGTGGGGCTCCGAGGCGGCGTTGCGGATGACCGTCGGTCCGCGGGTCAGCGATGCCGCCATCAGCGCGTTCTCGGTCGCCATCACCGACGGCTCATCCATCAAGAAGTCGCACGGTCTCAGGCCGAGCTGCGTCTCGAGCCTGATGTGCCCGCGCTCGTGTTCGGTAACTGAAGCTCCCAGCGCCCGGAATGCATCGAGGTGGGGATCGAGGCGCCGGCGCCCGATCACGTCTCCCCCGGGCGGCGGCATGTACGCCTGGCCGAAGCGCGCGAGCAGCGGCCCGGCGAGCAGGAACGATGCGCGGATACGCTCGGCCAACTCCTGGTCGACGTCCCAGCTGTCCACGCTCGAACTGTCGATCGAAATCTCGCCCGGCCCGCGCCACTCGACGCGCGCGCCAAGCTGCTCGAGCAGCAGCGTCATCGCCTCCACATCACGGATCCGGGGCACGTTGCGGAGGATCACTTCGTCGTCGGTCAGCAGGCACGCCGCGAGGATCGGGAGCGCGCCGTTCTTGTTTCCAGCGGGGACGATCGTGCCCGCCAGGGGCACCCCGCCTTCGATCACGAACTTTTCCATAGGTGGCCGGAGGGTAGCTTGTCGGGTGGGCGCATCCTGCCCTCGAGCGCGTGAGGGCTTTGTGCGTTTGACAACGATCTCGCTGGCCGCGGGCGCGGCGATCGGCGCCGCGAGCCCTCCATCCGGCGGCGAGCCGACGGTCCGCAGGCGCTCAGCTAGGCTCCCGTCCATGGCAGTGCAGACTTCGCGCCAGGAGGCCTGGGACCTCCTTTGTGAGTGGACACAATCAGACTCGTTGCGCCGGCACATGCTGGCCGTCGAGGCGGCGATGCGCGCCTACGCGCCCCGATTCAGCGGCGACATTGAGCTGTGGGGATTGACCGGGCTCCTGCACGATCTCGACTACGAGCGCTATCCGAATCTGGAGGACGGTCACCCTCGCTACGCGCTGCGCGAGCTCGAGGCTCGGGGATATCCGCCCGAGCTGGTGCGCGCCGTCGCCTCGCATGCGGATTTCTTGGGCGTCTCCCGGGATTCGCCCATGGAGAAGACGCTGTTCGCGGTCGACGAGCTGTGCGGATTCGTCCTGGCATGCGCCTACGTCCGCCCTGAGCGCCTGCAGGGCATGACGCCGAAATCGGTCAAGAAGAAGCTCAAGCAGCCGAGCTTTGCGGCGGCGGTCAACCGGGAGGAGCTGCGCCACGGGGCCGACGAGCTCGGCGTCGATTTCGACGAGCACCTCGAGATCGTCATCGCCGCGCTGGCCGAGCAGCAAGACGAGCTGGTACCCGAGGGCGCGGCGTAGCCGGGCGGGGCCGCGCGGCGTAGCCGGGCGGGGCGTCGCCGGGGGCGGCGTAGCCCGGCGGGCCGTCATGGGCTCGCTCTCCGGAGCGGGTACTCCTCCGCGCTGGAGACCACACCGAGCGGGCCCGCCAGACGAGCCATCTCGATGGCGTTTCGCACCGCGCCCGGCGGACAGATCACGACCAGGGACCGGGACTGCCGGCTCAGCCGCCGCTGAACGTTCAGCAGCGCGTGCAGGCCGATTGAGTCGATGAAGCCCGCGTCGCTCAGATCGATCACCACCGTGCCCTGGCGACGCCGGATCACCGCGTCGAGCCGGCTGTTCAGCCTCGAGACGGTCAGGATGTCCAGCTCGCCGCTGACCCCAACCACGGTGCCGTGCTGCTCGTTGCGCGTCGTGAGCGCCAGCTGGATGGGGCCGCGGGGTCGCAGCGAGCCGCCGATGGTGGATCCGCGAGGGTGGGGCGCGCCAGCGAGGGTCGGGTCGTCGGGAGATCTACTCATCGCTTCGGGAGGCTCGCCGTCGGCGTCATCGGTGCTGGCACCCGCTTCACTCCGCCGTCCCCGTTTCCCGTGCGCGCATTCCCTGGGTCAGGGGGGCAAACCTCTTCTTCCCTACCCGGTAGTCGCGAAACCTCCCCCCGCGCGTCGGCGACCCCGGCGTCGCGCGGAAGAGCCCGCGCCGGCGGCTTCGAGCGACCGCGCAAGCGGCTTCGAGCGACCGCGCCAGCGGCACCGAGCGACCGCGCCATCAATGGGCCAGCGCGAGCGCGACCCCCGCGAGCGCGTCGGCTATGGTCCGCCGCAATGGCCGACGCGGTCAAGATCGTCGTGCTGGAGGGCGACCAGACCGGGCAGGAGTTGCTCGAGCAGTCGCTCCGGCTCCTCGATCCGACGCTTCTCGGGATGGACGTGGAGCTCGAGCGCTTCGATCTCTCGCTGGCCAACCGCCGCGCCACCGCGAATGCGGTGGTGACCGATGCCGCGGGCGCGATGCGTGAGGCCGGCCTGGGACTGAAGGCGGCCACGATCACCCCGGAGGGAGCCGACGACGTCGGGTCGCCCAACCGGATGCTGCGCGAGGAGGTCGACGGGAAGGTGATTGTCAGGACCGGGCGCCGCCTGCCGGGTGTCCCACCGATCGCCGGCGTCCACTACCCGATCTCGGTCGTCCGCATGGCAGTGGATGACGCGTACGGTGCCCTGCAGTGGCGCGAGGGCGATGCCGGTGACCCGTCGGAGATCGCCTACCGCACCGAGAAGATCACGCGCTCGACCTGCCGGGCGGTCGCCGAGTACTCGTTCCGCACGGCGCGAGAAGATGGGCGCCCGTGTGTACGGCGGTCCCAAGTGGACCGTGTCGCCGGTCTACGAGGGGATGCTGAAGGAGGAGCTCGACGCCGCCGCCGCCCGCCATCCGGACATCGGATATCAGCCGGTCCTGATCGATGCCACGTACGCCGGGTTGCTCTCGAGCCGCCACCGATGGGCCTCTGGTCATCCCGGCGCTGAACCGCGACGGTGACTGCCTCTCGGACCTGGTGCTGCCGATGTTCGGCTCGATTGCCGGCGCGGAGTCGGTGCTGCTGGCCTTCAACGAGGAGTACGAGAACACGGTGGCGATGGCCGAGGCGCCCCATGGGACGGCGCCGGCGCTCGAGGGCAAGGACGTAGCCAACCCGCTGGCCATGATCCTCGCCTGCGGCGCGTTGCTGCGGCCATGCCGCGGACAACCACGGAGCGACCGCCGACCGGGCCTCCCGCGTCATCTACGAAGCGGCGCTCGAGACGATCGCCTCCGGGATCAAGACGCCGGATCTCGGCGGGGCGGCGGGGACCACCCGCGTTCACCACCGAGGTCGTGGCCCGCGTGGCGACGAAGATCGAGGTGTGGTCGTCGCTGGGGTCGGCGGCGTAGGTGATGGGGATCGCGCCCAGCTCAGCTGGTGTCCCAGCCGCATGATCACCGGTGCTCACTCGATCATCTACAGCGCGTGATGCGGACGGCGTGCGCGCCTTCTTTCCGCGACGTCCTACATGCTCGCCACACGTGGATGCCGGCCACGGCTGGCTGATCTTCGCCCTGCCACCAGCCGAGGTGGCGGCCTCCCACCTGACCGCGGCGCCGGGCGCCGAGCTCTATCTTCTTGTGCGACTACATCCAGCGCCACCGTGAGGACCTTCCGGCCACGAAGGGCGTCGAGTTCAGCGCGAGGCGATCGCCGAGGAGCGCTGGGGCCTCGTGACCGCGATCGGGCCGCACGGGGGCGCCGGGTCGGGTTGTATAGCCACGGCACCCCTCGCCGCGCCGCCGCCCTGATCGGGCGGCACGGCCGCTAGCGACCGAACAGGGCGCGCACTTCGCGAGCTGAGGCGCGGTGCGGACGTCCACCACCGTTCGTCCGAGCCGCCCATCTAGGGTTTCGAACATATGTTCCAGTCTTCGCACGAAGCGTCTGCGCGCCTGGTGATGTCATCGACGACATGCCCGCGGTGACCACCGGCTGACGCGCCGCTCGTCGTTCCGCTCCCGTCGGATCCACGCACCCGCATCGCCGCCCGCTGCGCGGCAGCGCGCCCGGCGACCCGGCAGCCGTCCCGGCGGCGCCGGCCCACTGCCTCTGCCCCGTCAGACCGGCGCAGAGCGGGCTCATCGAGCGACCGTCGAGGCTCGACAGCGGACACGCCCTCACATCTGAATATCGCGTCTTGCCGGTTGCGCCGAACCGCGGTCAGTGAGGCTGTGGATCTTCGTCCGGCGCGATCAGAGCAGCCAGCCAACTGGCTGCGGCGCGGGCGACGTGGGCGCCCACGATCGCGCCGCTCGGCTCCCCCGTCGTCTGATCCGAGCCGGCGGTGAGAAGGCCGAACACGACGGCCAGGAACGTGCCCAGGCCGAGCACGAGGCAGTTGCTACCAGCAGGACGAAAACCTGCGGGTTTGCGCCGAAAAAACCGCCGTGACCGGACGCCGGCCTGGCGCCACCGGGTCCCCCACGGGCGCCCGGACCTGCTCCTGCACTCCGGGCGCCCGTCATGGTGTCGTTCCGAGTCGTCTGCGCTGTGATAGATAAACCGGCGGCGACCTACTCTCCCAGGCCCTTGCAGGCCAAGTACCATCGGCGCGGAGGGGCTTAACGGCTCTGTTCGGAATGGGAAGAGGTGTTTCCCCCTCGCCATAGCCACCGGAAACTGGTCGAGACCGGCCGAACGGCTTAGCCTTCCCTCCCGGGCCTTCAAAACCGCACAGTGCCAATGCACGGATATCAAAATATCCGTCAAGCCCTCGACCCATTAGTACCGGTCTCCTACGAGTGTCACCACTCTTCCAGATCCGGCCTATCAACCTGGTGATCTTCCAGGGGTCTTACTCCCTAAGGGGATGGGAGAGTTCATCTTGAGGCCGGCTTCCCGCTTAGATGCTTTCAGCGGTTATCCGATCCGCACGTAGCTAACCTGCGGTGCCCTTGGCAGGACAACAGATACACCAGAGGTGCGTTCGTCCCGGTCCTCTCGTACTAGGGACGAATCCTCTCAACTCTCCAACGCCCACGGCAGATAGGGACCGAACTGTCTCACGACGTTCTGAACCCAGCTCGCGTACCGCTTTAATGGGCGAACAGCCAACCCTTGGGACCTACTCCAGCCCCAGGATGCGACGAGCCGACATCGAGGTGCCAAACCGGGCCGTCGATGTGGACTCTTGGGCCCGATAAGCCTGTTATCCCCGGAGTACCTTTTGTCCGTTGAGCGACGGCGCTTCCACTTGCTACCGCCGGATCACTAAGGCCTGCTTTCGCACCTGCTCGACCTGTCAGTCTCGCAGTCAAGCTCCCTTGCTGCCTTTACACTCTACGCACGATTTCCGACCGTGCTGAGGGAACCTTTGCGCGCCTCCGTTACATTTTGGGAGGCGACCGCCCCAGTCAAACTACCCGCCTGTCACTGTCCAGCACCCGGATTCACGGCGTGCTGTTAGAGATCCAATACACCAAGGGTGGTATCTCAAGGTTGCCTCCACGCCAGCCGCAGCCGGCGCTTCCAAGGCTCCCACCTATCCTGAGCGAGATGCATCGAACCCCAATACCAGGTTGTAGTAAAGGTTCACGGGGTCTTTCCGTCTAGCCGCGGGTACTCGGCATCTTCACCGAGACTGCAATTTCACCGAGCCCCTCGTTGAGACAGCGTTCAAGTCGTTACGCCATTCGTGCAGGTCGGAACTTACCCGACAAGGAATTTCGCTACCTTAGGACCGTTCATTGTTGTTACGTCGTGCGACCAATCAGTCACACGCGGCTGACACATTTCTGGTCAGCTCTCATGGTCGCCCATGAGATCGGACTATCTCATCTCGCCGGTAGGTCTTCCGGTGAGCTCGGCGTATAGTCTCTGAGGATTCTCTCCATCGAGTAGCGACGTTTGCCGCCACGGTTCATCTGCTCCCGGAGAAGCAGGACCTGCTTGTAGTCGGCGTCGCACACGACTTGCTTCGACAGCAGCTCCACACCATTGGCGAAGAACTCGAAGTCATGTGCCTTCCAACCCACGAGCGGAAACCTACGGAAGAACGGAACGATGCGCGCCTGGATATCTTGGAGGCGGTTCACCTCCCAATACCAGCTGCCGTTTCCTGCCTTCCGCATGCTGCCGCACGCGAGCGTCTCGCAGAACAGATCGAGGGGTTCCCGATCGGCTTGCGACACGTTGAAAGCCGCCGAGAGCTTCCAGCGCCTCGCGTAGTCGCCGCGAGGACGACATACGATCATGAAGCTGGCTTCTCCCAGCGCGAAACCGGCTAGGAAGTTCCCGAGCTTGCTCGGGATCGAAGCGACAGAGAGTCTTTCCCGCCGATTGTCCGCACCCGTCACATTGTTACTGTACCGACCGTTTCGGACGGAACTAGTAG
>CAVWSI010000021.1:0-122762 GCA_963757795.1 uncultured Solirubrobacterales bacterium | reverse complement strand
CCCCCAGTGAGCTGATCGTCCACGGCCGGCTGATCCAATGAGCATCACGGCGAATTCGACACCGGAGGAGCGCGGCTCGCCTCAGGAGCCGGGTCTGCTGCGCGCCGCTCAGTCGGGCCTCGACGTGATGCTGAGCGATGCCGGCCGCTTCGGCGTCGAGCTGGCCCGCGTGGCCGCCGGGAGTTCCGAGACTCGTCCGAGCAAGGCGATCGTCGCTTCGGCGAGCGAGCGTGGCAGGAGAACTGGCTGCTGCGCCGGGTGATGCAGAGCTACCTCGCCACGTGCGACACCGCGGATCGCCTGATCTCGGATGCAGGGGTCGACTGGCGCACCGAACGCCAAGCACGGTTTGCAGCGAGCAACGTGCTCGACGCGCTGGCGCCGACGAACTTCCCCTGGTCGAACCCGGCGGTGCTGAAGGAGAGCATCGACGCCGGCGGCGCCAACCTGGTGAGAGGCGGCAGGCGTTTCCTGCGCGATGTCACCCGCCCGCCGCTCGGCGAGCAGCCGGCGGCCGCCGGCGCCGAACAGGTCCGCCATCGGGACCTGGGCCGAACGCGATCAGCGACGCGTGTACCCGGTTCTTGAGGATCGAGCGGTGCTTGACCAGGTGCAGCCGCCACCTCGAGCGCTCCCGCTCTTGGCGCAACTCCGGGCTCGGCAGCCAGATCGCCGGCACCAGATCCCGGAACGACAACTCCGCGAGCACACGCGCGTCGATCCTGTCGGTCTTGCACGCCAACGGCGCCAGCCCCTTGACCCGCTGCGCGTCGGCGACCAGCACCTCCCACCCGTAGCGGACCAACTCGTCGTGCACGAACCGAGCGCCGTTCATCGACTCAACCACCCCGCCCACCGGCTCGTCATACACCGCGACCCGGCGGCTCAGCCCGTACAGGCCGTCGCGGTCCGAAGGCGCGCGGAAGTGCTCGACTAGCTCTCCCTCGCTCAAGATCAAGCACACGTCGACCCGCCTGCGACTCAGATCCAACCCAACGTGCAGCACACCAACTCCCTCCTTCCGAGGAAAACGAGCAGGATCAGCCCGGCCCACCGCGTAACGTGAGCCGAGGTCGGTCCTCCATATTTCGCTAGCCCGGCCGCGTGGCTGCTACCGCGCGTGCCTGACCCAAAGCTTTCGATCCGGAGGGCCGACCTCCTGCCGGGGACGCCCGGGCCAACCCTCGTTCAATCACAGTCAATGGCCGTGGAGCCGTTGTCGACGAGTTCCGCCTCGATGAGGTCGCTCGAATCGTCGGTCGGATGGCGGTGCCGCCACCGCTCCAGCCAGCCTTGTCGGCCTCGGGGCCGCAGGCCCCAGCCCCAGGCCCGGATGCACTGGAGCAGCTCCGGAAACTCGGCGACCTCCACAAGGCCGGCGTGCTGACGTATGCCGAGTTCGAGGCCACGAAGGCCGAGCTGCTCAGACGCCTGTGAGCTCGGATGTGGGCCGCACTTGCCTGAACAGCCCGAACAACGTGCGCGACGAGAATCGGCGGGGGACTTCGATAGACCGGCTGACAGAAACGCCGCAACCTAGGACGCCTCCTGCTCCGCCAAATCCGCTCCTTCCGAGCCATCGTCGGTGCGCGGTTCAAGCGTCTCGAACTGGGCGAGGACGTCGCGTGTCCAGGTGACGACCTCATCGGCTTGCTCATCGAGAGTCCCGTCGTCCCCGGCGACCTCGCTGAGTCGCTTGGTCTTGAAGATCCGTCCGACCGTGCCGCGCCACGTCACGCCGAACGTGAACCCTAGTGAGGCCGCAGCAACCCGAAACGGCTCACCATCCCGGAGACCGATCGGCCAATCCGCCCCGACACGGACGGAGATGCCAGCCCCGATCGTGGGCTCGTCAGGCGCCTGCGGATCCCACGGGATCTCCTCGTGCATCAGGAGAGACGGCAGAGTCCAGCGATCTGCAGGCGCAGGCGCTCGCTCGCTCAGGGCCTCCCAGTATCGACGAAGCGCCGGCCAACCGCCGTTGAGGCGCAGGTCCCAGCCAATCGTGCGTGGCGCCTAGAACGGCGAGAAGCTGATAGGAGAGGCGACATGACCCTCGATCTGTTTCGCCTCAGCCGCTCAGCCGACGCGCTGGTTGCAGCGCACGTCGGCGATAACGGGCAGCTCCATCTGGAGCCTGCCCGCCAGGGGCAAGGGTTCGTCGCGCGCGATCTTCTGCTCGCGACGGTCTGGGCAGATGAGGAACCCCAGCCATACACGCCCGAGGCCGCGGTCGCGGCTCTGATCTGCCTGATCTCGATTGGCACGACGGACGACGAGCGCCCAGCGGGTTTCGGACCGAAGTCGCTTCTCGCACACGTCACCCAGCCCGGCATCCAGTGGAGCGAGCCCACGGTAATGCTGGTTGTCAACCACCGCGCCTGGTGCGGCCCGCTCAGCCTTACCAGCGAGCTCTTCCAGCCGCGCGCTCGCATCAACATGAACGAGGCACGGAGGCTTCTCGACGGATTCGTGACCGATCTCGAGGTGCTGGCCAACCAGGCGGTGCGGGACGTGCGAGCGCTGGCGCAGGTGCCAGCCCCCGACGAGCTCATGCCACCGCTGCCAGCTCGGGGACCGCTCCGAGCAGTGGGGCCGGGCGGGGGGATCGCATCGGCGTGGAGCTGGTTTGCCGCCGCGCCCCCGAAGGGCGGAGACCGGCAGTGGAAGCGCAAGCACAGTGCGATGGAGCTCGCCCTGGCATGGACGGCTACCGGGCACGTGGCGGTGCCGGAAGACGTCGGGCGCGTTCTGGACAGCCATCCGCACACCTCCGGCTTCGTGGCGCTCGACGTGCTCCCCGAGCACGTCACACCGCTCGATGAGTACCGCGGCGAGGGACGAAACCACGACCTCGTTGTGATTGGTCGCGCGACGGCCGGCCCGACGCTGCTGGCGATCGAAGCCAAGGCGCTCGAGCCCCTCGTCCCCGTCTGTTCGAGCAGCTCGAGAGCGCCGCCGGGAAGAGCGCTAGCAACATCCCGGCACGCCTCGGCCGCCTTTGTCAGATGCTGTTCGGGACCGACCCTGTCGACCCGCGGGACGGCCAGATCAAGGACCAGACGCTCAGGCTCATGCGCTACCAGTTGCTGACCGCCGCCGCCGGGGCGGCCATCGAAGCCGCACGCCACGGTTGCATCCAAGCCGTGCTGCTCGTCAACCAGTTCGCAGCGCTGGATCCCGATGGTTTGTTCGATATCCCGGTGGACAGCGCCCTAGACACCGATGTCACCCGTTTCGTAGGCGCTCTCGGATGGACCGAGGACTTCAACGACGCGATCTTGGCGGGACCGTTCGCGGTGCCGGCGCCTCACCACGTCCGGCTCTACGTAGGCAAGCTGACCAGCGACTTCGTCTGAACCCGCTGGGCCGGCCATGCAGGCGCGCAATCCAGCGTTGTTGAGCGTTGGCTCCGTACGGACCGGATCATCTCCGACAGCACCGGCCAGCGAGTGGCAGAGGTTGATTCACCTTACGAAGCGGCTGCGCTACTCCTCCTACTATGACTCCCGCGTCGCCTGAGGCGTTTCGGTCGCCACTCGTTGCGCTGCGCTTGCGCTGGCGGTTCGAGAGCTGGACGTGACGAAGGCTGCGGTGTAGAAACCGGCCCATGGCAAAGCTCTACGACCGCACAGTGGCGGAGTTGATGGTGGATGCCGCTGCAGAGGTCGGGTATCCGGCGACGCGGAACGACCTCGTGGGGTGGTTCGCGGAGCGTTATCCGAAGGTGAAGGCCTCGACAGTGCGCGCCCATGTCGTTGGTCTCACGGCAAACGACAGCAGCCGCCACCACTACGCGTGGCTGGCGAGCCGCGAGCCACTCTTCACCCGAGAACCCGATGGGAGGTTGCGGCCTTACGATCAGGCGATCGACGCAGAGTCTGCGGACGAGACCGGCGAGGCGGGCGATGGTGGACCCCCGCTGGAGTTCGCGCTTGAGGCCTTCCTCGAGGAGTTCTTGGACAGCAACTGGGAGGGAATCGACTGGGGGCGGCCGCTCGAGATCTGGGAATCCGAGGCGGATCCCGGCACCGTGGGTCACCAGCTCAGTACCCCCGTGGGGCGTCTGGACTTCCTGGCCGCGATACGAGCACGGATGCCTTGGTCGTGATTGAGCTAAAGCGTGGTCGGCCGTCTGACCGGGTCGTTGGCCAGGTAGCCCGGTACATGGGATGGGTCCGGGCCGAGCTGGCTAGGGAAGACCAGCGAGTTGAGGGCATCATCGTCGCCCACGAGCAAGACATGCAGCTCGCTTACGCTGTGTCGGCAGTGACCGACTTGTCCGTCCTCACCTATCGCATCGATTTCACGCTCTCCGCTCCCGAGCATCGGTAGGCGGGGCGAGCGGCGCCGCGCTGGTAAGCGGACCACGCGACGGCAGGATTCAGCGGCTGTAGGGCCAGGGTGCGCCGGCGCTGATCTCCGGGAGCAGCTCGCGCGCTCCCTGGTTGTCGGCAGGATTCAGCCACAGCAGCGCCCAGCACAGTTCCTGCGCCTCGGCATACCGCTCCAGGCGCCAGGTGCTGAGGGTCAGTCCATGCAAGCAGCGCCAGAACGGCCGGTTGTCGATCCAGCCCCAGCCGAGCACGCCGCCGAAGTCGTCGGGCAGCGAGCTCTCAGCGATCCTCACCCCGGTTGCGTAGTGAGCCTGTGCCGCCGCCAGGTCGTCCTGGTCGAACGCGAGGCCTCCGAGGTTCGCGTGCGCGTCGATGCAGCGCGCGTCCCATTCGACCAGGTCCTCCAGCAGCGCATGGGCACGATCGGGGTATCCGCGATCACGCAGCTCGACCGCGTCGTGGATCGGGTCGTCCGCATCAGGGTCCTCTCCACCGGGCACCAGCTGCTCGAACTCGAACTGGAGCCGCGGTCCGGCCGCGATCACTTCCACGAGGATCTCGAACTTGTCGTCGGGCTCGCCCCAGTAGTGCTCGCTGGGATCCCAGACGCCCTTCTCATAGAGCCGCAGCGGACTGCGCGGCTGCGCGACATCGCTCGGCGGATCGATACCCCCGTTGGTTTCACCCACCGGCCGGATCGCGTCATCTGGTCGGACGTTACAGCGGCAGCAGGCGGCGTGGTGTTCCGTCCGGGGCCGGCATAAGCTGGACGGGGCCTCATGAATTTCGACCATGCAGAGCGGTTTCGGCGGATCGCGGCCGAGTACCTCGAGCGGCCGGCGGGCGACCACGCGGAGTTGCTTCACCGCGGTCAGGTCACGTCGCCGGCGGGAGTCGATCCGGGGCAGTGGCGCGCGGAGATCCGGGCGCAGGCGCGCAAGGACAAGATCCGCGTCGCGACCATTCGCGACGGTGACCGCGCGCTCGCAGGGCGCCGGCGCGTGCTGTCGGCTGAGATGGAGGACGAAGGGTCGCGCCACGACTTCGAGCGCTACGAGCTGCGCGCGGCCCGGAATTGACGGGGCGGCTTCCGCTAACCCGGATGCAAAGCAATGGCTGCCATCCTCTCGCCACCGAACCATCCAGCCGTTTGCCGCTGCGCTCGCTCGGCGCTCATCGATCCGTTCCCCGAATCGTGCGGACGTCGACGTCGAGGTTGAGCGGCGCCCAGGAGTGATCGGCAGTCAGCGCTGCCGCGGCGAGCCGATGCGCGACCGCCAGGCAGGCGCGATCACCGAGCGATAGCCCCGCGTCGCGGGTCAGCGGACGCAGGCGCGCAGCCTCGATCGCGTCCGCGGCGGTGAACGGCTCCACGACGATGGCTCCGTCAAGCAGCCCTCGCTCGGTGAGGTCGGCCGCGACGGCCGCCGGGTCCTTGCCGCGCGCTGCGAGCGTGCTCAGCGCCTCGGCGAGGTTCACGGTGGCGATGGTCGCGCCGCCTGCGATCGCGTCGGCGACGACGTCAGTGCCAGGCTCGTCGCCGAGGTAGGCGAGGAGCGCTGACGCGTCGATTACCGGCGCCGCGACGGTCTCGGGCACCTATTCCTCGCGCTGAGCTTCGACGCCGCGATCGGCGAGCAGCTCGTCGACCAGCGAGCCGCCGGTGTCTGCGTACAGGCCGCGACTCTCGTCGGCCACGGCCCGATAGGGCCGCAGCCTCAGGGAGCCGTCCGGTTCTGTGCTGAGCACCATACGCGTACCGGGGGTGAGGCCGAGCTCGGTCCGAATGGAGGAGGGCAGCACGATCCGTCCGCGCTCTCCGACCGTGATCTGTTCGATGTGGGCCATAGCCAGATCATACCACATGGCCAGAAATGCCCACAGTATCTATCCTGCCCACAACACAGCGTATCGGCCGCGTCTCACGCGAGTTTCAACGCCCGAGGTCGACGCCGGCCCCGATGGCGGAATCCGGCGGATGCAGCTCGCGTCTGTGCGCCTCGCGCGTACCAAACGCGTACTCGGCAGAGCCGCGGGGCTCTTCTGCATCACTCCGGTTTCAGGTATGCCCTGCAAACTGGATACTTCTGGGAACGACGGGAATGCTCAATCCCCCTCTCACGGCGGAGACCCGGGTTCGAATCCCCGATAGCGGCATAGGCGCGGCCAACGCATCTGGTGAACCTGGCGGCGGATGCCTTGGCGGGGGTGCGAGCGACGGTTCGGGCCCACGTTCGATGACGGTTTGTTAGACGGGCCGGACCGAGTTCGTTAGAAGGCGGCAGAAATGCCTGCTAGATGGCGCTTTCGATAACCAGCGAGTGCAGTTTATGATTCCGCTGCTCTAACCGACTGAGCTACTCCGGCGCGTCCGCGAGTGTAGTTTCGCGGGGGCCGCGGGGACACCCAGCGCGCTTATGATCCGCCGCCGTGCTGCTGGCTGTCCCGAACGTCTCGGAGGGTCGTGACGCCGCGGCCGTCGAGGCGATCGGCGCGGCGTTCGACGCGCGGCTGCTCGGCATCCACTCCGATCCCGACCACCATCGGAGCGTGTTCACGCTGGCCGGCGAGCCGCGCGAGCTGTCCGCGGCGGTGCTCCAAGGCGCGGCCGAGGTGGTCCGGCGGATCGATCTTCACCGACACGAAGGCATCCATCCACGCGTCGGCGCGCTCGACGTCGCGCCGGTCGTGTACCTCGAGCCATCCGACCGGGGCGCGGCGTGCGCCGAGGCACTGGTGGCCGGAGATCTGCTGGCCCAGCAACTGGGTCTACCGGTGTTCCTGTACGGAGAGCTCGCCAGGGGCCGAACCCGGGCGGAGCTTCGCCGCGGCGGCCCGTCGCGCCTGGCTGAGCGGATCGAGGCGGGTGAGCTGCGGCCAGACTTCGGACCGCGACGCCTGCACCCGACCGCCGGCGCGGTGCTGGTCGCGGCCCGCCCGCCCCTCGTCGCCTTCAACGTGGAGCTGGAACCGCCGGCGACCGTCGAGGATGCCCGTGCCATCGCCGCGCTCGTCCGCGAGGGCGGCGGCGAGGGCCTGCCGGGCGTCCGCGCCATCGGCCTGTGGCTCGACGCGCGCGGCGTGGCCCAGGTGTCGACCAACGTCGAGGACCATCGTGCCGTCCCGCTGGCACGGGTGGTGGAGGCGATCGCGCGTCACGCCGCGCCGAGCCGCGCCGAGCTCGTGGGGCTGGCGCCGGGAGCGGCCTTCGAAGGCTTTCCCGAGGAGCTGCCGGTGGCCAACCGCCGGACCGTGGAGGAGGCGCTGGCCGCGCACGGTGCTTAACGCGCAAAGTCCCCGCGGGCTAGGTCGGGTTTCGTCACATGAGCGCCTGTGGGGCGCTTATGTGCGGGCGGCGGCGGCCGCGGGGCGTGGTTTGATGCGTTTTGCACCCCCGGCTGCGTTCCGCGGTGGCGAACCGGCACCCCCGCCTACTAAGCTCCATCAGATAATGGCTCAGACGAGGCGCAAGCGCCGCACCAAGCACCGCGGGACGGCTGCCGGCACGATCCAGACTCGCGGTCGGACCGGTCGCCCACCCTCGGCCGATGAACGCAAGAAGCAATCTCGGACGGAGATCCGGGAGCGCCGGCTGAACACACCGCCGACCTGGAAGGGTGCGGCCACGCGGGGCGCCCTCGCCGCCGTCCTCCTGTTCGTGCTGTTCGCGCTGGTGGGCCGCGGCAAGAACCCGTTGGCGAGCGCGGCGATCTTCGCCGTGTTCGCGCTCGCGCTGTACATCCCCGGCGGCTACTACATGGAGCTGATGATGTACCGCCGGCGCCAGCGACGCAGCCAGCAAACCCAGACGCCCTCCCGGAAATGAGCTCGCTCGACGTCCGCATGTTCACGGTGGGACCGGTGCAGGAGAACTGCTTCGTCGTGCGGCGCAAGGACGCCCCGAACGCAGTGGTCATCGATCCCGGGGACGAGGCCGACAAGCTCCTGCAGGCCGTGGAGCGCCTTGGCATCCAGACCGTCGAGGCGATCCTCCTCACCCACACGCACTTCGACCACATCGGCGCGGTGGCGCCGATGGCGCGCGCGACCAATGCCCCCGTCTACTGTCCTCAGCTGGAGACGCAGGTGCTGGCCAACATCATGGACTACGTCCCGTGGCCAGGCTTCGGGCCGTTCGAGAGCTATGACGCCGACCACACCGTCGCCGGCGGCGAGACGCTCGAGTTCGGCGGGCTCACCTTCGAGGTCATCTTCACGCCCGGGCACAGTCCCGGACATGTGACCTATGCGGTCGCCGACCACGACGCGTTGTTCTCGGGCGACGTCCTGTTCCAAGGGTCGGTGGGTCGGGTCGACCTCCCGGGCGGCGACTGGCCGACCCTGCTGGCTTCGATCGAAACGTTGATGAGCAGCTATCCGGACGAGACGACCGTGTATCCCGGTCACATGGGGGTTACCACGCTGGGGCGCGAGCGCGCCACCAACCCGTTCCTCTCCGAGCTCGCGGAACGTTGATCGGTCCCGCGAAGCCGCGCCGGCTGTGATCCAGGCCCCCAAGGGGACATTCGACATCCTGCCGGAGTCGGCCGGGCAGCGCAAAGCGGTCGAGGCGCAGGCCGAGCGCATCCTGGCCGCCGCCGGCTACCGGCGGATCGAGACGCCGACGTTCGAGGCCACCGACCTGTTCGCCCGGGGGGTGGGGGAGGCGACCGACATCGTCCAGAAGGAGATGTACACCTTCGACGATGGGGGCGGCCGCTCGCTCACGCTGCGCCCGGAGGGGACGGCGCCCGTGTGCCGTGCCTACCTTGAGCATGGCATGCACAAGCTTGCCCAGCCGGTCAAGCTGTGGTACCTGTCGAGCTTCTTCCGGGCCGAGGCGCCGCAGCGCGGCCGCTACCGCCAGTTCTGGCAGGTCGGCGCCGAGGCGATCGGCTCAGACGCGCCGGAGACCGACGCCGAGCTGATCGTGCTGCTGGCCGAACTGCTCGACGCCCTCGGGGTGCAGCACGATCGGTTGCGGCTGTCCAGCCTGGGCACGTCCGCCACACGCACCGAGTACCGCGAGCGGCTGAAGGCCTATCTACGCGCGCACGAAGACGACCTCGCTGATGAGGTCCGCAGCCGGATCGAGTTGAACCCGATGCGCGCGTTCGACTCGAGCGACCGTCGCACCCAGGCGGTGATGCGCGAGGCGCCGAAGCTGCTCGAGCACCTGAACGATGCGGACGCCGACCACTTCGCGCAAACCCGGGCGCTGCTCGACGGCGCCGGCCTGCGCTACGAGATCGACCCGACGCTCGTGCGCGGAATCGACTACTACACACGGACCGTGTTCGAGTTCACCAGCGACGCGCTCGGCGCGCAGTCGGGACTCGGCGGCGGCGGTCGCTACGACGGGCTGATCGAGCTCCTCGACGGTCCCCCGACGCCGGCCTGCGGCTGGGCGGCGGGGGTCGAGCGGATGCTGCTCGCTGCGCGCGAGGTACCCGCCGGGTCCGAGGTCGTAGACCTGTTCGTCGCGCTGGCTGAGCGCAACAGCGCCGGACCCGCCTTCGCCTTGGCCCGCGACGCGCGCCAGGCCGGGCTCCAGGCCCAGCTCGAGCTGGCCGGCCGTTCGCTAAAGGGCCAGCTCAAGCACGCGGATCGCATCCACGCCCGGTGGGTGGCGATCGTCGGGGATAACGGCTCCGCCATCCTCAAGGACATGGAGTCCGGCGAGCAGCGCGACACCGAGCTTCAGAACGTGATCCCGACGATCCTGCGGGGGCACCGGCCACTGTGAAGCACGGCCCTCGCCCGAACGGCTACCGGGACGCCTGGTGCGGTCAGCTGACCGCCGAGCGGGCCGACACCGAGGCTCGCGTGGCCGGCTGGGTGCATCGCCGACGCGATCACGGCGGGCTGATCTTCATCGATCTGCGCGACCGCTCGGGCATCGTCCAGCTCGTCTTCCATCCCGACACTGCGCCCGAGGCGCACGAACGCGCCCACGCCCTGCGCTCGGAGGACGTCGTCAGCGTGCATGGGCGAGTCACCCGGCGCGAGGCACAGAACGTCAACCCCAACCTGGCCACGGGCGAGATCGAAGTGGCGGTCACGGCGCTCGAGATCCTGGCCGACGCCGAGACTCCGCCGTTCCCGGTCGACGACGGCGCCGGGGTCGACGAGATCATCCGGCTGCGCCACCGCTCGCTCGACCTGCGCCGGGCGCAGCTGCAGAGGACGATGGCGTTGCGCCACCGGGTCATCGCGACCATGCGCGAGGTGCTGAACGAACGCGATTTCCTGGAGATCGAGACCCCGTACCTGACCCGCTCGACGCCCGAGGGGGCGCGCGACTACCTGGTCCCGGCTCGCATCCAGCCCGGGGCGTTCTACGCCCTGCCGCAGTCACCGCAGCTGTTCAAGCAGCTCCTGATGATCGGCGGGATGGAGCGCTATTACCAGATCGCGCGCTGCTTCCGCGACGAGGACACGCGCGCGGACCGCCAGCCCGAGTTCACCCAGCTCGACGTGGAGATGGCGTTCGTCGAGGAAGACGACGTGATCGACTCGCTGGAGGCCGTGATGGGCGCGGTGTTCGAGCGGGAGGGGTTCGACGTCCCGTCCCCGCCGTGGCCGCGGATGACCTTCGCCGAGGCCGTCTCGCGCTACGGCATCGACCGCCCGGACACCCGCTTCGGCCTGGAGCTCCACGATCTCGCCGACGCGCTGAGCGGGACCCAGTTCAAGGTGTTCGCCGACGTCCTCACCTCGGGCGGCGTCGTCCGCGGAATCAACGCCGGCGCCCGTGAGCTCCCGCGCTCGGACCTCGAGGCGCTGACCGAGCTGGCCAAGCAGCACGGGGCCAAGGGACTGGTGTGGGCGTTCGTCCAGGAGCAGGGGTGGCGCTCGCCGATCGCCAAGTTTCTCTCGGAAGCCGAGATCAACGCGATTACCCAGCGGTTGAACGCGAAGCCCGGGGAGCTGCTCCTGATCGTGGCCGATGAGCTCACCACGGTCGGTCAGGCGCTCAGCGCGCTGCGCATGGAGCTGGCCCGGCGCTTCGAGCTGATCCCTGACGGCCGCCACGACATCCTCTGGGTGGTCGAGTTCCCGGCCTTCTTCTGGGACGCCGACGCGCAGCGCTGGGACGCCGCGCACCATCCGTTCACCTCGCCCCAGGGCGACCTCGACGACCCGGCCAACCTGACCTCGCGCGCCTACGACCTGGTTCTGGACGGCGCTGAGATCGGCGGCGGCTCGATTCGTATCAACCGGATTGACGTCCAGCAGAAGGTGTTCGAGCTGCTCGGGATCCGTCCGGAGGAGGCGCAGGCCCGCTTCGGCTTCCTGCTCGACGCGCTCCGCTACGGCGCCCCGCCACACGGTGGGATCGCCATGGGGATCGACCGGATCATCGCGGCGCTGGCCGGGGTCGAGTCGATTCGCGACACGATCGCCTTCCCGAAGGCGGCCAGCGGGTCAGATCCGCTCACCGGCGCGCCGGCGCCGGTAGACCCGGCTCAGCTACGCGAGCTGGGGCTCCGCCCGATCTGAATTTCGGGTCCGAGCGTCCGTTCGGGCCAATTAAGGCTCAAAGACACGGCCCCATCTGCCGAACACATGCGTGATGGGAAGCCTCCCCAAACCTCTGATCGGCCTGCTGCTGGGCACCGTCGCATTCTTCGCGCTGTGGACGGTCGCGCTCAAGCCGCACTCGTCCTCGTCCTCGAGCAGCGGGTCGCAGGGCGCTCTCCAGTCGGCCGTGAACCAGGCCCACGGGGCCGTCACGACCTCGAACCAGGCCAACGCGAAACTCGGCGCGCCGACCGCGACGACCTCGGCGTCGACCGCGAAACCTGCAACCGCGGCCAAGGCCACGACGACCCCGAGCACGAAGCCCGCTCCGGCGCCCAAGGCCAAGACAGCCACGACGGCGCACGCGGCGAACAGTGGGGCGTCCGCCCAGGCCTCGACGGCCGCGCTCGTGCGGTTGGTCCAGAACGCGCTCCGCGAGCACGGGGTGCTGGCCGTCCTGTTCTACAACCCGGCCGCCGCCGACGATCGTGCCGTGGCGAGCGAGGTTGAGCAGGTCACGGGCCCCAACCCCAAGGTCACCGGGGTGATCGCGCCGGTGAGCGAGCTCACCAAGTTCGAGATGATCACCAGCAAGGTCCAGGTGAGCACCTCCCCGACGCTCATCATCATCGACGCAAAGGGTCGCGCCACCACCCTCACCGGCTACGCCGGCACAGGCGAGATCACCCAGCGCATCAACGACGCGCTGGCCGCCAAATAGCAGCCCTCTATCCTCGCCGGCGATGGATCCCATCGCCTTCGAGCATCATCTGACCTCGCCCCAGGGCCATCGTCGCCGACCGCCGGGCGCGTTCACGGCGACGGCCGGCGGCGCCGTCTGCTGCGATCAGATCGAGCTGTCGCTGAGCGTCGAGGGCGACCGGGTGAGCGACGCCGGCTTCGACGCGTCCGGCTGCGGCGCCACCACCGCTGCCGGCAGCGCCGCGGTCACGCTCGCGCGGAACGCATCGGTCATCGACGCCGCCCGCATCGGACCCAAGCACCTCGCCGTCGAGCTGGGCGGTCTCAGCCCCGGCAAGTTCCACGCGGCTGAGCTGGCGGCCGACGCTCTCGCCCGCGCGCTCGGTGCCGCGGCACGCGGAGGCGCCGGCCTCACGAGCGCACCCAGGACGCTCGTGGCGATGAGCGGCGGCGTCGACAGCGCGGTGGCGGCGCTCCTGTGCGCGCGCGAGACGGAGACCGTAGCGGTCACGCTCGAGCTGCTGGGCGGATGCCGAGAACGACGCCGAACGCAGTTGTTGCTCGGCCTCCGCGGTCGCCCAGGCGCGGGCGCTGGCCCACACGATGAACCTGCCGCACTTCACGATCGATCTGCGGGACGAGTTCCGAGCCGGGGTGGTTGAGCCATTCATCGCCGGCTTCGCTGCCGGTGAGACGCCGAATCCCTGCGTGGGCTGCAACGGCCACGTGCGCCTCGACGCCATGCTCGACCTGGCCGATCGCCTGGGTTGCGAGTACCTCGCAACCGGCCACTACGCCCGCATCGCGGAAATCGACGACGAACGAGGACCGCTCCTGCGCATCGCGGCCGATCCGGCCAAGGACCAGAGCTACATGCTGGCCGCTCTGGGGCCAGCCTCACTGGCCCGGATGCGCTTCCCGCTCGGCGAGCTGACCAAGCCCGAGGTGCGGGCGATCGCGGCGCAGAGGGGACTGCCGGTGGCGAGCAAGCTCGACTCGCAGGACCTCTGCTTCCTGGCCGGCACCGACCGGACGCGGTTCCTGGCCCGCCACGGCGGCATCGATCGGGCCCCTGGGGAGATCGTCGACGCGGGCGGGAAGGTCGTCGGCCGCCACGACGGCCACCATCGCTTCACGGTCGGCCAACGGCGCGGCCTTGGGATCGCCCCCCCGGGCGAGCCGCGCTACGTGCTGGACAAGGACGCCGCCGCCAACCGGGTGATCGTCGGTCCCCGCTCAGCGCTGCAAGCCAGGAACGTGGTCGTTCGCCAGGCGCGGCTGCACCGCGACGGGGCCAGGGTGGACCGGGTCAAGCTCCGCTATCGCTCGCGCCCGCTGCCGTGCCAGGTCGCCGGCAATGCGGAGCGCGGCCGGCACCCAACCGTCACGCTTGAACTGGCCGAGCCGGTGGACGGCGCAGCGCCCGGGCAGCTGGCCTGCCTGATGGACGGGGAGCTGGTGGTGGGGTGGGGGACGATCGCCCGGCCGGCCGGTGCTGAGAGCTAGCGGACCTTGAAGTCCGCGTTCTGGACCAGCATCTTGGCGTAGGCGGGCCAGTACTGGCCCGTGGGCGGAGCGCCGGGGACGCAGGGGCCACCGGACTCGCCGGGGTTGCTGGTCCAGGCGAACATGTCGACGTTCGAGTAGCCGGTGCTGGCAGTGGGCAGCGGTCCGAGGCCCCGCCCCGGCGGGTTGCAGAGGACCTCGTTGCCCTGGTGGACGATGTCCTTCGGGCGCAGCGGCCCTCGGCCGTTCGTGCCGGTGTTGATCACGAAGTGCTTGCCGCCGAGCATCCGGGAGACCTTGTGGCCGTAGCGGATCTCGCGCGAGGTCCAGTCGTGATGCGTGGAGTTCAGGAAGAAGCCCTGGATGTTCGCCACGCCGCTCCCCCGCAGGTACCGCGCCGCGTCGAGGGCGCGGAGCGCGTCGGCCGCCCCTGCATCGAGGTAGATGACCAGGTGCGGGCAGGTCGCATTCAGGACGTTGATGGCATCGCTCAGCTCGTGCTCGCGAACCGCCTTGCCATGCCCGGAGAGGCACGGCATCGTGATGATCGAGTCCATCTCCAGGAACAGGACGGCCCGGTAGGAGCCGATCCCCTGGGCGAAGCCAGTGATGAAGTCGTGGTAGCTGGCCGCGTCGGCGGGCGAATCCGACGGGTGGTGCCCCGAACACAGCCCATGGAGGATCCGGTAGGTGGCCAGCAGCGGCACAGCGTCCGGCGAGGTGACCTGCGCCCGCGCCAGGTACCGCGACACTGCGGTCTGGATGTCGGGCACGCCGTTCTTGCCGAAGCTGAACGCCCCGAAGCGGGCGGTGCCGGGCTCGCGAGCGATCACGCCGATGGCCGGAATCGACTTGGCCGCGTGGGCGGGCTCGCTCAGGGGATCCACGAAGAAGTTCGCGCCCGCCAGTGGGTTGCCGGCAGTCGGGGCAACCGGCAGCGCCAGTGGGTTGGCGGGATCCCGCGGCGTCGTCTCGTCGTCGTTGAGGATGGTCAGCACGGCCTTGTCGGGCGAAGCCATCCCGATCGGCGACGGGCCGAACAGCGAAACCTCGATCGTCTTGGGCACGGTCTGCACGCCGTGGTCGACGATCGGCATGCTGAACGTCTCCGAGGCCACGCCGGGCGGGAAGTCGAGCATGCCCTTGACCGAGGAGAAGTCGTAGGGATCGACCGCCGTGCACGGCGACCCGCCGCACTGGACGCCGTTGCCAAGGGTGATGTAGCGGATCTGCGCATCCTTGCTGGTGTCGCGCGCGGGAGATCGTGATCACGGCCTGGCCGGCGTTCTCGTGCACGTACAGCGAGGAGGAGTCCAGATGGAAGCCGCCGGGGTCCGGGGCGGGGTCAGCCTGAGCGGCGGCCGGGGCCAGCATCGCGCAGAACAGCGCCACCGGCAGGATGGCGAGGCGACGGAGGCGTTGCATCGTGCATAAACATCGGCTCGTCGCGCGCTGACCTTTACGTCAGCGGCCAGACCTAGGCGGGCCTCAGCCTACACTGCGGTCTCCATGTCGATGTCCTCCGACGAGATCCGGCGCACCTACCTCGAGTACTTCGAGCAGCAGGATCACCGGCGCCTGCCCTCCGCGTCGCTGGTTCCCGTCGAGCACGATCCCTCGGCGCTGTTCACGGTGGCGGGCATGCATCCGCTCAAGCCGTACTTCCTCGGCCGCGAGCGCCCGCCCCACGCGCGCGTCACCACCTGCCAGAAGTCGTTCCGCACGGTCGACATCGACATCATCGGCACGACCAGCCGGCACCTCACGTTCTTCGAGATGCTCGGAAACTTCTCGTTCGGCGACTACTTCAAGCGCGAGGCCGCCCGCTTCGCGTGGAACCTGTCCACCGAGGGCTTCGGTTTCCCGGCCGACGACATCTGGATCACGGTGTTCGCGGGGGACGACGAGCTTGGCCTGGGGCCCGACGAGGAGGCGATCGAGGCGTGGATGGAGATCGGCGTTCCACGCGAGCGGATCGTCGAGTGTCCGCGCTCGGAGAACTTCTGGCAGGCCGGCCCGACCGGACCGTGCGGTCCCTGCTCGGAGCTGTACCTCGACCTCGGGGTCGAGCGCGGCAAGCCTGACGACCTTCCTGGGCGGCGACAACGAGCGCTTCCTCGAGTACTGGAACCTCGTGTTCATGCAGTTCGACCAGAACCCCGTGAACATGCTCGCCCCGCTGCCGGCGAAGAACATCGACACCGGCCTGGGCCTCAACCGGCTGGCGTTGATCGAGCAGGGCAAGCCCTCGGTGTTCGAGACCGACCAGTTCGCTCCGCTGATCGCGCTGGGCGAGGAGCTGTCCGGGCGCCGCTACGGCGAGGACTACCCGACCGACCGGGGGCTGCGGCTCCTGGCCGACCACAGCCGCGCGATGACGTTCCTGATCGCCGACGGTGTCGTCCCCTCGAACGAGGATCGCGGTTACGTGCTGCGCCGGATCATGCGCCGCGCGATCCAGCACGGCCGTTCGCTGGAGCTTCCGTCCGGCTTCCTGATCCGATACCAGGACGTCGTGACTGAGCTGATGGGTGCCGAATACCCCGAGCTGCACACCGAGCGCGACCTGGTGCGCAAGTGGCTCGAGTCCGAGGAGGAGGGCTTCGGCCGCACGCTCGAACAGGGCCTCAAGCGCCTCGACGAGCTGATCGAGCGGGCGCGCCACGCCGGCGATGAGGGGATCGCCGCGGACGACGCCTTCCTGCTCCACGACACCTACGGCTTCCCGATCGACCTCACGCTCGAGTTGGTCGCCGAGCAGGGGCTCGGCATCGACGAGGAGGGCTTCGAGGCGCTCATGGAAGGTCAGCGCGAGCGGGCCCGCGCCAGCGCGGGACGGTTCGGCGGCGGGGCCGAGGAGGTGCGCGAGCGCGCGCGTGGCGCTGGCCCAAGAAGCCGGCTTCGCGACCGACTTCGTCGGCTACGAGACGACCGACCGGGAGACCACGATCGGCGCCGCGGCGGCCGAGAACGGCAAGACGCTGATCAAGCTCGTGGAGTCGCCCTTCTACGCCACGGGCGGCGGCCAGGTGGCCGACTCGGGCTACGTCGAGTGCCTGCACGGGGATTGCCGCGCGCGCGTCGAGGACGTGCTGCGCCTCGGGGATGATCAGGTCGTCGCGGTGGTGCCCGAGAAGGGCACGATCGAGCCTGGCGAACGGGTGCGCGCGCACGTCGACCGCGCGGCTCGCCACGCCACCGAGTGCAACCACACCGCCACGCACCTGCTCCACGCCGCGCTGCGCGCGCGCGTGGGCACCCACGTGCGCCAGGCCGGGCTCCTACGTCGGACCCGACAAGCTCCGTTTCGATTTCACCCACGGCAAGGCGCTGACCCCCGAGGAGCTGCACGACATCGAGGAGCAGGCCAACCGGTGGATCCTCGAGGCCCAGCCGGTCCGGGCGATCAGCACCACGCTCGAGGAGGCTCGGCGCCTCGGCGCAATGGCCCTGTTCGGGGAGAAGTACGGCGACGTGGTGCGGATGGTCGAGGTCGGCGACGGGTCATTCTCGCGCGAGCTGTGCGGCGGGACCCACGTGCGCAACACGGCCGAGATCGGACTGTTCAAGCTGCTCGGCGAGAGCTCGAGCGCGGCCAACATGCGTCGCATCGAGGCGCTCACCGGGCCCGCCGCGGTGGAGCTCATGCGCCGGCACGACCGCGAGCTGGCCGACGCGGCGAGGACGCTCCGGGTCCCGCCCGAGCGCGTCGCCGCCGAGGTGGCCGAGCTTCGAGCGCGCGTGCGCGAGCTCGAGCGCGGCGCGCGCCGCGGACGCCACCGAGGAAGCCGTCGACGTGGACCAGCTGGCCGCGCGCCGCGCGTCGATCGCGACGGCGCTCGGGTGCTGGTCAAGGAGGTGCCGGCGCTCGACGGCAAGGCGCTGCTCGATGTGGCCGACCGTCTCAAGAACAAGCTCGGCGACGCCGCGATCGTGCTCGGGCAGCACCGGCGAGAACCGCGTCGACCTGGTGGCCAGCGTGGCGCCCGCGCTGGTCGAGCGCGGCGTCCGCGCGGGCGAGATCGTCAAGCTGGCCGCCGCCGAGGTCGGCGGCGGCGGCGGCGGGCGCGACACGCTGGCGCGCGCCGGCGGACGCGATCCCGCCGGGCTTCCGCGCGCCTTCGAGGCGGCCGTGACCGCGATCGAGTCCGCCCTGGGCGGGTGACTCACCGCGCCGCGCCAACTTGTAAGGTCATGCGCGTGCTTGCGCTCGATTACGGCCGGGCGCGATGCGGGTGTGCGGTCTCGGACCCCACCGGCGTGCTTGCGAGCCCCGATCGAACCGATCCGCGCGCCGACTGACCCGGCGCGGGCTCGCGCGCCTGCGCACGCTCGTGCGCGAGCTCGAGGTGGAGCGGGTGGTGGTGGGGTTGCCGCTGTCGCTGTCGGGGCGCGACTCGGCCCAGACCGCCGAGACGCGCGCGTTCGCCGCCCGGCTCGAGCAGGAGCTGCCGGTTCCGGTCGAGCTGTACGACGAGCGCTTCACCACGCGTCTGGCCGAGCGGCATGGGCGGACGGCCGCCGAGGACTCGCGGGCAGCGGCGCACCTGCTCGAGGGCTGGCTGGCCAGCCAGCCAGGCTTGACCGAGGGCGGGGAGTCGCTTGGCTGACGGGTACGAGCGGACCGCCGAGGAGCGGGCGCAGGCGCGGCTCGAGCGCCAGCGCGACCGGACGGACGACGGGGATCCGGACCGACCTCGGCGGTCGCGCGCGCAGGCAGCCGCCCGCCCCGGCGGCGGCCCACTCGGCCGCAGGCGGCGAGCACTCCTGGGCCGGACGCATCTTCGCCCTGCTCGCGCTGGTGCTCGCGGGCGCGGCGATCTGGTTCCTGTTCGAGCTGTTCCAGCCCTTCCACGGCTCGCCGCACGGGCAGGTGACCGTGACGATCCCGGCCCATTCGACGGCCCGGCAGATCGGCGACCAACTGGCCCGGGACGGCGTGATCCCGTCCGGCTTCTTCTTCGAGGCGCGCGCGACGCTGGCGGGCGAACGGGGCGATCTGCTGTCCGGCACCTACCACCTCCAGCACGGCATGACCTACGGGGCGGTTCTGAAGATCCTCACTACGCCGCCGCCGCACGGCCAAGACGACGAACATCACGATCACCGAGGGCCGCAGGCGCGCGCAGATCAACGACCTGCTGCGCTCGCAGGGCGTGAAGGGCAGCTACTTCGCCGCCACCCGCCGCTCGCCGCTGATCAACTTCGCGGCCTACGGGGCGCCGCGCCGCACGCCCGATCTCGAGGGCTTCCTGTTCCCCGACACCTACCAACTGGTCGAGCCGATCAGCATCCAGAAGCTCGTCGACGATCAGCTGACGACGTTCCGCCGGCGAGTTCGCGCGCGTCAACCTGTCGCTACGCGCGCAGCAAGCACCTGACCCCCTACGACGTGCTGATCATCGCCTCGCTGGTCCAGGGCGAGGCCGCCACCGCCCACGACCGGCCGCTGATCGCCTCGGTCATCTACAACCGGCTGCGGCTGGGGATGCCGCTCCAGATCGACGCCACCACCCGCTACGCCACCGGCAACTACACCAAGCCGCTCACCCAGTCCCAGCTCCACAATCGCGCTCGCCGTGGAACACCTACGCCCACAAGGGTCTGCCGCCGACGCCGATCGACAACCCCGGGCTCGCCGCGATCCAGGCCGCGGCGCATCCCGCCCACACCAACTTCCTGTTCTTCGTGGCCAAGGTGTGCGGCAACGGCGCGCAGCGTGTTCGAGTCGAACTACAAGCAGTTCCAGGCCGACGTCGCGAAGTACCAGCACGCGCGCAGCGCCCGGGGCGGCCGCTCGCCCGAGCGCTGCTCGTGAGCCGGCCACGGTGGACGTGGCGGCGAACGACTCGCCTGGGCGTGGTCGGCTGGCCGGTGGCCCACAGCCGCTCGCCGGCCATCCAGAACGCGGCGCTCCAGGCCGTCGGCCTGACCGACTGGCGCTATCAGCTGCTGCCAGTTCCGCCCGAGCTGTTCGCCGAGACGGTCCCGGCCCTCCCGAACGCCGGCTTTCGCGGCGTCGAACGTGACGATCCCCCACAAGGAGGCGGCGCTCGCGCGTGGCCACCGATCCGACGCCGCGGGCCGCGCGCGATCGGGGCGGCCAACACGCTGGTGTTCGAGCCCGACGGCCGGATCGTCGCCGACAACACCGACGCGCCCGGGCTGATCGCACGCGCTGCCGCTCGCAGCCGGCCGGCAGGACGGCGCTCGTGCTGGGCGCGGGGGGGAGCGCCCGGGCGGCGGTGTGGGCGCTGCTCGACGCCGGCGCCGCGCGAGGTTCGGGTGTGGAACCGGACGCCGGAGCGGGCGCGCGCGCTGGCCGCGGAGCTCGGGGGCGTCGCGGTCGAGCGCGGCCGGCCCCGGCCGATCTGCTCGTCCACTGCACCGCGAGCGGCCTCGAGCCCGGCGCGGACGCGTTCAAGACCCTGCCGATAGGTGCCGATGACGTGAACGGTTACGAATGCGTGGTTGATCTCGTGTACACGGATACTGAGACCCCGCTCGTGCAGGCCGCACGGGCACGCGGCGTCCGCTTCGTCGGCGGGCGCGAACTACTCGTGCGCCAAGGCGCCCTCAGCTTCGAGCAGTTCACGGGTCGTGCGGCGCCGATCGAGCTGATGCGCCGCGCGGTGGACGGGCGATGAGCATCAGCGAAGCGCAGCACGCCTGAAACCTTCACCGGCGTGACGCCGCCGACGCGGCGGGGCGGCTCGAGCCGCCACCTGACCGACGTGGTGGTCGAGCTCGGCTTCGCCGAGCAGGAGACCGTCGCCGCGCGCGGTCGAGGACGCGCGCTCGGCCGGCGTCCCGCCGGAGCGCATGCTGCTCGACCAGCAGGCCATCACCTCCGAGCAGCTCTCGCGCGCGATCGCCGAGCGCTACGGCCTCGATCACCTCGACCTCGGCGTGTTCAAGGTCGACATGGCGGCCGCCAACCTGCTGAGCGCCGCCGCGGCCAAGCGCTACGGCGCCGTGCCGGTCTCCTACCTCGACGAGCACACCGCTGCTGCTCGCCATGTCCGACCCGGCCAACGTGCTCGCGGTCGACGACGTCGCGCTGCTGACCCACCTCGACGTCCGACCGGCCGTCGCCTCCGCCGAGGACATCACACGCGCTGATCATGCGCATGAACCGCTTCGAGGACGCGGTCGCCGAGGCGGTCGAGGAGAGCGAGGCGGGCTCGAGCTACGAGGAGGTCGTCGACCTCAAGGAGACCGCCGACGACGCGCCGGTCATCAAGCTCGTGCACTCGATCATCGCCCAGGCCACCGAGCGCGGCGCCTCCGACATCCACTACGAGCCGCAGCCCGACGCCAGCGGCCGCGGCGGCGCGCGAGATGCGCGTGCGGATGCGCGTCGACGGCGTGCTGACCGAGGCCACCACGGTCCCCAAGAAGATGGTCCCCGGCGTCGTCTCGCGCATCAAGATCATGGCCGACCTCGACATCGCCGAGCGCCGCATCCCGCAGGACGGCCGCGTCGGCATGACGATCGACGGCCGCCACGTCGACGTGCGCGTGGTCACGCATCCCGAGCGTCCACGGCGAGGGCGTGGTCATGCGCATCCTCGACAAGGAGAGCATCCGCCTCGAGCTCGACAAGCTCGGCTTCCAGGAGCACGAGCTCGAGCGCTTCCGCCGCGCGTTCAACCAGGCCTACGGCTGCGTGCTGACCACCGGCCCGACCGGCTCCGGCAAGTCGACCTCGCTCTACGGCGCGCTCCTGGAGCTCAACACGCCGGAGAAGAACATCATCACGATCGAGGACCCGGTCGAGTACCAGATCGGCGGGCATCACCCAGGTTCAGGTCAACAACAAGGCCGGGCTCACGCTTCGCCGCCGGCCTGCGCTCGATGATGCGCGCCGACCCCGACATCCTGATGGTGGGCGAGATCCGCGACCCGGAGACCGCGCAGATCGCGATCGAGGGCGCGCTGACCGGCCACATGGTGCTCTCGACGCTGCACACCAACGACGCCCCGTCGGCGATCACCCGCCTGATCGAGATGGGCGATCGAGCCGTTCCTGGTCGCCTCGGCGATCGACTGCGTGGTCGCCCAGCGCCTCGCCCGCACGCTGTGCGCCCACTGCAAGAAGCGCACGCTGATCCCGGCCGAGGTGCTGCGCGACCACGGCTTCCCGGCCGAGTTCCCGATCGAGGCCTACGAGCCCGGCGGCTGCGGGCGCTGCGGCGGCATGGGCTACCGGGGCCGGATCGGCCTGTACGAGGTGATGGTGATGACCGAGGAGATCCGCTCGCTCGCGCTGCAGCGCGTCGCTCGGCCGACCAGCTCGGCGCGGCCGCCGTGCGCGGCGGCATGCGCCGGCTGCGCGAGGACGGCCTCGACAAGGTCAAGCACGGCCTCACCTCGGTGGCCGAGATCGCCCGCGTCACCGGGACCGGGGCATAGCCGTCGAGCGCGTCCAGCGCCGCGCTCGAGCAGTAAACGGCGTCGGCCCGCCTGCCGATACATCAACGAACTTCTCGAACCCAAGGACGGATACGCATGCAGCTCGATTTCGCCGACGTGTTGCTCGAGGTCATCGACCGCCGGGCCTCCGACCTGCACATCACCGCAGGTGCGCCCCCGACCGTGCGCGTGCGCGGCCGCTCTGGTCCCGATGGAGGGCTACCCCGTCCTCACTCCGAACGACACGCGCGAGATCGTCTACTCGATCCTGTCCGAGGGCCAGCGCCAGAAGTTCGAGAACAACTGGCAGCTCGACTTCGCCTACCAGATCCCGGGCCGCGCGCGCTTCCGTGTCAACGCCTACTTCCAGCGCTCGGCGGTCGGCGCCGCGCTGCGCCTGATCCCGTTCGACGTCGTGCCGCTCGAGCCGCTCGGCCTGCCGCCCGGTGGTGGCCGAGTTCGCCAACAAGCCGCGCGGGCTGGTGCTGGTCACCGGGCCCGACCGGCTCGGGCAAGTCGACCACGCTGGCCTCGCTGATCGACGTGATCAACGCCTCGCGCGAGGAGCACATCATGACGGTGGAGGATCCGATCGAGTTCCTGCACCAGCACAAGAAGTGCATCGTCAACCAGCGCGAGCTCGGCTCCGACGCCACCAGCTTCGCCGACGCGCTCAAGGCGGCGCTGCGCCAGGACCCCGACGTGATCCTCGTCGGCGAGATGCGCGACATCGAGACGATCGGCACCGCGATCACCGCGGCCGAGACCGGCCACCTCGTGTTCGCCACGCTGCACACCCAGGACACGCCGCAGACGATCGACCGCATCATCGACGTGTTCCCGTCCGAGCAGCAGGGCCAGATCCGCGCCATGCTCTCGGTCGCGCTCCAGGGGATCATGACCCAGATGCTGCTGCCGACCGCCGACGGCGCCGGCCGCTGCGTCGCGGCCGAGGTGCTCGTCCCGACGCCGGCGGTCCGCAACCTGATCCGCGAGGCCAAGACCCACCAGATCTACTCGGTGCTCCAGACCGGCGCCTCGCACGGCATGCAGACGATGGACGCCGCGCTGGCGCAGCTCGTGCGGGCCGGCAAGGTCAACCGTCAGCTCGCCGAGTCCCGCGCCCACGCCCCCGAGGAGTTCCGCCGCCTGATCGCCGGCGCCGGCGGCGGCGGCTACTCGATGGCGGCATAAGCCATGGCGACGTACGTCTTCAAGGCGATGGACCTCGCCGGCGTTCAGGCCAAGGGCGAGGTCGAGGCCGACTCCAAGCAGGCGGTCGCCGAGCAGCTCAAGGAGCGCGGCCTGGTCGTCGTCGACATCGCCGCCAAGTACCGCTCCAAGGAGATCAACCTGGAGCTCTTCTCGCGCGTGAACGCCAAGGACCTGGCGGTCGCCTCGCGCCAGCTCGCCACGATGGTCACCTCGGGCATGTCGATCATGCGCGCGCTCCAGGTGCTGGAGACCCAGACCGGGTCGAAGGTGCTGAAGGAGGCGATCGCCGGCGTCCGCCACGACGTCGAAGCCGGCCTGCTCCTGTCCGACGCGATGGGCCGCCACCCGCGGGTGTTCAGTCCTCTGTACGTGGCGATGGTGCGGGCCGGCGAGACCGGCGGTGTGCTCGAGGAGTGCCTGATGCGCGTCGCCGACCAGCTCGAGAAGGACGCCGCGCTGCGCCGCCAGGTGCGCGCCGCGATGATCTATCCGGCGATCGTCATCACCTTCGCGGTCACCGTGCTGCTCGCGCTGGTGGCGTTCCTGATCCCGGTGTTCGTCGGCGTGTTCAAGCAGTTCCCGGGCAAGCTGCCGGCGCTCACCCAGTTCATGGTGAACTTCTCGCACCTCGTGACCCACCAGTGGTATCTGCTGATCGGCTTTCCTGGCCGCCTCCATCGGCGGCTTCATGGCGGTGCAAGCGAAACCAGCGCGGGCGTGACGCCTGGGACGCCTTCAAGCTGCGCATCCCGATGAAGATCGGCGAGGTGGTGCAGAAGGTGGCGATCGCGCGCTGGTCGCGCACGCTGTCGGCGCTGACCTCGGCCGGCGTGCCGATCATGCAGGCGATCGAGATCACCGGCAAGACGGCAGGCAACGCGGTGCTCGAGCGCGCCGATGGGCGACGTGATCACCTCGGTGAAGTCGGGCGGGACGATCGCCGCGCCACTCAAGGACTGCCCCGCCTTCCCGCCGATGGTCGCCCAGATGGTCGGCGTCGGCGAGGAGACCGGCGCGCTGGACTCGATGCTGGCCAAGATCGCGGACTTCTACGACTCAGAGGTCGAAGCGGCCGTCAAGGCGCTCACCTCGATCATGGAGCCGGTCATGATCATCTTCGTCGGCGGCATCGTCGGCGTGATCGTGATCTCGATGTACCTGCCGCTGTTCAGCATCTACAACAACATCAAGTAGCGATCGCCCTCCACACGGTCGTGCTGAAAAAGGCCCCACCTCGGGGCCTTTTCAGCCGCTCTGGGTATCGTGGCGGTATGAGCACCTCAGACGACACGCGGGCGACGTGCACGCCGTGCCGGGGAACGGGCAAGCTGATCTCCGGCCTGGGTGGAGCGCCGCACGAAGTGAAATGCCCGTGGTGCGACGGCACGGGTGAATTCCAGGCCGGTCGGAACGCGCAGGAGACGGGCCCGGCAGACGCCCTAAGACCCGGATAAACGTCCAGACGCGTAACCCTCCGCAGCCGGCATGTCGATACATGCCGGCCAGAGTCACTCAGGTGCCAAGGGCAAACCGTCCGCGAGGGCGGGACGCAAAGCCACGGACCTCCGAACGGATCGTGAGGAAGCCGGGTTACCACCAATAGGGACGTGACGTTGTCATGGATGACCGATTGGGCGGGCCTTGGATCTGGCGCAAAAGACCCAATCAAAATCCCAGGAGGGCTCCATGCTTCATACGCTGCGCCGCCGCGCCGAGGACGAGAAGGGCTTCACCCTGATCGAGCTCCTCGTCGTGATCCTGATCATCGGCATCCTTGCCGCGATCGCCATCCCGACGTTCCTCAACCAGAAGAGCAAGGCCAATGACGCGTCGGCCGAGTCTCTGGCCCGGAACGCCGCCACCGCGATGGAGACGTACGCGACCAACAACAACGGTAGCTACGCCAACGTCAGCGCCGTCCCAGCTGAACACCATCACGCCTGCGCTCAACACCAACACGACCAACGGCCAGGCCTACCTGTCGGCCGCCAGCGGCACCGGCACGAGCTACACGATCTCCGCGATCTCTCCGAGCGACACGGAGACGTTCTCGCTGACCAACGTGAACGGCACTGAGTCGTTCGGCTGCGCGCCCGTCAACACCGGCGCCTGCAACGCGGGCGGCTCCTGGTAGTCGACCCGTCGCACCCGCTGTTTGATCGAGGCGGCCTCCGGGCCGCCTCGGTTCGGTTAACGCTTCGGGCGCGTGTAAAGGACGCGGATCCGGCGCCGATGACAGAGGCATGCGCCGAATCTCCCTCGCGCTTCTCTCGCTGCTCGTGCTCGTTTGCGCGCTAGCGCCGGCAACCGCCACCGCCGCCGCGCCGGCAGGAATCCGCCTCACCTCCGGGCCGCCGCGCGACGTGCAGCCGCCCATCTACAGAGCGAACAGCCTGGATCAACGCTCCACTCGGCTTCATGATCACGCCCCGCCAGGCGCTCGCGATCGCCAAGACCGTCGCCGAAGCTCGACGCGATTCACCGGGCGCACCACCCGCTGCGCTGGTCCGTGTATGTCTGGGGCGTCAACCACTACGAGATCTACTTCAACTTTCACGGCAAGCTGATCGCCGACCAGCTCGTGTCCGCCACCGGCAAGCTCGGGCCCGACCTACACCGGCCGCTGATCCTCGGGCCTCTACGCGCGGGGGCACTACGGGCAGGTGTTCGACTCGCTGTGGGTGCTGGTCCCGTTCACGCTGATGTTCCTGCTTCCGATCCTCCTGCTGCGCAGGGCCTCCTGGCTCGACCGTCTCGACATCGCGGTCGTTCTGGGTTCGGCGTCGTCCTACGCGCTATTCGACACGCGCACCTCGAGTCCGGCGGTGTGGCTCCTGTATCCGCCGCTTCTTTACCTGCTGGTCAGGATGCTCATCCGAGGCTTCCGAGGCGCGGTCGCTGCCGCGCCAGATCGAGGTTCGCCTGCCCACCGCGATGCTCGCGATCGGGCTGCTGGCGCTCGTGGCCGGGCGGATCGCGGTCACCCTCATACCGCACAACGTCGTCGACGTCGGCACCGCCTCCGCGCTCGGCGCCAACAGGATCCTGCACGGGCAGAGCATCTACTATCCCTCGCTCGGCCATCCCGACACCTACGGGCCGTTCGCCTATCTCCTCTACGTGCCGTTCCTGGCCATCTCGAATGGCTCGTGGACGTACCTGCTCGCCGCCCGCGAGGCGACGATCGCCTTCGACCTGCTGACCATCGCCGGCCTGATCTGGCTCGGCGTTCGTCTGCGCGGCGGACGCGCCGGCTTGCGGCTCGGCCTGCTGCCTGGCCTGGCTGTGGGCCGCCTGCCCGTTCAGCGTGCTCGGCATGGAGAAGAGCACGAATGACGGGCTGGTGGCGCTGATCGTCGTGCTGGTCATGCTGACGCTCGCGAGCCCGATCAAGCGCGGCATCGTGGTCGGACTGGGCGCGGCGTCGAAGTTCTTCCCCGCGGTGCTGCTGCCCCTCGTCGCCATCGGGCCGGGGACGGAGGATCGCAGCGCTATCCGCAAGGTGCTGGCCGGCTTCGTCATCGCCGACCGGCGCCTCGTTCGCCATCTTCCTGCCGCCGGGCGGCCTCGGGGAGGTCTGGAGCCACACGATTGGCTACCAGCTCACCCGGAGCGACATCTTCTCGATCTGGGCGCTCCACCCGTCACTGGCTCCGATCAAGGTCGCCGTCCAGGTCGGCGCAGTTCTATTGAGCCTCGCAGTGGCCTTCCGCCCGCGCGGGCGACGGAGCCCCGCGCAGGTCGCCGGACTGGCCGCCGCGGTGATCGTCGCCGTCCAGCTGCCCGCGATGCACTGGTTCTACATGTACATCGTCTGGTTTCTGCCGCTTGTGCTGATCTCGGTGCTGGCGGGCGGCAGCCGGGTGCCCACCGAACCGGCCGACGCCGTCAGCGCCGCTGGGCTCGAGCACGGCGACGCTGAGCCCGTCCTGGCCGGAGCGGCCTGAGGCGGACGGGATGCCGGTCGCATTCGCAGCCGCGTTCGCCGGGGTGCTCGGCGCCACCATCGGATCCTTTCTGAACGTCGTCGCCTACCGGCTCCCGCGCCAGGAGTCGCTGGTCAAGCCCGGCTCGCGCTGCCCGGGCTGCGGCACCGCGATCAAGCCCTACGACAACGTCCCCGTGCTGGGATGGCTGCTCCTGCGCGGCCGCTGCCGCAGCTGCAAGGCCCATATCTCGCCGCGCTATCCGATCATCGAGGCGGCCACGGCCGCGCCTGGCGGTCGCCGTCGTGCTGGCCAAGCACTCGGCGGTCGACATCGCGCTGGGGCTCGTGCTGGTCGGCGTGCTCGTGCCGGTCGCGCTGATCGACCTCGAGCACCGCATCATCCCCAACAAGATCACGCTGCCGGCGGCCCTGGCCGCAGTGGCGATCGGCGTCGGCGCTGGATCTGCGCGGGGTTCCCGAGCAACTGATCGCAGGCGCCGGCGCCGCCGGTTTCCTGCTCGCCTTCGCGCTCGTCTACCCGCGCGGGATGGGCATGGGAGACGTCAAGCTGGCCGGCGTCCTCGGACTGTTCCTCGGGCGCTCAGTCGGAGTGGCGATCCTCGCCGGCGTGCTGCTCGGCACGATCGTCGGCGCTGCCGTGATGGCGCGCGTCGGGGTCGAGAAGGGCCGCAAGACCGCGGTGCCGTTCGGGCCGTTCCTGGCCCTCGGCGGGTTGGTCGGGCTGTTCGCCGGACCCGCGATCATCCACTGGTACCTGCACGCCGGTCTCTGATGCGTGGGGCGGGCCGTCGCGTGATGCGCTCGAGGCATGCGCCGCTGGCGGTCGGAGTGGCGGTGGCGTTGCTCGCCGCGCTCGCGCTCACTGCCGTGCATCGTGCCCCGCGACCGGCCATACCGGCGGGGCGCGCGATCCAAGCCGCGCTGCACGACGCGAAGACTCGCCAGGCCCTGGCCGGCTCTCATTGGACCAGGGCTTCGGTGGCCCCGATCGACGACCAGATCGTGCGGATCAGCTTCTTCAGCGGGTCTCAGACCGTGGCCGAGGTGGCCCTGAAAGCGGACGGAACGGTGCTGGCGGGCGTCAACGCTCGTGCCCTGCCCGTGCCCTACGGTGACTGGGTCGCATACGAGCCGGCCGTGCTCGTCGGGTTGTCCGCGCTATTTGTCTTGATGACCGCGGTCACGCCGTGGCGGCGCGTGCGCAATCTCGATGTCGCGGCCTCGCTGTCGATCGTGGTCAGCGTGGTCCTCTTCCAGCACCGCTACGTGAGCGCGAGTCTCCTGGCGGCGGCGCCCGGCCTGCTCTACTTGCTCGCGCGCTGTGCCGGCAAGGGGCTCGGCCCGCCGCGCGAGGACCCCGGTTCGATCCCGCTGCTCGCTGCGCTCACTCCGCGCGTCGAGCCGGCGCGGCGCGTGCGATGGCTGCGCGCGTTGCTGGCTGCGCTGGGGCTCCTGTTCGTGATGGTCGGCCTCAGCTCGCCCGACGCGGTCGACGTGATCTACGCGGTGATGGAGGGCGCGACCAGGATGGTCCACGGGGTGCTCCCGTACGGGCACATGCCGCCGGGCGTGATCCACGGCGACACGTACCCGATCCTGACCTACGCGTTCTACGTGCCGCTCGCTCTCCTGGCGCCGGTCGCCACCTTCTGGGACTCGGTCGACGTCGGGCTCGCGGTTGCCGTGCTGGCGGCGCTGGTGGCGGCCTGGGCCGTGTTCCGGGTGACCGCCGGCGCTCGCGCCGGGCGGACGGTACCCCGCGCGGCCGAGGTCGAGGAGGCCGGCCTGCGCACGGCGGTGGCCTGGCTGGCCTTCCCGCCATTGCTGATCACCGCCTCCACCGGCACGACCGACGTGGTGCTGGGCGCGATGCTGATGATCGCGGTGCTGCTGTGGCGCCGCCCGACCGCTTGCACTGGCTTGCTCGCCGTCGCGGGGTGGTTCAAGCTCGCGCCGTTCGCGCTCGTGCCCCTGTCGCTCGCACCGCTGCGGGGGCGGCGCCTGATGACGGCGCTCCTTGCGATCGGGGCGGTGTCACTCGCCTCGCTGGCCATCCTGCTTGCCCTGGGCGGCATCCACGGCCCGTCGGCGATGGCTCATGCCGTCGCCTACCAGTTCTCGCGTGGATCGCTCCAATCGGTGTGGAGCGCGCTGGGGATAGAGCGTCTGCAGCCGGTGGGTCAGGCGTGCGTCCTCGGACTGATTGCCGCGGCGGTGGTGAAGCTTCGCCGCGACAGTGACCTGGCCCTCGATCGGGCCCGGATGGCCGCGCTTGCCGCTGCCGTCCTGATCGGGCTCCAACTCGCGGCCGATTATTGGGCGTTCCTCTACCTCGTGTGGGTCGTGCCGCTGGTGTCGTGCGCCCTGTACGCGGACCGGGCGCTGGCCGTACCGGCCGACGCGCGGGTGAGGCTCCCGCGGTCGCTCGATCCGTCGCCGTCCCTGACTCGATGAGCGCCACCGCCGACATCGGTGGCGCCCGACCGGCGCCCCTGACCGGACGCCTCCTCCGGGCCGTCATGCGTGCGCCCATGCCCGTTCACGCGTTCGTCACCTCGCGCGTGCTCGTGCTGCTCGCCGGCGTCGCGGGGGCGCTCATGGTCCCGCGCCGCGTCGGCTGGTGGCCGGCCGATCCGCACGGCTCACCGAGCGGTTGGGTGCGGTTGGGAACGTGCTCGCCGCGCCGGCCATCCGGTGGGACTCGATCCACTACCTGGGGATTGCCCAGCATGGCTACGCGCATGCGACCTCGACCGTGTTCTTCCCGCTCTACCCGATCCTGGTCAGGGCGCTGGGCGGCGTCCTCGGCTCGGAGCCGGGCGCGGGAGTGGTGCTCTCGCTGGCCGCACTGGCGATTGCGCTGGTGCTGGCGCACCGTCTGACGGCGCTCGAACTGGGCCCGCGCGCGGCGGACGCCACCGTGCTCCTGCTCGCCTTCGCACCGCTGTCGCTGTTCTTCAGCGCGGTCTACACCGAGTCGCTGTTCCTGGCCCTGTCGGTCGGGTCGATCCTTGCCGCGCGGCAAGGGCGCTGGAAGCTCGCTTGCGGACTGGGCGGCCTGGCCGCCGCCACCCGCGTCACCGGTGCCGGACTGGCGCTCCCGCTGGTCATCATGTACGTCAAGGACCGCGGGGTGGATCGCCGGCTGGCCTGGCTCGTCGTCGTGCCGGCCGGTCTCGCTTCGTTTCTGGGCTACCTGGCCCTACGGGGCTACGGCCTGCTGTCACCGTTTGCCGACCAGACGGGCCACGAGCACGGCCACCACATGACGGGTCCGCTCGTCACGTTCGTGTCCGCCGTGCAGGCGGGCGCCGCCGGCCTGCACGCGCTCGTCTGGCAGCCGATCTACGCCCCGTCGATCGGCGGACCATTCTCCGACGGCGCCGAGAGCATCCTGTTGCTGGGCGTGCTCGGGATCGCGATGGCGCTGCTCATCGTCGTGTTCCGGCGGCTGCCGATCGCCTACTTTGCCTACGCGCTGACCACGCTGTTGGTCTGCACCTGGAGCCCTGTGGCGGGGCAGCCGCTCAAGTCGCTCGACCGATACACGCTGACGATCTTCCCGCTGTGGATGGCGGCCGGCGCCTGGTGCTCCGAGCGGCGTCTGCTCCGGCCGGTGGTGGTGCTGAGCGCCGGGCTGCTCGCGTTCTGGACGTTCCAGTTCGCCACGTGGGCGTGGGTGGCGTGAGACCCGAGCGCGCCCACGGAAGCATCGCCGGTTTCGACGGCCTGCGGGCGATCGCGGCGCTGAGCATCGTCGGCTACCACGTGTCGCACAACCTGTCCCCCAACAGGTGGTTTGCCCCGCTGCTCTGGGAGCTGAAGGCCGGGGTGACGGTCTTCTTCGTGATCTCGGGAGCGCTCCTCTATCTGCCCTACGCCCGGAGCATGCGCGATCGACGCGAACTGCCGGATTGGCGCACCTACGTACGGAGGCGGGCGGTGCGGATCCTGCCCGGCTACTGGGTTGCCCTGACCGTCGTGGCGATCGCTCCGCTTCGCTCAGGCGTCATTGGCGCCGACATCTGGACCTACTACGGTTTGTCGCAGATCTACGACCCGCACACGGTCGTGGGCGGTTTGGGCCAGGCCTGGAGCCTATGCGTCGAGGTTTCGTTCTACGCACTGCTGCCCGTCTTCGCGGTCTTTGCGGCACGATGCGCCGGGGCGGTCAGCGCGCGCGGGGCGCTGAGGGTGCAGATCGGTCTGATTGCCGCGCTGGGTTTGGCGTCGCTGGCGGCCAGAGGCCTCCTGGCCGGTGCGTGGACGGCTCCGGTCCACGACTACGGCCGGCCCCTCATGGTGGCGTTGCCGGGCCTGCTCGACTGGTTCGCGATCGGGATGCTGCTGGCGGTGCTGGCCGCCGAATTCGAAGCCGGCGGTGGCCGGCGACGCCTTGACCGGCTGGCCCGATGGTCCGGGTGCTGCCTGCCCCTGGCCGCTGCCATGTTCCTCGTGGGGGCTCCGCGGCAGGACGGAGACATCTTCCTGCCCTGGTATGGGTTGTTCACCCATCTGGCTATAGGGCTCGGGTCTGGACTGCTGGTGCTCGCCGTGATCGTGTCGCCGGCCGGTCGCGAGGGTCCGTGGCCGGTTCGTCTGCTGCGCGGGCGGGTGCTCGGATGGGTCGGCACGATCTCCTACGGCATCTATCTCTGGCACGTCGCCGTGCTCGAGCTGATCAAGCGGGCGCTAGGGCCCGCCTCTGCGCAAGCGGACCTCGGCGGCATCCTGCTCATGTGGCTGGCCGTGACATCGGGAGCCCTCGTGCTTGGCGCGGCCAGCTGGTACCTGGTTGAGCGGCCGGCCCAGCGGTTTCTTCGTCCAAATCGCCACGGTCAGAGCACGCTGCGCGTCCCTGGACATATGCCGGAAAGTGGCGCGCCTGTCCACTCAACGATTGATCCCCTCAACTCGCCGCCGGTTGCGGCCGATCACTTGGCCTGAGCCCAAATGGGATACGCCAAGTCAAAATCCGTCGTCGGTCTCGACATCGAGCCCGGATATGTCGCAGCGGTCGAGACGCGACCCGGTCAAGTCACCGTGGAGCGCGCCGCCAGCGCCCAGCTTCCCGCCGGCATCGTCCGCGACGGCGAGGTCGTCGACGTGGAGACGCTCGCGGCCTCCCTCCGCGACCTGTTTGGCACGCACAAGCTCAGCAAGCGGGTTCGACTCGGCGTCGCGAACCAGCGCATCGTCATGCGCACGCTCGACCTTCCGCCGCTCAAGGGCGCCAAGGAGATCAGCTCCGCGATCCGCTTCCAGGCGCCCGACCACATCCCTATGCCGCTCGAACAGGCCGTGCTCGAGCATCACTCGCTGGGGATCGTCGAGACTCCGGACGGCCCGCGCACCCGCGTGGTCGTGGTCGCCGCTCGGCGCGACATGATCGAGCGCCTGCTCGACGCGACGCGCAAGGCGGGCCTGCGTCCGGTGGGCGTCGACCTTTCCGCGTTCGCGATGATCCGCGCGCTCTACCGTCCCGAGCTGACCGGGGCAACGCTCTACACGAGCGTGGGCGGCCTCACCAACCTGGCCGTGGCCGTCGGCCCCGCCTGTGCCTTCACGCGCGTCGCCGGCCAAGGCATCGAGTCGCTCGCCGCCGAGCTCGCCGAGCGTCGCGGGCTGACCCTCGAGCACGCTCACGGGTGGCTTCGCCACGTCGGCCTGCTGACGGTTGTGGAACAGATCGAGGGCGAGGCGGACATCGTGCTCGAGGCGCGTGAGGTGCTGAACGACGGCGTGCGCCGCATCGCCGACGAGGTGCGCAACTCCCTTGACTTCCTGGCCATGACCGACGCCTCGGCCGTCGTTGAGCGCGTCGTGCTGACCGGCCCCGCGGTGGCCATCCCCGGGTTCCCCGAGCGTCTCGGCGAGCAGGTTGGCCTGCCGCTCGAAGTGGGCGTGGTCCAGGAGAGCCATCCCGGCGGGTTCGGCGGCATCGACGCCGGCCGGCTCGCCGTGGCCGCTGGCCTGACCGTGGAAGAGATCCCGGCATGAGGGCCGTAAACCTGATCCCGTCGGACGCGCGCGGGCGCTCCAGCAACCGCGGGCCGTCGACCGGCATGCAGGTCCCGGTGTACGTGCTGCTCGGGCTTCTGGCCGCCGCCGTCGCGCTGGTCACGGTCTACGTGCTGGCCAACAACTCGATCGCCTCGCGCACGGCTCAGCTGAACAACCTGAAGACGGAGGTTGCGCAGGAGCAGGCCGCAGTGGCGCGGCTCGGCGAGTTCACCAAGTTCTCGCAGCTCGCGCAGACCCGCATCGGCACCGTGAAGTCGATTGCGGCAGCCCGCTTCGACTGGCACGGCGCGCTCACGGACCTCTCGAAGGTGGTTCCGGCCAACACCACGCTGACCTCGGTCGTGGGCACCGTCGTGCCCGGTGCGAGCGCCGGCGGGGGCGCCGGCGCCGGCACGGGCACCCTGCGCAGCGCCGTCACCGCACCCGCTTTCGAGCTGAGCGGCTGCACCGCCAGCCAGGACGGTGTCGCCCGCCTGATGTCGCAGCTGCGCCTGATCAACGGCGTCACTCGCGTCACGTTCAGCAATTCGCAGGAAGGCAACTCTTCCTCCTCCGCCGGCGGGTCGGGCCAGTCGTGCGCTGCCGGCAAGCCCAACTTCGCTCTCGTCGTGTTCTTCTCGCCCGTCGCGAACGCCGGAGCCACCGGCGTCACCTCGGTCGGGACGACCACCACCACTGCCACCGGAGGAACTCAGTGACCACGCGCGACCGCATCGTGATCATGGTCGTGCTCGCGGTTGGCGCCGTGGTCGCTGGGTGGATGCTGGTCGTCTCGCCCAAGCGCCAGGAGGCAGGCCGGCTCAGCACGCAGATCACCGCCCAGCAGAGCCAGCTCCAGACGGCGCAGAGCCAGCTGGCGGCTGGCAAGGCCGCGCAAACCGCGTTCGCGGGCCAGTACGCCCAGCTCGCCCGCCTCGGCGAGGCCGTTCCGCCGGACGATGACGTCCCGTCGCTCATCTATCAGGTCCAGAGCGCCGCACACGCCGCGAAGGTCGCCTTCCACGGCCTCCAGCTGACCAACGCCGGCGCCTCGAGCTCGACCCCGACCCCGGCCCCGCAGCTCCAGCTCCGGATCGTCGGCCGGCTCGACGACGACCGACGCCTCCTCGCTTCCGCCGGGAGCGGCTGTCGGGGCCGCCGGCCTGCCCACCGAGCAGTTCACCTTCACGCTCGCCGGCAACTTCTTCCACCTCGCCAACTTCTTCAACCGTCTGCAGAACTTCGTGACCAGCCGCGGGAGCAGCCTGCTGATCAGCGGCCGCCTCATGACCATCAACGGAATCAACCTCGCCCCCGGGGCGACCGGGTTCCCGCAGATCACCGCCACCGTCTCCGCGACGACTTACATCGTCCCGGCCGACCAAGGCGCGTTCGGCGGCGCCACGCCAGCCGGCCCGGCGACTGCGTCCCAGGCGCAGGCGTCCACCTCCGGATCCTCGACCGGCAGCCCGGCTGCCGCCATCACCTCCCCCCTCCGATGAGCGTCCTGACCAACATGATCAAAGAGCTGCGTGAGCGCAAGCTGTGGCCGATCGCGATCCTGCTGATCGTCGCCCTGGTCGCCGTCCCGCTGCTGCTCTCCAAGAAGGCCCCGACCAACCTCGTGACCCAGCAGCCGAGCACCGGCCTGCCCTACTCGACGGGTTCCGCGCTGCCGACCATCACGGTGGAGACCGCGCAGGGCGCCTCGAAGCTCGCCGGGCGCGCGCATGATCCGTTCACCCCGCAGCACGGGGCCACCACCGCGACGACGAGCGCCACCGTGTCCCCCGCTTCGGTCACGTCCGGCGCGACCGCTGCGACCGGATCCACCGGCTCGACGGGCTCCACCGTGAGCACGGCGCCTTCCGCGGCTACCGGGTCGTCCACGGTCACCCCGACCCCGTCGTCCCCGGCGACTCCCGACGACGCCGTCGACGCCGACGACTCCGTCCAGCCCCACCACGACGCCCAAGCCGGCCCCCGGGCCGAGCGGTCTCAAGGCCAAGCAGTCCTACCAGGTCTCGCTCGCGATCACGACCTCGGGCGGCGGCCTGAAGACGGTTGATCCGCTCGAGCGGCTCAGCGTCCTGCCCAGCCGGCAGCAGCCGCTGGTCGTCGAACTCGGCGTGCTCGAGGGCGGTAAGCGGGTGCTGTTCGCAGTCCAGCCCGGCGCTGTCGTCGGCGGTCCCGGTACCTGCACGCCTGGCCCGATCGACTGCGAGATCCTGTCGCTGGCCCCCGGTCAGACCGAGGGCATCTCCAGGCAGACTGCGAGCGGCGCGGTTCCGGTGGCGCTGTTCTCGGTGAACTCGATCAGCGCCGCGCAGCACCCGAGCATCGCCGCGGCGAATGCCGCTCGCCGCGCGGCCTCCGATCTTGGCCGCAAGCTGCTCACGAACGCTCCACTGAGTGCGATTTCCCTGTTCCAATTCGACCCGAGCGTCGGCGCCGTCGTCGACCTGCGCAATCTGACCGTGGGAGGTAGTTGATGATGCGCCGTTCCTCGCTCACCCCTGTTCGATTGCTCCTGGCGATCGCCGCGACCGTCGTCGCGTCGCTGGCCCTGGCGACGTACGGGCGGCAGGCCGTCGTGGTCGATGACGGCTGGCGGTCACAACTACGGCGTGGCTCTCAGCCCCAAGCGTTGTTTCCGGCACGCTCGTCTCGGGTCCCGAACCACCCAGCTCAGCGCCGCGGAATCTCGGCTGTGACGACCCCTGCCCCGATCGTGCGCGGTCCGGCCCGACGTCTGACCTGTTCTACGCGCGCTGGGCAGCCCGCTGTGCTGGCACGGCGGTAGGTCATGCACAAGAACGAGACCTTCGTCCTCACCTGGGATCCGGCCGCCGGAACTGGGCCATCGACCCGAGTTCTATATCGAGCAATTCCTGGGGACGTCGCGGACGGGAGCGGCACGTTCACCTCGCCGTACGCGATCACCAGCCAGTACTTCGACGCCGGCGGGTCGGCCGCGAATAAGGCCGTGTTCGCGGGGGGCTGCATCGACTTCGGGGTCACCACCGGTGGCTCGTGCCAGTTCGCGTCCACGAGCCGGCCCGGCAACGGCCACGACTATCCCGCAATGGAGCCCGGCATTGCCCCGCCAGCGGATGGAACGATGGTTCGAGGCGCCGAGCGGGCGGATAGCACTGCGCACGAACACCGTGTGCCTGACCGACACTCAGATCCAGAGCGAGCTGCAGTCGATGATCCCTCAGACCGGGATGCCCGGCCGCACGCCGCCCGGGTACACGCCGCTGGTCGTGCTTATGACGCCGCCGGTGTCGTGGACTGCCTCGACTCGGCCGGCAATCGCGTGCTCCGCCAACGCCAGCCACGCGCCCAATCCGAACCCGTCCAGCCCCAACCCCAGCCCGCCCGCGCTCTTCTGTCATACCACTCCGTCGTGAACGTGGGTGGCACGAATATCGCCTACGTCGTGCAGCCCTGGGCCGCCACACCGGGGGCTCAACTGGGATGCGACGACCCCGCCATCGACCCGATCCCGGCCAATCCGAAAGTCACCGAACTCGCGGCCGACGCCGCCATGCGACTTGTGAGCCCGCTCAGCCAGGCACGAGTTCGCGGCGATCACCGACCCCGGCTTGAACGGCTGGTTCAGCAACGACCTGGCTCGGAGATCAACGACAACGGGTGCGTGCCCGTTCCCCAACAAGCTCGATATTTCACGGTTGGCAACAGCGGTCAGAACCCGTACTTCCTGCAGCGCGAGTCCAACAACGCCGGCGCGATCGAGAACGATCCGAACGCACTGTCCGTGCTCGCGCTGGGTCAACCTCACCCCGACGTTCGTGGTGCCCGAGCGCCGTCAACAGGGACGACGTCATCCAGTTCGACGGCTCGATCAGACCGTCTCATCGCTGATCGATCCCGAACGCCGGACTATCAGTGGAACTTCGGCGACGGCACCACACGCGGATCGGCCCGAGCGTCGTCCACAGCTACGCCGAAGGGCGGCAACTACAACGTGTGACGCTGAGCGTGACCGATCGCGGCGGCAACACCGGAACGTCACCCAGACCGTCCAGGTGCTCGGCGCCGACGGCCAGCCGTGTGCCGCGTCGACCCCTGCGCCGCCCGGGTCCACGTCCGGCCCCCGGTTCCGCGAGCAGTCGCCCTGAACGCGCGCCTGCAACTGCTGCCGCAGAGCCTGAAGTCCGTACTGAAGAACGGCATCGCGGTGCGCGTCACCTCGAACAAGGCGGCCAACGGCATCGCCACCGTGTGGATCACGCGCGCCTCGGCCAAGAAGGCCCACATCAAGGTCGGACACGGCCCCGCCGTGCGCATCGGCCTGGGCACCGTGTCTTCGATCACCAACGGCACGGTCACGCTGAGGCTCCACCTGTCCCCGGCGATGGCCAAGAAGCTGGCCCACCTGCATCACGTCACGATGACCGTCCGCCTGGCCCTCGTGGCCGCTGGCAATCAGCCGCTCTCGATCGTCGTCGCCGGGCGCTACTAGGCCCGGGTTCTTTCGCGACCCCGGGCGGCTCCCATGCGGGGGCGCCTCCGGGGTCGCGTCGTTTTGCGCGTGGCGCCCTCGAATCCGTCCCGCTGGGGCGCCTCCGGTTACCGTGACCTCTGCCGGCCGCGAGCTGCTCGGCACTCGGCGTCCCGCCGGCGGCGAATGGCTAATCACTCGGCAATAGCGCGAGTTGCTCACCACTCGAGCCGGCGAACCGGCCGAGTGTCGAGAAACTCGCGCCACGCACAGGCACAGGCACAGGCACAGGCACAGGCGCGGTTCCCGGGGTCGGGTGCGGATCGGTGCGCCGCGGACGGCGAAGAACCTGACATTCGCCGCGCGCGCGCGTGGTGAATGCGGATGCACTCGGCTCTGGGTCGAGTTTCATGGCACTCGGCCCCGGAAGCCGCGGCGAGTGTCAGGTTGTTCGGGGCGAGTTCCCCGCCACAGACGCGCGGATTCGCGGGGCTGACGCACGCCGCGGAGCTTCTGCCGGCGCTCAGACGGTAGGCGCAGCCGCCGCCCGGGCGGCGCGCAGCCGGCGCTCGAACGCCGTGGGCGGCGAGAGCCGCTTGGGGGCGCCGAAGTGGAAGCCCTGGGCGTAGTCGGCGCCGATCGCCTTCAACACCCCGAGCGTCTCGGCGTCCTGGACGCCCTCGGCGATCGTGCGCTTGTCCAGGCAGCGGGCGATCGCGACGATCGACTTGACGACCTGGTGGTCGAGCTTGCTCGAGGCGAGCTCGCGGATGAAGCCCATGTCGATCTTCAGATACCGGGCCGGTATGTACTTCAGGAACGTGAAGGAGGAGAAGCCGGTGCCGAAGTCGTCGAGCGCGATGCTGCAGCCCAGGCCGTAGAGCATGCCGGCGAACTGGCGAGTGGCCTCGAGCTTGCTCATCGCCGCCGCCTCGTTGACGTCGAAGATGACCTTGCCGGGATCGACGCCGTCCGCGATGGCGGAGCGGATCTCGGCCACGATCGCGGTGTCGCCGATCGAGTAGCCGGACAAGTTGATCGCCACGCCCTCGCCGTCGATGGCCAGGCGCAGGCCGGCGCTGGTCACCCAGCGGTCGATCTCGCCGATCACGCCGAAGCGCTCGGCCATGGGCAGGAATGCCGCCGGCGGGATGATGTCGCCGTCCTCGGAGAGCATGCGCACGAGCAGTTCGTGGTGGGTGATACGCCCGGTGCGAAGGTCGGCGATCGGCTGCCCGTACAGGACGAAGCGATCGTCGGCCAGCGCGGTGCGAATCCGCTGCACCCAGGTCAGGGCGCCGGTGGTCTGCCCGCTGAACACGCGCGCCTGGTCGCCGCCGTTCTCCTTGGCCTCGTACAGGGCGATCTGCGCCCGAGTCAGGACGTCCTCGGCGCCGACCTCCTCGTCGCCGGTCAGCACGGCGATACCGATGCTGACCATGATCGGCGGGCCGAGGGGGCGCTCGGACAACACGGCGCGGATGTCGCGCGCGACCACCATTGCCTCTTCCTCGGTGGCCTCGGGCAGGATCAGCGCGAACTCGTCGCTGCCCAGCCGGGCGATCACGTCGGTGGTACGAGCCCTCGCTCGCAGAATCTCGGAGACGGATTTGAGCATGACGTCCCCGGCGGCTCGGCCGTAGGTGTCGTTGGCCGCCCTGAAGTTTTCGATGTCGAGCGTGAGGAGCGCACCAGCCCGCGAGTACCGTGCCGAGTACGAGAGCTGGCGATCCAGCTCGCTGACCAGCCGCGACCGGTTGTAGAGGCCGGTCAGGAGGTCGTGCTCTGCAAGATGCTCAAGGGGGGACGCCATCGGGATCGCGTCACGGTAGGCGCAGCATGCTCATCGAGACCACATACAACGCATCGGCGTTTCCGCCCAACGACCTCGATCCGTAGAAACCACGGATTGGTCCGTGGAAACTACGGAGATGGCCGGCGCACGGCCCACACGCGGTGGGCCCTAACCTACGTCGGCCATGTCGCTGCGGTTGACCACCGCCGGGGAGTCCCACGGCCCCGGACTGACCTGCATCCTCGAGGGATTGCCGGCGGGTCTGCGCGCTGGACCGCGACGCGATCAATCGCGACCTCGCCCGCCGCCAGCTCGGCCACGGCCGGGGCGGGCGGATGAAGATCGAGCGCGACCAGGTCGAGGTCACCGGTGGCGTGCGCCACGGCCGCACGCTGGGCGGCCCGATCGCGCTCCAGGTGACCAACCGCGACTACGCCAACTGGGAGGAGCGGATGAATCCCTGGCCGGTCGAGGCCGCCGTACCCGAGGTGCACCTGCCGCGCCCCGGCCACGCCGATCTGGTCGGCACCCAGAAGTACGGGCTGACCGACGTGCGGGACATCCTCGAGCGGGCCAGCGCGCGCGAGACCGCGGCGCGCGTGGCCGGCGGCGCCGTCGCCAAGGCGTTCCTACGCAGCTCGGGGTCGAGGTCTTCTCGCACGTGATCCAGATCACGGGCGTCAAGGCGCCCCGCGACGACGACCTCGACACCGGACGACTTCGACGACGTCGACGAGTCGCCGGTCCGCTGCCTGGATCCCGAGGCGACGAGGGCGATGGTGCAGGAGATCGACCGGCTGCAGCAAGGCCAACGAGTCGCTGGGCGGCGTGTTCGAGGTCCGGGCCTTCGGCCTCGTCCCCGGCCTCGGCTCGCACGTCTCCTGGGAGGAGCGCCTCGACGGGCGCCTGGCCCAGGCGGTGCTCTCGATCCAGGCCATCAAGGCGGTCTCGATCGGCGACGGCATCGAGGTGGCCGGCCTGCCCGGGTTCGCAGGCCCACGACGAGATCTTCTACGACGAGGACCGCGGCTACTACCGCGAGACCAACCGCGCGGGCGGTCTCGAGGGCGGGCATGACAACCGGCGCGCCGCTCGTCGTCAGAGGCTCGATGAAGCCGCTGCCGACGCTGACCAAGCCGCTGCGCTCGGTCGACATCGCCACCCACGCGCCGGCCGAGGCGCTGCGGGAGCGGACCGACTCGTGCACGGTGCCGGCGGCCGGCGTGGTGGGGGAGGCGATGGTGGCGTTCGTGCTGGCCGACGCCTACCGGCGCAAGTTCGGCGGCGACCACATCGACGACGTCCAGGCCGCCCTGAGCGCCTACGAGGAGCGGATCGGTGGCGACGCGCCTGATCGACTGCCGCGCAACCGCGCCGTCGTCTGCATCGGCTTCATGGGCGCGGGCAAGTCGACCGCCGCGCGCAGCCTGGCCGAGGCGCTCGGCACCGCCGCGTCGACGTCGACCGGGTGATCGAGGAGCGGCTGGGCAAGCCGATCGAGCGTGTGTTCGCCGAGGACGGCGAGGCGGCGTTCCGCGCCACCGAGGAGGAGATCACGCTCGAGCTGCTGGACGAGCCGGCACGCCGGCGTCCTGGCGCTCGGGCGGCGGGGCGATCGGCCACGACGCGTCCGCGCGGCGCTGCGCAGCACCATCGCGTGATCTGGCTCGACGTCGGCCCTCGAGCACGCCTGGAGCGCGTGCCGGGACACGCGGCCGCCCGCTGGCCCGCGACCGCGCCGCAGTTCGAGCGCCTGTACCGCGCGGCGCGAACCGCATCTACGCGCGACCTGGCCGACGCGATCGTCCCCGCCGAGCGCTCCAACCGCATGGGCCCCGTGCTGGCGGCGCTCGAAGCGTGCCCCGGCACGGACCAAGCTGCTGTGGGCGACCAGCGCCTCGGCCGACTACCCGGCCTACATCGGGGATGGGCTGGTGACCGAGCACCGCTTCTGGCCGCCGGCGGTCGCGGGCGCCGGTTCCTGGTCACCGACGGCCACGCCGGCCGCCTGTACGCGCGATCTGCTCGAGCCGCTCTCCGGACGCGTCGCGATCATGCCCGGCGAGCAGTCCAAGACGGTCGCGCATGCAGAGATCGTGTGGACCGAGCTGGTCCGGCCGGGCATGACCCGCGATGACGTCCTCGTCGCGCTCGGCGGCGGCGTGGTCGGCGATCTCGCCGGCTTCTGCGCGGCGACCTACCAGCGCGGGGTCCGCTTCGTGCAGGTGCCGACCACGCTGGTGGCCCAGGTCGACTCGGCCTACGGCGGCAAGACCGGCGTCGACCTGCCCGAGGCCAAGAACTACGTGGGCGCCTTCCATCAGCCGAGCGCGGTGATCGCCGACACCGCGACCCTCACAGACCCTCCCGGACCCCGAGCTCGCGGCCGGCTACGCCGAGGTGCTCAAGACGGCACTGATCGCCGGCGGAGAGCTGTGGGAGCGGCTGCGCGCCGGTGCGGAGCCGACCGAGCCGTCGCTGATCACCGCGTGCGCCCTGACCAAGCTCCGGATCGTCGCCCGCGACGAGCGCGACGCCGGCGTCAGGCAGGTTCTGAACCTCGGTCACACGGTTGGCCATGCGATCGAGGCCGCCACCGGGTACGCCGCCTACCGCCACGGCGAAGCGGTGGCGCTCGGCCTGCTCGCCGCGCTGCGCCTATCCGGGCAGGACGATCTCGCGCCGGGAGGTCGTCGACCTGCTCGAAGCCCACAGTCTGCCGACGAAGCTCGAGCAGGCCGACCCCGACGCCGTGGTAATGGCCACCGCGCGAGACAAGAAGCGCCGTGGCACCGGCTCGGTGCCGTTCGTGCTGCTGGATGGGCGCCGGCCGGCCTCGTCCCGGATGCGAGATGCTCGACGCGGGCCCTCGTCGCCGCGGTGCGAGAGCTGTCAGGCTGAGCGCCGATGCGCAACCGCGTCGAAATCATGCACGGCGTCAACCTCGACCAGCTCGGCCGGCGCGATCCCGCGCATTACGGGAGCGTCACGCTCGAGGAGCTCGAGCTGCGGATTTCAGGTGACGCCCGCGAGCTCGCGCTCGAGGTCCGCTTCTTCCAGACCAACCACGAGGGCAAGTTCGTCGAGCACCTGCACCGGCTTGAGCGAGCTGACCGACGGGATCGTGCTCAACCCCGGGGCGTGGACCCACTACTCCTACGCGATCCGCGACGCGCTCGAGCTCACCCACCTCCCGGCGGTCGAGGTCCACCTGTCCGATATCGAGTCGCGCGAGCCCTGGCGGCGGAACTCGGTGATCACCGACCTGTGCCTGACCCGGATCGCCGGGAAGGGCCCGGACGGCTACCGCGATGCCCTGGAGCGCCTGCGTGCGGAGTTCGCCGAATGAGCGTGCGCGCCGACCGCCTGACCGAGCGGCTGGCCGGCGCCGGCGTGGACGCGGTGCTGATCACCGAGTCTGGTCAACGTCCGCTACCTCACCGGCTACACCGGAAGCAACGGCCTGGCCGTCATCGGGCCGAGCACGCGTGTCTTCGTCACCGACTTCCGCTACGTCGAGCAGGCGGCCGAACAGGTCGACCCCTCGTTCGACCGGCACAGAGCGTCAACCGATCTGCTGGAGGCGATCCAGGAGGTCATGCCCGCGGGAGAGCTGCGCCTCGGGTTCGAGGAGGCCCACCTGACCGTTCGGGAGCACGGGCGCCTGCGCAAGCTGCTCCCAGATCGGATCGAGCTGGTTGCCGTGCGTGGCCTGGTCGAAGGCCTGCGGGCGGTGAAGGAGCCCGGCGAGGTGGCGGCCATGCGCGCCGCCGCGGAACTGGCCGACGCCGCGTTCGAAGCGCTGATCGCCGGTGGGCTGGTCGGGCACACCGAACGCGACCTGGCGGTGGCCCTCGAGTTCGACATGCGCCGGCGCGGCGCGGAGCGGGCAAGCTTCGAACCGATCGTGGCGGGCGGAGCGCATGGCGCGCTGCCCCATGCCTCGCCGCGGGAGGTGGAGGTGCGCAGCGGCGAGGTGGTGGTCATCGATTGGGGCGCCCAGCTCGACGGTTACTGCTCGGACTGTACGCGCACGGTGGCCGCCGGCGGAGTCGATGGACATGGCCGCGAGATCTACCAGCTGGTCTTAGAGGCACAGCGGAAAGGCCTCGAGGCGGTGGCGGTCGGTGCATCCGGGCAGGCCGTCGACGGCGTGTCACGCCGCGTGATCGAGGCGGCCGGGCACGGCGAGCACTTCGGCCATGGGCTCGGACATGGCGTCGGCCTCGAGGTGCACGAGGCGCCGCGCCTCGGCCAGCGCTCCGATGCGGTGCTCGAGGCCGGGAACGTGGTCACCGTCGAGCCGGGCGTGTACCTCCCCGGAGACCTGGGCGTCCGTATCGAGGACCTGGTGTTGGTCACCGACGCCGGGCCGGAGATCCTGACCGGGCTCTCCAAGGAGCTGACGGTCGTCGAGTGACACCGCGGCGGCCGCGTCTACACTCGTCGCCGTGCGAAGGACCGAGCAGCGCCGCGCTGCGATCTGGGCGCTGTATCAGAGCGATCTGCTCGGTCGGCCCCTCGACCAGACGTTTCCCCGGGACGCTCCCGCGTTCACGCGTGCCGTGGCCCAGCTGGTGTGCGACCACCAGGGACGAGCTCGACGGCCTAATCCGGACCCACTCGAGCGGCTGGTCGCTCGAGCGCATCGCGCCGCTCGAGCGCTCGATCCTGCGCGTCGGGCTGGCCGAGCTGCTGCATGGCTCGAGAGCTCCCCGGCGAGCGCGCCATCCCTCCGGAAGGGGCAATCGACGAGGCGGTGGAGACCGCCAAGCGCTTCTGCGGCGCCGAGGCGCCCGCGTTCGTGAACGGCATCCTGGGCGCCGTCCTACGGGAGCTGCACGAGGTAAGACCTAAGTAGGAACCGCTCGCGCAAGGCCCGAGAACGGACGAAAATTCCCATATATGAGATTGCTCGTGGTCGACGATGATCGGGCCCTCCGGGACGTGCTGCGCCGTGCCCTCTCGCTGGCCGGCTACGAGGTGCGGCTGACCGACTCCGGGGCCGGTGCGCTGTCGGAGATCAGCGCCAGCCTGCCCGACGCGGTGGTGCTCGACGTCGGCCTGCCGGACATCGACGGGCTCGAGGTGTGCCGGCTGCTCCGGCGCGAGGGCAACCGGGTGCCCGTCCTCATGCTCACCGCCCGCGACACCGTCTCGGACCGCATCGACGGCCTGGACGCCGGCGCCGACGACTACCTGGTCAAGCCGTTCGACATCGACGAGCTGAAGGCGCGCCTGCGGGCGCTGTTGCGCCGCGCCGGCGGCGAGACCAGCGTCGACGGCGCGCTCAAGTTTGCCGACCTGACCCTCGATTCGGCTCGTCACGGCGTGATGGTGGGCCAGACGTTCATCGAGCTGACCCGCACCGAGTACCAGCTGCTCGAGCTGCTCATGCTAAATCCGCGCCGGGTGCTCCCGCACACGCTGATCTACGACCGAGTGTGGGGATACGACTTCGGACCGACCTCAAACGCGCTGCGGGTCTACGTCGGGTATCTGCGGCGCAAGCTCGAGGAGGCCGGTGCCCAGGCGCAGATTCACACCGTGCGCGGTGTCGGCTACGCCTTGCGGGAGCCGCAGGAGTGAGCCTGCGCACGCGCATCGCGCTGGCTGCCGGTGCCGCGGTGGCGATCGCGGTCGTGGCGGTCGCGGTCGCCTCCTATGAAGGCACGAGGTCTCAGCTGCTGGGGCAGGTCGACCAGTCGCTGCGGAGCCTGTCCCACCGGCCGCTGGCAAACATCGGATTCGGACCTGACGGCGGTCCGGCGCGGCTACCTCAGAGCGATGGGCGTGGAAGCCGAACCGACTCCGGGGACCCGGACGAGGGTCTCGGTTTCGAGCGACTGCCGCCCCAGGCCTTCGGTGGCGCGTCGGGGACGTTCACCCTGTTCAAGCACGAGGGTGGGACATACGTGCCACCGGGCCAGACCTACGAGATTCCCTCGACCGAGGCCATTCGCGCGCTGGCGGTCAGCGGCCAGGGCCAGCTCTACACCAACATGCGGGTCAAGGGGACTCACATCCGGGTGCTCGCGGTCGGGATCGGGCCGCGAGGCGCGCTCGCGGTCGCGCTCCCATTGACGACCGTCGACGACGCGCTGCGAAGCCAGCTCGTGCTGCTGCTCGTGATCGGTGGCGCGGGGATCCTCCTCGCCGTGCTGCTTGGGTTCCTGGTGGCCAAGACGGCGCTGGCGCCGATCGGCCGCTTCACTCGGCAGACCGAATCGATCGCGGCCAACCCGGAGCGGATCGAGCACGAGCGCCTCGACGTCATGGGCTCCGACGAGCTGGCCCGGCTGGCCACCACCTTCAACCGGACGCTCGACGCGCTGGAGCGCTCGGTAGAGGCCCAGCGCAACCTGGTGGCCGATGCCTCGCATGAGCTGCGCACCCCGATCGCCACCATCCGGGCCAACCTGCAGCTCATGCGCGACGAGGACCTCCTCACCCCCGAGGACCGGGCCGCGCTGCGAGCGGACGTGATCGAGGAGCTCGACGAGCTGACCGCGCTGGTGGGCGACGTGGTCGAGCTGGCCCGCGGCAGCAAGCCGAGCGGCGAGCCCGGCGACGTGCGGCTGGACGCGGTGGTGCGCGATGCCATCGAGCGCGCCCGCCGGCGGGCACCGGAGCTGAACTTCCATCAGGTCATCGAGCCGACGCTGGTGCGTGGCGAGGCGGCCAGGATCTCGCGCGCGGTGACCAACCTGCTCGACAACGCGTCCAAGTGGAGTCCGGCGGGGGGCGTCGTGGAGGTGACCCTGCACGAGGGCACGCTGACCGTCCGCGACCACGGCCCCGGCTTCAACACGGAGGACCTGCCGTTCGTGTTCGACCGCTTCCATCGGGCCAAGGAGGCGCGTTCCAAGCCAGGCTCGGGCCTCGGCCTGGCCATCGTCCGTCAGGCGGCCGAGGCGCACGACGGGTTCGCGGAAGCGGGCAACGCGCCCGACGGCGGCGCCGTCCTGCGGGTCGGCTTCGGTTCCCGCCTCGAGCTCGAGGAGCTGCCCGAGGACTCGGCGGTCGCCGCGACCTACCCGGCGGCCGGCCAGTCGCGGTAGCTGACCAGCGTCAGCCCGAGCGCCTCGATCTTCGACGGCAACATCGGATCGGTGAGGGTGGCCAGCTCGATCTCGCGCTCGCGCAGATAGCTCGAATTCAGCTCGGCGGTGACCCGGCCGGGATGACATCCGAGCTCCGCGAATCCGGCGTCGAGGTGGTTCAGCAGGTCCAGCAGGAACGGTTCGCGGATCCGGTCGTGGTCGACCACACCCGGCTCCGGGTGGGCGTAGAACGCACCGAGATACCGCACGAGCCCGTCCCCTCGCAGGGGCACTCGAAGCGGCTCGACGAGCTGGGCGAAGGTCGACATGCGACGCAGGTGGACGTGATGGTGGGAGTCGACGTGACTCGGCTCCCGGCCCATGAGCTCCCGAAAGCGGTCCAGCTGCCGGGCGAACTCGCTCGCCGCGTGGGCTGGGTCATCGAGCGCTGCAGTGTCGTCGACGAAGTGCAGGCCGATCGACAACCGAGGATGCTCGCGTGCCTGCTCCGCGGCATGGCGCGCCGCGGCGGCGTGGACCATCAGGCTGGCCCGGGTGACGATCCCCCGTTCGTATGCCTCGACGATGCCGGCGTTGACCCCCACGGTCAGGCCGAAATCGTCGGCGTTGACGATCAGGCGTCGCATCGGTGCTCAGCCTCGGGCCAGCAGCGGCTGGAGCGAGGACGTGCAGGCGCAGGCGGCTCCCCGCAGCCGCCTCAGCCCGAGCAGATCCTCGATCGTCTGGAGCACCGAGTAGTGGTCGGTGGGGGCGCTGAGGCGTGCGTGGGCGCGGGCTCCAGCGCCGGCCACGATCGTCACGATGTGCCCGCCCGATGCCAGGCGGCAGCAGCCGGCATCGCTTGACCCCTCGTCCCAGGTAAGGAACAGCAGGCCCCGGGGGCCGAGCGCACGCAGGAGCGCGGGGACGACAGCGGAGAGGAACCGGTCGCCGGTCGCCACCGAGCAGTCATGCGTGTCGTTGCAGAGGTTTGGTGTGACCCATACGAACCGCGGCATCGTCCCGCTGCGTTCATCCGAGGCCAGTCGGTCCAGCGGGACGATCTTGTCGCAGCGGGCGCGATCTCCGATCACCCGCGTGTAGTACGCGAACGGGTCGTGCTTCTTGACGTAGTCGCCGGCGCTCGCCCCGGTGAAGCACGGCGCGGGCAGATCCTGCATGTAGGCCCGCCACGAGACGTGCGCGGTCTCGAGTTGGTCGGCGAGGCTGGTGGCGCCGACCGTGCAGTCGGTGCAGTCGCTGTCGATTCCGAACGTGGCGCCGCCGGTCAGCGCCAGGTAGTTGGGCAGCGAGGGGTGGGTCACTGCGTACATCCGGGTGGCCAGCCCGTAGCGGCGGGCGAGCGAGGTGATGTATGGAGCCGAGCTTGATCCGATGATGTCCCGGTACTCCTGGTTCTCCATCACGATCACCGCGACGTGCCCCGGGCCGCCACCGGGCATTTGCGCGATCGGCGAGGGGTGGTTCTGAACCGGCAGGGCTTGGCCGGTCCCGCCACAACCCGTGAGCGCGGCGAGGGCGGCGAGCAGGCAGAACCGAGCACACCCACGCCGGACGATCGACCTCGCGTCAACTCCCGCTGACATCACCAGGGATTCTGCCCCATGGTCCCGGGGTACCACTTGAGCATGGCACTCTGCTGCCCCCCGGGTCACGGATGCAACGCACCCGGCGGGGACGAACCTTGTGCATTGGCCCTGTGCCGTGCCGCCGCCGTCGACGAGGATGACGCGGCGCTCGCGCTATCGCGGTGGGGCGACTTCGAAGCTGCCTCAGAGCAGGGGGAGCGGCGGTTCCGCCGCCGCGCGTTCGAGCGTGCTCGCGACCGGGCGCTGATCGGCCTGGCCATGACGCGGGGCCCCTGGGTCGCCCCGGGGGCGCCTATCGCCTCGATGATCAGGAAGGGCTCGAGGCGGCCGCGGGCGCGCCGTGGGCCCCGGCTGGCCCATCGGTCCCAGTAACCGCGGTCCGCAGGTCGAGCTCGTAGGTCTGGCCGACCAACTCGGCGCCGAAGCTGTGGTGGGGCGCCTCCTCCAGGAGCCGGAAGCCGCTCTCCAGGTACAGGCGCCGCGCGGCGGCCAGAGGGTGGTTGGTCCACAGGCGCATGCGCTCGTAGCCGGTCTGGCGCGCGAACCGCAGGCAGGTATCGACCAGCCGGCGACCGAGGTCTTGGCCCCGGGCGCCGGGATGGACGAGCAGGATGCGCAGCAGGGCGGTGCCGGGCCGCTCCGGATCGGTCACGCAGAAGATGCACCCGGCCCGGCGGCCGCTTACCTCGGCGATCCAGGCCGCCTCCCGGCTCGGGTCGTGACCGCCGGCGTAGTCGGCCACGATGCTGGCCACGAGCGCCTCGAAGCTCGAATCCCAGCCGAATTGCGCCGCGTACACCTCGCCGTGGGCCATGACCACCCAGCCGAGGTCTCCCGGCTCTCCCAGGGGCCTGATCGTTGTGTCTGCGGAACCGGTCACTGAAACGGTCGTTTCAGTAGCCTACACTACGCCGCAATGGCCACCACCGCCTCGCCTCGGCGCGATGAGCTGCTCGAGCTTGCCTACGAGTACGCCCTCGAGCACGGGGTGGCCGATCTGTCGCTACGACCATTGGCCGCGGCCGTCGGCTCGAGCCCGCGCGTGCTCCTCTTCCTGTTCGGCAGCAAGGCGGGGCTGGTTCAGGCGCTCCTGACCCGCGCGCGCCAGGACGAGCTCACGCTGCTCGCTCGCGCCCGTGCGGCCGGCGATCTGCTCGAGGCCACGAGCGAGCTTTGGGGCTGGCTGGCCGCCGAGGAGCATCGGGGTCTCCTGCAGCTGTGGGTCGAGGGATACGCCCGATCGCTGATCGACCCTGAGGGGCCGTGGGCGGGCTTCGGGTCGGCCACCGTGGCCGATTGGCTCGAGGTGCTCGGTCGGCTGAGCGGGGACCCGGCCGAGCGCACCCTGATCCTTGCCGTGCTGCGCGGAGCGCTGCTCGACCTGCTGGCGACCAACGATGTGGCGCGGGTCAGCGCCGCGGTCGACCTTCAGCTCGCGCTGATGGGGCAGGCGCGGTGATCGATGGAGTCATCCGCCGGGCCACGGCCGACGACGCCGCGACATCGGCCTCGGAGTAGCCCGTGGTCCGACGCGCAACCGAGGCCGATGCCGAGGACGTCGGCCGTCTCCTGCACGACTTCAACACCGAGTACGACGATCCGACCCCCGGCCCCCACCGACTCGCCGAGCGCATCAAGACCCTGCTCGCTGCCGGGGACACCGCTGTGCTGCTGGCCGGCGCCGGCCCGGACGGCGTCGCCGTACTGCGCTTCCGGCCGGCCATCTGGGCCGAGGCACCGGAGTGCTACCTAGCCGAGCTGTACGTGGCACCGGCGCAGCGCGGCCGCGGCCTCGGACGGGCGCTGATGACCGCCGCCATCGAGCTGGCCCGCGAGGCCGGTGCGGCTTGGATGGACCTCGGGACGAGCGAGGCCGACGTGGCGGCGCGCGCCCTGTACGAGAGCCTCGGCTTCATCAACCGCGAGGGCGGTCCCGATGGCCCGATCACCTACTTCTACGAGCGCGATCTCTGACCCTAGCCCGGCGAAGGTGACCTCGGCGATCAGCTCCCGCCCCAAGCAGCTCCGCCGGCAGGATCGCCGCCGGCAGGAGGTGCTCGAAGTTGTCGCTCACCAGGAGCAGCTCGCGCTCGCGGAGATAGTTGGGCAGGGCGTCGGCGCCGGGGCCGTCGGCATGGTCCCGCGCTCGAGGTCGATGTCGATCCGGAGCAGGATGGCCTGCAGGCGCTTCTCCTCGAGTGCGCGCCGCCACTGCCCGACGCTGCCCTCGGCGGCCACGTCGCTCAGCGGCTCACCTCTGAACAGAGCCAGTGTGCCTCGCTAAGCAGTGTGGGTCCGCGATCCGGATCCTCCCGGGCCGGCTCGACCAGCTCGTCGAAGCGCCAGGCATCGAGCTCGAAGGCGTCCGGCGCGAGCGCGTAACCGGCGGTGTCGAGCAGGAGGAGCCCGGGGCCCAGGTTCAGCAGCACTTCTCGAAGGCGACCGGCACCGCGCAGCAGAAGCTGAGCCAGGCGACCAAGCTGGCCAACTGCCTCTCGCAGGCCGGCATCGACACCTCGAAGATTCAGGCCTGTCGGGCCAACTTCGGGCACTGACGCCCACTCAGGGGGCAACCACGGGGCGACGCAGCGGCCCGTCAGGCGACTCAGCGCCTGACGGGCCGCCGGCGTGCTCAGGGTGCAGGCGGACCAGATGCTGCTCGCCCTCCAGACCGCGCAAGCGACACGTGAACGGTTCGATGTTCCAGCCCGCGCGTTCCACGGCCACCTCGTCGAGTACGCCCCGGAGCACGACCACGTCGCCACCGCGACTCTGATCGCCCAGCCGTGCCGCCACGTTCACCGTACGGCCGAAGTAGTCCAGGCGGTCGTTGGCGGTCATGGCGATCACCGGCCCGACGTGCACGCCCAGCTTGAGCACGAGCGGTGGATCGATCGCCTGTTCCGCGCACCACGCGGCCACCTGCTCCTGCATGGTGAGCGCGGCCTCGAGCGCATCCTCGAGCTGGGAAAAGGCGCACATCACACCGTCGCCGAGCGTCTTGACCACTGTTCCGTCGAGGCGCGTCACCGTCTCGCGGATGAACTCGAAGTGACGGTTCACCCGGCTGTAGGCGGCGGCGTCACCGATGCCCTCGTACAGTCGCGTCGACCCCTTGAGGTCACTGAACACCAGCGCGATGTGACGGATCGCGTGCTGCTGGCCGGGTGCCAGCACCTCGGAGGAGAACAGATCACGAAACTCCTGCAGGGCGGTGACCTGTGCGGCGGTGGTGGCATCCTTCGTCCACGCCGCGTCCTCGAGTACCGCGAGCACAGCGCCCCCGGTCTGATTGCGCAGTGAGAGTGCGCTGCCCTCCGGCAGCTCGAGGCAGTCATCGGCAATCAGGCTGTGCGGAGCCACCCAGCGGCCGTCGGCGTAGGTGACCCTGACTGTGGACAGCCGCCCGGGCGAGAGCCCCGGCTTGATGGTCAGCCGCTGGGTCGAGCCGATTGTGCGCAGCTGAAGTGGGGCGGCGGGGGTGAGGGCCAGGATTCGCTCCTCGCCCGCCCGCAGGTATTGCTGCGCGGCGATGTGCGGCATCCGCAGCGGACCGCCGATGCAGTAGACGGCATCGCTGGCCGCGCGCACCGCGGGGTGCACCGAGAAGCGCAGTTCGACGCCGCGGTCGAAATCGGCGCCGTACGAGATCCCGCAGATCTCACAGTGAAATTGGAGCGGCAGCTTGGCGAGACTGTCCACCTCCTCCTTGGGCACCCGGCAGTTCGGGCACATGAGCTCCCAGCGGAGCTCGAACAAGCCGGCCCGGGTCGCGTACAGCATCAGGCGGAGCACCTCGAGGCGGTCGGCACCCCACGTGTCGGCCAGCCCGAAGGGACGGATCCTCACCAGCTGGTCGTCGCTCCCTTCGACGATGCGCGCGCGCAGCGCCTCGACGAGCCCGGAGTCCACCGGATGCCCGCGCAGCCTGGTCATGGTCTGCTCGAGCCGGGACGCGACCACCGGCGCCGGGTCCTCCGGTGTCGGCACCGGATCGAGCTTGCCGCCCGCCTTACGCGCCAGGTAGCGGTCGCAGAAGTCGAGCAGCCCCACCACCGGCGCCTTGCCGAGCCGCCACAGCGCCCGGCCGGCCAGGTTCGATGAGCTGAAATCGGCAAACGAAGTGACGATTACGCCACCCACGTCGCCTGTCAGCTCGATCCCCACCTCGATCGCGCTCATCGGACCGCGTTCGAATTCGCGGCGCACCACGTAACGGCGCTCGCGCACCCACTCGAAGGGAAACTCCCGCCAGCGGACGGGGACCAGACCGAACGCCTTGGCCTCGGCGCCGCGCAGCAGCGGATCCGGCAGCGTCGTGAACTCAATCGGGGGCAGCCCGATGGTTCGGTTCAGATGGTCGGTGTCGGCGAGCAGCCGCCACGCCTCCGACACCGACATCGGGTAACGACGTCGCTGTTCGAAGCGAGTCGTGTGCTGTCTCATTCTGACCCCCCTTGGCCGGCCTGCGACCGACCGAAATGAACTGTCCTCGTAGCGTATAGTTGCGGCCGGCCAAGCGTAAAGAGGGGGCGGAAGTTGATACAGCGGATCCTGGTCGCCACCGACCGGTCCGGCAGCGCCACTCGAGCGGTCGAGTGGGCGGCGGAGATGGCCGGCCGCTACGGCGCCGAGCTGCTCGTGCTCCAGGTCGTCGCCCCCGAGCACCTCGTCGGCACCGGCGGCGATCAGTCCGCCGCGCTGGGCGAGCTGGCCGCGTTGGCCGAGCGCTGCGCGGGGTCTCGGGGACGGGCCCGGATCGAGTACGACTCCCAGCCGGCGGACGCGATCGTCCAGGTCGCCGAGGAGGAGCAAGCCGACATCGTCGTGGTCGGGAACCTCACCATGAGCGAGCGCACGGAGTTCCTGCTCGGAAGCGTCCCCAACCGCGTGTCGCACACCGCTCACTGCACGGTGGTGATCGTGAACACCGCCGACGGCACCGCGCGCGCCGGGGCGGCTCGAGTCGCCGGCGAGGACGGGGAGGCTGAACCGACGGAGGGGCAGCTGCTCGGGCGGGCCGCCCGCATCGCCGCCGTACTGGCCAGGCACGGGCTTGCCAATCGGGTCAGCCCGGGCGGCGATCGCGCGTCGACCGAGGACGTCCGCGCGCAGCGCTTCCGCCAGGCCCTCGAGGAGCTCGGGCCGACGTTCGCCAAGCTGGGCCAGATCCTCTCCACGCGGCCTGACCTCCTGCCTGCGGCATTCGTGCGCGAGTTGTCGGTCCTCCAGGACCAGGTGACGCCGCTCACCGAGCGCGAGGTGGTCACGGTCATGGAAGATGAGCTGCGGGTGCCCTGGGAGGACGTGTTCACGAGCATCGAGCCGCAGCCGATGGCGGCCGGCACGATCGCGCAGGTGCACCGCGCGGTTCTTGTCGGCGGCGAACGGGTCGTGGTCAAGGTGCAGCGCCCGAACGCTCAGGAGGACATCCTGGCCGACCTCGGACTGCTCGAGCAGCTGGCCGCCAAGGCGGCAGGCCGAAAGGCGTTCACAGAGGTGGTCGACGTGCCAGCGATCATCGCCCACCTGTCCTCCTCGCTGCGCCGGGAGCTCGACTTCCGTCACGAGGCGGCCAACCTGGAGCGGATGCGCGAGGTGCTGGCGCCGTTCGACCGGCTCGACGTGCCCCGCGTGCACGCCGAGCTGACCACCGCTCGGCTGCTCGTGATGGAGGAGGTGCAGGGGATCCCGGTTCACGACGCTCCGGCGGGTGAGGCGCGCCGCGCAGCGGGTCGGCAGCTGCTCGAGGCGTACTACCAGCAGGTGCTCGCCGATGGCTTCTTCCACGCCGACCCGCATCCGGGGAACATGCTGTGGGCCGACGAGAAGGTGGTCCTGCTCGATCTGGGGATGGTGGGCCACGTGGACGGCGAGCTGCGGCGCGCGCTGCTCCTCCTCCTGCTCGCCTTCTGGCGCGAGGACGTCGCGTTTCTGGGCGAGCTGATGGTGGCGCTCTCGGCCGAGCCCCTCGACGCGCGGTTCGAGGCCGGAGCGTTCGGCGCCGAACTGGCCGAGCTCGTGGCGCGCTACCGCCACTTGCCGCTGAACGAGCTTCGTCTGGGTCCGCTTCTCCAGCAGCTGACCGAGATGTCGCTGCGCCACGGCATCCGCCTCCCCGCCGAGCTGGCGCTGATCGGCAAGGCGTTCGGCCAGATGCAGCTGGCCGCAGCCGAGCTCGACCCAACCCTCGACCCGTTCTCGGTCGCCGGCTCGTTCTACATGCGCCGGCTCGGCGAGCGCCTGCGCACGTCGGCCGATCCGCGCCTGGTGTTCTTCGAGGCGCAGAAGCTGCGCGTCCGCGCCGACCGCGTGCTCGAAAGCCTCGAGCGCGTGATCGGCGCTCGGCCGGGCACGCGTCTGCAGATCGAGATGACGCGCAGCGATGAGCTGACCGCGGTGATCGAACGGACGGGCAAGCGGATCGCCTTCGGGCTGACCGCTGCCGCGGCCGCCGTGCTCGGCGGCGTCGCGGTGAGCGAAATGCGAAGGGTCCGGCGGTGAACCGGATCGTCCTGCGCCTGCAGCGCGCGGGGTTGAACGTCCTGATCACGCTGGTCGTGGTCGTGCTGGAGCGCCGGATGCGCGGAGCGGTGGACCGGCGGCGGTAGATGTGAGCCGGGCGAGCGGGGTCGCGCCGCTGAAAAGAGATGCACCGTGTGCCCGGAGCGAGGAGAATCACCGACCAACCGACCAAGGAGACCCAGATGGCATTGCAGCTCGGCGATACGGCGCCGGATTTCGAAGCGGAGACCACGGAGGGTCGGGTCCGCTTTCACGATTGGATCGGGGATTCGTGGGCGGTGTTGTTCTCGCATCCGAAGGATTTCACGCCGGTGTGCACGACCGAGTTGGGGTATATGGCGCGGATCAAGCCGGAGTTTGATCGGCGTGGGGTGAAGGTGATCGGGCTTTCGGTCGATCCCACCGGGAAACACGAAGAGTGGGCGCGCGACATCGAGGAGACCCAGGGCACGGCGCCCAACTATCCGATCATCGGCGACCACGACTTCCAGGTGTCCAAGCTCTACGGGATGCTTGCGGCCGATGTGTCGGGCGATCCGGGCGCGCGCACGCCGGCGGACAACCAGACGGTGCGCAATGTGTTCGTGATCGGGCCGGATAAGAAGGTGAAGTTGATCTTGGTGTATCCGATGACGACGGGGCGTAATTTCGATGAGGTGTTGCGGGTGATCGATTCGTTGCAGTTGACGGCGGATCACAAGGTGGCGACGCCGGCGCAGTGGCGGCCGGGGGACGATGTGATCATCTCGGGCTCGGTGTCCAATGATCAGGCCAAGGAGATCTTCGGCGAGTGGCAGGAGCCGAAGCCCTACATCCGCATCGTGCCCCAACCCAATTGAGGCCTGCTTGGTTCTCAAGCAGTACTACCTCGGCTGCCTGGCCCACGCCTCGTACCTGATCGCGGACGAGGCCAGTGGCCTGGCGGCCGTGGTGGATCCCCAGCGCGACATCGAGCAGTACCTGCATGACGCGGCCGAGCTGCGATGCCGCATCACGCACGTCTTCCTGACCCATTTCCACGCCGACTTCGTCGCCGGTCACCTGGAACTGCGCGAGCGGACGGACGCTGGGATCCACCTGGGGGCGCGAGCCGAGGCGGAGTATCCGTTCACGCCGATGGCCGACGGCGAATCCGTCTTAGTCGGCGCGGTGCGCCTGACCGTGCTGGAGACGCCCGGCCATTCGCCCGAGTCGATTTCGATCCTGGTCTACGATCCGGCGCAGGCCGCTGAGGCGCCGTACGCGGTGCTGACCGGGGACACGCTGTTCATCGGCGACGTGGGCCGGCCAGACCTACGCGGGGCGCTCGGTTGGAGCGCCGAGCAACTCGCCGGGATGCTCTACGACTCGCTGCACGAGAAGCTCGCGCGGCTGCCGGACGACACGCTGGTCTACCCGGCACACGGCGCGGGGTCCTTGTGCGGCAAGCACCTCTCCAGCGAGACGGTGTCCACCATCGGGATCCAGCGCGCCTACAACTACGCGCTCGCGCCGATGAGCCGTGAGCGCTTCATCAAGACGGTGACCAGCGACCTGCCGGACGCACCGGCGTACTTCACCTACGACGCGGTGCTGAACGCGCGCGAGCGGCCGACCCTCGACCAGGCGCTCGAGCGCGAGCTGCGCCCGCTGGGCCTCGACGAGGCGCTCGAGCTGGCGGCGGACGGGGCGCTGCTACTCGACACCCGTGAACCGGCCAAGTTCGAGGGGGCGCACCTGAGGGGAAGCGTCCACGTCGGGCTGGGCGGCAGCTATGCGACGTGGTGCGGGACGCTGCTTGACCCAGAGCGACCGATCGTCCTGATCGCCGAACCCGGCCGCGAGGTCGAGGCGGCCACGCGGCTGGGCCGGATCGCGTTCGACACAGTGGCGGGATTCCTCGCGGGCGGGATGCAGTCGGTGGCCGGCCGCCCCGAGCTGGTCGATCGCATCGAGCGGATCACCGCAGCGTCGTTGACGGAACGCCTCGGTACCGCGGATCCTCCGTTGCTCGTCGACGTGCGCACGCCGGCCGAGTGGCGCGAGCACCGGATCGATGCCGCGATCAACCTGCCGCTCTCCCGGTTTCCGGAGCAGATGGGGACGCTCCCGCGCGATCAGCCGATCGTGGTGCACTGCGCCAGCGGCTACCGCTCGGCGATCGCCGCCAGCCTGCTTCAGCGAGACGGCTTCGCCGACGTGAGCGATCTGGTCGGCGGGCTGGCCGCGTGGGAGTCGGCCACGCAGCTGCTGAGCTCGTAGACACGTCGCAGGCGCCGCACGCGCCGCAGCGCCAGCAGCGCGGCGCCGGCCGCGGCGACGGCCGCCAGCGCCCAACTGAGTGGAGCGCCGCGCAGGGGAAGGTCGGCGTTCCGGCTCGTGTCGGCGATCAGCACCGCGGCGGACACGCCGAGCGCGGTGCCCAGCTGCGCCGCGGTGTTGAGGATGCCCGCCGCGGCGCCGCGGTGCTCGCCGCGGACGTCGGTGCCGATCGCGTTCGCCGCCACCGATGACAGGCCGATGCCGAGACCTGATACCGCCGCGCCGACCGGCAGCCACAGGTCGATGGCGGGGAGGAGGAGGGCGGCGTCGCCGGCCGCGATCAGCCCGAGTCCTGTTCCTATCCCGAACGACGGATCTTGGCGCCGGAGCAGCCGCCCGGCCAGACCAGCGCCGAGCACCACGCACAGGCTGAACGGGAGCAGGCGCAGGCCGGCCGCCGCCGGGCCGGCGTGGCGCACGTCCTGGAGGTACAGCGTCGCCAGCGTCACTGCCGAACTGGTGGTCGCGGTGTTGACGAACGCGGCGGCGGCTCCGATCCGCAGTCGTGGTTCCCGCAACGCGACGCTCGGGAGCAGCGGATGGCGAGCCCGGCGCTGGGCCTGGACGAACAGCGCCAGCAGGGTTGCTCCGGCGGCCCCGAGCAGGGCGCCGGTCAGCCGGTCGGCGGGCCGCTCGACGAGCGATCCGGCCAGGATCAGACCGCTCAGGCCCGCAGTCAGGAGGATCGCTCCGAGGAGGTCGAGGGTTGTCCTGGCGCCGGCGCCGCCGGACGGGACCGTTCGCACCACGGCGAGAATCAGCAGGGCGGCCAGCGGCACGTTCAGCCAAAACACGGTGCGCCAGCCGACCAGGCTCGTGAGCAGGCCGCCGGCGAGCAGTCCGCTCGCGCCGGCCGCCGCCCCCGCCGCGCTCCAGGCCGCGAGCGCCCGCCGGCGGGCCGACTCCCCGTGCGTCACCTCCGAGAGGAGCCGGAGCGCCGCCGGCACCGAGGCGGCCGCCGCGGCGCCCTGCAGGGTGCGTGCGACGACGAGGACGACCAGCGACGGCGCGGCGCCGGCAAGCGCGGAGGCGCCGGCAAAGGCCACCAGGCCGCCGAGCAGCATCCTGCGATGGCCGAACCGGTCGCCCAGGCGTGCCCCGAGCATGAGCAGCCCGCCGAACGCCATCGCGTAGCTGGTGGCCAGGACGCCGGCGGTCGACGCCGGCGCGCGCAGGCTGGCCAGCATCGGCGGCAGGGCCGAGATCAGCATCGTGACGCCCAGGACGTCGACCGCCTGGACCAGGCAGAGCGCCGCCACCGCGGTCCTGGTCGGCGTCCTCGTCCGGGTGCGCGTCGCCTTCGTTCGGTGCGCCCCCACTTCTTCAACGTTGAAGTAGCGGGCGGCGATGTTTGCCCTCATCGGTCGCGGCACCCGGGTTCCTACCTGGCGCCTGGTCCGGGGGGCACCGACGTCTTCAACGTTGAAGTCCAGCCGTGGGAGGTGGCGTGGGTGGACTGCCCGGACGTGCCTACCCGAGTCGCTCTGTCGTCCGCTCATCGGGCGCCGCCTACCCGCATCGCTTCTGTCGTTCGTCATCTTCAACGTTGAAGTAATGTTAGTGAACGTGACTGGGTCCAATCCTCAGCGCCCAACGCTCAAGGACATCGCGGCCGAGTTGGGCGTCTCGGCCAAGACGGTCTCCAACGCCTACCGCCACCCCGAGCAGCTCTCCCCACGCCTGCGCTCCAGGATCTTCGCCACCGCCGCACGGGTCGGCTACACCGGGCCCGACCCGCTGGCCGCCGGCCTGCGTCGCGGCCGGGTCGGCGCGTTCGGGTTTGCCTACGCCAACCGCCTCTCCTACGCGTTCGACGACCCCGTGGCGGTCGAAGTCCTGGCCGGAATCTCCTCGGTGGCCGAGCAGACCGGCGCCGGCCTGGTCCTCCTGCCCGGCGCGTCGACCGGCCGCAGCCGTGCGGCGGCGCTGGTCGGCGCCGCCATCGACGGGCTCATCGTGAACTCGCTGGCCAGCGACGACCCGTTGCTGGTCAGCGCGGTCGCCCGCCGGCTGCCGCTCGCCGTCATCGACCAGCCCGACCCCGACTGGCTGGCCGAGTCCGGCGTGCGCGCCAGCCCGTGGATCGGGATCGACGACCACGCCGCGGCGGCCGGGCTCGCCGATCACGTCCTCTCGCTGGGGCACCGCAGGCTGGCCATCGTGTCCTTCGCGCTACACGCCCGGCCCCGCCGCGGATTGGTCGACGAGCGTACGCAGACCGGCGCCACCTATGCGGTGACCCGCCACCGCCTGGCCGGGTACCGCGCAGCCGTCCAGACGGCTGGACTGGACTGGAGCGCTGTGCCGGTGGTTCAGGGAACCGACAGCACGGTCGCCGAGGGCGAGGCCGCCGCGGCGATCGCGCTCGCCACCGAGCCGCGCCCCACCGCCCTGCTCTGCCTGAGCGACCGGCTGGCCGACGGCGCGCTGAGCGCCGCCGCCCGGCTCGGACTCTCGGTGCCGGGAGACGTCTCGATCGCCGGCTTCGACGATGCTCCCACTGCGGCCGCGCTGAACCTCACGACCGTGCGCCATCCGCACCGGCGCAAGGGTCAGCTCGCGGCCGCCGCGCTGGTCCGCGTGCTCGAGGGCGCGCCGGCGGCGCCGCCGCGGCTATTGCCCACCGAGACGGTGATTCGGGGCTCAACGGGTCCGCCGCCACATCGCAGCGCTTAGCCACTCCGAGATTCGTAGTGAGCGAAGCCGCCGGGCTACGCCTGCGCGCGCAGCTCATCGGCTGACGGCACGACCACGGGGCCGTCAGGCGGCTGGGTGAAGCGGATCGGATTTCCGAACGGGTCGCGCAGCGCGCAGTCGGTGCCGTAGAAGCGCTCCATCGGCTCCTGCGTGAATTCGACTCCGGCGGTGCGCAGCGTCTCGTAGGTGCCGCGGCAGTCGTCGGTCTGGAAGATCACGCCGCCGCCGGCACCGCCCTTGGCCACCAGCTCGCGGATGTGCGCGGCGGTCGCATCGTCGTGGGCCGGCGGGCCTGGGAGCATCAGGCCGAGCTCGAGGTCGGGCTGCTCGGGCATGGTGACGGTGAGCCAGCGCATGAAGCCAAGGTCCGCGTCGGTGTGAACGACCATCCCCAGCTTGCCGACGTAGAAATCGAGCGCCTGGTCCTGATCTAGCACGTAGATGAAGGTGTGGGTGATTCGCTTGAGCATGGCGCGCACGCTAGACGCCGAGTCGCCCAGCCGCTTCTCCGAAACTGCTCTGTCTCAGCCGGCGGGGCGCATCCAGGCCATCGCCCAGCAAGCCGGTAGCCGCAGTTCGGCCCCACCGGCGGTGAACCGGGCGCGATAGCGCGAGGGAGATTCGCCCACGACCTGACGGAACGTGCGGCTGAACGTGCCCAGACTGTTGAAGCCGACGTCGAGACATATCTCGGTCACCGGGCGGTCCGTCTCGCGCAGCAGCTCCATCGCACGCTCTACCCGGCGGCGCTGGAGGTAGCGGTGCGGCGTCTCACCAAACGTCGCGCGGAACTGGCGGCTGAAGTGCGCCGGCGAGACGTGCGCGACCCGAGCCAGCGCCCGCACGTCGAGCGGCTGGGCGAATGCCCGGTCCATGGTGTCCCGCGCCCGCAGCATCCGGCGGTTTCGGTCCTCGGTGGCACGGGACATTCGCATGCACACGCTATGGCCTCGGGGACGGGGATGTGCGCCGGTGGGCGGCGTTCTCGAAGCAGCGAACCTGATCTTCCTCGTGTTCGTCGCCGCGTGCCTCGTCGGTGTCGTAGCGCTTCGACACTTCGTGACCGAAACTGGTTCTCGGATCAAAGCCTTCCATCGTCGTGGCCCCTCAGCCGCGCGGGTGGGTCGCGCGGAGCCGCCGGTGCGTGCGGGGCCGGCGGCGCGGCGCCTTCAGCGTCCGCGTAACCGTTGTGGTCGCCCGAGCCGCCAGCCTCTGCTCGCCGCCTTGCCGGACCAGTTCGGCGCGGCGGATCCGCGCCAGCTCGTATTGGATGTGGTTCATCGGACACTCCTCCTCGTGGGATGGGGCAGTCCATCCACCAGGAGGTGATCCGCAAATAGAATTAGCCCCGGGCTAAATGCTCACGGGCCTCAGCGTTGGGAGCAACCGGGGCCGAGCACGCGTGCAGCTACGCGGCCAGTGCGCCGGCGTCGGCGCGGAGCTGCGCCGCGATGTGCATCGCCTTGTGCTCAGCGGCCGCTCGAAGGTCCGTGGCGGCTTGCTGGATCGTGGCGAACTCGCCGAGGCGGGCGCGGGCGTCGATCACCTGCTCCTCGACGTCCGAGAAGAGGCTGCCGATCGACCCCGCATCGGGCACGCTGGCGAGCTCAACCCGTCCGGTGAGGGCGAGCCGCGCCAGGCGGCTGACACCGGTGGCAATGTGGCCGACGTGCTCGAGCACGTCCTCGAGGCTCCGGGCGGTGTCATGCAGCGCGCTGAAGGTGCCCTCGCTGCCGCCCTGCAGCGCGTCGGTCAGGGCGAGCATGTTGCGAGCGGCGTCGTGCGACATCTCGGCATCGTCGGCCGACTCGTGGGCGAACACCGCGATCATCTCGGCTTGAATCGTGCTGAGCGAGAGCTGGAACGTCATCGCGTCGATCTTTCCGACGGCCTCGGCGGCGCGCTCGGCGACGACGGCGACCATCGGCGAGGTGGCTTGCGACTGCTGGGTGAGGAGTCGGGCGACGGCGTCGAGCGCGGCGCCGTGCTCGCCGAGTCGGCTTGCCCCGATCTGGGCGTTCAGGGCGAACAGGCGGACGTCGTCTCCCATGAGCCGCAGGTAGGAGGATTGCTCCGCGAGCGCGGTGCCAACGGCGCTATAGCGAGCAAGGTCGCTGACCAGCTCGGCCAGGAACGCGCTGAACGCGCCATACCCGCACAGGATGTTGGCGATCGCGGGGTGTGCTCCCAACGGCGCCGTCGCGAGCGCGTCGCGGTGTCCAGCGGAGAGGCGCTCGGCCCGGCCTGCGACCTCGGCCGGAAGGGCGGCGTGCATGAACGCGGTGTAGTCGGGATAGCCGGCGTCGCTCAGGCGCTCCTTCAGCCGCGCCGTCGATGCAGCGATCGACTCCTTGCGCCGACGCACGTCATCGCCCTCGATCTCGCGCTCCAAAGCGACCAGCTCCGCGTACACGCCCTTCGCCTGCTCGAACTGCTCGCTGCCCGGCGCCAGTCGCACCGACAAGTAGCCGCCGCGGATCGGCACCACGGTGGCCAGCACCCAGTAGAACGCGCCGTCGGCTGTCCGGTTCCTGACGTAAGCGGCGATCGGCTCACCCGTGGCGATCGTGTCCCACAGCAGCTGAAAGACGGCCCGCGGCATGTCGGGATGGCGCACGATGTTGTGAGCCCGGCCGACCATCTCCTCGAACGCGTACCCGCTCACGCGTTCGAAGACCCGGTTGCCGGAAGTGATCACTCCCTTGGCGTCCGTGGTCGAGAAGAAGAGCTCGCTGTCGGCCAGGGGTCGTTCCACGCCGCGATCTTCGGCACGCGCCGCGACCGCACGGCTCCGCGAGCGTGCGGGTGCCGGGTCCGCCGTCGATTCGCTTGCCATCTGGAGAATGCCTTTCACCCGGTGTGTTGACAGGCACGGGACTCGCGTGTACGAGGTCCTTCGCTTTGTGATCGTCGGCGGCGAGCGGAAACCGCTGCGTAGAACGCCGCACACCTTGGGCGAGAACCACCGGCCCGGTCGCGCCTATCGCTACACACGTGTGCATCGACGCTCGAGTCGAGCCGCTACGGTTCCCGCGTGGCCCGCACCCAACGACCGGCTGCGTCAAATGGCAACTCGGTGAGGTGCGGAGTCGTGCGGTCGCCCGGTCTGCCGAGGTTAGAACCGTCCTGTGGGGGCGACGAGCGCAGCTCTCTGAATCGTCTGGTCGAGGAGGCAGCACGTCGGATCACGCGATTTGACGCTCCCGCGGCCTTCTCAGCGTCCACCGTCGGCGGAGTTCTCATCGACATCCGCTCGCAGGACGCCCGAGAGCTCCACGGCGTCATCCCGGGGAGTCTGCACATCCCGCGGACGGTGCTCGAGTGGCGGATCGCCAGAGATAGCCCGTGGCGGAACCTCCACCTCGGCGGCCTCGACCAGCAGCTGATCCTCGTTTGTGACCACGGCTACTCATCGATTCTCGCCGCCGGCAACCTCGTCCAGCTCGGCTTCCACCGCGCCGGTGATGTGATCGGGGGGTTCGAGTCCTGGAGAGCGAATGGCCTTCCGATCGCACGGTGTCGGCATCGACTCTCCGCCGCTGACGCGCTGCCAGGGACAGGCCCTCCGGAGTGGCCGCTCGCCGCGAGCGCGGAGTCGTCGTTGGACGAGGACGAGCGGGTTCCCGACTGAGAACGGTTAGCGCAGGCTCTCGGCTGGTGCGAAAACGACCGGCTCAGCGGCTGCGTCGCCCAGCCAGGAGATCTGCGGTCGCCGCCGCATGTCAACGGTCAGGTTGAAGATGTCAGGACGGTTGTAATGGCCGACCGTGTCCATCGCGTACTGCTCTCGCGCGGAGTGGTCGAGGTCGAGGTCGGCGTAGATGATCGCCTCATCGTTGTATACGGGGCCCGCGATCCACTCGGCGTCGGGTCCGAGTACACCGCTCCCGCCGGTCAGCATCACCGATTCGCCGCCCTCGGGATCCGCGCCGGCGCGCATCGCATCGAGCAACTCGAATCCCTCGGGCACCGCGCTCGTGGGCATGTACCCGCCGGCTACGAGCACGAACGCTCGCCCCTCGAAGGCGTAATGCCGGCTGGCCAGGTGCGCAAGCTCATAGCCCCACGGCCAAACGGCGACGTGGATTCGCTCCGACTGGGCGTGCATGGCAAACCGCGCCAGTGGCATCCAATGCTCCCAGCAGATCAGTCCCCCCAAACCGCCATACGGCGTGTCGGCGACTACCAGCCCACTGCCATCCTCGGCCCGCCCCCAGACGATTCGTTCAGCGTGGGTGGGCACCAGCTTGCGATGGACCAGGACCTGTCCATCCGGCCGCAGATAGAGCAGCGAGTTGAACAGCGTTCCGCCGGACACCTCATTGACTCCGATCACGACGTCGACGCCGTGCGATGTAGCCGCCGACGACAGCGCATTCGTCGCGGGACTCGGAACGTCGACCGACTCGGCCAGCAGGCGCGCGTATGCGCGCTTGGCCTGCTCATCGCCCCACGCCGCGGCACCGTAGATCCACAAGGGATAACCGGGAACCCATGTCTCAGGGAACGCGACGATCTGCGCTCCATGAGCGGCGGCCTCAGCGACGACCGAAACCCCTTTCGCGATGGTTGCGTCTCGATCCAGGTAGACCGGGGACACCTGGGCGACGGCAACCCGACACGTCGTCGGCCGGCTCCCGTCCCGATGATCACCATTCATAGTCTCGGCCCCTCACTCGCTCGATCCTCGGCCACGCCCGCACCCGAACAATATTCAAGTCCGTGCGCGGTCGGAACCTTTCGCCAACCGCGTGATCGGCGAATGGCGCGGACCTGGTCCTACAGCCGCGCGTCACTCTCCGCCGGTCGAGCTTGACGATGGAGTGCGCGACTTCCCAGCGCGCCACGTCTGGCCTATCCCGGATCGCGACGGCGTCACAACATGAAGCCGGCGCGCTCGCAAGTCGTCCACCGGAACCCGCACCACGTCGAGCCCGTAGCAGTCCTCGAGGTCGGCCATCTCGCCCTCTCCGGTCACCAGCACGTCGACAACTCGGTACAGAAAGACCCCGTCCGTCAGATACACACCGGCGTCATCCACGTGCGCTGCAGCTCCGCTGGCTGCGGCGCGAGCATCGACTTCTTGGCAGCTTTCAGCGCTACGGAGCATCACATCTCGACTCGTCACACGCGAACCGTCGAGGCGTACTTTGGCCGGTTGGCGCCGGATGCCCAACCGCAGATTTCCGCTGTCTGGCTCGGACGACTACGGACGCGGGCGTTCGGCATCCTTCTCGGTCGGCCGTGGCTGTCGGCCGCCGGCTACCGGTATCGGGTGCCGTGCGACCACGTCGATGCCCCTCGTCACCCGTAGCGTCCTCTTTGCTGTCGCGCTGATGGCCGCGATGGTCACGTCGGTCGGGTGCGGATCAGCCGAGATGCGCACGATGGCCGCGCACCCGAACGCCGCTCAACTCGTGAGCTACGAGCGCACCGGCGGTATGGTGACTGTCCGCCATCGTGACGGCCTCAGGCACCGCGCACGACTCTCCGCTCCGGGGATGCGCGCCCTTCGTCGGGCGCTCGCGACGGCGCATTTCGAGCGGCCGGCTACGGCCGGTCGGAACCAATGCGCGGACTGCTTCTTCTTCCGGCTGAGCCATGGCGGTCATACGCTCTCGTTCTCGCAGCTGACGGCGCCCGCGCGCGTGAACGGTGTGCTGCGGATCCTCACATCGCTGGCCGACCGCTTCCGAGCCGCATGACGGGGCCGCCGTCAGTGGCTATCCCCGATCCGGGCGAGCCCGGTCAGGCAGCACGAAATGTCACGGTCGCACTCAGCGGACCGTCACGCGATGGGCGGGCGAAATGGATCGTGACGATTCCGCCTTGGCGAACGCGCACGGTTCGGCGGGCGACGGGGCGGCCGTGGCGCGTGAGCATGACGGTGAGCCGCCCGGCCGCGGGCGCGCATGCCCGAACGGTGACGTTCCGACCGCGCACGCTCGGGCGAACCAGGCGCTGCGCGTGACACGCCGCGCCCGCACTCACCCACTGGGGCTGCAGGCCGCCGGAGACGATCCGCCGCTCACTCCCGGGACGGCCGTCGACTGCGGTCACATAGATGTCATTGCCGCGGTTGAACGCGACCCGGCGGCTATCGGGGGAAAAGGCCGGAAAGCCGTCGCCCGCGCCCGTCGTGAGTTCGCGGCTGAACTGTCCGGTGGCGGTGTCGTAGAGGACGATCGGGCCCGTCCCGGCGTCCTGCGCGGCCGCGATCGGGCCACTGCGATCAACCGGCCGTCGGGTGAGATCGCGGGCGCTGAGAGGTCGTTCGCCGGATCGCGCGCCAGATCGCGCTCGCATGCGAACCCCGTGTTGACGGCGAGCAGGCATAGCCCACGACCGAACGGCGCCTGCGAGGAGCGGTCGCTGCGCAGCAGCCGGGGGCCGATCCATGCGGCGTCGACAACGTCGCGAGCTACCACCCCGCGCCCCTGACCGTCCGCCGCAGCGAGAAACAGGTATGGATGAAGCCCGAGCGTCGGAGGCGAGCCCGGTGGAGCCACGAACGGCGGCGGCGTCAGCTCGCCGAGCAGCTCGAGCGTCGAGATCTGGGTGCCGTCCGGGGAGATCTGGGCAACCAGCACGGCGCCACTGCGTTGCAGCGGTCCGCTGACGCGACGGCCGGCGCCGTCGAGGACATACGCCGATGATCCCTTCACGACCGCCAGCCGCGAACCGCTGCGGGTCGCAGACAACCACGTGTAGGCAGGACCGCCCGCCCGTCCGTCGGTCGTGAGCTGCGTCCGTCCGGTTCCGTCCGGCGCGACCCGGCAGACATTTGCGCCGCACCGATACAGCAGCGAGTCGGCCGCCGCGGTCTGAACCAGCACGACCGTCACGGCGCACGCGATGAGGATCGCCAGCCAACGCGCGCGTCCGGTTACGCCAATCAACGCGGGCGAGCATAACCAGCCCACCGTCTGTGGATCAAGGGCCTGTCGGTTGCGCCTTCCAAGGCGACGCGGTCTGAATCTCCAAGCTCGCGCTCGCTTTTCGTACATCGTCAGCTCGCACGGCCAAAAGAAGTTGGCGCACCGCTCACGAGTGTTTCGCGCGTATGTCTCGTCTCCAGCGAGCCGGTGGCGTGCCGTAGCGGCGCTTGAACGCGCGGCTGAATGCCGCCTCCGACGCGTACCCGACGTTGTCTGCGATGAGCGTGACTGGAAGGGAGGTGTCGCGGAGCAGGTCGGTGGCGGCGTCCAGGCGTACGTGCGCCAGGTAGGTGGCTGGCGGCTGCCCGACGCGAGCGACGAACCGCGCAGCGAACGCCGAGCGGGAAAGGCTGCACGCTCGGGCCAGTTCCTCGACCGACCAGTCGTGGGCGGGGTCTCGATGGATAGCGCTCAAGGCCAGAGCGATCTGCGGGTCGAGCGCACCGGCCAGCCAGTTCGGCTCGGCGTCCGTGCCAGCGGCCGAGGCGCGCAGAATCTGGATCAAGAGCAGATCGAGGATTCGGGCGACCATCACCGCCGATCCTTGAGAGGGCGACTGCATCTCGAATAGGAGCATCCTGCGGGCCACTTCGAGCCCTTCGAGCGCTGGGCCGCGGGCGCCGCGCAGGATGATCACGGGCGGGAGGCTCGCGAGCAGGTGGCTCGCCTGCGGGTCGCCGATCGTGAATGTTCCGCAGAGCCAGCGCGCCGGCTCGGGTGCGGGCGCGTCGTGCTCGGATGGGATGGCGCGCCCGATCGCGTGCGCGCCCTTGCCCGCGTCGCTGATGTGGTGCGGGCCGCCGCGCGGGAGCAGGATGACATCGCCGCGACTTACGCGCTCGACGTGCGGATCGCCGTCGATCCGAAGCACGAGCTCGCCCCCTTCAACGATGTGCAGAGGGCGGATTCAAGCGGTCGTCGCAACGCTCGATCGAGAGGAGTTGCGTTGGGCACACCAAAAAGGCGGAGGTCGGATCGGGCTGGCCGGCCGCTGATGCGTTCGCCCGGCCGTCCGCCGGGCTGGCGCAGGGAGCATCGACAGCGGTTCTGGGCGGCGATCGCCCGCGGCGCGACGAGCGAGGCCGCTGGCGTGGAGGCCGGTGTCTCGCCGGCGGTTGGTGTCCGATGGTTCAGGGAGGGTGGCGGGATGCCGTCGGTCACCCAGGCGCCGCTGTCGGGACGCTACCTGTCGTTCGTCGAGCGGGAGGAGATCGCTCTGCTGTGGGCCAGCGGGTGCGGCGTGCGGGAGATCGCGCGGCAGCTCGGCCGCTCGCCGTCGACGATCTCTCGCGAGCTGCGTCGTAACGCTGCGACTTGCAGCGGCGGGCTTGAGTATCGGGCGAGCACGGCGCAGTGGCATGCGGACCGGCGCGCGTGCCGTCCGAAGCCGGCCAAGCTGGCTGTCAATGCTGAACTGCGGCGGTATGTGCAGGATCGTCTGTCTGGGGCCGTGGAGCGGCCTGAGGGTGGCGCGGTGGACGGTCCCGAGGTCACGTGGATCGGCCGCCGTCACGGTCGGCGCAAGGACCGGCGCTGGGCGAAGTCTTGGAGCCCGGAGCAGATCTCCAGCCGGCTCAATGTCGATTTCCCCGATGATGAGTCGATGCGGATTTCGCACGAGGCGATCTACCAGTCGCTGTATGTGCAGGGCCGAGGCGCGCTCAGGCGCGAGCTGACGGCCTGCCTGCGCACGGGGCGGGCGCTGCGCGTCCCCCGAGCGCGCACCCGCGGTCGCGGCAAGCAGTTCGTGAGCGACGAGGTTCTGATCAGCGAGCGTCCGGCCGAGGCCGAGGACCGAGCGGTGCCCGGACACTGGGAAGGTGATCTCATCCTCGGCTTGGGTAGTTCCGCGATTGGCACGCTTGTCGAGCGAACGACCCGGTTCACGATGCTGCTTCACCTGCCACCGATGGCCGGCCAGGGACCGAGGGTGAAGAACGGTCCCGCGCTCGCTGGTCACGGCGCCGAGGCCGTGCGTGACGCGATCGCTGCTGCGATCACGACGCTGCCCGAGCAGCTGCGCCGATCGCTGACCTGGGATCAGGGCACGGAGATGGCCCAACACGTGCAACTGCGCATCGACACCGGCCTGCCGGTGTATTTCTGTGACCCGCACAGCCCGTGGCAGCGCGGCACCAACGAGAACACCAACGGCCTGCTGCGCCAGTACTTCCCGAAGGGAACCGACCTCGCCAGACACAGCCCGGAGGACCTCGCCGCCGTCGCTGCCGCGCTCAACGGCCGCCCTCGCAAGACGCTTGGATGGAGAACCCCAGCCGAGGCTCTCGCCGAGCAGCTGCTCGCGACCGCCTGCCAGCCGATCCACCGAGAGTGACACCTCCCCCCTAGCCGATCCGCGGCGAGTGACACTTCCGCTGATCGACCGCCCATGACACACCCCCCCGGCCGATGGCACGGCGAGTGACCCACGGCGAGTGACACCCGGGGCCGAAGAAGAACTGGCGAGTGACACCCACCCTGCCAATGGCACGCAGCGCGTGAGCATCGCGTCGCCTCTCCCTCCGGGCTCGGCTCCGCGAAGCTCACGCGCTCTCACACCACTCGTACGCGACACGGCAAGCGCCCAAGGACGTCGGCGCGAGACCCCCGGGAGTTACGATCACGTCAATAACACCCCCTCGTTGCGAGGACCGGTTGAGCCCGGGGAGTGCCGATATCGGCGAAGCCGATCGAGAAAGTCCGCAGCGGAGCGTACGCGACGATCCGTTCCCCGCTCAGGCGGATGCTCCGGAGTAGCTCCGAGAGCAAGTCGTGCGGCTGGCCATGCGCGTCGAGGCCGAGCGCGGCGTCCTCGAGCGTTGGAGGATCGGCAAACTCTCGCGGCGGTCCGAGCAAACCGGCTGGCGTCGCTGGACGATCGGCAAGATGTTGCGGCGGAGCGGTCATTGTCTGCGCCCGGTGCTCGGACTACGCTCGGCCAGCAGTGAGTGGAGCGACCAATCGGACGGACCTGGGACCACGTTGGGCGCTCTGTCAGGTGTCAACTTCTTCCCTCGGCGAGCCGCTGCGCCGATCGGAAGCTCGCCCGACCTTATCGTCCAGGTCGGGGTCCAATCGCTTGCGGCAACCGAGACTAACAACCAGGAGGTCGCGACCTGCCGTAAGGCGATGGCTTCAACGTGAGCGTCGTGCCGAACCAGAAGCTGTCGCTCGAGAGCGACGTCGAGACCACGCACAGCGCGCTAGATCTCGCCCCCCGCGGCGCGCTGCTTATCGCACCGGACAGACGTAACTCGACCAGGAAGGAAACAGAACCCATGACATCGAGAGCCGGTGAAGCTGCGCCGGACAAGCCGACCAAGATCAGCTTCGTCTATTCCAACCCCACCGACGCGGCCGCCTTCGAGGCGGCTTACCCGGAGCAGCTTGCGCTGGCACGGAAGCTCCCCGGCCTGACTCGGCTGCAGGCGTCGAAGGTCTGGCCGAAGGAAGACGGCAGCCCGACCCCGGCGTATCGGCTGTTGGACCTGTACTTCGCCGACTACGCGGCGGCCAGCGATGCCGTGACCACCGCCGAGGCGGGCGCCCTTGTCGCCGCCACCCTCGAGCATGCCACCGGAGGCGTAGCGATCGCCTTCGCGGAGGTCCTCGACGACGCCTAGTGACGGAAGGAGTGCCCACGGCGCAGCTGTGAGGGCGCACCCACGCCCTTGACCGTACGAGGGCTCTTGTATCCGGCCACTTCAGGTCCCCATCCCACATCTCCGGATCGGCCGGGCGATGCGCTTCAGCCGCGAGGACCTTGACTTCGGCCGGCGCAGCCCGTCCCGATGCGCAATCATGTGGTCGCGATGGGGAGCCCGGCGCCGGATGTCACTGCGGCGGTGCTCGTTGGTCGTGATCGGGAGTGCGCCGCGATCGACGAGCTGCTGGTGGCGGCTGGTCACGGGCAGAGCGGATGCCTCGTCGTCCGAGGCGAGGCGGGGATGGGCAAGACCGCGTTGCTGCGTTACGCGAGTGAGCGGGCGGCCGGGATGACGACCCTGTCGGTGACCGGGGTGGAGGTCGAGTCCGACCTCGACTTCGCGGGCCTCCATGGCCTCGTTCGACCAATCGAGCACGAGCTGACCCGGCTGCCCGAGCTGCAGAGGGGCGCCGTGGGGGCAGCTCTCGGGCTCGCCCCCGCCCAGGGCGCAGATCGGTTCCTGGTCGCGGCGGGCGTGTTGTCTCTGCTGTCGGCGGCGGCCGATCATGGTCCGCTGCTGTGTGTGGTCGATGATGCCCAGTGGCTCGATGTGCCCTCGGCGGATGCGCTGGTGTTCACGGCCCGGCGGGTTGCTGCCGAGGGGATCGTGATCTTGTTTGCCGCGCGCGAGGGGGAGCTGCGTCGCTTTGATGCCGCGGGGCTGGCGGAGCTCACGCTCGAGGGCCTGGGTCCTGATCTGGCGATGATGCTGCTCCAGCACTCCGCGCCCGACGCGCCCGCGGATGTGCGCGACCGGCTGCTGGCAGAGGCGGCGGGCAATCCGCTGGCGCTGCTCGAGCTTCCGGCGGGGCTTTCATCCGAGCAGGTGTCCGGCGAAAGCCCACTGCCGAAGGCGCTGCCCTTCACCGCGCGTCTGCGCTCCACCTTCATGCGGCGTGTGCGGGCGCTGCCCTCCGCGGCGCAGACGGCGATGCTTGTGGCTGCCGCCGAGGACACGGGGGAGCTGCGTGTCGTCCAGGGGGCCGCGGCGGAGCTCGGGCTCGCGGTCGATGCCCTCGATCCGGCCGAGGAGGTGGGGATGGTGCACATCCGCGAGGGCCGGGTCCGGTTTCGCCATCCCCTGGTTCGGACGGCGGTGTACGAGTCGGCGGTGCGGGGGCAGCGCGAGCGTGTTCACAAGGCGCTCGCCAACGTGCTGGCCGGTGAGGGGCGCGAGGATCGATCTGTGTGGCATCGGGCGATGGCGACAGAGGTCACCGACGAGGAGCTGGCGGGTGCGCTGGAGGCGCTCGCGGGGCGGTCTCAGCGCCGCGGCGGCCATGCGTCGGCGGCATCGGCGTTCGAGCGAGCGGCGCGGATCAGCGAACACGAGTCGGCTGGCCGGCGCCGCCTGGCCGCGGCGGCCGAGGCCGCCTTCGTTGCCGGCCAGGTCGACCGGGCGGTTGATCTGGTGAGGCGCGCGCTGACGTTCGCGGAGCCGACCGAGCGCGCGCGGCTGTTGTATCTGAGCGGTCTGATCTCCGCGTTCGCCAGCTCGCTTCCTGGCGCGCTCGACGCGATGCTGGAGGGGCTCGAGACGACCGAGGAGCCGTCGCTGATCCTCGAGCTGTTGATGGAGGCTGGTGTGGTGGCGGCGTTCGTCGAGGACCATGAGCGCGAACTCGCCATCTGCAGGCAGGCAACGCGCGTACCGGCCGAGACGGATGCGGAGCGGTTCGTCGTCTCTCAATTGACGAGCTCGGTGGCGGACCACGAGGGCGACTTCGCTCGCGCGCAGATGCTGTGGGGGCGGACGGTTGAACTCGCGGAGGGCCTTGACCGACCCCGCCATCTTCTCTGGGCGTCGGAAGGCGCGAGCCGCGCCGGTCATTTGGGCGATGGCCTCCGGTTCGCCAGTCGCGCAGTTCGGATCGCGCGCGAGCGGGGTCTCGTTTCCACTCTGCCCCTGGCCTTGCAGGTGGAGGCGTCGCAGCTGGTGGGCCGTGGCCAGTTCGATCTCGCGTACGCCTCGGCTCAGGAGAGCCAGCGGCTTGTGGGGGATCTCGGGCACCCGGTCGCGTGGAGCGTCGCGGACCTGGCCACGATCGACGCTGTCCGTGGCGACGAGCAGCAGACGCGTGAGCACGCCGCCGAGGCTCAGGCCCTGGTCGCGAGAAGCGGCGCCCGTCTGTTGGGCCGTAGGACCGCTAGAGCGCTTGCGCTGCTCGACCTCGGTCTGGGCCAACCATCGGCCGCACTTGATCGACTGCTGGGATCCGTGGTCGACATGCGTCCCGAGTCGGACTATGTGTTCGTGCTGGGGGTTCCCGACGCGGTCGAGGCGGCCGCACGCTCGCAGCGACTCGACGAGGTGGCCCATCTCCTCGATCGCTATCGGCGATGTTTCGCGCCGTCTTCCAACCGCGCCCGCCTGGCCCTACTCGCGCGGTGCGAGGCGTTGGCGGACGAGGTCGATGCCGAACGCCACTTCCGCGATGCGTTCGAGCTCTCCGACGCACTGTCTCCATTCGACCGGGCGCGGACCGAGCTGCTGCACGGCGAGTGGCTGCGACGCCAGCGACGTCGCGCGGACGCGCGACCCCGCCTCCGAACTGCGCTGGACCAGTTTGCACAACTTGGCGCCCGGCCGTGGGAGACGCGTGCTCGGTCGGAGCTTCGCGCGAGTGGCGAGACGGCTCGCCGTCGGGACCCGTCGACCCGGGACCAGCTCACGCCCCAGGAGTTGCAGATCGCGCGCCTGGTGGCGAGTGGCAGGTCCAACCCGGAAGTGGCCGCGCAGCTGTTTCTCAGTCGGCGCACGATCGACTACCACCTCCGCAAGGTGTTCGCGAAACTGGAGATCACCTCGCGAGCCGAGCTGGCTCGTATATCGCTCGGCGAGCTGCACACCGTCTGACCGCGCGGGCACGACTGGCGAGCTCGCTGATGCGAGCAGCCCCTTTGGCGCGCGATCGTGACGGCGCCCGTCCACACGCTGCGATCTGCGGCACGGGCGCGGAGGGAACGACTCGGCCTCTGGCCGGAGCACGTCCAGTGCGAGATGCACCTGCGGGTCGCCTGCTTGCCGGCATGACGCTCACAACCGGCGAACACGCCGATGCGACCGCACGCGTCCGGAACGATCGTGTCTCGCATGCATCGACGCCTTTACCAGGTACCCACCAGCCAAAGGGAGCTTCAGCATGCCCAGAGCCACTTCGATGACCCTGCGAATCGGACGCAATCAGTTGCCGGGAACGCCGGCGGCAGATCAGTTCCTCGGCGCGGACCACGGCGTTCCAGTCTCGTTCTTCTTGGTGCACTCGCCTCCCGGCGCCCGGGTCGAACTCCACGCTCACCCCTATCCCGAGGTGTTCATCTTGCAGGCCGGCCGGGCGACCTTCGAAGTCGACGAGACCGAGATCACGGCCAGGCCGGGCGAGATCGTGATCGCACCTGCCGGCGCACCGCACCGCTTCGCTAACACCGGCGGCGAGGAGCTCAGGCTGACCGCCATTCACCCGGCGGCCGAGATGAGCACGCGGTGGCTCACATCGCCGGTCGCCGAACGGGAGGCCAATTGAAATGACCCTGACACTGCAGTTCTTGCGTCGCCGGCCCGCACGGAGATACAGCCTGTCGTGGACGCTCGCGATCGTCTCGCTGGGTCTGTTGATGACGACGCTTGACAACCTGGTGGTGACGACGGCGTTGCCGTCGATCCGTCGCAGCCTCGGGGCGTCGATCCAGTCACTGGAGTGGACCGTGAACGCCTACACGTTGACGTTCGCGGTGCTGCTGCTCACCGGGGCGGCGCTCGGCGACCGGCTGGGACGACGCCGGATGTTCGCAGCCGGGCTGGCCATCTTCACGCTGGCGAGCGCCGGCGCGGCCGTCTCGGCGAGCACCGATGCGCTGATCGCCGCCCGCGCGTTGCAGGGACTCGGCGCCGCGATCGTGCTGCCGCTCACGCTGACGCTGCTCTCCGAGGCCGTCTCGCCCGCGCGGCGCGGGATGGCACTCGGTATCTGGGGCGGCGTCAGCGGTCTCGGGGTGGCGATCGGACCGCTGGTCGGGGGCGCCGTGGTCAGCGGCATCTCCTGGCACTGGATCTTCTGGATCAACGTACCCATCGGAGTCGTCCTGGTGCCGCTCGCTTTGACAAGACTCAACGAGTCACGAGGCCCGAGCGCCCGGCTGGACCTACGCGGCCTGGCCCTGGCCGCACCCGGCCTGCTGGGTATCACGTATGCAGCGATCCGCGGGCAGGCGCTGGGCTGGGAGAGCGCGACGATTCTGATCTCGCTCGCCGGGGGAGTCGTTTTCGTGATCGCGTTCGTGGCCTGGGAGTTGCGCGCACCGGCGCCGATGCTGCCAATGCACTTCTTCCGCTCACGCGCGTTCGCGGCCACCAACGGCCTGTCGTTCGCGATGTACTTCGGGGTGTTCGGCTCGATCTTCCTGCTGGCCCAGTTCTTTCAGACGACCCAGGGCTACTCACCGCTCCAGGCCGGCCTGCGGACGCTTCCCTGGACCGGCATGCCAATGATCATCGCGCCGATCGCGGGAATCCTCAGCGACCGAATCGGACCGCGGCCGCTGATGGCCGCCGGCCTGGCGCTGCAGGCCGCCGGGATCGCGTGGCTGGCAGCGATCCTCACTCCCGACATCGCCTATAGCCGCCTGATCGTCCCGTTCATGCTGGCCGGCGCCGGAATGGCGCTCGTGTTCGCCCCAGCCGCCAACGCGGTCCTGAGCTTCCGTGCAACCCCGGGAAGCCGGGCAGGCATCCGGCGCCACCAACGCGATCCGTGAACTCGGCGGCGTCATCGGCGTGGCCGTCTTGGCTTCGGTGTTCAGCGCCCACGGCTCCTACACATCGCCGCACGCATACACCGCCGGCCTCACGGCAGCGATCCCCGTCGGCGCGATCGTTCTGGCCATCGGGGCGGTTCTCGCCCTCATGGTCCCGAAGACCGCGCCGGCCCACGAACTGACGGAAGACCGTCCGACGCAATCAGCAGGGCTCGCGGAAAGCCCGATCTCGGCATAGCGTCCGCCTTCGGCCAACCCGCCAACCCCAACGAGCCGTGGCCGACACACGTCGACCACGGCTCACGCCCAACCGATCAGCACCTGACTCTCCGATGCAGGCGACTGCCCCAGTGCCTGGACAATGCGTAACGTTGCCCGCGCTCTGGCTCCGCGTACACGCGCCGACACGAACGCAGGTCTCGGCACCGTAGACGACGTCCGTCTCGCATCTCGCGCCAATCTCGAGACCCAGGAGGCACCGTGCGGGGAACTGCGAGCCGAGACGAGCCGAGTTCGATCCGGTCGTTCCTTCGTCGCCACAGTCATCGTCGGATCTGGGTTTGGTCGGCGAAGGCAATCGTGAACGGGCGGTGTCCGTGCTGCTGTCACAGTCACGTGTCCGACGCAGCGCGCCGAGGACCTCGACCGCCGCGGTGTCCTCGGTGGCCGCGACCTTCTCACGACGATCCCCCGGGGGCGAGGGTCGGATCGGAAGCGAGCGTCAGCCAGGCCCGGTTCGTCAACGTGCGTCTTCAGTTCCCGTCGAGCCTTCTGACCAGCGTTTCAGCGCTTCGCGTCCGACCAACGTGACCTCGCCGTTGGCGGCGATCCAGTCACGAGCGCGCAACTCGCCGACCAGCCCCCCAGGATCGGTCGGACTCGCCTCCTCGCCTCCGGCGACCAATTCGTCGGTCCCCGGCTCGACCTTCCAGCGACCCGAGTCAAGGGCGCTGAGCGCACGCCCCTGTTCGTCGCTGGGAACATCAAGCGGATGCGGACCAGCGACGGGCAGCGGCCTTGCCGGCGTTTCAGATTCCAAATCCCGCGCCTGTGCCGCCTGGTCAGCTTCGGGATCGCTGAGTCGGTCGCTCATCCACCGCCCCGTCAAGTCCGCGAGTTCCTTCAAGCGCTCACCACCAATCTCGACCTGCCGGGCAATCTCGTCGAGGTCGATGCTCTTTATGGCACGCTCGACTGACCGGTTCAGTTCACTCGCGATCGCGCGAACCTTCTTCTCAAAGCTATCGTCATCTCGTCCGCTCATCACCAGATCATCGCACCCGCGTGGCGCGGCATCGCTTCGACGGACGCAGTAGTCGCATCGGATCCGCCGTCGGCGACGAGCGCGTCTCCGATCAGGCCGCCCAGGACGAAGGCATTCGACACAAGCGCTTTCCGAGCTGACTTGCGCTTGGGCGGAATTCCAGGCACCAGCCGAGCTCTCGCCCGGATTGTTCTTTGCCACGAAGCCGATCGTCAACTCGAAGCGCATGGCGGTTCGCTCCGGCGAGCGGATCAGCAACTGTCCGTCCGGCCCGGGCAACAAAGAACCCCGCGATTTGCGGGGCTTTTAGTGAAGAGCGGCGAACCCTCGACCTTCTGCATGGCAATTCTTGGTTAGGCCGTTGCCTTTCGATGAATACTGACGATTCCTGTTTCTACAGGCGTTCCACAGGCTGATTTTGGCGTCTAAGTGGTAGCGCCGCTGGTAGCCCCGTGGTTTAACGGCCCCGACGACTTCGCGTTCTGCGGACCGGCCGGCGACCCGATCGACGACTCCGCGCTACGTTGCCGTTACCGCGCGCGGTATGGCGGTCCTCCGTGAGAATCGGCGCCTCGACGCCGACCCCGAGGAAGTGGCGCTGGCTGAGGCCGTGAAAGCGGTCCACGAGGCCCGCGACGAACTGAAATGACCCGGGTCGTCGTCGACGCGAACGTGCTCGCGTCGGGGATTGCGGGTCACGCAGACAGCCCATCCCGCCGGCTGCTCGAGGCGCTTACCGCGGACCGGATCGAGGCGGCGCTGGGGGATCGCGACCTTCTCGACCACGAGGGCTTGAGCCGCCCGCACTCACACCGCGGGCGGCCTCGACGTACGCCGGCCTCGCCCTGGCGCCGGGAGCTGGGAGATGGTCGGAGCGGGTCGGTCGGTCGCATCCCACGTCCTCATGCCGACCAGACTTCCCGGCTCGCCATCGCCGAGCTTACCCCCGGTTGGGCGCTCGAACGCTGATCTTCACACTTTCTGTATACGCGCAGGCAGCTTCTTAGCGCGTCGTTGACGACCCCGCCGCCAGCATTCGGTTCCGGTTGTCTGTCACCGATGATCCGGCCGGTCGGGCTGGGTTGGCCCCGAGCTCACGCCACGCTCCGCTGCCGGGGCTTGGTGTCCCGTGGCGGGTTACGACTCGTCCGCCGGCGGGCTGGTGGCATCGTGTTCGCCTCGCCGTTGTGGTGCGGTGGCAGGCAGCGAGGCTTGACCGCGAGCTCGCCGCCGGAATCAGTCCGCGGGCCTCCGATGACCTCGCGGTACGTGCCCAGAGGATCACCGGACGACGCAGCCGCGCGAGCGTGGCGAATGGACTAGCCAGGGTCCTACACAGCGCGAGCGAGGCCAGGGCGCGGTTCACCGCGGCGGTGGCGCCGGACCGCCAGGAGGTGCTCGCGGCGCGCGCTGTCATTGACGCCCTGGAGCGCCGCCTTCGCGGCCCCGAGCCGCTCACGGCGCACGGTATGGCGATGCTGCGCGAGCTTCTCACCGAGCCAACAAGTCCGCTTTACCGGCCCGAGGAGCCCGGCGCGCTCGGCAGTCGGCTCCGCGCGGCCGCGGCGGCGCTGGAACCCGCCAACCGATGGGAATGATCGCTCCGCAGCCTCCGCCGAATCCGGCGGCAACCCGCGTGCTGGTCGTCGACGACGAGCCGCCGCTTGTCCGAGGGCTCACGATCGTGCTACGGGGTGCTGGTTACGTGGTCGAGGCGGCGCGGACTGCCTCGGAGGCGCTCGCCGTCGTGGCCGACCGACCTCCTGACGCGCTCCTGCTCGACCTCGAGCTGCCGGACGGTGACGGCATTCAGGTGTGTACTGAAGTCCGCCGGTTCGGCGAGGTGCCGATCCTGCTCATGTCAGCGAGGGGAGCCGAGCGCGAGAAGCGGCACGCTCTGGATGCCGGCGCCGACGATTATCTCTCCAAGCCGTTTCGCGGCGCGGAGCTGCTGGGCCGGCTGAACAGGATGCTGGCCGCATCAGCCGAGACTGTCGGGGACGTCGAGACTCGAGATCGGCGACGTCATCATCGACCTCGCTCGCCGGCGAGTGACTCGCGCCGGCGCGGTACTGCTCCTCGAGCCGACCGAGTTCGAGCTCGTTCGCGTCCTCGCTCAGCGTCACGGGCGGATCGTCACTGACCGCGAACTACTACGCGCCGCATGGGGCGACAAACGCGGGCAGGAAACTCACCGCCTGAGGGTCGCGATCGCGCGACTGCGAGCGAAGCTGGAGCGAAATCCATCGCGCGTCGAGTACTTGATCGCCGAGCCCGGCATCGGCTACCGGCTGGCGACCCCCGAGACGCTCCGGTGACTGCTCCAAAACGGCCTCCGAGACGCCAGCACTCCGACGAAGAGGCGCACAAGCTCGAGACGGTCGATGGCAACGGCGGCGCAGGCTCGGTGGGAAAGCTCGGGTCGAGACGGAGTTTCAACGAGGCGGCGCATAAGCTCGGCTATTGGGCGCCGCCGGCGGTCAGCGCTCACGAGGAGGAGTCCGAGGCGACGCGCCGGCGGTTTGAGGCGCTGGCCGATTCGCAGCGAGACGTGATCGCGCACGCCGGACGGGCAGTGCTGGTTCTGGGCGCACTGGGGGTGGTGTATGGGGACATCGGCACCAGCCCGCTCTACACCGAGCAGGTGATCTTCAGCTCGTATCGCGCCACATCACACGTCACAGCGGCGAACGTGTACGGGGTCGCCTCATTGATCTTCTGGGCGCTGACGGTCGTTGTCTCGATCAAGTACGCGGGCTTCATCATGCGCGCGCACAACCGCGGCGACGGCGGGATCATGGCGCTGACGGCCCTGCTGCAGCGCAGCCGAGTCCCGCACGGCGCGCTGCTGGTCACGTTGGGGATCTTCGGCGCCGCGCTCTTCTTCGGAGACGGGGTCATCACCCCCGCGATCTCTGTCCTCGGCTCGATCCAGGGCGTGCAGGTCGCCACGCCAGCGCTCGCTCACCTGGTCGTCCCACTATCGATCGCCATCCTGATCGGATTGTTCGTCCTGCAGCGGTTCGGGTCGGGAACGATCGGGTGGCTGTTCGGCCCGGTGATCATCGTCTGGTTCTCGGCGATCGGGTTGCTCGGGCTCAGCGAGGTGGTCAAAGACCCCGCCGTGCTACAGGGCCTCTCCCCGAGCTGGGCGCTGCGGTTCATGGCCGATCACGGCGCCGCCGGCTATCTCGTGCTCGGCGGCGTGGTTCTGGCCGTGACCGGCGCCGAGGCCCTCTACGCCGACCGGGGTCACTTCGGCGCCGGCCCGATCCGAATGGGCTGGTTCGGCCTCGCGCTGCCCGCGCTGATGCTCAACTACCTCGGCCAAGCCGTGTTCATCCTGCACCACCCCACCCTGGCGCACGACGCGAGCACCTTCAACCCCTTCTACCAGATGGCGCCAAGGTGGGCGCTCTGGCCGTTGGTCGTTCTCGCCGCGATGGCAACCGTCATCGCCTCCCAAGCGGCCATCTCCGGCTCCTTCTCCGTCGCCAAGCAAGCCGTGCAGCTCGGCTTTCTCCCACGGCTCAAGGTTCTGCACACCTCCAAGGTCGAAGGACAGATCTACGTGCCCGTCATCAACGCGGCGCTGTGCATCGGCGTGGTCGCGCTCACGCTCGTATTTCGCTCCGCCACCCGGCTGGGTGACATCTACGGCGTGGCGGTGACCGGAACATTCATCCTCAACACCGTCCTGTTCCTCGCCGTCGCCCGCTTCCTGTGGGGCACTCCCAAACGCAAGCTCGCGCCGGTGGCAATTCTCTTCCTGACGGTGGAGGTCGCGTTCTTCAGCTCCAACATCGCCAAGGTCGAGCATGGCGCGTGGCTACCGCTCGCGGTGGGAGTCCTGCTATCGATCGTGATGATCAACTGGCGCCGGGGGCAGGTGATCGTCACGCGCAACCGCGTCGCCCAGGAAGGATCGCTGGGCGAGTTCCTCGACGGGCTTGCCGCCAAGGAGCGTCGACCCATCCGCATCCCCAACGTCGCCGTGTTCCTGTGCCGCGACAAGGCCACCACCCCGCTCGCCCTCCGCGCAGAAGTCGAGCACACCAACACACTGCCAGAGAAGGTGGTGATCGTCTCCGTCGACACCGTCAGCATCCCACACGTCGACACCTTCGACAGATGCGCCGTAGAGGTACTAGGCCACGGCCTGTTCAAGATCGTCCACCTGACCGCGCGATTCGGCTACCACGACAAGCTCAGCATCCCCGAGGCGCTGGTGCTGGCCCGCAAACAAGGGCTGCTCGAACGCAACCTCGACCTCGAACACGCCTCCTACTTCGTCTCGCGCATCACGATCACCCCGACCGACTCCCCAGGCATGCGACGCTGGCGCAAGAGCCTATTCATCGCCATGGCCCGCAACGCAACCAGCGCGATCGAGCACTTCGGGCTACCAGCCGACCGCACCGTGATCATGGGCTCCCAGGTCGCGCTGTGAGTGAACATCGACGCCCGGATCACGAAGCGCTCAGCTTGACACCGTCCCTTTAGGCCGTGCCCGAACAAACCCTCGGGCCGTGGACAAGCCATCGTCCGGACCGTTGAAGTTAGCCGGGCCGTTGGCTTCAGTGCGCGCGGGTAGGGACGGTCCGTCGTCAAACGTCTGCGCCTCCCGACCGCACACACGGCTTGCTTTATCACGGGGTGCTTGTTCCTCTCAAACCGACCCCGCGCGGTCGCGCGCAAAGGTAGGCCGAGGCGTCCGTTTCACTGCGCCAGCACAAGTGAGCGCGATCGCCGAGGTCGCTCCCGGTGTGGACGAGACGCAAAAGCTCGAGCATGATGCCGGCCCACTGATCCTCTCGCAGGGAGCGGAAGATTTGTTGTCCGCTGAGCAGCGCGAAAGGAACCGTGCCGATATCAAAGCGAGTCTCGACCGTCCGGCGGCCCCGCACCTCGTATTCGCGCCACTAGCGAGGCTGCTCGCCAAGAGCGACGGTTCGGTAGCGCCGAGTGGTGGCGCCAGCCGGATCACCACCTGTCCGCGCCGTTAGCCAAAAGACAAACCCTCCGATTTGGAGGGCCTTCAGGCAAGCGGCTGAAGGGACTCGAACCCTCGACCTTCTGCATGGCAAGCAGACGCTCTAGCCAACTGAGCTACAGCCGCGCTGGAATGAGCAGCGATTATAGAGCCGGTATGGGGGGCCGGGCGGCTAGCTCGAACGGGCCAGAGCGCTGACGTCGTCGGGGTTGATCAGGTCAGGCACGGTCCAGCCGTCGAGGTCGTACTCCGCTCATGCACTGCTCGGCGAAGCCCTTGTAGCCGTCGGTCTGGCCGTCCCTTGGCGGCGAACAGGACCTCCATGCGGATGTTCTCGTGGTTGCCGGCGTAGTTGCGCTCGTAGAGTTCGTGGCGGCCGCCGAACTCGGTGCCGATGGCATCCCAGAGCAGCTTCATGAGCTTGACCCGCTCGACCGCCGTCGATCGCCGTTCGAGCCGCGGACGTATCGTGTCGAGGTACTTGCGGATGTCGGGGTTCTTGAAGTCGAGCGGCGTTCGAGTTGATGTAGATCAGGCCGCTGGCCACGGTCTGTTCGATGATCTCCTTGACCCGCGGGTAGCCGTGGTGGAGAACAGGCGGTAGGCCATCGGCGTATTCCAGGTTGGGCAGCAGCGCGCCCTCGCTTCCAGGGCTGCGGGCTCGCGGGCCATGGCGCTGGCCAGCCCCCAGAGCAGGTTGCGCCAGGCCAGCACCTCGCCGACCTGGGCCTGGACGCCGCGAAAGTCCTGGTGCCGGTCGCCTCCACGGCCTTGAGCAGCAGGCCGGCGATGAAGTCGAGCTTCACGGCCAGGCGGATGCAGCCCTGGAAGCATGAAGCGGGGGATGAACCCGGTCTGGGGGAAGAACTTGTTGGCCTTGTCGATGTCGCCGTAGACGAAGACGTTCTCCCACGGCACCAGCACGCTTGTCGAAGACGAAGATGGAGTCGTTCTCGTCCATGCGGCTGGACAGCGGGTAGTCGAACGGGCTGCCCATCACCTCGGCGGTCATGCTCGTACGACGGCCGGCAGATCAGCTTGACGCCGGGGGTGTCCATGGACACCGCGCAGACCAGCGCGTACTGCTTCTTCTGCACCGGGATCAGACCGTAGTGGGCGATGAAGTTGTAATGGGTCAGCGCCGAGCCGGTGGCGACCACCTTCGCGCCGCTGACGATCGAGCCCGTCGTCGCGTCTCCTCCTCGACGTGCATGAACACGTCGCCGACTTCATCGGGCGGCCGGTTGCGGTCCACCGGCGGATGGATGATCGCGTGGTTCCAGTACAGGACCTGCTCCTGCGCCTTCGCGATACCACCGCCGGGCGTTGTCCTGATACGGGGCGTAGAAGTCTGCGTTCGCGCCGAGCGTGGCCGAGGAACGCCGCCTTGTAGTCGGGGCTGCGGCCCATCCAGCCGTAGCCGATCCGCGCCCACTCCGCGATCGCCTCCAGGTCGCCTACGCAGTCCTCGACCGTACGCGGGACGCGGAAGAACTTGTGGGTCACGCCGCCGGACCCGGTGTCGGTCGGCGTGGTGATCACGGCGCGCCGGCGCTCGTCGTGCAGCGCGTCGTACAGCCGGGCGATCGAGCGCGCCGTGTTGCGGAACGCCGGGTGCGTGGTGACGTCCTTGACCCGCTCCCCGTAGACGTAGATCTCCCGCCGGTCGCGGATGCTCTCCAGATACTCGTCTCCGGTGAAGGGCTGAGTGGCGCGGGTGGGGGTGTCGAGCATCGATTCCACGGCTCCTCGATCGGCGTTATTTGTCAGACCGATCCTTCCACCGGCGCTCCGACCGATCAAGCGGCGGTCGGGGGATAGGCTTTCAGCGCGATGCGGACAGGCTGCTTCGTCTCCACCGGCCGCTCGCTGGAGCAGGCCGTGGCGCGGGTGAAGTTGGCCGAGTCGCTCGGCTACGACTCGGCTTTCGTGACCCATATCGCGGGCCGGGAATCGCTCACGGTGGTCACTGCGTACGCGCTGGCGACCGAGCGCATCCGGCGTCGGCACCGGCGTCGTCCCGATCTACACCCGCACTCCCGGCCACCATGGCCCAGACGGCGGCGACGATCGACGAGCTGTCCGGCGGGCGGCCGACCCTCGGCCTGGGCGTCTCGCACCGGCCCGTGGTCGAGGGATGGCACGGCCAGACGGATCGATCAAGTCCGGTGGCCGAGATGCGCGAGTACGTGGGCACCGTGCGCGCGATCCTGCGCGGCGAGGACGCCCCGGCCGGCAAGAAGTGGCCGACCGGCTTTCGGCTCGCCGGCCTGGACCCGCGTCCGGAGCTCCCGATCTTCATCGCCGCGCTGTCGCCGGCATGCTCCGCCTCGCCGGCGAGATCGGCGACGGCGTGATGCTGTGGCTGTGCAACCCGAACTACATCCGCGATGTGGTCGTCCCCGCGTGCGCGAGGGACGCGAGCGCGCCGGCGCCAGCGCTGGACGGGTTCGAGATCGTCGCGGCCGTCCCCGGCGCGCCCACCGACGATCCGGGCCGCCGCTCACGACGCGATCCGCGGCGAGCTGCTCACCTACTTCTCGCTTCCCTTCTACCGCACGATGCTCGAGGGCTCGGGCTACGGCGAGCGACATCGCGCGCGTTCGACGCCGGCGCAGGGCGACGTCGACGGCGATGCGCGCGCGATCTCCGACGATTTCCTGGCTGCTCTGACAGCGGTGGGGGACGAGCGGGCGGTGCGCGCCGGGCGTCGAGCGCTACCGCGATGCCGGCGTCACCTTGCCGTCGTCGGCCCGATCTCCAAGACGGACTTCGAGGCCACTTTGCGCGGCGTAGCACCGACTGGAACGTCGGGCTAATACGGAGACGAAAGGTGTAGGCAGGCCAGCGCGGTGCCGATCACCTGGCTGACAACAAGTCTTTGGAGTGAACGGTGGCGGAAGTGGTGCATGTCCTCGTAGTCCGTGCAGGTGGTGTGGCCTGGGCGCTGCCGATGGCTGCCGTGGAGCAGACCTTCGATCTCAAGGCTCAGGTGACGCGAGGCGTTGGGGACGCCCGAGTGGTGTGTTTCCGGGGCCAGGTCCTCGAGCTGATCAACCTCGCCGAGCGTCTCGGCGTCGAGGGGACGGCTTGCGGCGCTGCCGTGCTCGTGTGGGCCTCGGGACGCCGACGGGCGTTCGCGGTCGAGGGCCTCGTGGGCCAGCAGATGGTCGAGCGCCTCGAGCTGCCCGGGTTGGCAAGCGGGCGGTTCATCAACGGCGTCTTCATCCAGGACGGCGACGTGGTTCCGATCCTGGAGCCTGGGGCGGTCACCGGCGCGTGGTCGGTGAGCGGCGCGGCGTCGCTTGGGTTCAGCGAGATGCAGCAGAGCGCGCTGCGCGAGATTGCCAACATCGGGTCGGGCCACGCGGCGACCGCCCTGTCACAGCTCATCGGCCGGCCGGTTGAGATCAAGTATTCCGAAGCGCTGCTGACGGTGCTGGCGGAGGCGCTCGACCGGATCGGCGAGCCGATGGAGCGCTCCGCAGTGGTCGACACGCCGGTGAAGGCCGGTGGCGGCTCGATCGTGCTGGTGTTTCCCGACGACACAGGCGAGGAGCTCTGCCAGTTGCTCGGCACGAGCCTGTCGGACGAGATCGGCATCACGGCGCTTCAGGAGATCGGCAACATCCTGGCTACTTCCTATCTGAATGCGATCGTCGAGATGACCGGGATCGAGTTCGAGCCCGAACCACCGACGGTCGAGGTCGACCTGCTCGGCGAGGTTCTCGCTCGCAGCGCCACAAGCAGCGGCAATCCCAGCGATCCCACCGTGCTCATGCGCTCCCAGCTCACCGTCGAGTCCTCGGATGCGAAGTTCTCGTTCCTGTTCGTCCCCCGAGTCGGCTCGGTGGAGGCTCTGCTCGAACACCTGGGTGTCGGGGCCCCAACCGCCGCCTGATCTGACGCCGGCTGGGCTCCGCCAGGACGGCGAGGGCGATCACGGCACCCGACTCAGCCGGTTTCCGGCAGGCGGCTGCGCGGCCGCATGATGCCGGCGCGCGGCCGAGCCAGCTCCGGGACCTTGAGCTGGCGCCCGCGCTCGCAAGCCAGAGCGACCACGTCCGCGCTCGGCCTGAACGGATCGGAGATCACGGCTCCGGTGCCGAGCGACGCGGCCACCCACAGCTCGTCCCCGACGAAGGCAAGCAGGAGCGGCGCGGACGGGACGGGCGCTTCGTCGAGGTCGGCCAGCCACTGCACCCCTGGCGCATCAGCCGGGGTGGCCCACCGGATGGTCACGGCGGGCGAGCGGCGGTAGCCGCCGACTTGGGGCCTTGGGGTGCGCCGGGGGAGGTTCACGAGACGAAGCTTCGAGGCGACGGCCCATAAATGCAAATAGGGTTCGAGCTGGTTAGCTATAACTTCACGTTATGCTGGACGTGAGGCGACTACGGGTGCTGCGCGAGGTGGCGCGGTGCGGGTCGTTCTCGGGTGCCGCCGAGTCGCTCGGCTATACGCAGCCCGCGATCTCGCGGCATGTGGCGCTGCTCGAGCAGGAGACCGGAGCGACCCTCCTGGAGCGACGTCCTTCCGGCGTCCGGCTCACCGATGCGGGCGAATTGCTGGTCGCCCACGCCGACGCGATCATGGCGCGCCTCCGCGACGCCGAGGAGGATCTGGACGCGCTATTGGGGCTCAGGGCCGGAAAGCTGCGGATGTCGACGATCACCTCCGCCGCCGCGACGATCGTCCCGCTGGCCATCGTCGACTTTCGCGATCGCCTGCCCGACGTCGAGCTGTCGGTGTCGATGGTGGAGCCACCGGGCGTCCTGCCGCTGCTGCGCGCCGGGGAGGTGGACCTGGCCATCTGCAACGACCCGAGCTGTCTCGAGCTGCCGGACGTCGACGGAGTGCTGTTGTTCGAGGAGCCGATGCTGGTGGCGCTCCCGCGCGGGCATCGCCTGGCCGGCCGCAATCGCGTGCGGTTGACGGATCTGGCCGAAGAGCGCTGGATGCTCGGCACCGACCGCGCATGTCCCGACGCCGCGCGGTTCACCCGCGCCTGTCATGCCGAGGGATTCGATCCCCAGATCGCCTTTCACCACGACGACTACGCGGCCGTGCTGGGATTCGTCGCTGCGGGCGTCGGCGTGGCGCCGGTCCCCGACATGGTCGCTCGCGGTGCCTCCCAGGACGTCCGGATCTGCACGCTGCACCGGGTCAGGTTGACCAGGCCGATAGTCGCGGTGATGCCGGCCGGATACCAGTCGCGACCGGCGCGGGCCATGGTGGAGGTCCTCGAGCAGGTCAGCGCACGGTGGCGGGCGGCGGGCGGGACGGCCGAGATGGCCGGGCCCCGAGCCGCGTGAGCTGTCTGCGCGCTAAAGAAGTCGTGCAAACGGCCGATCTTCAGGGCGTCCGGGGGAGAGAACCCGGACGTGCACGCTAGCGGACGGTCGCTCTCCAATCCGGGCTCGATCCATGCGAAGACTGAAGCACCAGCAGCTAGTAGAAATCCATCTCGACCTCGGCAACGAGGACGAGGTCGTCCCTTGTCACGTTCTGGGTGTCGAGGGCTCCGTGGCCACGCTGGCGAGCGTCGGCGTCGACCCGGTCGTCCTGGTCGGGAAGTCCACCCCGGCCATCCCCGGCTATCTGGTGTTCGATCATGGCGGCGGGCGGGTTGCCCTCAAAGGGATCGCCACTCGGCAGGCCAGCGACGGCGGGGAGCTGCTGTTCGTGGTGATCGACGGCGTCCAGCTCCCGGAACGCAGGTCAGCCGAGCGCGTCCAGGTCGACGCGGTGGCGCGTCTCTACTCCGGGAGTGCAGGCGAGGATCGCGAGTTCGTCGAGACCCCGCTGGCCGATCTGAGCATCAGCGGGATGCGGGTGCTGCGGCACCCAGGCCTGGAAGCCGAGGGGCGATACCGGTTGGAGCTGCGCATCGGGGATGAGCGGCCGCCGATCCGGTGTGCCGCCGAGGTCGCGCGCACAACCTCGACCCACGTCGGCATGAAGTTCGTCGACCTGCAGGAAACGGATCGAGCGCTCCTCGCCGCCATCGTCGCGAGCCGGCGCAGCTACAGCGAGGCCGCCTGACACAGGGCCGGTGCCGGAAACGGCCACGCGCCAATGGCGAATCAGCCTCCTGATAGCGAAAGTGACGAACGCCTGCGTGTCGCAGCGCCGGCCGATAAGCCGGGGACGGCACTTGGCCGAGGCCCGGCGGTGGGGTAAACTCGCGGGCGTTCACGGGGCCGAACGATGGAGACGAGGGCCTTGAACGCACATGGGGTGTGGGCGGTGCTGGTGAGTGGGGCGGTGGAGTGCGCCGCATGCGGAAGTTCGCAGAGCACCACGAGCAACAGCAGGCAGAGCGGCACGGCGAAGCTGCCCGCTGAGCGCCTACCTGGTCCGAGCGCATGAGGAGACGGGAATGCAGCGGACCGGACCGGCGAGGGCCGCCGCGACCCCCGCGAGTGGACCGCCAACGGCGTGCCTGACGCCGGCGCGGAGAACAAGCGCCTGGGTCGGTCTCGCCCCAGTCGTCTACGGGGGGAATCTCACCGGCACGATCTCCGCCCCGAAGGCGGCGGGTAATCCATCCGCGTTCGCGAACGCGGCCGGCGTCAACATCGTCGTCTACCGCAGCACCGCAGGGGAGATCCTCAGCGTGTACTGGTCGGACAGCCCCAGCGCCCTCGGGGGCTCCCGCGGCGGTGGGTACACCCACCGTCTATTACGGCGCGGGCACCAACACCAAGCACGTCATCTACCGCTCGAGCGACGGGCAACTGCATGAGCTCTGGTGGGTGCCGGGAGGCGGGACACCGGCGCACGTCAACGTCACCGCCAGCTAGTGCGCACCGGCGGCCGCGGACCGACCAGCTGCGTTCACGGTCGAGGGACCCAACACGCAGCACGTCGCATATCGCGCAATCGACGTGCGTCCCTCCAGCCCGAGGCCCGCTGAGCGACGACGCACCCCCGGTCTAAGCGTTCGTCTGCACGTCGCGCCGGCGAGGATCGCGGCGCCCAATGGCAGCGGTCGACTTACCGCTTTGGATCGAGATTCGCTCGTGCCGCTGCGAACTTCGTTCGCGCTCGGACGCCGCGAGAGCGACCGATGCCTGCTTCGCTCTTTGCCGCGAATCGGCTCGGCGAATCTGCCCAGCGCAGACCGGCCTCGGTTGGTGCTCGCACCGCGTTGACGGTCAGCAACGTCATCAGCGGGCGTCACCAATATCCGCGAGCGCGCTCGCACCGACAAACGGACAAGCCGCTCGTAACGGGAGAGCCAAGGGACCGTCTGCCGTCACGGGCAGGAGATCCCAGCGCGGATCGTCGTCGGTCCAACGGTTCACGATCGCGTCGACAGTAAGTTTCTTGAGGGCCGGATCGAGCAGGCCGCTGGCGGTGGCGAGATCGAGAACCTGCAGATATGTGCTCACCGAACCCGTCGGGAGTGCGGCGGCCACGGGTGAGACGGTGCCGGCGACGTCACGCATGTCAACGAGGACGAACACTGCGACCACCTCGGCGCCCACACTGGTCAGGGAGGTGGTGAAGCGTTCGACGGACGTGCCGCTGGAAACCGCGTCGTCTACGAGAAGCACCCGGCGTGTCGCCACATCTGCCCCTCGGACCGGTGGTTCGTCGACCTCGTGACCGCGATATCCGGGCTTGCGGACGAATGCGAATGGCAGGTCTGCGGCTAGCGATACCGACGCGGCCAGGGGCACGCCGGCGGTCTCGGCGCCAACGACGACCTCGACGCTGAGGTCTTGGATGAATCGTGAGCCCCTCGCCCCGAGATCCCGCAGCAGCTGCGGATCGGCGTAGGCACTCTCCATCGAGAGAGCGTGGATAGGAGTTCGGGCGTGATCCCAGCAGCTTGCGCCGGCTCGGACCAGCCCGGGAGCCGTCGCGAGCCGAGCCGCAAGCAGGTCGTCCGTATCGGATGCCGGTGCGGAGTCCTCGCGTTCGGGCGGTGCGTGAACGGATTGTCCGAGGACTGCTGCGGCGCGGCTGTCTTGAGAGTCCATTGGTCGCCTTCTGTCTCGCGGTGCTGGTGACCGCATAGCCTGCGTCGCAGCGAGCCCGGTCGCGCCCGGGTATGCCCTAGTCGACTCCCGGGTCTGCCTCGCGTTCGCGAGCCGTAACGGGTGCGAGTCATCTCGTGGAGCTATCGCGCACGCGCGGCCACCACGGCTGCGACGACCGCGTCGGCTGAGTCGGCGAGGGTGATGAGGTCGTCGAATGGCGCCGGTGCCCGGCGGGCGCGGGAACGGGCAAGATGGAAGGGCGATCCGCGCTCGCCGTATGCGTCGGTGTCGACGAACACCATGGCCATTTGTCGCACCGGCTCGGCGGCGCCGTTTTGAGCGAGGTCTTGGAAGACCTCCCGGAGCGTTCCCAAACCGCCCTCGAAGTAGGCCACGCCGCCGTCCGCGATGCTGAGGAGCCCCTCCTCGCGCACGGAGTTCTGAAAAAGCTTGGCGATGTGGGTGGCGAACTGGCTGATCGGCTCCTCGTCGTAGCGCCAGGTGGCGACGGCGAGGTTCGGCGCGCCAGCGGCCTGCCGGGTGGTGATCAGCCGTGCGGTGTCGATGTACTGGGCCTCGTGTTCACGGTAGATCGGGCAGCGTTTGAGCTCGTCGATCGCGGCGTGCAGGTCCTCCAGTCGGTGTCCCGCGAAGTACGCACCCAGGTTCCCCGCCTCCATGATTCCCAGGCCTCCGCCTGTAGCCACGAGGAATCCCGCGTCGCTGAGAGCCTTCGCCGTCTCAGCGGCGAGTCGATAGGCGGGAGCATCCCTGGGGGTCGACGCCCCACCCATGACGCCAACGATGTGCCGTCCCTGGGCGACAGAGGCCGCGACGTAGGCGCGCATAGCCTGGTCGACGCCTTGGTCGTGAACGACCTGGGCGATCGCTTCGTCGACATCTTCGGGTGGAACGCCGCAAGCCTTGACGTGAGCGGCGAGACGGGAGTCGAGGCTCTGCATCGGCGCGTCCGACTCATATCCGGCCATGAGCTCGCCGACCGTATAGAGGCTGTCGCGGCCCGGGTCGTACAGCCTGCCGCTGCCCAGCAGCGCGGCAATCTCGCCACGAGTCATCGATGATGTGATCGAATCCATCACATCGCTGTCCAGCGGTCACGGGATTGTCCCACGTGGTTGCAGCGCTGGCGCTCGGCGCTGACGCCGTGCATGCCGTCGGTGGGGAGGAGCAACCGGCCACGCTCGTCCACCCCGGGACACGTGCGGGCCAGGCGGTAAGCCGAGAACGTGCAGGCATTCAGATCGCGCGGGTCGAGACCGAGTTGTCGGCACGAGAGCCACGTCGGCTTCGGCCCGGCGTGTGGGAGGCGCTCTCCCGACGCCCAGAACAGCCGCCTTGCATTCAGCATTGCCCGTCTAGGATTGGGGGCAACGTGTGGCCGGGGTCGAAGCGGCATCGGCCGCGGCGATCGACGTATCGGACGACCCCGTCGAGGAGGGGCTGAGCGATCATCCCTGGACGAAGTCGCCGACAGGATGGAGCAGTCGCACGCCGAGGACCCATCGCTGGAGACTCCATTCAGCGACTCCCCCGGTTGAGTCGAGTAACCACCCGTAGCCGCTTTATCCTGGTCGAACGATTGCTCGACCAGGAGCGTGAGCGCGGTCCGGTTCCCGAGACATCTCGGCGCCGGAGGGCCCAGAACCCTGGTCACCCGCGCGGAGCCGGCGGCGCTGCCCGGTGCGCCGCTCGTGCTCGCTGTGGGCCGCCTCGGCACGTCGCAGCGCGCCGGCAAGATCCCGTCGCGCGGTCGACGTCCGAGACAGGGATGACGATCGCCTCGAGCTTCAGGTCGACGTTCGTGACGGTTCCGCTCTGCGCGGCTCCGCTGCTGGGAGCCTCTGTGGTGCTCATCGCTGCTCCTAGGGTTCGTGTGGCGGTCAGTCTCCCGGCTTTCCGACGTCCTCGCGGCTGCCCGGAGACCTCGGGAGAAACAGGGCAGCGGTCTCCAGGGCGGCGAGCGGCGGGGTCAGGCGGGCGGGACGACGACGCGTTTGACCTCGGCCATGTAGCGTCCGGCCGCGGCGGCGGCTTCCTCCTGGTTGCTCCCGCCCTGGCGAGCGCCGGCGTACGCGGCGTACCAGTCCCACCAGTTGTGCGGTGGGGCGACCGCCTCGAACTCGCCGTGATGTATCGAGGTCTCGTGGAGCAGGTCGGCCAGAGCCGCGATGTCGGCGCTGTCCTCCCATTCGCGGCCGGGGAGCCGGGTCTTGACCTCCTGCAGTAGCCATCCGTTCCCATCCGGGTCGCTGAACGAGGCGTAGCTGAGGTAGGAGCGACGCTCGGGGTCGGGCCCCGGGGCGAAGCCGGACTCATCGCGGTGGAACGGCTCGCTGACCTCGACGCCTCGGCTGACGAGGTCCGCACGGGCCGCTTCGATGTCGTCGACGACGAGCTCCAGACGCTGAATGGACCCCGGCTCGGTTGTGGTCAGGCCCTTCCCGACGGTGACCGAGGCGTTCGAGTGCGGAGGCGTGAACTGGACGGCTCGCACGTCGCCGACGACGATGTCTGCGTCCAGGCGCCAGCCGAGGCTCTCGTAGAAGCGCTTGGCCCGCTCGACATCTGAGACCGGCAAAGTCACGACCTCGAGCTTCATATCGTAGCCCAGCGCGTTCTGCTTCCTGCTGGTCGGTTCGCTGCTTACGGCGGTGCTCGCCATGTTGGACCTCCATCGGTTGCTGTGGGCCGGAGACTCGCGCGTTACTCGCCGCGTCGCGCCCGTGTGGTCACCAGTCAGAACCCTGGGCACCCGCTCATCGTGTGCGAGAGGCTTGTCGTCATGCCGTGAGTCATCCCGGGGGTGCACCAGCGTGTTGACTAGGGATCTGCCGGGGGCGACGGGCGGGGAGGGATGCCAAGGTGAGATCGTCAACCCCAAAGGAGCATCGCGATGTCCACCATCCGTTACAACCGGTCCACCACTGCGACGCCCGAGCAGTTCATCGCGGGGCTTACCGACTTCGGCCCCGGACGCGAGAAGATCTTCGGCAAGAGCGCGGACAGCTACCTCAAGGTGCACTCCCAAGGCCCACACGAGGCGGACGTGACGGAGGGCTCGGGCGGCATCTGGGAACGCCTGCACTACGACTGGTCCGACCCCAACCGCGTCGTTCTCACGGTGACCGACTCCAACACGTTTGGCGGCCACTCGGGCTACACGTACACGTTCGGGCGCCAGCCGGACGGCACGACCGACGTGCGCGTCGTCAACGTGCGCGAGGGCAAGAACCTCAAGGGCAAGGTGCTCGCGTTGGTCCTCGGCACCGTCGGCAAAGGGGTGTTGGTCAAAGAGTTCGCGAAGACCGTCAAGGCCATCGAAGGCCGCAGCGACGCGAAAGCTGGCTCAAACGCTCGGACTACGGCTCGGGCGTCGTGAGCCAGCCGGACACGCTTCGTATCTGACGCAAGCGCCAGGCAGGGGATCCAGCGCGGATCCTGGCTCGGGAAGAAGCGCGATCGTGCTCAGATGGCCGCTCCCGCGGCGGCCGCGGCCTCGGTGTCGGCCGGGTCCATGATGCGGCCGCCGAGCGCGAGCGCGAGCAGCGTGCCCAGGACCCCCCAGCCCACGAGCACGAGGATTGAGCCCGTGATTCGCGCGCCGTCGAAGAACAGGGCGGACCGCGTCACGTCGACGCTCGCGCCGGGCGGCAACACGCCGCCGATCGTTCTCCACAGGCCGGGGAGCAGTGGTCTGGCGAACGGCCCGCCTGAGGCGGAGTTGCCCAGGATCACGAAGACGAGAATGACGAGCCCGGTCCCTGCCGGGCCGGCCGCGGCCTGGATGCCGGCGGTGGCGGCGCCGCTGGCGAAGATGGTCAGCGCTGCGATTGCGCACAGAGCGACCACGTGGCCCGAGAACACATCGAAGGTCGCGCGCACCAAGACCACGCTGAGGATCCCGCCGACGATGCCAAACCCCGCGAGCGCTCCGATCCGCGCCGTCGCGCGCTGCCTGCTGCTGCTGCGCGGGTTCCCGATCAGGCCGATCAGCGTCGCGGCGATGTAGCCGCCGAACATCCAAGCGACCACCGCGTAGAACGCCGCGGTGCCGTTGGGATCCTTGGGCGGCAGCGGCTTGACGTCGGTGACCTGGACGGCTGGACGGCGCTGTGCCGCGGCGATGCGGTTGAACGTCTCCTCCAGCGCGACGGCAGTCGCTCGGTTGGCGGCCGAGGCGACAAACAGGCGGTTGGTGGCAGCCTCGTAGGCCCCGTAGACCTCGCGATCTTCGATCTGCGAGAGCGCGCCTCGGCGGGACGAGGTTTGACGCGCATCGAGCGGGTCACCGGGCAAGCGGTCGAGCTGGGCCGCCAGGGCGGGCGGCCCGACGATGGCCACGGCGACGCGGTGTGGCGTCGGATCGTGGAAGGCGCCGACGTAGAAGAACGCGAACGCAAGCATTAGCACCAGCGCGGGCATGAGCACAAGCGCGACCGCCTTAGGCGTCGGTGCGGTGTTCGCCATTACACGCGGAGCAGCGCCTTCAGTGGGCGCGTCTCGATGTGGGGTGTCTCCGACTCTCACGCCCTCGGAGGGCGGTGCGGCTCCCATCTTGATCAGACCCGGATTTGAACGTCGCCGTCGACCTCCTGCACCTCGTACTCGTGCAGCGCCTCGGTCGCTGGGCCGTTGATCACGGCTCCCGTGGTGATGTCGAACCGGGAGCCGTGGCATTGGCACATGAGCGTCGTCCCTGTCAGCAGTCCTCCAGATAGCGGGCATGACCGCTCGGCGCAGGTGCAGAGATCATCGAACGCGTAGAGGCGGTCAGCGACTCGCGCGATTGAGATCCGTCGCTTGAGGTCGTCGAGGTAGTAGGGAACGACAAAGTCGTTGGGAATCGCGTCACCGCGCCCCACACTGCGGAGGGCCTCGGCGGCGAGCTCGGTTGTCATCGTCTTCTCCTTCGTCCGGCTGGCTCAGTAGGGATAGGCGGGAATGACTTCTTCCTTCGTGGCGTCGAGTCGGAGCTCGCCTGGAGCGCCTGCCGGCACGAACGCTCGGTGCGGCCGGACCGGGTCGATGCGCTCGTAGCCGGACCCCAGGGGTGGCCGAGTGTCCTCGTCGCCCTTGTTCGGCCAGAGCGAGATCGCGCGTTCGACGAGGGCCGTGATCGAGAGCGAGGGGTTCACTCCCGGATTGGCCGGCATCACGCTCCCGTCCATGACATGGAGGCCCGGCTGGCCGAACATTCGCAGGTAGGGGTCGACAGCGCCGGTCTCACTGCTCTCGCCGATCGGAATCCCGCCGACGAAATGGGCGGAGGCGTTGCGGTTGATGACCTCGGTCGCGAGTGCCGCCTCGTGAGCTCCCAGCTTCGTCGCCACACGGTCGACGAAGTCCTCGATCGCCGGGACGTGAACCGACGGCGGCGTTCCGGATGGCTTGCTGTGGAGCAGGCCGTCGTGCCAGTACAGCTCGATCGAGGTGTCGGTCGTCTGCGAGCAGAGCGCAACGAAGGAGCGCTCGGACCAGTGGCGCGGGTCGGCGGGCAAGATCTCCTCGCTCGGGTGCTCCAGGATCTCCTTGAGCCAGGACTCGAACGAGTGCTTCTGCTCGCCGTGCTGGTGGTAGGTCCCGAGGAATGCGAAGACGTTGCTTCCGAGCCCCCAATAGGTCGGCTCGATGCTCGTCACCGGATCCGGCCAGGTGCCCGAGGTGATCGTGACCGACCCCGGCATGATGTGGATCCTCTCCCGATCGCGCTCCCACTCCGCGTGGGTCCGCGTGATGTAGAGAAGCTGTTCGGAGTTGGTCCGCGCGCGTTTCCCGAGCTCGCTCGACAGGCCGGTAAGGCGACCCTTGTGCTGCATGTGATGGAGGAGCTTGGCCGACCCGTAGGCGTGGGCGGCCACGATCACCTGCTCGGCGGTGTACGTGTTGTGGTGGAGGTGCCCTGCGCGTTGCGCCCAGCCGGGGTGCCGCGCATGCACCTCGAACCCGCCTCCCTCGAGCCGCACCAGGTCGAACACCTCATGCATGTCGTGAACCTTCGCGCCCAGCTGCTCGGCAAGGTAGAGGTAGTTCGTCGTCAGCTTGTTCTTCGCGTTGTGGTCGCAGCCGTTGTTGCAGTTGCCGCACGAGATGCAGCCGGTGCGCCGCGGCCCGACCCCACCGAAATACGGATCGTCGGCCTCGACTCCCGGCGTGCCGAAGTAGACGGCGAGTGGGGCCTTGTTGTGGGTCTCGCCTCGGCCGATGTCGTTCGCGACCTGCTTCATGGCCCTGTCGACGTCCGTGGGCATGTACGGGTAGCGGACGACGCCGAACATCCTCGCGGCCTGGTCGAAGTACGGCGCCAGCTCGTCGGCCCAATCGGTGATGCCGGCCCATTCTTTCGCGTCGAAGAACAGCTTCGGTGGGACGTACATCGTGCTCGCCTACACATGCGAGCCGCCGCCGACGCCGGCGCCGGAGAGAACGAGCACGTCGTCGAGGTACTCGATCCTCTGCACTCCGTAGAGCTCCGCGGCGGGAAACCAGACGAAGTGCGCCAGGTCCCACTGGGTCTTCGGGATGTCCTCGTCTTTCCAGCGCCGGCCGGATGCCATGACGCCGACCCGATAGCCCTTCTCGGCGGCACGGAGCGCGGCGACGCTTCCGCCGAACCCCGAGCCGATGATCACCACGTCGTAGTCGAAGCCCGCCATCAGCTCTCCTTCCCGTTCGTTGCAGCTGCGGGGGCAAGGTCGCGGTTAAGGCGACGTCTCGCGCCAGTGAGGGCCCTAGTGCGTGCGCGGGCCGACTCCAGGCGGGGACCCTCGTGCCCTTGTTCGTCTCGATTTGCTCGCGCGCTCGCCTGCTTGACCGCTGGCCGAGGGGGTGGGGCTGAAGCACGGAAATCTGTGGCCGCCGGGGTGGCCTCGCATCCTCGGCCACGGCCACCCGCGTGCTGACTGGGGCCTCCACGGGGGCGATCCCCGAGCCGCGGTGTCACCGTGGCGTGCGTACCACCGGGCGACGCAGAAGGAGTCGAGATCATGAGAACGAGTCACCCAGCGACGCACTCATCCGAGCTCCAGTACATCTTCGACCAACCCAACGCGCCGATCCCCGGCACGCTCGACGCCGACCAGCAGGCGCTCGCCGCCGGCATGCGCACGGCGGGGGCGAGCTTCCGCAGGCCACGGCGATCCATCCAGACGATCGCTGGCCTGGCCGTCATTCAACCAAGGTCAGGCGGTGATATCCCTCGTACCCCCGCAGCCGCAGGTCTGGACAGGGTGCTTCGACGCACACCACTGCTCCTTCCGGGCGGCCGGATAGGGCGTCCTCGCCGACGCCGTCACTTCCACCACGGCAGTGGGTTTCCCGACGAGGTGCAGTACAGCATGATCCGCAACGACGGCAATGGTCGGCACGCCCAGGGGTGCCGCGCTGACGTCGTGGCGATCGTCACGGGCGGCTCGTCTGGAACCGGCCGCGAGGTCGCGCGTGCGCTGACGAGTTGGGGCTGGGCGATCGTCATCGTTTACCTCGAGCATCAACGCACAGCCGAAGCGACGGTCGAGGAGATCCTGGCCGCGGGCGGCAACGTCGTCGCCGTGCGCGCCGACCCCGCTGACGATCTCGACGTCCAGCGTCTGTTCGCCGAGACGACCGCTGCATTTGCGGGCGTCGACGTCGTGGTCCACACCACAACATGCAGCGCCTCGCTTCTCTACGAGAACGCGGCGCGGCACGTTCGTGCGCGAGGCGCTGATCGTCAGCGTCTCCGCCGCTGACCGTGTCACGCCCGGGCTCGCTCGCCAGCTGCACGAACGCGGGATCAGCGTGGGCAGGGCGCCCCCAGGAGATGTCCTCCCGTTCCTCGACAGGTGGCGAAGGCACACGATGGCCGAGGGCTCGCGGCAGCTTTAGACTTGCTATATGCCAACCACCCGGGGGGTTGGTTTCTTCGGGCGCACGCGCGAGCGCGAACGCCTCGACGCCATGCTCGCTCAGGCCCGCGCTGGCCAAAGCTCCGTTCTGATCATCCGCGGCAAGGCGGGCATCGGAAAGACCGCGCTGCTCCGGTACGCCGCGCGGCAGGCGTCCGGAATGCGCACCGCCGAGGTCGAAGGGATACAGGTGGAGATGGAGCTGTCCTTCGCAGGAATCCATCGGTTGTGCGTGCCGATGCTCGGCGGGCTCGAGGTACTCGCAGAGCCACAGCAGAACGCGCTTCGAGTCGCGTTCGGCGCGGCGTCGGGCGACGCCCCAGACAGGTTCCTCGTTGCCGTCGCCGTTCTCAACCTGCTTTCGTCAACTGCCGAGAAGCGTCCGCTGCTGTGCCTGGTGGATGACGCCCAGTGGCTCGACGCCGCCTCGGTGCAGGCGCTCGGATTCGTCGCCCGGCGCCTGATGGCCGAGCCGATCGCGATGATCTTCTCGCTGCGCGAGCCGATCACGACCCGGGCGCTCGACGGGCTGCCGCAGCTGTCGGTCCAAGGTCTAGATGAGCCCGATGCGCGCGCACTGCTGTCTCGAGCCGTGCCGGGCCTACTCGACGACCGCGTCCGGGACCGGATCATCGCCGAAACAGAGGGCAATCCGCTGGCGCTGATCGAGCTGTCGCAGAGGATGAGCCGCTCGGAGCGAGCCGGCGGCTTTGCGCCACCCACGGGGAGCGACCTTCCGAGTCAGCTGGAGGAGCGGTACCTGCGACGCATCAGCGCATTACCCGTAGCGACGCAGCGGCTCATGCTGCTGGCGGCTGCAGAGCCGCTGGGGGACGCGGGGCTGCTGTGGCGGGCGGCCGACCGACTCTCCATCGACCCTGGCGAGCTGGTTCCCGCGACGGAAGCCGGGTTGCTGGATATCGACGACCGCGTGCGGTTCCATCACCCCCTGGTGCGCTCGGCGGTGTATCGAGCCGCGTCGCATCGACGAACGACGGCGCGTCCACGACGCGCTCGCCGACGTGAGCGATCCCGCGCTCGCCGCCGAGCGCCGCGCATGGCACCGTGCCCTCGCGGCTGCCGAACCTGACGAAGCTGTGGCCGCCGACCTGGAACGTTCTGCGGGACGAGCGCAGAACCGCGGTGGTCTTCGCGGCAGCTGCGGCGCTGCTCGAGCGGGCGACACGTCTGACCCCGGACCCAGCCGTCCAGGCTGGGCGCGCAGTCGCCGCCGCGGAAGTTAGCTTCGAGGCCGGAGAGTTCGAATCTACGCAGCGGCTTCTGGCCACAGCAGAAAGCGGCTCACTCGATGGCTTCCAGCGAGCTCGGAGCCGCGCTTCTGAGAGGGCACGCTGCCCTCGCGTCCGCGTATGGCAGCGACGCGCCGAGCTTGCTGCTTCAGGCAGCGCGGGAACTCGAGGCCTTTGACGTCACCCTTGCTCGCAGGGCGTATCTCACCGCGTGGGGCGCCGCAGTCAGTGCAAACCATCTCGGAGAAGCAGGCGTCCTTGCCGAGATCTGCAGCGCTGTTCGCGCGCTTCCGCCGCTGCCACCCAACCCGCATCCGCTCGACTTGCTGATTGAAGGGTTTGCGCTGATCACCACCGATGGGCGCGCTGCGGCCACCCCGATCCTCCGGCGCGCAGCGGGGTCGGCCATGGGGCTATCGGTCGACGACATGCTCCGCTGGGGCTGGTTGGCGCCGGGTGCCAGCTCGGCCACCTGGGACCTCGAGGGTTCGCTAGCGCTTAACGAGCGCAAGGCCCAGATGGTGCGTCAAGCCGGTGCGCTCGGCGAGCTGCCGATTCACCTCCAATCGCTGGCACTGGACCGGACGTGGAGTGGTGACTTGGCAGGCGCGGACGTGCTGGTCGCGGAGAGCGAGAGCGTAGCTGCGGCGACGGGAACCGCCCCCCCGCCGATCACGCTGGTGATGCTTCGCGCGATCCAAGGTCGGGATGACGATGCGGCGCGCCTGATCGAGGGGGTCGTCCAGGGCGCAACGGACGCAGGTCAGGGGATGGGGGTGATCGTGGCGCACTGGGCCGGCAGTGTCCTCAACAACGGTCTCGGACGTTACGAGGCGGCGGCATCGGCAGCGCGAGAGGTGATCGAGAACGCCATCGATCCTTGGACGCCAGTGGGGGCTCTACCCGAGCTCGTCGAGGCGGCGACACGCCTCGACGAGACCGACCTCGCACGCGATGCGCTCGACCGACTCGGAGCCGCGACTCAACCCGCGGGCACTGACTTTGCGCTCGGCGTAGAGGCTCGGTCGCGCGCGCTCGTCAGCGGCGACGGCGGCGGCCGAGCCGCTCTTTCACGAGTCGATCGAACGGCTGGGCCGGACGTCGCTCCGTCCGGAACTCGCGCGCGCACAGCTGCTCTACGGCGAGTGGCTGCGCCAGGAGGGTCGCCGCGGCCAGGCGCGGGAGCACCTTCGGATCGCCGAGGAGATGTTCACCGAGATGGGGATGGAGGCGTTCGCTGACCGCACCGCGGCTGAGCTGGTCGCCGCGGGTGCGAAGCGCCGCACGCGCCACGTGGAGATGCGCGAGGAGCTCACGGCCCAGGAGGAGCAGATCGCCCGGCTCGCTTGCGATGGGCTTACCAACACGCAGATCGGTACGCAGTTGTTCCTCAGCCCCCGGACTGTCGAATACCACCTGCACAAGGTTTTCGGCAAGCTGGGGATCGACTCGCGTAGCGGCCTCGAAGCCGCTCTGCCGGGACAGGAGCCGGGGGCCGTACGCTCGTAGAGGTCTACGCGCGTGCTCAGCGGTTGTTGCCGCGTCGCGCCGACGGCATCGCGTCACGACCGAAACGCCCCCACCGGACGTCGCCGAACGGCTAGCGTTGTACGCATGGCCACTGTCCGTGGGCCGGGCTTCGTGGGCCGGACGAGCGAGCGGGAAGTGCTCGACGGGTTGCTGGCGAGGGTTCGCGGTGGCGAGAGCGAGGTCCTGGTCATCCGCGGCGAGGCCGGCATCGGCAAGACCGCGCTGCTGCGCTACGCCGCCCGGCAGGCGTCTGGCTACCGCGTCGCCGAGGTCACGGGCGTCGAGGCCGAGATGGAGCTGGCGTTCGCCGGGATCCATCAGCTCTGCGGGACGATGCTCGACCGGCTCGGCGGACTCCCGGCCCCGCAGCGCGACGCCCTGAGCGTCGCTCTGGGACTGGCAGCCGGCGAAGTGCCCGACCGATTCGTGGCCGGACTGGCCGTGCTGAGCCTGCTCGCCGCGGTGGCTGAGGAGCGGCCGCTGCTGTGCATCGTCGAGGACGCGCAGTGGCTGGACGCCGCCTCAAGCCAGATCGTTGGGTTCGTCGCGCGACGGGTGCGGGCGGAGTCGGTGGCCATTGTGGTCGCGGTGCGCGAGCCTGCCGCCGCACCCGACTTCGACGGTCTGTCAGAGCTGCGGCTCGAAGGACTACCCGAGCAGGACGCTCGCTCGTTGCTGCGCGGGGTGGTAGCCGGCCGACTCGACAGCCACATCGTCGACCGGATCGTCGGCGAGACCGCGGGGAACCCGCTTGCCCTCCTGGAGCTTCCGGGACGCATGACCGCTGCCGAGCTGGCCGGCGGATTCGAGCTTCCTACGGGCGGCGAGCTTCCGGCGCAGATCGAGCACCACTACATCCGGCGGATTCGACAGTTGCCCGAAGCGACGCAGGGCTTGATGCTCCTGGCGGCCGCCGAGCCCGTCGGTGACGCGCCGCTGGTCTTGCGTGCGGGCCGCAGGCTCGGCATCGAGACGGACGCGCTCGCGCCGGCCGAGGCTGCGCAGCTCTTACACATCGGGACGAGCGTCCGGTTCCGTCACCCCCTGGTCCGTTCGGCGGTCTACCGCGCGGCGCCACTCGGGAGCCGACAGCGGGCGCATGAAGCGCTGGCGGAGGTGAGCGATCCCGACTCCGACGCGGATCGCCGCGCGTGGCACCGAGCGCTGGCGGTCGAAGGACCGGACGAGGACGTCGCTGCCGAGCTCGAGCGCTCCGCAGCCCGAGCGCAGGCTCGTGGCGGCGCCGCCGCCACCGCGGCGTTTCTGGACCGCGCCGTCGCGCTGACACCGGACCCGGCGCGCCGCCGGGAGCGTGCGCTCGCCGCCGCTCAGGCCAGTGTCCAAGCCGGCACATTCACCACGGCTCGCCGCCTGCTGGCCATGGCAGACGCAGGGCCGCTCGAAGACTTCCAGCGGGCGCAGGTCGACCTGCTCCAGGCCCAGCTCGCATTCGTCTCCAGCCGCGGCACCGACGCGACACCGCTTCTACTGGCCGCGGCCCGCCGACTCGAACCACTCGACATCGGGGTCGCCCGCGAGACCTACGTGGACGCCTTCTCTGCGGCGCTGTTCGGGGCCAGACTCAACGGCAGCGTCGGCATTCCCGAGATCGCGGAGGCCGCTCGGGCCGCCCCGCGCCGACTCGATGCCGAGCCGGCCGCCGCCGATCTGCTGCTTGACGCCCTGGTCGCCCTCGCCGAGGACTACGACACCGCGGTCCCGCGCTGCCGGGAGGCGGTCCTGCGGCTCTCCGGGGAGAAGGCCTCAGCCAAGGAACGACTGCGATGGCTGTGGCAGGGTTGTGTCGTCGCGCTCGAGATCTGGGACGACGAACACGCGCTCGCGCTCTCGCGCGCCAGCGTCCAGATCGCCCGCGAGACGGGAACGCTCGCCGAGCTCGCGCTCGCCCTGAGCGCGCACACACCGATCCTCGTGTTCTGCGGAGACCTTGCCACCGCCGCCGCGACGGTCTCCGAGACAGAATCGGTCGAGGAGGCGACGGGCATCCGGTCTGCTCCATACGGCGCGTTGATCGTCTCGGCGTGGCAGGGCAGAGAGATCGATACGACGAACCTGATCGAGGCGACCGAGCGGGAGGCGAACGCCCGCGGCGAGGGAATCGGACTGGCCATCAGTGCGTATGCACGCGCTGTCCTCTGTAACGCGCTCGGCCGGTACGAGGAGGCCCTGGCCGCGGCCGTCACGGCGAGCGAGCACCGAGAGGTCGTCGCGGAGAACTGGGGCCTCAGCGAGCTGATTGAACCAGCCACGCGAACCGGACGGACCGATCTGGCTGCGGAAGCCGGGAAACGACTGGCCAGAAAGGCATCCGCGACCGGAACCGACTGGGCACTCGGGATCGATGCGCGCTCACGAGCCCTCCTGAATGACGACAACCGTGCCGAGGGCTCCTTCCGGAAGGCGATCGACCATCTGAGCCGAACACGGGTGCGGGCTGAGCTGGCCCGCACTCACCTGCTCTACGGCGAGTGGCTTCGACGCATGAACCGCCGGGTCGACGCGCGGGCCGAGCTCCGCATCGCCTACGACAGCTTCGCCTCGATGGGCATGGAAGCGTTCGCCGAACGGGCCAGCCGCGAGCTGTCGGCGACGGGCGACACGGTCCGCAAGCGGACCGTCGAGACACGCGACGATCTGACCCCGCAGGAGCGGCAGATCGCCGAGCTGGCCCGCGATGGCCTCTCGAATCCCGAGATCGGCGCCCGGCTCTTCCTTAGCAGGCGCACCGTGGAGTGGCACCTGCGCCATGTGTTCGCCAAGCTTGGGATCCAGTCTCGTCGGGAGTTGTCGAGCGCGCTGGCGAATTCCGTGTCCGGCCGCTCGCCCGCGTAACGCCTCGCCAGCCCTTCGGTCGCTGTTGATTCGACGCGGTCGGCCCCGCCGGCACCTCGCCCGCGTGCCGACCGGGGTCTACACGGGGGCGACCAGCGAGGAGGGATGTCACTGTGATGCCCGACCACCGAACCTGGAGGATCCCGTACATGCCGACGACAACGGTCCCCCGAGTCCGCTTCCGCACCGTGGATGGACCGCGGATCCGGTACGCCGACAGCGGCGCCTCGCGCGAGCCGACGGTCCTGCTCACGAGTCCGTGGCCGGAGAGCCTGTACGCGTTCGCGCCGATGTGGGCCACGTTGGCCGAGCACGCCCGCCTGTTCGCCATCGACCTGCCGGGTTTCGGCGCCTCCGAACGCCGCGACGACCTTATGTCGCCGCGGGCGATGGGCGGGTTCCTGGCCCGAGCTCATCGCCGAGGCTGATCTCGGCCGGCCGCACATCGTGGCGCCGGACGTCGGAACCTCGGCCGCGCTGTTCGCTGCGACGGCACATCCGGAGCGGATCGCGAGCGTGATCGTCGGCACCGGCGGTGCCGCGGTTCCGCTTCAGCTGGGGGAGCCGCTGAGGTCATGGGTGCTGGACCCCGACCTCGAGAAGTACCGGGCGGTGGACCCCCACGCGATCGTCAATGCGGCGGTCGACACGATCGCCGGCGGGGTGCCCGACGAGATCCGCGCGGACTACCTCGCGTGTTATGACGGCGACCGCTTCGTCGAGTCGATGCGCTACGTGCGCAGGTATCCCGAGGAGCTGCCCGAGCTGGCCGAGTTGCTGCCGCAGATCGCGACGCCGGTCACGATCATCAACGGCCGCCACGACCGGGTCGTTCCGGTTGCCAACGCCGAGTTCCTGGACGAGCGGTTGCCTGACAGCCGCGTCGTGCTGATCGACGCCGGCCACTTCGTCTGGGAAGAGGCGCCGATCGAGTACGCCGCGATCATCCTCGACTCGATCACCGGCAACCAGTGATGACCGAGCGCGAGCCGGCTCCCAATGCCGTCATTACGTTCCGCCGTCCCGGGAGGAGGGAACCCAGTGGAACGTAAGTGGTGGACCCTGCTCGCGAGCTGCATCGCGATCTACATGCTGCTGCTCGACGTGACGATCGTGAACGTCGCGCTGCCGTCGATCGAGCGCAGCCTCGGCGCGAACTTCACCGACCTCCAATGGGTGATCGACGCATACGCGCTGACGCTCGCAGGCGTGCTGCTGGCGGCCGGGTCGCTGGCCGACAAGGTCGGCCGCAGGCTCGTCTTCATGCTCGGCCTGGCGACCTTCACCGCTTCTTCGCTGGCCTGCGGGCTCGCTCCCGACCCGCTGTTCCTGCACATCTCGCGGGCGGTTCAGGGGATCGGCGGAGCGATGATGTTCGGCACCTCGCTGGCGCTGATCGCGCAGGAGTTCCAAGGTCGCGAGCGCGGGACCGCGCTCGGCATCTGGGGCGCGACCACCGCGCTAGCGGTCTCGACCGGGCCGCTTGTGGGCGGCGCGCTCGTGGACGCGCTGTCGTGGCGCTGGATCTTCCTCGTGAACGTGCCGATCGGACTGGCCGCGCTCGTGGTCGCGCGGCTGCGGTTGCGCGAATCGCGCGATCCGGCCGCCTCCGGCGTCGACATGCGCGGCGTGGCGCTGCTGTCCCCCGCGCTGTTCCTGCTCGTCTACGCGCTGATCCGCGGCAACGATGAGGGCTGGGGGAGCGCCATTATCGTCAGCTGCTTCGCGGCCTCCGTAGCTGATGCTCGTGCTGTTCGTGGTGGTGGAGCGCCGCTCCGCCGACCCGCTGCTCGACCTCTCGCTGTTCCGCAAGCCGGCCTTCTCGGGCGTCATGATCGCCGGCTTCGCGCTGTCGGCGTCGATCTTCTCGATGTTTCTCTACATCACGCTCTTCTTCCAGAACGTCCTGGGCTACTCACCGTTCGAGGCGGGGCTCCGGTCGCTGCCGGTCACCATGCCTATTCTGTTCGTCTCGCCGCTGAGCGGTCGGCTGACGGCGCGTGTGCCGGTGCGGCTGCTGCTCGGGACGGGGCTCGCGTTCGTGACGGTCGGGCTGCTCCTAATGGGGAACCTTTCCGACTCGTCCGGATGGACCGCGCTGCTGCCCGGCCAGATCCTGGCCGGCATCGGGATCGGCCTGGCCACCCCCGCGCTGGCTTCCACCGCCGTCGGCGTCGTCCGCCCGCAGCTGAGCGGCATGGCGTCGGGCGCGAGCAACACGGCTCGCCAGCTCGGGCTCGCCACCGGAATCGCCGCCCTCGGCTCGATCTTCCAGTCGAAGATCGAGTCGACGCTGGCCCCACTTGCCGCGGGCACTCCCGCGTCCTCGCACGTCCACGAGCTTGCGCGGGCTGTGGCGTCGGGCGGGACCGGTCGCGCCTTGCAGGCGGTGCCGCCCGCCGCCCAGGACAAGGTGGCGCACGCCGCGCACCACGCGTTCGTGACCGGCTTCAACACGATCGCGCTGGTGAGCGTCGCCGTGGCGGCGGTGGGCTCCGTGGCGGGGTACGCGCTGGTACGGTCGCGGGACTTCGTGGGCGGCGGCCGCCAGGCTCCGGCTCCGCCGGAGCCGGCGGGGGGTACAAGGCGCCGACGGAGTACGCCTCGGCCGTCCTCGACTCGAAACCGGGCACCCGTTCATGACGCTGCAATCCGCCAGCCCGAATACCACGCATAAGACGGCTGAAACCCAGTTCGTCGACGTGGAGCTTGCCTACCGTCGGTTCGGGCGCCCGAATGAGCTGCCGCTGGTGATGCTCCAGCACTTCCGCGGCAACCTGGACAACTGGGATCCAGCGCTCACCGACGCGCTCGCTGCCGAGCGCGAGGTCATCTTGATCGACTACCCGGGCGTCGGCTCCTCGCGCGGCGAGTTCGGTCCCAGCATCGCGCACGCCGCGCGCCACATGATTGCGGGCATTGCCGATCTCGGCTTGGACGAGATCGATCTCCTCGGTTTCTCCATCGGCGGGTTCATTGCCCAGGAGATCGCGCTGCGCCGGCCGACGCTCATCCGGCGGCTGGTCCTGGCGGCAACGGGTCCGAAAGGCGCGCCCGGCATGCACGGCTGGCGAGACGATATCGCCGCCGCCGCACGCGGCGAGAGCAAGCCCGAGAACCTCCTCTACATCATGTTCGCGCACACTGAGACCAGCCAGGCCAAGGGCATGGAATTCCTGGGTCGCTTCTTGGAGCGCAAGCATGGACGCGACGCGCCGACCAGCGACGCCGCCCGCGACGCGCAGTACGACGCGATCGTCGAGTGGGGCATCCCGGACCATGCCGCCTTGCAACGGCTGGCCGGGATCAAGAGCCCGACTCTGATCCTCCAGGGCGACAACGACCTGATGATCCCGACCAAGCTCAGTCACCTGATGGCGGGCCTCATCCCGGACGCACGGATCCGGATCTACCCCGACGCGGCGCACGGGTTCCTGTTCCAGTACCCGGCGGATGTCGCGGCCGACGTCAACGCCTTCCTCGCGGCGCAACAGCCCTAGGCACATGTCCCGTCGCAGCTCTCCGGAGCGGTCGCGGCTCGGGTGCCGAATGATCGACGACGTGCCTCTGGCCTACGTGGAGTGGCGCAAGGAGGTACGCTCCGATCTGGGATTACGACGCCAAGACGCTGGCCAACGATCTCAGCGCGCATCTCGTCAACGGGCGCCACGCTGCGGGTGGCGTGTGTCGACCAGTGACGGCGCGGTCGCGGCCACATAGACCCCAGTGTCACGGTGGTCGGACTCGCTCACACCCGGACGAGTCCAACCGTGACCATGAACGTCCATTGAGATCCCGCCTCGCTGGTCTGCTGGCGGCCTCGGTCGCGCTGACCGTGACCGCGGGCTCGGCGCACAGACCGGCCGTCGGTCGCCGACCAAGGCCGAGTCCCCGCCTTGCCCCGCGGACCGCTCGGCCTCGATTAGCGACGGATCGTCAACCTCACCCGAGGGACGACGCCGAGCTGTAGATGGGCGCGTAGCTCGGGTGGATTCGAGTGGTCGATCTAGGGTTCCTCCACGACCTCACTCTGGATCTCAATCTTGAGAGGCAAGATGGCCGTTGGACGGCGCCCGTTCGCGACGTGGGTTCTTTGCCGCGGTTTGAGTTCTGCCGGGTCTTCTGAGTTCTCCTCAGTGCCCTCAGAACTCGTGGGTTTGGGGAGCCTTTACGGACCCCTCGGGACATGGCGCTTGCAGCCGCGCAGTTCGTCAATGGATGGATCCGTCGGTTCGCTTCCCTGTCGTCCGCTGAATACATGTGCGCGTTCAGCCGGGCGAGGGTTCGCGTCGCGGCGCGAACCCAGGTGTCTTGCGTCGACACCTAGAAGCAGCGCTTCTGAATCCATCCCGGGGATGGAGAGTGCTCCTCCATCCGGGAAGAGATCGGAGGGCTCGAGCTGGCGCCTGCTCGGTCTATGAGAGCGACAGCGCCGGGGTGCTTGCTGCTCGGCCGGAGTCAGGCGATCGGCAAGCACCTTCGCGACCGCGCCCTCGATCGTCATCCAGAAGAGGCTTGCCCACGCCAGTAGCCTGGCCTGTCGGGCGGCGCGCAGCCAACCGTGACCGCGACGTGGAGCGCCGGAGCCAGTGGCAACCGGAAGTGGGCTGGTGCCGTTTGCGGGCTCACGGCACCGCCTCGGCCGGAGCCTCGGTGACCGCGTCGAGCAGCTGACGGCCGCGGTTGGTGAGCGAGTAGAGGACCATTTTGGACTCGCGTCGGCTCTGGACCAGGCCGGCGCCACGGAGCAGCCGGGCGTGGTGGGAGACGAGCTTGTACGAGCGCTCGCACACCCACGCGAGATCGCACACGCACAGGCGATGAACGACCGGATGACGCTGATGATGGGCGCACAGGGCGAGTCGCGGATGCATCAGCTCCTCGGCCAGCGCTACACCGGCTGCGACGGCAACACGAGCCGTGGAGCCGGCCCCGGCGGGATGATGGGCGCGGGGATGATGGGCGGCGGCTACTACGGGCCGGGTGGCTGGGGAGCGATGATGGGCTCCGGGGACTGGAGCTGGATGATGGGCGGCGCCTGGCAGAACATGACCCGCCAGGACTGGCAGCGCCTCCGGCAACGGCTGCTCGGCACCAGCGCCGGCTCGAGCAGGGGCGGTGGTGGGTGAAGTCCGGTCGCGATCGTCGCGACCATCCTGGGCGCGGTGGCGCTCGTCGGAGTCGCGCTGTTCCTCGCGATCCGCCGGCCGTTCCTGCAGCCGCCGGCTGCCGCCGCCTCCCACCACTAGCCGGGGGCTCCGGCCGTGCCCTGGCTGTTCAGGATCGCCCCCTCCGCGGGTGGTCGCCGCTCGCCGCGAAGCGGCCGGTGGCTTGTGGCGCGCGTTCGTGGTCGCCGTTCCACAGCAAGCGGATCGACTCGGCCGCGAGGCCGGCGACCCGTCAGGCAGGTTGCAGGATCGCGTCGAGGTCTTGGAGTTGGCGGCGGACGCCGCCGCAGACCTGCTCGCAGAGGTCGAACACGCTGGGGTCGCTGATCGAGTAGCGCACCTGGTTGCCCTGCTTGATGCGGGCGACCATACCCGCGGCATGGAGGATGCCGAGGTGCTTGGAGACATTCTGCTGGGAGGCGCCGAGCGTCTGCTGCAGCTCACCGACGGTGGCGTCGCCCTCGCGCAGGCGATCGAGCAGCCTGATCCGCATCGGCTCGCCGAGGACGCGGAAGCGCTGGGCGATCAGGTCGATCAGCGGTTCAGGAAGCGGGTGGGCTACCGAGGTCGCGGGTTTCATGCCACCAACGATATCACAACCGGACAGTTGTCCAGTTGACAGAGCGCACGGACCGCGCTACGATCCCACATTCACCACTTTACGGTTGTGCAGATGTTATCTCTGCACGAGAGGACTTCATGCGATGGACACGATTGCGCATCTGACCGAGGACACGTTCGAGGCGGCCGTCAAGCGGCCGGGCCTCATGGTGATCGACTTCTGGGCGGGGTGGTGCGACCCGTGCCGCGCGATGGCGCCGCAGTTCGAGCGTGCCGCCCTGTTGAGGCCTGACTACCGCTTCGCGAAGGTCGACGTGGACGCCGAGCCGGCGCTCGCCGCGGTGTACGGGATCCGCTCGATCCCGACGCTGATCGTGGTGCGCCCCGTTAGCCGCTGGCCACTCGAGCGGGTGCTGTTCGCGCTCGCCGGCACGATGACGTTGCTGTCCGCGCTCCTGGCGGCGACGGTCTCGAGCTGGTTCCTGCTGCTGGCCGCTTTCGTCGGCGTGAACCAGTGGCTGTACGTCCTGGTCGGCGACTGCCCGGCGTCGATCGTGCTGCGCCGGGCGTGCCACCTGCGCTCGGCGATCTACCAAAACCCCAACCGTGGCGGGAAGCACCCCGAGGAGGTCACGGTCCGATGACCGTCGTCGAACGCGAGCCCAAGCTCCCCATACAACCCCCTGCGGAGCCGTATCCGCACACCGTCAACGTCGGACCGATCGGCCGCCTCGGCCGGTTCACCGCAACCCACTTCCGGGCGGTGCTTGCTGGGTGGGTCGTGCTCGCGCTCGTACTCGGTTTCTTCGCGCCGCGCGTCGAGACGGCACTCTCCGGCGCCGGGTGGGAGACCACCGGCTCACAATCGGTCAAGGCCCGGCAGCTGATCAACCAGAACTTCCACGGACTGTCGAGCTACGCGCTGATGACCGTCGTCTACTCGCCCACGAGGACCGTCACGGACCCGGCCTTCCAAGCCGTGCTGGCGAACGTCGAGCACACGCTCAAGGCCGACCCGGCCGTCAAGAGCGTGATCGCACCATCACCCGGCGTCTCGATCAGCCGCGACGGGCACACCGCGCTCGTTCAGGCGGGCGCGGAGCGCAGCTCCAACGGGATGGTCGAGGCTGCCGAGAACATCAAGGGCAAGCTCGCCGCGCTCTCGGCCAACGGCGTCCAGGTGCATCTGACCGGCGCGTCGGGCATGTGGTCTGACTTCAACACCGCCAACCGCAACGCGATGATGAAGTCAGAGGTCATCTCGTGGCCGGTCACGCTCGGGATCCTGCTGCTCGCGTTCGGCTCGCTCGTCGCCGCCGGGCTGCCGCTGATGCTGACGATGGTCGGCCTCGCCTCGACCGCCGGGCTCCTGTACCTCGGCACCCTGGTGATGCCGATCTCGATCTGGGCGATGAACTTCGCGCTGATGTTCGCGCTCGCGCTCGGGATCGACTACGCCCTGTTCGTCGTGCACCGCTTCCGCGGCGCACTGTTCGGCCACAAGCTCTCAGCGATCGATGCCACGGCGGTGACGATGGACACCGCCGGCAAGGCCGTGCTGTTCAGCGGCGTCACGGTGCTGATCTCCCTCTCGGCGGTGATGCTCGTGCCCAGCCCGGCGTTCCGGTCGATGAGCCTCGGGATCATGCTCGCGGTCGTCTTCGTGCTCGCGGCAACGCTGACGTTGCTGCCCGCGGTGCTGGCCAGGATCGGCCCCAAGGTCGACAAGCTCGCGCTCCCGTGGGCGCACTCCGGCGAGCACCGCTCCGCACGGTTCGCCGCGTGGGGCGAGCGGCTGTGGCGCCAACCGATCCGCTGGGGCATCGTCGCGGCCGCGGTCCTGGTTGGCCTCGCGCTGCCGGTGACGCAACTGAAGACCGCGATGCCGTCGATCAAGGTCGTGCCGACGAGCGACGCGTCCTACATCGGCTACCAGCAGGTGCAGCGGGCGTTCGGTCCCGGGTCAACTGGACCCCTGCAGATCCTCACACCGGCCGGTCAGACTGCGCGGGTAGCGAAGATCGCACAGAGTGATCGCGGGGTGGCGGCGCTGATGCCGACCCAGACCGTGAACGGGTACGCGCTGATCACCGCGATCGCCAAGCAGGACCCGTCCAACCCCGCCGTCGGCCAGACGATCGACCGGCTGCGCGCCGAGCTGCCCAACCGCGCGCTCGTGGGCGGTGCCGTGGTCGAGAACCACGACCTACAGGCGGCCCTGTCGGCCAAGACGCCGCTCGTGATCGCGGTGGTGCTCGCCCTCGGGTTCCTGCTCCTGCTCGTCGCGTTACAGGCGCCGCTGCTCGCGGCGGTCGGCGTGCTTACCAATTTGCTCGCCACCGGCGCTGCGTTCGGTGTGGCGAAGTGGATCTTCCAGGACGGCGCGCTGCACTCGCTGTTGGGATTCCAATCCCAGGGGTTCCTCGACGCCTGGGGGCCGGTGTTCTTCTTCGCGATGATTTTCGCGATCTCGATGGACTACACCGTGTTCCTGCTCTCAGCAGCGAAGGAGCACTGGGACCACACCCACGATCCCCGCGAGGCGATGGTCGGTGGCGTCGCCCACTCCGGGCGGGTGATCTTCGCCGCCGCCGCCGTGATGGTCGCTGTGTTCTTCACCTTCGCGCTGTCGGGCCCCCTACCGCCCAAGGAGATGGGCATCATCCTCGGCGTCGCGGTGCTGCTCGATGCAGCGCTGATCCGGCTGCTACTGCTGCCGGTGCTGCTGCGCCTGATGGGCCGCTCGGCGTGGTACCTGCCGCGCTGGGCGCGCCGGGTGCTGCCCAACGTGACCTTCGGACATGCGTGAGCGGGAGCGGGAAATCGACGTGTCAGCACCAACGCTCGAGCTGTGGCAGACCGAATGGTGTCCGGCGTCACACCGGTTGCGCCAGCGCCTGGCCCTGTGACGACTTCAGGGCGCGCCCTGCATTCGTTGTCGCACAGGCATCAGTGCGCCCGGGCCGGCAGTCTCGGTATGCGCGTTGGCCCTGCCTCCTCGGAATCGGGGAAGCGGGCCAACCCGTGGGCGACCGTGCTCAGTTCGTGCCGAAGGAGAAGTTTCTGCTCGTCCGTGACACTCATTGAGGCCGTCGCAAGTGGCCCGGAGCTGGACTCCCGGTGCGTCAGCGGGCGCTCCCGGAAAGGATCGGGGCGTCGCGCCTGAAACCCCAGACCGTGCAGTAGACCCCGAGGAACAGCTCCCACAAAATCTCCGGGATGCTCAGGACGCCTTGCAGTGCGTGCAGCGCGCTGCTCGGTTGGTTGCCGGTGAGCATCACGGCCGTCCCGGACACGATGATCAGCGGTCCGGCGACGAGCCCGAGCAACGCTGCCTGTCGCGGCACGAGGCCCGAGCGGTACATCAGATAGCCGAGGATCAGCCCGTTCCCCCAGCCGACGACCCAGCCCGGGCCGAGGAGGAAAGTCCAGTCCTTGATCGCCGCGAGGGTATACGCGACTGTCCCCTCAGACGGACCTGCAACCTGGTTCCGTAACGTGATGATGCCGAGCATGCAGAGGATGCCGACGAGGATGAACGTGCACTCGAACAGGCGCGCAGTCACGTAGCCGAGCGCCAGTTCCTCGTTCTGTCGTCTAACGATCGGGAAGATCACGACCGCGGTGCCGATATTCGCGATGATGAGCAGCAGCTCCAGCAGAGCGCCGAGCAAGACCTGCGTGTCGTGTCCAGCACCGGCGATGTACCGCTCGGGATGTCTGAGCACCGTCTCGTAAAGCGCCAACGCCGAGATCGACGTGACGAACGTGATGAGGTAGAGCACGCCGAACCAACGCGCCCGCTTCTGATCGAGAGACACCCCGTGGACCCCTTCCTCCCGTTGATGGCGCCCAGGCGAATTCCCACACCGCCACCTCGACCGGGTAGGACGCGAAACCTAACGCCAATGGACCCTGCCTTTCAATCAATTCGGGGCGAGCGGCGATTCGAAGGTCAGGGCGCTGACATCGCGCAAAGAGGTAGCGACCCGACGCGCTACCGGAACGGCGTGATCCAGCCGCTGCCCTGCTGCCACAAGCCGGACTCGACGTCCGTGCTGGCGATCGCGGTGCCGCCCGGGGGGACTGCGGAGGGCGCGGCAGGCAGCCCGCGCCTAGGTATCACGTCGCCTGCGCTCGCTGGCGAACGCCCTGGATGAGATGTAACTCCTACGAGTGGCAGGGGAGACGACATGACGTAGAACCTCGACCCGAACGAACTCGCCGTCATCGGCTACGGTGTGGATCATCGGCACCGATACCCGGCCAACCGGGCCCGGCCAGAACGCTCGTCGTCTACCCGACACGGACGCGCCTGCGTCGCCTCAGCGGAAGCCTGTGCTCGGTCGGTGGCGTCCGGCCAGTGGGGTTGGCTCTCGGGCGGCCATGGTGCCCCCTCCCCGCTTACCTGTCGCGGGAGCGGGCGCTTGTTGATGCGGGTCAGGCGTCGTCGTGGGCGAGGGAGGTGGAGAGTTCGCGGTAGGCGTCGACTTGCGCGAGGAGTGTTTTTGCCTTTTCCTCAACCGCTTGGACGGCGTCGGCGCCGGCTACCCACCGGGCGGGGGGATTGTCGGTGTCGACCACAGAGACGAGAGCGGCGGCGAGCTTGGCGGGGTCGCCGCCCTGCTGGCCGTTCATGCTCTGCCACGCTTCCTTGGTGGCGGCGCTCTGCTCGGCGTAGTCGTCGATCGAGAGCTCGGCCCAGGTCGTGGACTCGGGTGTGAGCAGGTCGGTGCGAAAGAATCCGGGCTCCACGATCGTGGTGGTGATGCCGAACTGTTTGACCTCGGTGGCGAGCGACTCCATCCAGCCCTCGACGCCGAACTTCGCTGCTGCGTAGGCGGAGCAGAACTGCTGACCGACGATCCCGGCCGTCGACGAGATTGACACGATCGTCCCAGCGCGTTGTGCCCGCATCGTTGGCAGCACCGCTCGGGTGACCGCCATCGTCCCGAACAGGAGGGTGCCGACCTGCGCCTGAACTTGAACGGGCGAGATCTCTTCGAAGAACCCTGCGATGAAGTTTCCGGCGTTATTGACCAGCACATCGATTCGGCCGAAGCGCTCGACGGCCGCCGCGACTGCGGCGGCGGCCTGCTCGGGGTCGGTGATGTCCAGACGCACGACGAGCAGATCGTCGTGCGTGCCGATCGCGTCCGCGACGGTCTCGGTGTTGCGCCCGGCAGCTACGACGTTGTGACCAGCGGCCAGCGCGGCCTTGGCGAGCTCGACGCCCAGGCCGCGGCCTGCACCGGTGATGAACCAGGTTCTCGGTGTATTCATGAGCCCGAGATAAGCACTCCTGCCGGGAGCCTGGGAGTCCCTGCTGAAAGGGGTTCTCGCAGGATCTCCCACCGAGACCGGACCGGGGTTACCCTCGATCTCGTGGAGCTCAAGACTGAGATTCGGGAGTTCCTGGCCTCTCGCCGGGGCAACGTCACGCCCGACCAAGCCGGACTCGTCGCCTACGGCGCGCGGCGCGTGCCAGGCCTGCGACGCTCCGAGGTCGCGAACCTCGCCGGCGTCAGCGTGGAGTACTACACCCGCATCGAGCGCGGCAACCTCTCCGGCGTGTCCGAGAACGTGCTCGAAGCCCTTGCCGGCGCGCTCAAGCTCGACGACGCTGAGCGCGCGCACCTCTTCGATCTCGCGCGTGCCAGCCAGCCGGCTGCCACGAGACGCCGCCGTCGCGCACCGCGACGGCAGGTCCGGCCTAACGTGCAGTGGGTGCTCGACGCGATCACCGGCGCGGCGGCGTTCGTCAGCAACGGGTCCCACGACATCCTCGCGGCCAACCGGCTCGGCGAGGCGCTGTGGTCGCCGCTATACGCGATGATCGAGCGGCCGGTGAACTCCGCCCGGTATCTCTTTCTCGACCCGACCGCCCGGGAGATGTACCCCGACTGGGAGCGCATCGCGAACGAGACCGTCGCGATCATGCGCCACACCGTTGGCACAGACCCCCGCGACCCTAGGCTCTCCGAACTGGTCGGCGAACTCTCGATGCGCAGCGACGAGTTCCGGACACGGTGGGCGTCACACGACGTGCGCTTCCACAACACCGGCACCAAGCGCATGATGCATCCTCTCGTCGGCGAGCTGACCTTGAACTTCGAGCGGTTCGATCTCGCGGCCGAAAGTGGGCTGACGATGTTCACCTACACCGCCGAACCCGGCACACGCTCCGCAGAAGGTCTCGACCTCCTCGCCAGCTGGGCCGCAACCCCGGACGGATCGGCGACGATTCGCTCGCACCTCGAACAGATCGGCGAATAGCGGACCACCCCCGGCTCGCTCATCGCTTTCGCCGATTGTCGCCTCGGAATCGGACGAGCGCTTCGGCGACGCCTCGATCATGCCGATCGCCGGCCGCGGAAAACGCTTGGCCACGTCAGACGATCGTCCCGACCCCGCTCCCGCTTTCAGTGCGAACGTTCCTCTTGGGGCTGACAGCAGGGGCCTCCTTTTGCGCGGATGCGGGGGCGCCCGCGTTCCGCCACGTGCCAACCATCGGCGTGCGATGCGAGCTTGGCGACGAGCAGGTCCGTGCGGGTTGCCCTCCGCAACACCTGCTTCATTCGTGGCTTGGGTACTCAGCCGCAACCGCCGGGACGCTTCTGAGATCCCTTCGGAGCGCCGGGGATTGCTGGGCCCGCGACTCTGCCGCCTTGCCGACGCTGGACCAGTCGAATCACCATGATCAGTGCGGCGTGACGGCCTCTCTTCAAGAGCTGGCAGCGAGGCGGTGAGTTCCCGGATTGCCAGGGCGCAGGAGCAGCCACGCGAATGCTCAGCGCGATTGCTACTCATCCGGACCCGACGGCGACTTGAACGCACGGAGGCTTTCGCATTCCAGATCGCGGAGCCGGAGCGCTAACGATCTCGATCGTCTGGCTGCTGAGCGTGCTCTTCCGCGACGTCTCGATTCCGTTCTGCGCGCGCCGCACGCTCGTTGGCCCCAGCGAGTTCTTGCCGGTCTTCAGCACGCCGCGTCGCCGCGCGCTTCTGACGGCCGCGCATCGACACGGTGATGATCAGCACCACGAGCACGACTGCGATCGCGACGACGATTACAACGACCCCCGTTGCCACGGCCATCGGTATCAGCAAGGCTTCGCTCCCTTCCGTCCGCCTCTCCCGGACGCTTCAGGTCCGATAGTGCGCTCGCGGATTTGAGGGACCGGGTGCTCCCGACGCATGGCGGCTCGAGCGATCGGCGCTGCCGGCCAGTCACAGGGCCGACAGCCTGCAGCTCGCGAGCACACACCGTTGTTCACTTCCTGTCGACCTTGTGCTTCAGGTCCTCGAGCGCATGCTGCGCCTTGCCGAAGGCCGAGTCGAGCTTCCCCTTGAGCTTGCCCTTGTCCTCTTGGCGCTGCCCTTCGCGCTTGGTCCCCTCATCGCCGGTCACGGCGCCGACGGCCTGCTTCGCACGGCCGATGGTCTGATCGGTCTTTGCGCCCATGACGTGGCCTCCTGTCCTAGTGGTTGTTACGAGCTTACGCCCGAGCTGGTGCCACGATCATCCGTAGCGCCCACTGAGGAGTAGCCGGGAAATTCCGCGGGGCAAGCGCCTCCGCGTACACGAAACTGTCGAGATCGCCATCTGTCCCCGGCAGCAACCGTCCGGGGACTTCAGGCAGCTCGACGCGAGCGTCGCCCAGCCGATCCTCCTAGAAACGACGCGCGTACTCGCGGGCGATCCGCCATTGACTCCGAGTCTTGCGCCTTCAAAGGATCCGTGACCGACCCAGGACGCAGACGCCACGCATCCCGCGCGCCGACACGACCCCCGACCGACGGGTCAGATCTTGTCTAAGCTTCGCCGGCGTCCGGCGGTTTCGACTGCGAGTCGGGGGCCTCTTGGCGCACCGCGGTGACCGCCTCGCCGACCGAGGGGAAGAGTCGGTCCTCTCCGATGCGTTCAAGCAGGCCGCTTCGGGCCAAGCTGGTGCGTATATCGGCGGCATCCCAGCGAGCGGGGATGTGGCGAGCTGCTCGGGCACAGCAATCACCAGCAACGTCACGGCAGCAAGCCCGTCGGCGGGCACCCACGACCGCCGGTACCCACGCAAAGAGGAGAACACCACCAACGACAGGTCCACACGACGGAGCCGATACCCCACACTCCCAAACACGGCAGCCATCATCGCCGATCAACGCGACACTCCAACGCTGTCCGCCTCCGGGTGAGCGCCAACGCCCTGGCAGCATCGTTTGTCGACAGCTTCAAGACCGCCCTGATCGCCGACGGCGTGTGGCGCACCCGAACGCAGCTCGAGCTCGCCACCGTCCAGCACATCGGCCGGTTCAATCACGATCGCTTGCACTCCGCGCTCGGCTACCTCACCCCAGCCGAACACGAACCCGATGGCAAAGACGTTCGCAGCTCGATCCGCTCTCGGCTAAGACCGCCACAGCGGTGATCGGAGCAACGATCGTTCCGGCTGGTCTCTTCGCTAGGTAGTTTGGAACCCTCGATCGAACGAGGAATGGAAACTACGAACCCACAAAGCGCAGTCTCCGTAGAACTCAGGGCAGTTCAGTTTCTAGCCTTCGACGTGGCCGACCCTGCCGCCCTCCCCACGACCTTCAGGCCGCGCGGCCACCTCGCCGACCTCACCACCGACCCACCGTCCGTGCTCGGGCTCTGCAACGGCTATTCCCTTTTCACGCAATATTTCGAGGACCGTTGGTAGGTCCTGCTCATCAATCGTGATCGTGACTTGTGGCATAGCTAAAGCTCCGTTGAGTTGGGCCGCGCAGAGCGCCGATTCTACCACTGGGGTATCTGGGGGCGACGGGATGGCTCGCGGGCCATCCCCGCAGTTTCGTCCCGCCCTCAGGCCCCAACGCGTCCAGCAGGATCGGCCCGAACACGATCCGCGGAAATGGATCGGTGGGAAGCCGATGTAGTCGTCGCGTCCGCCTTCCAATAGTAGGTCCTCCCACCGCGACGGGCGCCGGATCTCCGCGGGAGCAGAAGCCCCGCCCGTCCCGCTAGACGCCTCCTTACGTGCCCAGCAAGGCCACGCGCCGACGTATGCCCTCAACGGCCAGCGGAAGCCCGCGCCGACCTGCGGCGAGCGCCTCATTCGCCGAAGAGCAGCCGCGGGCTAGCGGCCGTCGAGCCGGCGCGACTGCTTTGCGAGGAACAGCAGGCGCCGCGACCTGCCGCAAGCGAAATGCAGAGCCTTGACGATCGCGGCCAAGAGACCTCTCGCCCGCAAGAGCGGGGCCAGGAGCCCGTCACGCCGCACGCGGTTGCTCGTACGCGCCGCGGCGGGAAAGCGGTGGTAGGGTCCGACGCTCGCTACGGCCGGTCGGGCGAGGCGCTGCGGGGTCTCGCAGCTGGCGATGAGCGAGGCCGAGCCCGAATCCTGGTCGCCGACACCTGCCTCTATGCGCGGCTTCCGATTATGGTGAGCGGCGGCCTGCTGGCGTGCGTTTTGCCTGCTGAGGGGGAGGTTGTGATCGCGGGCCGCTGAACATAATCGTCCTCGCCTGGTCGACGCTTCCCGTTTCGGTTTCGGTCGATCCGACGGGAGGCAGTGATGGGCAGCAGTGGCGTGTCGTGGTGCAGGGTGCGGGGGCCGTTGGCGCCGTGGGCGGCTGTATTTGAGCGGTGGTTGGCGGCGCGCGGGTACGCAAGGTGGTCGGTGCGTAAGCGGGTGTGTCAGCTGGCGCGGTTGAGCTGCTGGCTGGAGCGCGAGGGGCTGGCGGTCTGGGAGTTGAACGAGCAGAGCGCCGAGTTGTTCGTGGCGTCGCGGCGGCAGGCTGGGTACGTGACGTGGGTGACGTCGCGGTGCATGGAGCTGCCGCTGGCGTATCTGCGCGAGGTCGGGGCGGCGCCGCCGGCGGCGGTGGTGGTTGTGAGAGAGGAGCCGTGGAGTGAGGTGCTCGCGAGCTATCGCGACTACCTGGCGCAGGAGCGGGGATTGGCGCCGTCGACGGTGACTGGCTATGAGCGGGTGGCGCGCTTGTTCTTGGAGCGGCAGCAGCCGGGGCGGCTTGAGTGGTTGTCCGCCGCGGACGTGAGCGGGTTCTTGGCGCGTGAGTGCCCGCGGCGGAGCGTGGCTGGCGCCAGGGAGCTGGTGGCGGGGTTGCGGCCGTTGCTGCGCTATCTGCACGTGGCGGGGCTGGTCGGCACGCCGCTGGTGTGGGCAGCGCCCGGCGTCGCGGATCTGCGGGACCGGTCGCTGCCGCGTGGGGTCGAGCCGCAGGCCGTGGCCCGCCTGCTGGCCAGTTGCGATCGGCGGCGGACGGTCGGACGGCGGGATTACGCGATCTTGCTGCTGCTGGTCCGGCTCGGGTTACGCGCCGGCGAGGTCGCCGCGACGCAGCTCGAGGATCTCGACTGGCGGGCGGGCGAGATCATCGTGCGCGGGAAGCGCGACCGGCAGGACAGGCTGCCGTTGCCGGTCGATGTCGGCCAGGCGCTGGTCTCGTATCTGCAACGTCGCGGCCCGTGTGAGTTCCGGGCGGTGTTCTTGCGGATGCACGCCCCGGCGGGCGCGCTCACCCGGATCGGGGTGTCCGGCGTGGTTCACGACGCGTGCGTTCGCGCTGGGGTACCGCCGGTCGGCGCGCACCAGCTTCGCCACACCGCCGCGACCGCGATGCTCCGGGAGGGCGCGTCGCTCGCGGAGATTGCGCAGGTGCTGCGCCACCGGGAGATCAAGACCACCGCTCAGGACGCGAAGGTCGACCGGACCAGACTCAGGCCGCTCGCGATGCCGTGGCCGGGAGGTGCGTCATGACCGATCTGACAGCGGCCGCTCACGACTACCTGACCGTCCGCCGCCGGCTCGGGTTCAGCTCAAGCAGCCCGGTCGAACCCTCGAGGACTTCGTCGAGTTCATGCAGCACGCCGGCGTGGAGCACGTCACGACCGAGCTCGCGTTGATGTGGGCGACATCGGTGCAGGCGCACCCGTACCGGTGGCGCCGGCGGCTCGGGGTCGTTCGCGGCTTCGCTCGCTACCTGAGCACGATCGACCCCGCGACCGAGATCCCACCCGAGGACCTGCTGCCAGCCGCTCTGCCGCGCGTCGCTCCGTACCTGTACTCGCCCGCCGAGATCCAGGCGCTGATGGCCGCCGCCCGGGCATTGTCGCCGCGGTTGCGCGCCGCCACATTCGAGACGATCATCGGGCTGCTGGCCGTCACCGGCCTGCGTCCCGGCGAGGCGCTCGGGCTTGACCGAGCCGACGTCGACCTCCCTGACGGCGCACTGCACATCCGCGCCGCCAAGCAGAACAAGCACCGCGAGGTGCCGCTGCACGACACCACCACGATCGCGCTGCGCAAGTACAGCCGGCTGCGCGACCGGCACCGACCCGTGCCCAGCTCGCCGGCGTTCTTCGTCTCGCCGCAGGGGTCGCGGCTGAGCGCCGGCGCGTTCAAGGCCACGTTCGCGAAGCTGATCGGACGGATCGGGCTGGAGGGAGCCGGCGAACGGACCGCCCACGGGCGCACGACATCAGGCACTCGTTCGCTGTCCGCACGCTGATCGGCTGGTATCAGGCCGGCGAGAACGTCGACGCGAAGCTGCCGCTGCTCTCGACGTTCCTCGGGCACGTCGACCCCGCCTCGACCTATTGGTATCTGCAGGCCTCGCCAGAACTGCTCGCGCTCGTGCGCGACCGGCTCGAACGGGCCGCGGGAGAGCGGTCATGAGCCTGCTCGCGCCGACACTCCAAGCGTTCTTCACCGACCGGCTGATCACCCAACGCGACGTCAGCCCGAGCACCGTCGCCGCCTACCGCGACACGTTCCGGCTGCTGCTCGCGTTCGTCGAGCGACACACGGGCAGGCAGCCGTTCCAACTGGACCTCGCCGACCTCAACGCGCCGCTGATCGGCGCGTTCCTGACTCACCTCGAGCAGGAGCGCCACAACACGCCCCGGACCCGCAACGCCCGTCTCGCAGCGATCCATTCGTTCTACCGCTACGCGGCTCTGCGCCACCCCGAGCACCTCAACACGATCGCCAGGATCATGGCGATCCCGACCAAACGCCACGCACGCAACGACCTCACCTACCTCACCAAACCAGAGATCGAAGCGCTCCTCCAGGCGCCCGACCAGGCCACCTGGCTCGGCCGACGTGACCATACCCTGCTGCTGACAATGATCACCACCGGCGTTCGCGTCTCCGAACTGATCGCCATCAAACTCAGCGACGTGACCCTGACACCCGGCGCGCAGCACCTCCGAGTCCACGGCAAAGGCCGCAAGAACCGCACCACCCCGCTGAAAGCCGAGACCACCACCGCACTCCGCGCGTGGCTGCACGAACGCGCCGGCACGCCCCACGAGCCGCTGTTCCCCACCCGGCAAGGACACCAACTGCACCGACAAACCGTCTCGCTGCTCGTCACCAAACACGCGCGCGCGGCGGCAGCCCACTGCCCGTCCCTGGCCCCCAAACGCGTCAGCCCCCACACCCTCCGACACACGAACGCGATGCTCCTCCAAGCCGAACGGATCGACATCGCCACGATCGCGCTCTGGCTCGGTCACGAGAGCATCAAGACCACCTACATCTACCAACACGCCGACAACCAGCTCAAACAAGAAGCAATCGACCGCACCGCCACGATCGACACCCCACCCGGCCGATACCAGCCGACCGACAGCCTCATCGCCTTCCTCGAAGCACTCTGATTATGCGCAGCAGCCCTCCACCACAACCTGCCACTCAGCAGGCAAGACATCTTCCCCAGACCGCCGCTCACCATAATCGGAAGCCGCGCATAGGCAGTTATGCGCAGCTGCGCATAACTGCCTTCGCGTCGTCGCGGTACTCCGGGCGCACGCGGTTGATCAAGAACTCCTCAGCTTTCGTTGGCGAGCGACACCAGCGCGGCTAGGCTCGGGCAAGCGTTACGCGGGTGTCCTACGGCAGCGAGTCCGGTCAGTCGTGCAGCGCGGGCGCGAACGAGATCCCGATGATCGAGCCCTCTTCCGATTGGAGCCGAGCCACCGTCTGGCCCCAGGGTTCCTCACGCGGGCCGTGGAGCAGGGTGAACCCTTGCCCGCGGAGCTCGTCGGCGGCCGACTGAACGGCCTGGGCGTCGCGCACCTCGAACTCCAGGCTCGTCTGCGGGACGGGCCGATCCGCCGGCCAGTCTGCGGTCCCGAAACACGCTTGAGCGGCGTCGGACAGTGGCCACACGGCGAAGTGCTTGCTGCCGTCGATGCGCTCGCTGTGGAAGTAATCGCTGCCGGGGGCTGCCTCGAGCGGGAGCCCCAGTGCTTCGACGAACAGCTCCCGGCTCTTCCGCGGATCTGGCGAGATCACTGCGACGGTGGCGACGAACTGAATATCCATATGCCGCACGTCACGCGGCCGTGGGTGTGCGGTCCTGGAGAAATCGGACAGGCGAGACCGGACACAGCTGGCCGCACATCCTGTCGAAACCTGAGGACGCTGCTTGAGACCGGCGAGTCGCTGCCCGCCGCCCCCGCTCCTGCGTCTGAGAGCGCGACCGTGCCAGGTGCCTGACACCCGCCCAGTCCAGCCTCGCGCTGGGTCCTGCTTTTCCAACGCGAGGCGCGTGCCTGCCGCTGTGTCGCGTCCACTCTCGGTTTGCGCAGAAGGGGGAACGGAGCGCCGACCAAGGGAGCGGCAGCCAATCGCCCCGCGGCGGCACAGACCAGTGCGGGCCGCAGTTCTGAAGACAGTCGCCGGCCCGGACCGCGAGAGGCATTTCCGAGACCGAAAAGAAGCAGCGTGGCAATGATCGCGCCGAAGCTCAA
>CAVWSI010000020.1:0-452418 GCA_963757795.1 uncultured Solirubrobacterales bacterium | reverse complement strand
CACCTGATTGCCGCGGTCAGCGGCCATCGGCCGAGCGATGTCTCCAGGAGACGGCGGCAGAGCTCCAACCGCGTGTACGCCCCGCGCGCTACAGATCTTCAGCAGCCGGCCGGGTGCCGCCCTCGGTCGACATGCCGAAGATTGCAGTTTCAGAGATGCCGTGGGTAGCATCGTTGTGAGCGAGCATTGTGAAATCTAGACCCTTGCCAGTAACACCTTCGCACCTCAGGAAGGCGAACTGATCAGCATGATTGGCCCCACCGGTACTCCCACTACGTACAAATACGGCTCCAACTTCAGCAATACAAGTCGAGGCCTCTAGTTAAAGGCCCGTTAGAGCAAGGTGGTCCAGTTTTGCAGCGTGCGAACGACCTACTCATTACCCGGGTGCCTATCAAATAATCCACACACCGCTCCACTTTGGGCACGTGCTTCTCGACATGTCTGGAGATTGCACTATCCCGTTAACCGCCTAACGCAACTCTCTAAGGGCCTCATCGGCCTCGCTGTTGGTTGCTGTGCAAGCCGCTATAAGTGAGTTCGCGTCCAGTTGGAATTTTTCGTTTGCAACCGTTTTCAAAAGTACGAATGCCCCGATCCAAAGCGCGAGCGCAAGTGACACCCGCCTTTCCCAACCACCAATCATGCCGCCCAAGGATTGCATTCGGATCAGGGCAAGGAGCAATACGGCGATCGTGATAAGAGCCATAAAGACCTCTGGTTTGATTAAGAGGCTCACCGTGGCATCCATCATCTCGACCAGCGCATGTTTGCACGATGGGAATTCGACCATCTTCAGCTCCAATGTTCATTACCGGGTCTACCTGGGTAAGCGCGCGGCATTAGCGATGAAGACATGATGATAACTAAATGTCTCAGGTGCCTCGGGTGTGCGCATATGTACGAATGTGCGGAGGGAAGCGGCGGTGACGGGCGATGAACGGGACGACGATCTTCTTGAACCGTCACCTAATTCTGCTTGTGAAATCGCGGAGGAGGAGGTGTTTCTCTCAGACGAAGAGGTTTGCGCACTGATTTGCGCGCTATCGATCGAAGAATATGCTAAGCTCAACTTGGTCGCGAAAATCTACGAGCGACCATCCACTCCAGCCGAGGACTTGGTGCAGGAAGCAGTTACTCGGCTACTTGAAAGAAAGCGCCGATGTAAAGTGGGAGTGCCTGTTATGTTGGTCTTGGCTGGGACCATACGAAGCATCGCCTCGTCTGGCACTGCAGCGAGCAACCTCAATTATCAAGAGCCAAATGAGTTCGACCAGGTGTACGAGGCGCTTTGGTCCTCGCAACAAGCTTCCCCCGAACAGGCCGGGTTGTTCGCCATATTCGGCCCGAAAATGTTATCCAACGTGGAGGCGCACGTTGCCGACAGCGCCCTGCTTACTAAGTTGGTTGAGGCACTCAAAAATGGACTTGCTAAGGAAGAAATCCTTAAACTGCTCCGAATTAATGAGAAGCAGTATAGAGCTTTGAAAAAGCAGCTGTCTCGCAAGACCCGGCATCTAAAGGATTAACCAGATGGACCCAGGAGATTCTAAAGAGCCAGCCGACCTGCTGGACGCATTGGTAATCGGTACCATCTTGAATGCATCCGGCGAGGAGGTGCTTAAGACAGTCCCAGAGGAGAAGATAAGGGCACTCGGGAGAAAGTTGCGGCTCTGTTAGTGGAAAGGCACGCAGTCTCGAAAGAGAAGGGGGTGGCTTCAAATTTGCTCCCCTAATCAGACCAAGCACGCGTCCGACAACCAAGAAGCGCACCGAGCCAGTCGATTCGGCACATACTAGGCTTGTTGCGAGGCGTCGGCACGATCAGAAACTAGCGGATTTAAACCAAACCTGCGCTCGGTATCTGATCCGGAAGTTCTCCGAGTTAGATATTCTTCCATGGTGGGGGGAGACGTCGATCGGAACGAAAGGCGGGGCGACATTTTTCCTGTACGACCCCATCATGACATGCCTCCGCCTACTTCCTGCCTCTCAAAAATATTCCAGGCTAGTGTCAGAAGTGGGATCATCACTGAGAGTTCGGCCGTTCAGCTCCACCACGAGCTGATGGCAACAATGCGGCTGTTGCTTGACCGCTATTCCGGCTATTTCGCAGCGGAGCTGCGTGGCGGGTATGTAGGGCAGAGCTTAGCGAAATTTTTATTAGACCAGGATGCCTCCTCAAGCGAACGCTTTACAGTCTTGGACGAGATGGCGGCCGCCATGCCATGGCCATTTCTGCCAAGCGTTCACTTACGGCGCGGCAAACTCACGCCCTGCGGTATTCAGCCAGAGTACCTCGCAGCGGGCGGAGAAGACCTCATGCGCTCCATTACCATGGCACTGGACCTTGCGAATTTTGGGTCCCAGTTGTGGATTCAGCCCTAATTCTGTGACTGCAATCATCAGGGCATTGCGAGGAGGTAAGAAGGGAGTTATCGGAGCAGATTTGCAAAAGGACGCGACGAAAGTTCGGATCTTAGAAAGATCGTAATCCCAGCTTTCGCGAACGGCTTTCAAGGCGTTGCGATCGGCACGTTCAATCGCCTTCGCGCAGATCAAGAAGACGCAGTTATAGATCTATTGCACCAATACACAGCAACCCTGGGAGAGGAAGTAGCGTCGTTCCGACAGAAAGAGGCGAAGCGAATATCGCGACGTGCCTCGTCGCTATCCCCATGTGCCGGGGCGCTGATGTCGGTATTGCCACCAACGGAGCATGTTGTCTTCTCTGACCGGGATTATCGAAGCCGCGCGGCCCAACGCCGGGCACCGGGCGGTGGCCGCACTGCAAGAGGCGGGCGTGCTGCGCGGGATCATCACGCAGAACGTCGACGGGTTGCATCAGGCCGCTGGCGCGCGAGAGGTGGTGGAGTTGCATGGAACGCTTGACCGGGTCGTGTGTCTGGAGTGCGGCGTGCGCAGCAGCCGGAAGGCGCTTGATCACCGGTTCCGTGCCGCCAACCCCGATCTGGAGTGGAACGAGGCCCCCGCCAGTAATCCTGACGGGGACGCTGAGCTCGCCGACGAGCAGGTCGCGCGGTTCCGGCTCGCTGGCTGTGAGTGCTGCGGCGCCGATCTGCTCAAGCCCGACGTTGTGTTCTTCGGCGAGAATGTGCCGAGGTCCCGGGTGCAGCGGTGCTTTGAGCTCCTCGACGCTTCGGCCTGTCTGCTCGTGCTCGGGTCCTCGCTCACGGTGATGTCAGGCCTGCGGTTTGTGCACCGGGCTTGGCAGGCGCGGATCCCGGTGGTGATCGTCAACCGGGGCGCGACGCGTGGCGACCCGCTCGCCGACATCAAAGTCGACGCCGCGCTCGGCGAGGTGCTGCCTACATTGGCCGGCACGCTCCGGTAATCCGGGGCCAGCCTGACCAGGCCCCGCCACGATCGGTCGCTTTCGCTGCAGGCCGCAGCTGGCTGCGGCCTCCGCTTCGGCGACCGTGGATCGTCCCGTCCGGCGTTGAACAGCGGCCTGGCGCAAACGACGCGTGCCTCTGCCCTCAGGCGCCGCAAGAGTCTCACGGGTCGGAGCCTTGTCCACGGCACCGATCTGAGACAGCCGCTCGCTGCGGACTTGCTGGCAGGGCTCGCGCCGGCGAGGTCCCGAAGGCGTTGAATCGAGCGAGCGGATGAATCACGGCAGATGAGGGCATTCAGGTCGGCTCCGGCGACGTGGCCCCTCAAGGAGGCTCCATTAGGGTCGAGATCTCGAAGGGATCCACATCCTCTGCCAGGTGCTCATCGAGCACGAGCCGGGGGCAGCGCTCGCTCAAGTGAGAGTCCGGCGGCCGCCCGAGCGGGCAGGATTAATCCTCAATCGGAGCGTCGCCGGCGTTACGCTCGCAAGGTGGCCGACGATGAGCCACACGTTCTCGTGGTTGCGCACCGCACGGCGGCGACGCCTCTGCTGCTGGACGCGGTGCGCCGCCGGGCTCAGGTCGGGCGGTGCAAGGTCACGCTACTGGTCCCGAAGCCGTACTGGGACCCGCACACGCAGGAGGCTGAGCTGGTCGTTGAGTTGGCCGTGCCCCTGCTCGAGGAGGCGGCCGGCCGCCGCATCGAGGCGGTGATCGGCAATTCCGACCCGGTCGAGGCGGTACGCGAGTTGGTGGCGGCGAAGGCGGTGAACGAAGTGATCGTCTCGACGCTACCTGAGCGTGTCTCGCGCTGGCTTCGCCGGGACGTTCCTTCGCGCCTGCAGGCGCTCGGTCTGCCGGTGACCGTCGTGACCGCCGAACAGTCGTCTCGCAGCCTGCTAGCCAGCGTAAACGCAGAGCCCTGACGCATCAATCTCGGTGCCGTGCTCCGTGCGGACCGGAAGCGGTCCGGCGCTCGTGGTCAATACGGCGATCCACCTTCGACTGCAGAGCGGTCGCCTGCGCTCAGGACCAAGCCGAAAGGCGATAGGTAGCCGCGCACACGACCGCGCCCACCGCCGGCTCCGCGAAGTGCTTGCTCGTCGCCAACCACTCTGCGCTCACAGGGCCCGAACGAATCGTCGCCAACGCGGTGGCGCGATGTCGCCAAGCGTGAGGAACAGAGCGATCGTTCCGGTCCGGTGGTGGATTACGCTCGTGGCGCAATCAATCGTCTTGCTGGGCAACGACAAGCCAGCGAGGCGGCGTTACCCCGAAGGTCTGCGTCAGATCCCCACCCGCGGCCACACCTCGCTGTACGGTACGTGTTGACCGGAGCTGGGGACGAAAGGATCTAACTGCTAATGGCCCCTAACCTGGATTGTCGGTTCGGTAATTCGGTTGAGTCTTATCGGGCGGGGAAGGTGTAGCTGAGGGTGCGGCCGCCCCACCAGGGAACCTGGACTTGGCGGTCCTCGTAGCCGGCGTCGAGTAGTGCGGGGGTGTGGGTGCGGCGGCGTAATGCGACCTCGATGTGCCCGGGGGTGAAGCGCAGCTCGCCGATCCCGTCGATCAGGTAGTCGCGGATCGTGTCGGGGGTCTGGTTGCGGTAGGCGGTGTGGAGGCCGCGGGCGAATCGGCGATAGATGATGTCGGCGAGGACCGTGAGCGCGACGTCGAAGTCGACGGCGAGCGGGACTTGGGAGCAGAGCGAGTCGAGGTGGAAGGCGCGGATCTGCTCGGCGAGTTGGTTCTCGATTCCCCAGCGTTGGCCGTAGCGTTCGATCAGCTGCTTGGGGGTGAGCTGCTTGTGGTTGGTGAGGATCAGTGTCGGCTGATCGCGGCCGAGTTGCACGGCGAGCTGGCGGAAGACGCTGCCTTTGATCGTGACGGGGTGTTCGTGGTAGTTGGCGGTCTTGTGCTTGCCGGAGCGGTCAAGCCGGGTCTTGGTCCAGGCGCTGGCCGGGAGCTGCTCGAGCGACTGGATCAGCTTCGGGTAGCGCTGGCGCAGGGTGATGAATGCGACGCCCATCTGGTCGAGCTCGGCGAGGTGCTCGTTGGTCGTGAGCTTGCCGTCGAACACCAGCAGCGTGGGCAGCTGGCCGTGGGTGCGCTGGTAGAAGCGGCAGAAGTCGGTCACCTCGCCCGCCTGCTGGCGGCTGGTGAGCTCGGCGTTGGCGTAGAGGATCGTGTGCTCCTGTCCGTCTTGGGCGATGAACGTCAGCACCGAGCGGGTTCGCTGCGAGCGGCGGGGAACGTAGTGCTTCTCGAGCACGGTGTCCTGCTCGCCGTAGCTCATGATTGCGTGAAAGTCGAGGTTCACTCCCTGCTCGCCGATCAGCCCCGCCTCCCGGAGTCGGGGCTGCAGCGCCTCGAAGAACGCGATCTGCTGGGAGCGGCTGGTGCGGTAAGAGTAGGTCGTCAGATGCCAGGTCTTGGGCAGCACGTTCAGTCCGGCGAAGGCGCCCAGCGCCGGGTCGTGCACGACTGAGCGCACGTGGCTTCGCCGGCGGCGGCCGGAGAGCTTGAGTGCCAGCAGCGACAGCACCGAGCGGATCGCCGGAAGCTGGCTGGTGGACGGCCAGCCGGACGCGTCGATGAGTCCGGGCAGATCGAGCGCGACCAGCTCCGGGACCAACAGGAACAGGCCGGCGTGCTGGGTTTGGACCTGGCCCTCGGTCGGCCAGTCCTCCTCCGCGAGGACGCGCACCTTCTCCGCCCGAAGCCGTTCGGGCGCCGGCTCGGGCTTGTCGTGGCGCAGCTTGGGCATCCGCGAGAGCCCTTCTTCGCGCAGGATCTCCCACACCGCCGTGCGCGACAGCGGCGTCCCCGCCCGAGAAAGCTCGGAGACGATCTCCTCGATCCCGTGCCGGGAGCGGCGCAGCTCGAGCGCCCGCTCGCGGGCGGCGTCCTTCTTGGGCTGGCGCTTGGGCCCCGGCCGCGAGGCCTGGAACAGCTCTCCCACATCCGCCTGGCGGTACTGCGAGATCAGCGTGTGCACGCTCGCCTTCGTATACCCAAACCGCTCGGCGATCTCCGCCGCCGACAGCTCCTCCACGTAATAGGCGCGCAGCGCCTCATACCGACGGTGCCCGGCGACCGTCGGCTGGGTGAAGCGTTCGTGTCCCGTCCGGGCCATCGCTCAGCCGATTTAGTGGACGATTCTGCGGATATAGTTGCGTATCCAGCGGACGGAACGCGGCGACGAACTCGCCGCCGCCCGACGAATACCGCAAAACCATGGGCTCATCGCCCCCGGCGCTCGTCCACCGCGCTGCACTCAACCAGAGCCATAGGTCGAGAAGGATCCACCAAATTAGCTAAGCCCAGCTCCGTCGGGGCCGCCCAAAGCCCCAAATACCGCTACAGCCGCCGATCACAGAGCACAGCGAAATCGGTGAACGAACCCCTCACCGATAATCGAGGCTAAGGAGAGACCCGTCGCCGTCATCGCTCCGTCGATTCGCAGCATCAGCCTATACGCCGATGGCCGGATCGACTATCAAGGGAAGTCGGGCTCGGTCATCGGCGCCACCGCCCGTATCGAGAGGACTGGCGAGAAGCACGGACTCCGCGACACACGCAAGGTGGTGCTCACGATCGACGGACCGAACGTTGCGATCGCTGCGCCGCTACCGCCCGCCTCGGTCCAGCTCTACAGGCGGGCCCAGGAGTTCGTGGCACAGGTCAACGAGATCTCGAACAAGGTTGATGGATCGGCTCCGGCTCCGGCCGTACCGTCTGCGGCGGATCCGCCGAAGAGCGTCGATCAGGCGACGGAGGTCGATAGCTCGGTCCCTGCCGCAGCAGGCGCCCGCGAGGCGTATCAACGGTCGATGGACGTGCTGATCGGGCAGCTCGAACGCCTCGGAAAGCTTCGCGATTCCGGCGTGCTCACCGAAGACGAGTTCCAAGAACAGAAGACAGCGCTGCTGCGCGCCACGCGCAACTTCTGAGCGGCGGCCGAACTGCAGACAGGCTCCCATCCGCAACCCGACCACCCGCCGAGTGCCGCCATGTCCTAACGCGGCCGCGCACCGTCGCATGCTCTCTGTCGCTGTGGAGGCGCCCGCTGGAGTATCTGCGCCCGTTGGTGAGCCTCGCTGCGAAGGACCCCCACAGCGGCCTCCTTCTCCATGAATCAACGGCGTTGACGATGCCGCCTAGAGCCCCCGGGTCAAGTCGTGTTGCCCTAGCGCGGTGAGGGCTGCGTCGGGCACCACCCGCCACGAGCGCTTTCCCCGATCGAGCGTCTTCACGACTGGTTTGCGAGACAATCCCGTGGTCTCTGGAGTGATGGTCCCCGCGTTGAGTGGTGCCGTCTGCGAAGCTCTAAGACATGCAGCTCGGTGAGTTCGGCGTATGGACGTCCTATCGCGCGATCGGCGAGGAGAGCGCCGGCGTGGCGGCGAGGCTTGTCGAGGATCTCGGGTTCGGGACGTTCTGGTTGGGCGGGTCGCCGCAGCTGCCGGCGCTCCGGTCCTTGTTGGAGGCGACCGAGCGGATCGTGGTCGCCACGGGGATTCTCAACGTGTGGGCGAGCGAGCCGGAACGGGTGGCGCGTGACTTCGCCGAGCTTGAGGCCGGTTTTCCCGGACGGGTGCTGCTCGGGATCGGCATCGGTCATCCCGAGGCAACCAGCCACTACAGCAAGCCGTTGGCTGCGATGCAGGCATTCCTCGACGGTGTGGACGCCGCAGCCGCCCCGGTCCCGCGAACGCGCCGGTGCCTGGCGGCACTCGGCCCGAAGATGCTCGAGCTCAGCGCCGAGCGCTCGCTGGGTGCGCACACCTACTTCGTGCCGGTGGACCACACCCGAGCGGCGCGTAAGCGGCTCGGGGAGACTGCGATCCTCGCGCCGGAGCTCGCATGCGTGCTCGACAGTGACGTCGAATCCGCCCGAGCGAAGGCACGGACGTATGCGGCGCTGTACCTCGGACTGCGCAACTACGCGAACAATCTGCTCAACCATGGCTTCGACCACCTGGACATCGCCGACGACGGGTCCGACCGGCTGATCGACGCGATCATCCGGCACGGAGGCGCCGACGAGATCGCAGCCGCAGCGCGCCAGCACATCGACGCCGGCGCTGACCACGTCTGCCTGCAGACAGTGGGGGTCGCGGGGATACCGCGCGCGGAGTGGAGGGCCCTCGCCTCCGCGCTCGGAATCGGGAACTGAGCACGGACCTGAGATCGATACGGCTGCAGCCGCGCCCCGCCCTGCTGTGATGCCGGACGTCGGGGTGAACGAGGTGACGGTGGGGGCCGCGACGGCGTAGTAGCCGGCGCTCTTGACCGTGCCGGTGACGCCGGTCGTGTTGGTCACGGTGATCGGGCCCATCGTGGCGCCGGCGGGAACGGTCGCCTTCAGTTGCGTCGCTGAGACATGCGTGATCGCGGTGGCGGGTGTCGCGTTGCACTTCACGGTCGAGGTGCTGTTGAAACCCACGCCGTTGATCGTCACTACGGTCCCGGCGGGCCCGCCGCTCGGGTTGAAGCCCGTGATCGACAGACTCGGTGTGAAGTTCGTCGCGCTCGTGCCGGTCCCAGCCGGCGTGACCATCGCAAGGGCGACAGAGCAGCGGCCGGCGTCGGCGGTGATGCTTGGCCCGGCTGACAATCGCTTTGGCCGAGACCACGTGCCGGCGGACCCATCTGGTCTGGGACGATGGGGCGGAGGATGGCTGTGATGTGCCTGGCTGGCTTCGTCGGGCGTGAGCTTGTCTGCCGAGCCGGGTGCCGCGGACCTCGTCCGCGAGGATTAGTTCGCGTCGCGCACCTTTGTGGTCGCGACCTCATCGGTGAATGGCGCGTGTCGTCCGCTTTCACCGCCTCGCAGGTTCTCGCAGAATCTGCCGCAAATCCGCCACGCTCGTCACGGCATACCCGGGCCTGGATCGGACGGAGTGGGGGTGGGCCAGAGCGCTCGACACGCCAACAATGACGTGGGCGGAGTGCGCGTGCACGGAAGAGGACAACGTCACGCCGGTGGTCGTACCACCTGGCGATATGACACGGCGCGTATCCGCGTTGCGCGAGGATGAGGACAGGCGCGGGGCAGCGGAGGCGGCTGACGCCGTCGCATCCGTCCGGATCGCCGTGTGCCCGTGGCGGCACCTACTTCGTCACAAGCGCGATCGGGAACTTTCTCGTGGGAGGCAACGATCGCGAGGGCTCGTGATTTCCCTGCCCGGCGACTAGCGATGTGGCAACCTCGCGGGATTGCGGAAGTCTCCCGGTTGGACCGGCTTACGATCGGATGTCCCCAAGTGTCGTCGAAAGCGGGACGGCTCCATCCTGGCACCAGAGCGTGCCCGCTACGCCGAGGGGATCGATTTCCTGCCCACGCACACTCGGACAGCCTCAGCAGATGCCGCCCAGCTTCGCGCTCGGACAGCCGCGCTTGCCCACGGAATACTTTTGAGCTGTGTCGGTCGCTGGCAGTGATCGGGTTGCTCCGCTTCTGCGGACGAAGCTCGCGCTTCCTAGCTCTCCTCGCCTCGTCGTCCGTGAAAGCCTGATCGACGCGCTCTCAGCGGGCCCGTGGCGACCGCTGACGCTGGTCTACGGTCCGGCTGGTAGCGGAAAGACGATGCTGGTGGCGCAGTGGGCGGCGTCCGCGAGAGAAGGGCGTCCGGTGGCCTGGCTCTCGTTGGAGACCGGCGATAACGATCCCGCGAGGTTCTGGATGTACGTCATCGAGGCGCTGCGGACGGTGCTGCCCGGGATCGGGGACGCATCGGTGGCGATGCTGCGTGCGCCCGGCGTACACCTCGTTGACGAGGCGCTCCCCACCCTGGTCAACGAACTCGCCGACGTCTCGGAGCAGTTCGTTCTTGTGCTGGACGACTATCACGCGATCGACGACCAGCGGATCCACGAAGGCATGACTTCGCTCATCGAGCATCTCCCGGCCGCCCTGCGCATTGTGATGACCTCGCGCGCGGAGCCGCCGCTTCGAGTCGGAACGCTCCGCGCGCGGGGCCAGCTCAACGAGATCGATGCTGCGCAGCTGCGCTTCTCACTCTCAGAAGCGGAATCGATGGTCAATGACCTGCATGACCTCGGCCTGGCCCCGGAGACAGTCAAGCGCTTGCACGAGCGCACCGAGGGCTGGGCAGCGGGCCTCTATCTGGCGGTTCTGTCGATGCGCGCGCGAGCGGATGCGAGCGGTTTCGTCGCGTCCTTCGCTGGTAGCGATCGGCGGGTCGTCGACTATCTCGCGGCTGAGGTACTCGGTGAGCAGCGTGACTCGGAGCTGGACTTCCTGCTTCACACCAGCGTGCTCGATGCGTTCTGTGCGCCTCTGTGCGACGCGGTCACGGGCGCCCGAAACAGCAGGGCGATGCTTGATCGAATTGAGCGCGTCAACTACTTCCTGATCCCCCTCGACCCAAAGCATGAGTGGTACCGCTACCACCATCTGTTCGGCGAGTTGCTGCGGCACGAGCTCGAGCGCAGACAGCCGCGGCGGGCGGCAGACCTGCATCGTCTGGCCGGGAGTTGGTTCCTCGATGCCGGGATGTTGTCCGAGGCGATCGGACACCTGACAGAAGCTGGGGAGCTGACGCAGCGTCCGAGCTGATTGACAGCCACTGGCTGGAGTTCACGAACGCGGGTCAGCGGGAAACGGTCGCACGGTGGATGGACCGCCTCCCGCACGGCTATATCGCGGCCGACGGGCGGTTGTGCTTGGTCCAGGCAAGGACCGCACTCCATTCGTTGATCAGGTCGGTGAGGTTGTAGGCGGGTAGTCCGTCGGGGGTGTGGTGGCTGCCGGCCTTTTTGTTGGCGGCGGGGGAGCGTTGGGCGGGCGCGACGGGGTTGGCGGGGGTGAGCGGCGTGTCGTCGGTGTAGAGCATCGGCGCGAGCCGCGCTTGGAGCTCAACAGCACGTAGTAGGCGAGCAGGAACAGGAAGAAGTGCGCTTCGACGCGTTCTTGGAGGTGGTGGCGGATCGCGCGCACCTCCAGCGTGTCCTTGATCGTGCGGTAGGCGCGCTCGCCATCTTCAGCTGCTTGTAGACGCGCACCACCGCTTCGGTGGTGAGCTGCTGGGTGGGGCAGGTGGTGCGCAGCGCGTAGAGCCCGTCCAGCGCGGCCTCGTAGCGATCTGCTCGCTCTTGCGGGTGTAGGTGAACGCGCCATCGGCGATCTGCAGTTCGAAGTGCTTGGCGACCTTGTACTTGTTGATCACGCGGCCGACGCGCTGCCCGATCGCGCCGGCGTCGCAGCGTGCAGGCGCCCGCGCGGGTTGGTGACTGAGCTGTGACCTTGTCGAGCTCGCGCTCGTCGCGGCGAGCAGGTCCTCGTTCTTCCTCGCTCGTTCGCAGCGAGGTGCGGTTGCGCACACCACCAGGCGCTCGCCCGGACCCCTCGCTTGAGATCTCGGCCAGGTTGGTTTGATCGACAGCGAGAGCTGCAGCTCGCCCGCGCCGATCAGCTTGCGGATCTGCGCGCTCTTCAGCGCGGACACGACCCCGCGCCCAGCTCCTTCTGTGGCGGCGTGCGCGTCAGTGATCATCGCCCGTCGCCGTCGAGGATCACCCGCTCGATCCCGTCGCTGCTTGACGGTGTCGATCACATCGGGGACGGTGGTCGGGTCGCGGTGTTGCCGGGTGCACCTGGACCGCTACCGGCCGGCCTTCGGGCGAGCACACCACCCCCAGTTGACCTGCAGCTTGCCGGCTTGCCGTCGCGCTGTGACCGAGCGCGCCAGCGGCAGCAGCGCCCTCCACGTAGCTGGGGACAGGTCATACAGCACGAACCCGCCGTCGTACAGTGCCGGCGCGCGGCGTGTTCTCGATCCGTTCTTGCGATCTAGCAGCCAGTCCATCGCCGCCAGCAGCTCGGCTCGGTCACCTCGCCCAGCGCCAGTTCGTCACCCAGCGTGGTCTGTGAGACCGCCGCGTCATCGACAGCTTCGAGCACGGGCGATCACGACCTGGCAGATCATCGCCACCGCCAGGTCCCGCTTTGGTCAGCGCTCCCGCGCCAGCAGCCGCTCCAGATCCAGCGCGCGCAGCACGCCCAGCACCGCCGCGACGTGCCCGTGCGGCGCGAGCTCGATCCGAGCTGCTCGTCGAGTCGACCAGCACCCGCCCGCGAGCATCTTGCGATCGCCTCGATCACCGCAGCGCGGTGCGAGGGTTCCCCAGGTTCTCGTGCGTACCTTGCCGCCCTCTCGTGAGCGCGCACAGATGGACGTGTACTCCTTCCCGCCCTTCCCCTTCGTCTTGTTCTAACGGTCGGCGAGCGTGGCGAGGTCCTGCGATGGGTCGACCTGGCTACGCACGCGCCGATAAACAATCCGGCTGACCACGTTGAGCTGGGAGAGGAGGTAACCGTCGTTCGCGCCGCGGCGTTGCAACTGCTCGGCGACATGCGTCAGGCCGAGCAGCTGGCACAAACACTCGTGCCTCTGGACGGGGAGCTTCATCTGGCACTCGCTCGCGGCGTGCCTGTTGGGCACCTCGGCGCGCTCGTTCGACGCCCACGACGACGCTCAAGCGCTGTTCGAGACGGCGATCAAGCTCGGCAGCAGCTCGCAGAACTTCATCGTCTCGATGATCTCGCTCGGACGGCTCGCGCTCATCGCCGCCGACCGCGGGGACTGGCTGGAATGCACCGCCAAGGTCGAGGCCGCGTTTGATGTGGTCCGCACAAATGGTCTGGAGGAGTACTGGATCTGCAGCTCGGCGCATATCGCGCGAGGGAGGCTGTTCCGCCATCATCGGCGACCGCCGGAAGCGCGGGCCGAGCTGGAGCGCGCGGTCAGCCTCGCTCGGCGCGGCGCCGGCCCGGTCGAGTTGACGTACGCGCTGGCGATACAGGCCGAGCTGCGCCGCGAGCTCGGCGATCGTCCAGGAGCACGCGAGCTGGTGCTCGAAGCACGTGAGCTGCTCTCGAGCTGTCCTGAGCCCGGCACGCTCGCGCCACGGCTGGTGGAGCAGTCGGAAACGTCGCTGCGACTTGTGGTCGATCTGTCCGGCGCCAGGCCGGTCGTCACCGACGAGCTGACAGCGCGGGAGCAAGCGGTGCTCGAGCTTCTCCCCACGGGCCTCTCCTCCAGGGAAATCGGGGACGAGCTGGGGATCTCCCGCGACACCGTCAAGACGCACACCAAGCGCATCTACCAGAAACTCGGTGTCTCAAGCAGGCGTAGCGCCGTCGCGCGCGGCCGAGAGCTGGGACTGCTCTAGCCGCCCGTCACCCCACACCGGGGTGATTGTGGTCGGGGTGATGCCAGCTCACCCCAGCCGGCCACATCCTCGTGGCCTGGCGCATCACCAGACACGAGGAGAGGCAGAGCCAATGTTCGAAAAGCTCGCGACATTCGCATATTCCAACCGACGCCGCGTGCTGTTCGTCGCGGTGCTCGGGGCCGTGATCGCCGGTGCGTTCGGCGCCGGCGTGGCGAAGCGCATGAGCCCGTACGGCGCCGATGACCCCGCCACGCAGAGCGTCAAGGCGACCAACCGCTTCCAGGCCGCGACCGGGCGCCAGATCGATCCCGGCCTCGTCGCGCTGGTGTCGAGCGGTGACGTGCGCAGCGCCGCCGCCCGACAGCGAGTCGGAGGCGTTGCGGCGAGCTTCGGGCGCAGCCCGATGTGGCGAGCGTTCAGAGCTTCTACACCACGCACAACGCTGCGATGGTGGCGCGCAATGGGCGCTCGACCTACGTGGTCGCGTACTTCAAGGCGCTCTCGGACAAGCGCCTATCCGACGACGCCCAGCTGATCGAGAGTCGCTTCTCCTCCCAACCGGACGTCAAGCTCGGAGGGGACGCGATCGCCAACGCCCAGGTGAATACGCAGGTCGGCAACGACCTGGCGCGCGCCGAGCTGCTGGCGTTCCCGTTCATCTTCCTGCTCTCGCTGATCTTCTTCCGGTCGGTCGTGGCGGCATTGTTGCCGCCGCTGCTCGGTGGACTGGCGATCCTCGGCACGTTCTTCCTCCTGCGGGTCGTCTCGACGTTCACCGACCTGTCGGTGTTCGCGTTGCAACTGACGACTGGACTGGGACTCGGGTTGGCGATCGACTACAGCCTGTTCATCGTTTCGCGCCACCGCGAGGAGGCCGCCCGCGACGGCTTCGGCCCCGGAGCGCTGCGCCGCACGCTCCAGACCGCCGGGCGGACCGTGCTGTTCAGCTCGGTCACGGTTGCGGTCGCAGTCGCCTCGCTTGCGATCTTCCCACAGCGATTCCTGTACTCGATGGGGATCGCGGGCGCGATCGTGGCGCTGCTGGCGGCGACGCTAGCGTTGACGGTGCTGCCCGCGCTGCTGTCGGTGCTCGGCCCGAGGGTCAACGCACTCTCACCCCGCCGGCTGCGGCAGGCCGCCGATCGCGACGCGCGGCCCGGGCGCAACGGCGCCTGGTACCGCCTCGCGCAGTTCGTCACCAGGCGGCCGGCGCAGGTCGCAATCGCGAGCGCCGCGGTGCTGGTCGCACTGGGCATCCCGTTCACGCAGGTCCGGTTCATCACCGCCGACGCGCGGGTGCTGCCCCAGAGCGCGAGCGCGCATCAGGTCCAGAATGCGCTCGACACACAATTCCCGCCCAACCGCACCGCTCTAGTCGACGTGGTGGTCGGTGGGCCCGCGTCCTCACCGGAAGTCCAGGCGCTCAGCGAGCGGATTGCCCGCCTGCCGGATGTGTCGGCGGTCGCGCCCGCGCAGCCGGCGGGGCGCAAGACGTCCCTGCTTCAGGTCGCACCGGTGCACGGTCCGCTCACCGCCAGCACCGAGCAGCTCGTGCGCGAGGTGCGCGCGATCCATACCTTCTACTACCTGGGCGTCGCCGGGGAAACGGCGTCATACCTCGATCTCGAGCACAGCCTCGGTGCTCACCTTCCCGCCATGCTCGCCCTCGTGGTGGCCGCTACGCTGATCGTCCTGTTCCTGATGACCGGCTCGGTCGTCCTGCCAATCAAGGCCGTCCTGATGAACACCCTCGGCCTGAGCGCGGTGTTCGGGATCCTGGTCTTGATCTTCCAAGACAGCAACCTGCAGGGGCTGCTCGGCTACCACAGCTCCGGGGCGCTCGACGCCACCCAGCCGATCCTGCTATTCGCGATCGGCTTCGGGCTCGCCACCGACTACGGCGTGTTCCTCCTGGCGACGGATTAAGGAAGCGCACGACGGCGGCGCGCCGAACACGGAGGCAGTCGCACTGGGGCTCGAACGAACCGGGCGCATCGTCACCGCCGCCGCACTGCTGTTCGCCGTCGCCGTCGGAGCGTTCGCGACCTCGCAAATCGTGTTCATCAAAGAGCTTGGGATCGGCACCGCGCTCGCCGTGCTGCTCGACGCCTCGGTGATCCGAGCGCTGCTCGTGCCCTCGCTCATGGCCCTGCTCGGCCCACTCAACTGGTGGGCCCCGCGACCCCTACGCCGGCTGCACCAACGAATCGGGCTCCAGGAGGGCGCGCCACAAGCAGCGTGACCCTAAGGCCGGCGCGACGACGCGAATCTGATCCGACCCCAACGACAGGAGACAAGAGCAGATGAGTAAACAAAGCCCTGCCCTCGCGACCCCCGCCTCCGGAATCGGCGAGACAGCCCGATTTGAGCTGAGCGGTCGCGACCAGCCCGGCGCTGGCAACTTCGCCACGGCGCTCGAGCGCAACCGCGCTTTCGCCGCCGCGGGCGGACACGAGGGCGCCGTCGTCTTCCCCAAGCTGCGCCTGTTCGTGATCACATGCATGGATCCGCGCGTCGACCCCGCGCACTTCCTCGGGCTGCAGGCAAGCGATGCAATCGTGGTTCGCAACGGCGGCGGCCGGGTCACCCCCGAGGTGATCAATGACGTCGCCTTCATCGGCCAGATCGCCGAGACCGTCATAGCGGAGGGCCCGCTGTTCGAAGTCGCCGTGGTCCACCACACGCAGTGCGGATCCGGCGCGCTCGCAGACGAGGCCTTCCGTCGCAGATACGCCCAACGAATCGGCGCCGACGAGGCGGAGCTCCGAGACTACGCGGTCCTCGATCCCGCGGGCACCGTCACGCGCGACCTCGAGCGCCTCCGCTCGGCGCCAGCCGTCTCCCAGCGAGTGACCTTCTCTGGACACGTCTACGACGTCGTCACCGGCCTAGTGAAGACGATCCTCCCCGCCAGTGGCCAGGAAGGCCAGCCGCAACCACCCGAATGACACGAACTACCCTGACAACCCCGCTGAACGTGAACTCGACCCAGGCCAACAGGAAAGCGAACCGGGGCCGAGCGGTGACCCGCGGCTGGCTGATGCGGACCGCCAAGTGCCGCACTCGCGCTCGGTGGGCGCCCCGCAAGGCCAGTGGATCCGCTCCGGCCCCTCCGACGACCCGCGGAATCCAGGTCGACACTGGGGGCCCATGACAGATGAGCGGACCATAGATCGGCTGATGGCTCACTTGCGCACACACGTCGCCGAGCTGCGGCGGCTCGAGCGGGCGGGAGCCGCACCGGAGGAGGTCGCGGAAGCCAAGCGCCTGATCGTGCGGCTCCAGGAACATCTGGCATACGCCGTGCGCGACCTTCTTCGGACCCGGAGCGCCACGACCGGGCAGTCTCGACGCCCGGAAGCCATGGGGGCGCCGGTCGTCACCGCCAGTCCTGGGCCCTACCTTCTTGACATCGGTTGCGGCACCGGCATCGCCGGCCCGTAGTCCCAGGCGGCGCACAACAGGAGAAGAACATGGACCACCTTGCGTATTTTCAGGCGCCGTATGAGGCGTTCAACCAGCGAGACAGCCACGGCGTACTCGCGATGATGAGCGATGAGGTCGACTCGCCGAACGCCTGGAAAGGCGGACGTCTCGTCGGGCGCGAGGCGGTGCGCGACTACTGGACCTCTTCACGATCCGGCTGCCGCATTTCCGGCACCGCGTAGATCGCTCGCGTCCGTCTTGGGAGACTGAGGGACTTCCTGTCTGTGCGCTTTCTCTTTACTTTCACCGGCGGCACCGGCCACTTCCTTCCGACGGTGCCTTTCGCGCGTGCGCTTGCCGAGCGCGGACACACGATCGCGTATGCCTGCCAAGAAGCGATGGTTCCGGTGGTGCGGGCTCGCGGCTGGGAGGCCATGGCCAGTGGGGGCTCTACCCTGCTCGACTCCGGCCAGCGTCGCCCACTGTCTCCGCTTGACCGAGTCGCTGAGAAAGAGGTCATTCGAATCTTCTTTGCGGGTAAGATCGCCCGCGAACGGGCACAACGGCTGGGTGACGTCGTGGAGGCTTTTCAGCCGGATGTGATCGTCCGTGATGAGATGGACCTTGGCGCCGCCGTGCTGGCTGAAGCCTATGACTTGCCCCACGCGGCCGTGGTCGTCATCGCTGCGGGCGGATTCCTCGTGCCGGAATTGATCGCCGTAGCCGCTGGTGAGCTTGCGAACTGATTACGGCCTGGCCGATGACGGGTTGGCGATGTTGCACCGCCACCTCACGATCGTGCCCGTCCCGCCAAGCTTCCGCGATCCCCGGGACCTGTTGCCGTCTACCGCCCGACACGTCCGCCCAGCTGTGCTGGAGCGAGACCGAAGCGCACCTCGACCCGCTTTCCCAGCGGCGACGCCGCCCACCGTCTACTTCACGCTGGGAACGATCTTCCATCAAGAATCCGGTGACCTTTTCAAGCGCGTCTTGTCCGGGCTGACCACCCTGGCTGTCGACATCGTGGTCACCGTGGGGGATGAAATCGATCCGGCCGAGCTTGGTCCGCAGCCCCAGAACGTGCGCATCGAACGGTTCATCGACGCTGACGAGATCCTCCCCCAAAGCAGTCTCGTCGTCTCGCACGGCGGCTCGGGAACCGTCGTCGGCGCGCTCGCCTTCGGCGTGCCTCAGGTCCTATTGCCCATGGGTGCGGATCAGCCCCTCAACGCCGACCGATGTCACGACCTCGGCGTGGCTGTAATCCTGAACGCCTCGACCGCCAACGGGTCAGACATCGCCCGGGCAGCAAAGACCGTGCTGGAGGATCCCTCCTATCGCGTCAAGGCGTCGGTCCTGCGCGAAGAGATTCATTCACTGCCCGGCTGCGAGCAGGCAGCGGTGCTACTCGAGGGCCTTACGGCACCCAAGTCGGCTCTTCGCGACTGAGTCGACTGCCCGCTTCATCGCAAGGCAGCCCAACCGATCGATTGCCCCTCCCGGCCTGAAGCCACCGCACCCGGCCAGAGCGCGCCTGTCACAAAGAACGCGGCGCGGTTCGCTTGCACGCCGCAAGCCGTCTGCCGCTATCGGCCCCTGAGACGGGTCTGCTGTTTGGAATGCGTCGCCTCCGTGCGTGAGGACGGCTGGTGCTCAGGACGTGGCCGTTCCGAGCGTGCATCGCCCGCGTCGGCAACGAGCCGTCGCGATTGGACGCCGAGCACCGAGGCTGCGACCGATATCGCGCCCACGACACCAAGGTCGCGAACGATTGATGCGGATTGCGTGATCGTGACCGCCGCAAGGTGCGTGTTGGTTCCGGGACAGGGCAATGTTGGTCCTCCGTCCGTAGCGGTTGGTATGGGCAGCCATACTGCCCCCCGGGCGCGGCGCTCGGAAGCCCCATAGGGCGAGAGTTGCCTACCCCTGCCCTCCGCGGGCGGAAGCTGACACACCGCGGCGAGGACGTCTGGAGCACGGTCGGATGATCGACAAGCGGCAGTCGCGAGGCGCGGCCAACCGAGAATTAACCTCGAGTGTTGGTTTTCGATCCGCGGCGGCGGCGTGCAGACGGCGCGTCGGCCCAGGCGGATCTTCGCCCAGGAGCGCCGCGTCAGCGAACGCCGATTAGGTCCACGACGAAGACGAGGGTCTCGTCGGGTCCGATCGCCCGGCCAGCGCCGCGCTTGCCGTACGCGAGCATCGGCGGGATCGTGATCCGCCGACGACCGCCGACCCTCATTCCGGCCACACCTTGATCCCAGCCAGCGATGACCTGGCCCTTACCCAGCCCGAACTTGAAGGTGCTGCCACGGTCCCAAGACGCGTCGAACTGCTGCCCGGTCTCCCACGAGACGCCGACGTAATGCACCTCGACGACGCGCCCCGAGACGGCCTCATCACCGTCTCCGACGACGATGTCCTCGATCTCGAGCTGGTACGACGGAGCTTGATCGGACGGCACCACGACATCCGGTTTCTCACCTATCGCCATGGTCCAACCCTACCGGTGTGCGCCGTTAGCGTCGCAACGGCGCCTCTGACCAAACGCCACCTGCCGAAGTTCGGCCATTGCAGCAGCCTCATCCGGTCGCGTCGACGTAGGCTTTACTCGAGCGCCCGTCCAATCCAGCGCTACGCAAGCGGGATGACGGGCGAGGCCGCCAGATCGCGGAGTTCCGCCCGCGGCCGGATCTCAGAGCACGGGCCGAGCGGCGTCATGCGTGGCCGCGACCGCCAGGAAATCGGCTCGCTCGTTGAGCGCGTGGCCGATGTGCCCCTTGACCCAGTGCCAGCGAACCTTCTCGTGGTCCGACGCTGCATCCTCGAGCGCGACCCAGATCTCCTTGTTCTTGACCGGGTCACCCGAAGCCGTCTTCCAGCCCTTGCGTTTCCAGCCGGCCATCCAGGAGGTCATGCCGTCGTGCAGGTAACGAGAGTCGGTCACGACGCACGCGCGGGACCCGGTCGGCACCGCGCGCAAGCCCTCCAGCGCCGCAGTCATCTCCATGACGTTATTCGTCGTGTGGGCCAGCCCACCGCTGTACTCCTCGACCACCCCATCCTCCCAGCAGACCAGCGCAGCCCAGCCGCCAGGGCCGGGATTGCGCTGGCATGCGCCATCAGTCCAGACCAGCACCTCCCCCGGCGCGGCTTGCGGGAGGTGGCCGGGCAGTGACTCGGGTCGACGACGCGGGCTGACGGCCATCTGCGGGATTCAACCAACCCCAGAACTCGGAAAGCCTGTGCGCGCCTCACGGAAGGACGTCGGCGAGTTGTTCGTGGCCGCCGACGCGTGCCCAGCCGAGTGCGTTGCCGCCGTGGAGATCGTCGGTGATGAGTGGGTCGGCGCCGAGTTCGAGCAGGGTGACGACGGCTTCGCGCTGTCCTGACTGGGCGGCAAGGTGGATCGCGGTCACCCCTTCGCCGTGGCTCGGCCCGCCGAAGGTGGCGCGCTGGTTGGGGTCGGCGCCGAGCTCTATCAGCGTGCGTACCGAGTCGACGCGGCCTTTGGCGGCGGCCCAGGTGAGTGGAGTGCCGCGGTAGGGATCGGCATCGACGCGGGCGCCCAGCCCGACGAGGAGGCGGATCGCGTCGACGCGGTCAGCTTTCGCCGCCCATACGAGCGCCTCGTCCAGAATCTCCTGTGGGTCGTCGGAGGGCTCCCAGGCGGGAAATCCGCCGTGGGGGCGGTAGAAGCCGCGGTGCGCACCGGCCCGCGGCGTTCCGGTCAGCTGCCGGATCGACTCGAGGTCGCCGAGGCCGGCAGCCACGCGCAGGTTGAGCGGCTCCCGGCCGAGTACCTCGACAACCTCGCGGTGGCCCCAGAACAGCGCCGAGACAAGCGGTGTGCCGCCGTCCCCCCGCGCGAACAGGTCGGCGCGCGCCCCTGCAATGAGGAGCAGCCTGGCGAGGTCGGAGTCGTTCCCATCGCCGGCTTGGTGGAGCTTCGTCCACCCATAGTCGTTGCCCCGGTTCGGGTCGGCGCCCCGTTCGAGGAGGAGCGACACGATCGCCACGTCGCCGGCCATCCCGAGCAGATCGTTGCCGTTCGTCCCGCGCTGCACGATCAGGTCGGGGAAGCGATCGAGCAGCTGCACAAGCTGCTCCCGGTCGTTCGCCTCGACCGCCCGATAGGCGAGCACGAACGGCGTCGGCGGCTCCTGGCCGCTGTTCATCGCCTCGACGTGGCGGCGCAGCTCTCGCCAGCTCACGAACCCGTGCCGCCCGGCAAGGTCACGGCGTGCCTCAGCGACGCTCACGCCATTGACCGAGGCGATCCCGTTCGCGCGGCCCTCGTAATAATCGAGGTCGACGCGGAACGGCTGCTCGAGGCCCAAACGCTCGACGTATGCCTTGAGCTTCGGCCAGCTGCGAAAGCCGAGCTCTCGCGCGAGCTCGAATTGCGCGTCGGCGAGCTTGGCATCCTCACCGGCCGCGCGCCGCTCGCGCACACGCTCTTTCGCCAGCTTGCGCAGCTGCTCGAGACTGAGCTGAAACGTCACCATGGCTCCCTTCCGTCGCGCCGGGCGTCCGCGTGTTCCGGCTGGAGAGGAAGCTTGGTCACAAACCGTCAGACAAGGAGGGTGGGCTCTGCCCTTTCCGCGGACTGGATGCGGCCCTCGCCGCACCAGCGAGTCTAATCAACTTCGCCCGGCAGCCAAGCCGCCGCGCCGCCATGCACAACCATCATCGAGTCAGACCTCAACAGGCGGTCGGCGCTATCCGCGCATTCCGAGAATCTCGGCGGCACGGGCGAGGTGCGCGGCCGGGGAGGAAACCAGGGCGCCGCGGGCGTGGAGCGTCGCATGCTGCCGGCGTCTGCCGCGGAGCCGGCACCGTTCGACCGTCGCTCGTATCACCCGTCCACCTCCCGTTCGTCGCGCTGGTCACGGCCAGCTCCCACCGATCTCTGTCACCTCCCGCAGAACGCGATCTCGGTGGCCCGCCGGAGGTCACGCTCGAACGCGGGGTTGTATGCGCCCTCGAACATCTGAAAGCCGTTAAAGGCCATTACGGCCTGCCGGTCGCCGCTTGGGCTGGTGTACGAGAAGGTCTTGAAGCCGCCTGGGTAGCCGCCGTCGTGGCCCCAGGCCGTGCCGCAGCGCAGGTGGACCCGGTAGATACCAAGCCCGTAGTGTTCGGGGTACAGCTCGCCGATGTCGTGGACGGGGATACTGGACAGCAGCTCGCGCTCCTCAGCCGGCGGGAGCAGCCGCCCCGTGATCAGCGCCCGGTAGAACCTGGCCACGTCATCGACCGTGGAGATCATCGCCCCACTGGTCCAGGCCACTGACGGGTTGACCAGGCTGGTGACGTCGAGGGTGCCGATGTACCCGTCCGCATGCGGGCCTGGGATCAGGGTGCTTGTCAGCGGGAACGATGTGTCGCGAAGGCCCAGCGGGATGAGGATCCGCCGCTGGATCTCCGTGATCGGGTTGTGCCCGGTCACCCTTCTGATCAGCATCCCGGCGAGGATGTAGTTGGTGTTCGAGTAGTGCCAGCCGGATAGGGGCGGCCCGAGTCGCAGGGCGGCGGCGACGAGCTGGCGGGGCTGCCAGGTTCGCGCCAGGTACTTGGGGCGTCTCGAACCTCGGGGCGTTCACGTAGTCCCGCAGCCCGCTGGTCTGCTGCAACAGATCGCGGATCGTCATACGGGCGGGGTGGTAGCCGTGACCGTCGATGACGCCGGGCAGCCACCTCTCGACGCTAGCGCGCGATCCGCGTGGATCGCCGCAGACCAGCAGCGCGGGCACCCGCTCGAGCCGTGGCACGACGTACGCCAGCACGTCCAGCGTCCCGTGGTCTGCCCAGTGCAAACCCTCAAGCACCACGATCGACCTGCGTGTGGTGCCGAGCCCCGGCTGACCTCGACCAGCGGCCCGAGCGGCGCCGGCGGATCGCAGCGCCCCAGAGCAGCCGTGGTCTCGGCAGCGCGTCACGGAACCGCCGCATCAGCGCCGTCTTCCCGATCCCCGCCTCACCGGCGACGAACACCGCCTCGACGAACCGGTCGATGCCCGCCCACCCGGCGGCCAGCGACTCGGGCTCCTGGTCGCGCTACAGCGACCCCCGATCGTCAATCCGTGCAGACCGAGACATCGCCCCCAGGCGTTCCAACCCCCCGGGTGAGTCGCAAGGTGAATGTCGTGCCGGGGCCGGCTCCGGGCCGCGTCGGCCGACTCCGGATCAGTGCGACGCAGGCGCCGAGCGCGCCGAGTGAGGGGACCGAGAACGCGATCAGGTGGTAGATGAGGACGGCTGCGACGGTCGTGTCCGCGGGGGCGCCGTACAGGACAAGCGCGCTGGCGAGACCGCCTTCGAGAACCCCTATTGCGCCAGGAACTGGAATCGCGGCCGCGCAGTAGCCGACGAGATAGCCGAGGATGAGGCCCCCGGCATCGGGCCGATAGCCGAGGCCGCGGAACATGCAGAGCAGGACGGCGATGTCGAAGCCGAGGTAGCCCACGGCGCCGGCCAGACGCCAGCTTGGGTGCCTGGCCGCACGCCACGCGTCGGCGACGCCGTCGAGGAGCATGCCGAGGCGCTCGCGTTCGCGTCCTCGCCGAAACCGGCGGCGGGCCAGCGCTGGGGAGAACGCGATCAGGAACGCGACCGGCGTCGCGATCAGCGCCGGCAGCAACGCCCGGTCGAAGTCACCGGGTCCGCTACCGAGACGGCTAACCAGCAGAAACGCGCCGATCTCGAGCGTGAGGGCGTTCACTGCGGAGGTAAGCCAGAACACGCCGCCCGAGCGCACCACGACGGTCCGGCCGTCCATCCCGGACCTGTTCAGGAGCAGGCCCCCGAGCGCGTAGCTCGTGACCCCTCCGCCTGGGAGCAGCGCCCCCGACCCCATCTCGATCCACGCGATTCTCCGGGCCAGCCGCGACGGGACACGATCGAAGAACGCGCGGAACACCGTGACGAAGCTGACGCATGAGCCGATCTCGAGCACAATTCCCGCGGCCAGCCACCACAGGTTGATCCGGGTCAGTTCGTGGCGGACGCCGACAAGCGAAGGGACCGCGAACACGACGGACACCAGCAGGGCAGCCAGTATCGCGAGCGCGAGCCAGCGGCGGACGAGAACAGAGCGCATGGCCGCTCACCGCGATGAGGCGATCGCCGGGTTGGTCGGCCTGCGCGTTCTCAGGGACGTCGCGGGCACCAGTGCCACGATTCCGGCCGCTGCCCAGGCGGCCAGCACCAGCAGGTGTCCGCTGGTGTCGTGGGCGCCGAAGTAGACGGTGTTGCGCACGGCGTCGGCCGCCACCCCGAGCGGCAGCGCCGAGTCGAAGGATCGGAACAGGCTCGGCCCGAACTGCGCCAGCCCGCCGGGCCCGCCGCTGACGGGCAGCCCGACGATCAAGAACACGAGGACCGCCAGCGTAACCAGCGGCGGCTTGATCTCGCCGAGGGCGGCGGTCGGCAGGGAGATGGCGAGTGAGAACAGGGCGACGATGCCCGCGATCGACAGGTAGTTGCCCAGCCCGCTGATGCCGTCGGCGATTCCCGCCGCGGCGAGGCCGATCGCCACCGCGGCGATGACCGGAACGGTGAGGCGCGGGATCGGCCGCAGATGCCGCAATAGGTGCGTCGCCGCCACGCCGGTGGCGAGGCTCGGGAACAGCACGCAGAGGATCACGAAGAACGAGGACAGCCCCTGAGAGTCCCCGTTAACGGGCGGGACGACGTCGACCACCGCCAGACGCTGGCCGGTCTTGGCCGCGACCGCGGTGAACGCCCCGGTGAGGGCTCGAGCCGCCCCACTGCCGCCGGCGTCGGCGACGAGCAGCCGCGAACCCGCCCGCGCGGTGACGAGTGCGCCGTCCAGCCGTCGGTCGTCGATCCCGGCGCGGGCTTGAGACTCGCTCCGGTACTCGCGCAACTCGAAGCCTCCCGGGGCTGCGACGTCTAGCGTGCGCTGGAGGGCGCGCGTCACCGGCGCGGGTCCGACCACGCCGACCTTCAGGTCGTGAGGAGCCGGCTGATGGAAGGCGCTGAGCGCCAGCGTCATGAATAGCGAAGCGAACGCGAGGTTTGCGGTCACGAGCGCGATCGGCACCCGGTGCCTGTGGAGGATCTCTCGGTGTGTTCCCATCGTCACAGCCCTCGTTCGGTTCGATGGCCAACAGTTGTTGACATCAGGTATAGCGCTGCGCGAATCAACTATCAACGTCTGTTGGCAAACAGGCGTTGCATCGACTATGGTGTACGGCGATGAGCCACAGCCAAGCGAGCCTCGGAGTTGGTGGACCGCGTTCGGAGGGAACCCGCCGGACGATCCTCGAGGCGGCCCGCGCCACATTCGCGACGCGCGGGTACGAGCAGACCACGATCCGTGCGGTCGCTGCGCAGGCGGGCATCGATCCGTCGATGGTCATGCGCTACTTCGGATCGAAGGCCGGCCTGTTCACGGCGGCCTCGACCATGGACCTGCATCCTCCCGACCTCGGCTCGGTTCCCGCCCGCCGGCGCGGCGAGCACCTGGTCCGCCACTTCGTCGACCGTTGGGAATCCAGCTCCACCGACGAGACGCTCGTGTTCATGTTGCGCACGGCGGTGACAAACGAGGCGGTCGCCGAGCAGATGCAGGCCACCTTCAACGCATTGATCGTCGAGCCGATCGCCGCCCTCGACGATCAGGACGCCGGCGAGCGCGCCGCGCTGATCGGCAGCCAGATGCTTGGGCTGGTCCTGTGCCGCTACGTGCTGCGCCTCGAGCCGCTGGTGTCGCTGCCCGTCGATGACGTGGTGGCGAGGGTTGCGCCGACCATCCAGCGCTACCTCACCCAGCCGCCTTCTCGGTAGCGATCACGAGGGACCGATGTGGTCGTGTGGTACACCGCCGCGTTCACGCATCTCCCTTCGGTCGAGAACTATCCGGTGATGTCCAGCGAGACCATCGGTTTCGCGCTGCGGCCCGACGGATTCTTCGATCAGGATCCGGCGCTCGACGCTCCCTAGAACAGCACGCTCCCTCAGCTGAGTGCGAACGGCCGGGCATGGCGCTGCTCGCGCCAACCGTTGCGCGGGCACTGCGGCGGTCGGCGTGGCGGCTGCCAGCGTCGACCGATTTTGTCGAGGTTCGGTCTGGCCCGCGCCCGGTCGCCCCGATTTGCAGCATGATTCTGCTCATGAGCAAAACTGTGCTTCGCGCCGCCGAGATCGCCGTCGACCTGCCACCCGAGCACGCCATGGCGTTCTTCACGCCCGAGGGCGAGCGTCGCTGGGCCGACGGCTGGGATCCTCACTATCCGGAGCCTGACCGCCGCGAAGGCGTCGGGGCCGTATTCACTACCGGGCACGGAGGTCATCACACGACGTGGATCATGGTCGACCACGGGCCGGGAAGCGTTCGCTACGCGCGTGTCACGGAGGGTATGACGGCTGGAACGGTCGCGGTCGATGTCGTCGGATCTGGCGAGCACTCGACGCTCGTGCGCGTCACGTATGACCTCACCTCGCTCACCCCCGCTGGCGAGAGTTGGCTCCAGGCCTTCGTCGTCGACTACGACGCCGAAATCGGGAGCTGGGCCACCGAAATCGCCGCCGCAGTCCGACGGACCGGGCGGCGAGACAGCTGAGCCCCGCACGCGATGCGAGCCACCGATCTGCGCGACGGTGTCGCCCGCCGGCCCTGGCGGGCTGGGCGGGATGGGCATGGGCGGCAGTGGTCACCTGTCGCTTCTGGGCGAGCGCGCCCGGCGAACCGTCTACCGCCGCCGAAGGGATGGCTCGAACGCACTGGCCGCATTCGAGGCCAAATGGGGCGAGAAGCTCCCGTCCGTCGTCAGGGCCTGGCGGGACGCATGGGAGTACGTGATCCCGTTACCGGGGCGCTGTTGGCAGGAGGCGGTGTCGGCGTTAGGCTTTGCTCAGTGCGTGGTCGACCCCGGAGTGAAGCGCAGGTTCTGGGACTGATGCCTGCCGCGCAGCTTGCCCCGTAGAGGGCCTTTTCAGTCGCGTCCCATTGGCGGCGGCTACGCCCGGTGTGATCTTCGTGAGCCGTTTGGCTTACAGCTCGAGCGCACGGAGCTTCTTGTCGGTCAGCGAAGGGCGCGCGGAGGCATAGTCCTCGCCGCGCTCGATCCACCGTCCAGCACAGCACCGCGAGCTTTCGGGCCGTGGCCACCACGGCAATCTGCATCCCGCGACGCGCACGGACGCGTTCATAGAACGCGCGCAGCGGGCCGGGAGTCTTGGCCGCGACCCAGGCCGCCTCGACCAGCATCCCGCGTGCGTGCGCGCGCCCCCGCTTGGTGATCCGCCCATGGCTGGCCGGCTGCCCACCGGACTGCTTCACGCGAGGATTCAACCCGAGATATGACACCAACCGCTCGGGGCGGCGGAACCCGACGAAAGTCCCCGACTTCGGCGACGATCGAGAGCGCGATGGTGGCGTCGACGCCGGGGATCGTTATCAGCCGCTTGAACCTCCGGGCTCGCCAGTGCCACGCGTCCCAGCGCGGCGTCGATGATCCGCAGCTCCTGGCCGTGGAAGTCGAGCTAGCGCAGCAGCGCCTCGACCGCCAGCGCCTCGTCCGCAGGCAGCGGCTGACCCGACAGCCAGCAGCGGCCCTTGATCCCGAACATGTCGGCCGCGGGGCAGCGCGGCACGAGGTTACGGTGAAGAATCGACTGCACCTGATTCTTCAACCGGGTGCGCTGCGGGCACGATGTGCGCCCGACGCGCGACCTGCCGGCGCAACGCTTGCGTGCCCTCGTCCGCAACCCATACCGACGGCAGATAGTCCGCCGCCAACAGCCCGGCCAGGACCTCGGCATCCACCTTGTCGGTCTTGACCTTCGCCTCGGCGATCGCGCGGGTCTTCTTCGGATTAGACACCACCACCCGCGCCGAGTGCGGCTCACCAGCCTCACGATCGGGTGCGTGTTGCACGTCGCCTCGATCGCGACCTCGTCCTCCGGCCCGAGGCTATCGGCAAAGATCCGAAGCGCTTCGTCGGTCAACGCGATCTGCCCAGCCTGCCTGACCAGACCGTCCTCCCGTACCGCGACCTGCGCAAACTCGCGATGGACATCCATCCCGGTACACCTGCGTCCCACGGCTCACCTCCAACAACGATGGTTGACGGATATGGGAGCCAGGCGGGCGAATGACGCCTACGGATCCGCGCTCGAAGCGCATCCGGGCAAGTCGCAGGGGCGGCCAAGTACAAACTCGGGCTCGAGGCCCACATTGCGATGATCGGCCTGCCCAGCCTGCGTTCGCTCCCGGATGCCCCGCGTCCCGGACGGTCGCACTGTACTCACCGAGCCCGAAACGCTCAACAGCTGCAACGGCCCGGTCGCTCGAAGCGGTGGCATCTACCGCCTTTCATACCGGATACGGACGCGATCGAGGCGCTGAACCGGCAATTACGAAAGGCGGACAAGACCAAGGGCCACTTCCCCACCGAGGACGCAGCCCGCAAGCTCATCTACCTCGCGATCTAGAACGCCGTTCCGCAATGGACCCGAACCGCGGGTGGACGAAAGCGCTCCTGGCGTTCAAGATCCAATTCGGAGACCGACTGCCCGACTGAACCATCAACTACCGCCTGCACAGAAAGGCGGACGCCCTCGCGGACGCCGAAAGTCGGCGCAGGGGCGAAGCCTCGCGGCCATCGTCGAGCAGCCCGCCTGGCGGTGATCGCCGCGCCGTGCGCCCGCGACTCCCGTTGATGTCATCATTCTTAAGTGTGTTGCCTGGCGTAGTCGTCACTTGGGTGAGTGGGTCCGGCGAGGGGTGTCGGACCGGGCAGATCGGGTCGTGGACCGGGTGATCTCGATTGGTTCCGCCGTTCCCGATGGTGGTTCTGCTGGCATCGGCCCACGCGGCGGTTGGCCGGAGGTAGCACTGGGGGACGGCGCGGTGAATCACCAGCTCTGCCGTGCGCAGCAACGGATCGCGAGGGGGCATACTTGATGTTCGCTGAGGCTGACGAGTCCGGGCCGCTGGTTCGGGATGTGCTCATTCGGGATGGGTCGGCGCTGCGTCTGCAAGCTCCGAGTCCGGCCGACCTTGATGAGATCAAGCGTTTCTTCGACAGTCTCTCGGAGCAGAGTCGGTATCTGCGCTTCCACGGTGCCGGGGCGGCGAGCGACTTCGCGGCGCGAGTGGCCGTGCAGGCGCACGGTGATGATCGGCTCACGCTGATCGCGCGGTTCGGCGGGCGCGTGGTGGCGGTAGCGGGGTTTGAAGGGCTGCGCGAGCCGCGCGCCGCCGAGGTGGCTTTTGCAGTGACCGACGATTTTCAAAATCGAGGACTGGGAACACGGATGCTCGAGCAGCTGGCGGAGATCGCCGCGGAGCGCGGAATCCAGCGGTTCGACGCCGAGGTGCTCTTCAACAACGTCGCGATGCTGCGCGTGTTAGAGGACGCCGGGTTCGCGGTGCGACGGGCTAGCTCATTCGGCGAGGTGACCGTTTCACTCGACATCACTCCCTCGGCGGCGGTGTTGGAGCGGATCGACGAGCGCGATCATCTCGCCGCGGTCGCTTCGCTGCGTCCGTTGCTCGCGCCGTCGTCGATCGCTGTCGTGGGGGCGGCGGAGGCGCCCGGGAACGTGGGGCGTGCGGTGCTGGCAAACATCACCGCGGATGAGTTTCAGGGTCTTGCGACTCCCGTGAACCGTGATGGGGGAGTGGTGTGCTCGAGGCCGGCCGCCCGCAGTTTGGCCGAGCTGGGCGTCATTCCTGAGCTGGTCATCATCGCTGTGACCGGCGACGAGGTGCTCGAGTTCACCGAAGAGGCGGCGGCGATTGGAGCGCGTGCGCTGCTCATGCTCCCCGGCGCTCTGGATCACGATGATGAGCGGTCGGTGGAACGGGACGAGCGGCTCTTGGAGATCGCTCGCGGCTCGGGCTTGCGAATCGTTGGGCCGAGCTCATTGGGCGTCATCAACACCTCGCCCGAGGTCGGCATGAACGCCACGTTCAGCCCGTCGCGCGTGCGCCCTGGGCGGCTCGCGATCGGAGCGCAGGCGATCGCGCCCGGCCTCGGGCTCCTGGCGCATGCGCAGGCTAGGGAGATGGGGATTTCAGTGTTGGTCTCGGTCGGCGGTCGTGCTGATGTGTCGAGCAACGACCTGCTCGAGTGGTGCGAGGCCGATGAGCGGACTGCGGTGGTAATGCTGTATGTCGAGGCCTTCGGCAATCCGGAGCGCTTCATACGCGTTGCGCGACGAGTTTCCCGTCACAAGCCGATCCTCCTGATCAAGGGACGTCGCAGCGCGGAGCGCGCGCGCAGCAGCGCTCGGTCTCGCACCGCGGCCGCGTTGCCCGGCGACGCGGTGGTCGACGCGGTGTTGAACGAAACCGGGGTGTTGCGGTTTCACAGCAGCGAGGAGCTGTTTCACGTCGCGCAGCTGTTCGAGAGCCAGCCGCTGCCGAACGGACCGAGGATCGCGATCCTCAGTAACTCGGCCAGCTTGGCGACGCTCACGGCCGACGCGTGCGCGACGCACGGACTGGACGTGACTGACGCGCGCGGCGCGCCGTATCCGGTGCTACTTGGGCTCGGCGCAGGAGCGCCGGAATATGCCGCGGAGGTGCGTGAGTTGCTCGCAGAGGCGGCAATTGACGCCCTCATGGTCTGTTACGTCGACCGGCTCGACGGCGACCCGCACGGTGTGTTGGAGGCGAGCTCCGCAGCCGCCGCAGGGCATCCGAAACCAGTGGTCGCATCGATCGTGTGTGGTGACGGCACGCTGGCCGCACGCGATGCTGGAATACCGAACTACCTATTCCCGGAAACATGCGTCGCGGTCCTCGCACGAGCTGCCGAACGTCGCGCCTGGCTCTCGCGGCCTCTCGGCGTTCGCCCCGACTACACGGGCATAGACGCGACCGAGGCGCGCGCAGTGCTTTCCGAAGCGCTTGATCGCCTGCCCGGCGGCGGCTGGCTTTCACCGCGCGAGGGGCGGGCGCTGCTGGCTACGCACGAGATCCCGGTCGCCGGCTCACACCAGTGCCGCGATCTGGAAAGCGCGCTTGCGGTGGCGACGGAGATCGACGGTCCGGTGACGCTCAAAGCTGACGCAACCGCCCCCCAATCTGCAGGCGAGATCGATGCGGTGCTGCCGGGACTGCAGGGTGAGGCCGCGCTGCGGTCCGGCTGGCGCGAGCTCGAGCGACGAGTTCGGAGCGCGGGAAGACACTGGACCGGAGCGATCGTCCAACGGGTCGTCGCCCCCGGCACCGATGTGCTTCTCGGAGCGTTCACCGACCCTGACCTCGGCCGCGTGGTCGCGCTCGGACCCGGCGGTCACCGCGCCGGCCTCGGAGATGCGATCAGCGTCCGGTTGCCGCCTGTCACCGACGTCGACGCCGACGAGCTGATCGCCTCGTGCCACGCCGTTGCCGACGAACTCGCCTTCCGAGGATCCGCTGCACTCGGTCGAAAAGGGCTCCGCGAGCTGATCCTGCGCTTCGCTCTCCTGCTCGAGGAGGTGCCCGAGGTCGTCGAGGCCGACCTCAACCCGATCCGATGCACGACCGATACCAGTCTCGTGCTCGACACGCAAATGCGAATTGAGCCGCGGCACTCGGTCAAGCGTGTCAAGACATGGTGACGGCGTCGATTTATTTTCGGTACGGACGAGCCAACCGGCACTACATCCCATACGCCCCGACGTCGAAAAGCACTGGCGACAGCTGGTCACGAGCTCCTCTCCAAACCGAAATCAGGGGGGTGCAGGTGGTGCAGTTCGACGCACCTACGCCGACGTCGGACGGATCTACGTCCAGAGCGACAAGGTGGGTAAGGTCAGGGTGACTGTCGCTCCGAAGGCTCTCATACGACACGACCGGACGGAGCCGCCACTTCGCGTTCGCCGACACCAGCCCGCCGTGCGAGAAGCTCGAGAAGCTCGAGAAGTGGCTGTGCCGCAGGCTCAGACAGGTGCGCTGGAAAGAGTGGACGCGCCCACAACGCGCTACGCGAACGCCCGCGCTCGGTATCCCCGACCACGGCGCCCGCTCATGGGGCGGTGTCGCAGACGGGAGACTGGCGCGTCGCCGGACCCTGGCCACTCCAACGCGCGCTGCCGAACGACCACTGACACAAGACTGCTGGCGCGAAAGGGTCCACCGACCCCTCCGGCGTTTCCGGTAATGCTGAGCGAACCGCCCGGTGCGGGCCCGCATGCCGGGAGGTGTGGGAGCGGCCGGGGCAAGCCTGGCCTCACCCGATTCGATGCGGGGTGGGAGGCACCACGGACCCGTCGGGCCCGCGCGCGGCCTGGGAACGCCTCGGGCCGACCGTACGTCCCGCAACCGAGCGGCGTAGGATCCGGAGCTGGCCGTTGGGCTGCCTTCGCGCGACGGTTCGTGGTCCAACTATCGAGGAGCTACCGGTGAGCTGATGCCCGGTCCTAAAACGATTCTGCTGGTCGAGGACAACACGGATGACCAGTCGTTGACTGTGCGTGCGCTCCGCATGGGCACGACCGCGAACATCGTGGTCGCGCGTGACGGCCAAGAGGCACTCGACTATCTCTTCAACGAAGCGAATGACACGCCGCGCCTCGTGCTGCTGGACCTCAACCTCCCGGGGCTCGACGGGCTCAAGGTGCTCCGGCGCATCCGCGAAGATGAGCGCACTCGCACGACGCCGGTGGTGGTCCTGACCGGGTTCGCCGCACCGATTGATGTCATCGCGGCCTATCGGTACGGGGCGAACAGCTACGTCCGCAAGCCGATCGACTTCGACCGGTTCGCGGACGTGATCCAGCAGCTCGGCGCGTACTGGCTCATGGTCAACGAGCCACCTCCACTTGCCCGCGACCAGTGACCCGAGGATTGGGCTGTGGCAGGTTGCCGTGAGGTCGGCAACAGGAGGGCCCCGCGGCCCGGCTCCCCGAATCACACGTCGTCCCGCGAAGCTGCATGCCCCCTTGCGAGGGATCGTGCAGGATGGCGCGGTCGGCGCCTGCGGTCTTCGCCTCCCAGAGGGCGGTGTCGGCGGCGGCCAGCGCCTCGTGGTGCGTTGCCGTGGGCGCGTCGAGGAGGACCCCCCGATGCCGATGGTGGCATGAATCTGGCCGCGACCGACGGGATGTGGCTGTACTACCTACGCAAACCTCGGGCCGAGGTCATCATGATCGCGACCAGCCGATCGCGCTTCTCCATACGCGGCACCACGGGCTGCTGATTGGCGCGTGCTGGTCTAAGGTGTGCGGGCTACGTGGTTTGAGCGGAGGTCGTGACGTGAGTGATTCTGGCTCGCTGTCGGACGTGGTGCTGCCGCCGGAGGTGCTGAAGGCGCCGACGGGGATCGCAGGTTTGGATGAGGTGACGGATGGCGGTTTGCCGCGTGCGCGGACGACGTTGTTGTGTGGGGGTCCGGGGTGCGGGAAGACGTTGATGGGGGTTCAGTTCTTGGTGCGCGGGGCGTTGGATTTCGCCGAGCCGGGGGTGTTCATCGCGTTTGAGGAGTCGCCGGTGGAGCTGGCGCAGAACGTCGCGTCGTTGGGTTGGGATCTGGGTGATCTGCAGGCGCGGGAGTTGTTGGCGATCGATCACATCCGGATCGCGGAGGGCGAGATCGTGGAGACGGGGGATTGGGATCTTGAGGGATTGTTGATTCGGTTGGGGCTCGCGATCGATTCGGTGGGGGCCAAGCGGGTGGTGCTGGATACGGTCGAGTCGTTGTTCGGGCCGCTGGGGAACGAGGTGCTGCTGCGGGCGGAGCTGCGGCGGTTGTTTCGGTGGCTGAATGATCGTGGGGTGACGGCGATCGTGACGGGGGAGCGCGGTGAGGGGATGTTGACGCGCCATGGGCTGGAGGAGTACGTGTCCGATTGCGTGATCTTGCTCGATCACCGGGTGCATGATCAGATCTCGACGCGCAGGTTGCGGGTGGTGAAGTACCGCGGTTCGCATCACGGCCCGGATGAGTACCCGTTTCTGATCGACCGGACGGGCTTCTCGGTGTTGCCGGTCTCGTCTATGGGGTTGGCGCATGGTGCGAGCAGCGAGCGGGTGTCGAGCGGGGTGGGCGAGCTTGATCGGATGCTCGAGGGGGGCGGGTACTACCGCGGGTCGAGTGTGCTGATCTCGGGTACGCCGGGGTCGGGGAAGACGACGTTGGGGGCGCGGTTTCTGGAGGCGGGGTGTGAGCGTGGCGAGAGCGGGTTGTTGTTCGCCTTTGAGGAGTCTCCGGCGCAGATCGTGCGCAACATGCGCTCGGTCGGGATCGATCTAGGGCGCTGGCTGGGGGAGGGGACGCTGGCGATCGTCTCGACCCGTCCGGCCGCGTCTGGTCTGGAGGCTCATCTGGCCGGGAGCTATCGGGCGATCGAGGATTTTGCGCCGGCGAACGTCGTGATCGACCCGCTGTCGGCCTTGGGCGGGGAGGGGTATGAGGTCAAGGGGATGCTGGGGCGGTTGATCGATCACCTCAAGACGCGAGGGATCACGTCGGTGATGACGACGATGGTCGCGGGCGCGTTCGAGGATCAGTCCCGGTTGGGGATCTCGAGCGTGATCGACAGTTGGGTCGACCTCGGCAATCTCGAGATCGACGGCGAGCGAAACCGAGGGATCAATATCCTCAAATCACGGGGGATGGGACACTCGAACCAGGTCCGGGAGTTCCTGCTCACCAGCGGGGGTATCGAGATCCGCGATGTGTACGTCAGCGAGGGGGCGGTGTTGATGGGCTCGGCGCGGGAGGCGCGGCAGGCGCGTGACCGGGCGGCGGCGAGTGCACATGGGGGAGCTCGAAGCCAAGCGGAGGCGGCTGGCGCATCGCCGCTCTGCGTTGGATGCCAAGATCGCGGCGCTCCAGGCGCAGCGGGAGGCGGAGTCGCTCGAGCTGTCGGCCGAGATCGACATGGGCGAGCGGGTCGAGCGCCAACTCGAACACGACCGCGACGCGCAGGCGGCGCGCGGCGGCACGGGGAGTTCAGACGGCGGACACAAGGAGGTTCGCTCGTGAGCGCGGAGGCGAGCGCGAGCGGCGGGCAGGATACGTTCCGGCTGCGGCTGTATGTGGCCGGGCAGACTCCCCGGTCGCTGGCGGCGTTCTCGAACCTACGCAAGATCTGCGAGACGCATCTCGCCGGGCGATACGAGATCGAAGTAATCGACCTGCTCGAGCACCCGCAGCTAGCCCGCGGCGATGAGATCGTCGCGGTCCCGACGCTGGTGCGAAAGCTGCCCGAACCGATGAAGAAGCTGATCGGCGACCTGTCCGACACCGAACGCGTGCTGGTCGGCCTGCAGCTACTCCCGGCACGAAGCGTGAGCAGCAATGAGTGATCCCGACGCGAGCAAGCCCGACGCGAGCAAGTTCGATGCGAGCAAGCGGTTCGCGGACGCGATCGGAGATCTCGACGAGCGGCACTACCTGTTGCGGCTCTATGTCGTTGGCCTGACACCGCGTTCGCAGCGCGCGATCTCGAACCTCCGCGAGATCTGCGAGACCGAGCTCGCGGGCCGCTACGAGCTGGAGGTGATCGACATCTACCAGCAGCCGACGCTCGGCGCCGGCGAGCAGATCATCGCCGCGCCGACGCTGATCAAGGAACTCCCGCTGCCGGTGCGGCGGCTGGTCGGCGACATGAGCGACCGCGAGCACGTGCTGCTGGGACTGGACATAAGACCAATCGGGCCGTAGATGCCGGTTTCAAACGACCCTCCGAACGGTGACCCCGCGGGTGCGGTCGGCGAGTCGGTGGATGAGTTGCGCGCGCGGCTGGCGGAAGCCGAGGAGACGCTGCGAGCGATCCGCTCCGGCGAGGTCGACGCCCTGGTCGTGTCGACCAGCGATGGCGACCGGGTGTTCACGCTCCGCGGCGCCGATGAGGCCTACCGAATCATGCTCGACCAGATGTCAGAGGGAGCCGCGAGCCTCTCGGGGGACCAGGTGCTGCTGTACGCCAACCGCCGCCTGGCCGAGCTACTCGCGGTGCCGCTCTCAACCCTCGTCGGAGCGCCGATCGATCGCTTCGTCGCGGCCGAAGACCGTGCCCGTCTAGCGGCATGGTTCGCAGGGCAGGAGGGCGAGCTCCGCGCCAGCGGCGAGTTCACGTTCCTGACCGGAGATGGCCGGCGGCTCCAAGCGCACCTGTCGGTCAGGCGGCTACCGGAGACCATGGGCGCGGCGTGGTCGATGGTCGCGACCGATATCACCGAGCGCGTACGCATGGAAGAGGAGTTGGAGGTGCGCGTCGCGGCGCGCACAGCCGAGCTAGAGCACGTCAACCAGGAGCTCGAGACGTTCGCGTACTCGGTCTCGCACGACCTGCGCGCGCCGCTGCGAGCCGTTGACGGGTTCAGCCAAGCACTGCTCGAGGACTATGGGGATCGGCTAGACGAGGGCGGCCGGCACTATCTCGAGCGGGTTCGCGCGGGAGCGGTACGGATGGGCAACCTGATCGACGCACTCCTGCAACTGTCGCGCCTCTCGCGACGGCACTTCGACCGGGTTGCCGTCGACATCAGCGCCTTGGCAAGCGAGATCGCGACCGGACTGAACGACGCAGAGCCAGACCGCCGGGTCGAGCTCCAGATCGAACCAGGGCTGCTCGCGCAGGCGGATCGCGAACTCGTGCGAAACGTGCTCGAGAACCTACTCGGCAACGCCTTCAAGTTCACCTCCAAGACCACGAGTCCCTCGATTCGGGCGGGGCGGTCGAGCAGCACGGCGTGCCCGTGTACTTCGTGGCCGACAACGGCGCCGGCTTCGACATGGCCCACGCCGAGCGGCTGTTCCGCCCCTTTCACCGGCTTCACAGCACGACCGAGTTCCCGGGCGACGGGATCGGCCTGGCCACAGTGGTGAGAGCCGTTCACCGCCACGGCGGCGTGATCTGGGGAGACGGCGCGGTGAACCAGGGCGCCACGTTCCACTTCAGCCTCACCCCAGGAGCGCGACCGCCGGCGTCAGCCGCCACGGGCGAGGACGTGATCCTGACATGGGGGCCGACCGAGAGAGAAGGACGCCGCTGAGCGGTCTGTCGACCTCAGCCGACGACCGATCGCCTCAGCGCGGAGCGTGGCGGGCTTGTAGTGCGGCGATCAGAGCGAGGCGCTGCTGTTCGACAATGGCGGCGGGGCTGTGGTCGGAAAGCGGGGCTTCGGCGGCGGCGAGCTTGGCGGCCAGCGGCTGGTCGTGGAAGACGGCGGCGATCCAGCGGGAGAAGTCGTGGCTGGGGCAGTGGTGGCGCAGCACACCGCGGTCACAGAGGGCGAGCTCGGCTTGGAGCTCGTGGAGGTTGGCCGCGATCGCTCCGGTGGGGGTGTCGCCTTCGTTGCGGAAATAGAACCGGTGGGCGGGCTCGACGCCAGCGAGGTCGTACTTGTGCTCGTGGCGCAGGTGCTGGGTGCTTCGCGGCCCGGGGATGAACGCGACGGCCTTGTGGGGGTGCGCTCGCCAGGCCAGTACAGCGCGGCCCGCTGGTCCCTCGAGGAGCCGTGCGATCTGCGCTGGAGGCATGTCAGCAACCGCTGCGGTGAGGTCGACGAGGTGGTCTGAGGGGCGTGGTGAGCCGAGCGCGATCACCGCGTCCAGTGCGGCCGGGACCACGCCCGATAGCTCCTCGGGTTGCCAGGTGACAAGTAGGTAGCCCTTGGCGGCGAGCTTGAACACGCCGAGAGCGCTTCCGGCTCGTCCGAAGGCACCGTGGGCTTCGTCGACGACCACCCATTGGGGCAGGCCGCTAACGGCCCGTTGGGCTTCGATCTCGCCCGGTAGTGCCGCTATATAGCCAGCCTGCTCGGTGGCGTCGAGGTGCGACAGGTCGACGACAACGCTCGCGTAGCGGTGGCGCGTGAGGCGCGCGACCTCGGCGGGGTCGGCGAGACGGTGCTCGTCGCCGCCGGTGAGGAGCACGCCGCGCAACTCGCCGAGGCCGAGATGGTCACCTTCAGGGTCAACGACCACGAGCGAGTAGCCGAGGCCGACCAGTTGCTCGCAGATCAGCCCGGCCAGGTAGGACTTCCCGTCTCCGCTGCCGCCGCAGACCGCGACGTTCAGTTGCGAGGCGGGGAGCGTCACCTGCTGACCGTGGTCATCGAGGCCCAGTGTGAGCTGCCAGCGGCGGGGCTGGACGTGCGCGTGCCCGGCCAGCAGCGGCCCTCTCAGCAAGTCGGCGACCCCTTGCCCGTCGGGGAACGCCAGCGTCACGTCGGCGTGGGCGCGGATCGCGTCAACGGCGTTGGCAACCGCCACCCCGATCTCGCAGACATCCAGCAGGCTGTGGTCGTTCTCGCCGTCGCCGACACCGATCGTGTTGTGATGCGAGAGCCCCAGGTCGCCGAGCGCCTCCCGCAGGCCGCTGCCCTTGGTCACCCCGGCGGGCACGATCATCAGCTCCCCTCGGTTGCGCACCAGCTGGCAGTCCAGCCCCAAGCCGCGGACTGCCTCCAGCGCGACCGGCTCATCCGCAGCAGCGCAGGCGACTAGCACCATCCCGCTGCGGTGCACGACGCCACGGGCGCTGAGCGCCGCGCTCACGGCTCGATCGACCGGGGCGGCCAGCCGGCGGACGCCGACCTGGGTGAGCAGAACCGCGCCATTCTCGGCGACGACCGCGTCGAGGTGGTGCTCGAAACCGGCGAACACACACGACAACTCGCTGATGATCCGTCCGGTGACCAGGATCACCCGGATCCCCCGCGCGCGCGCTTCGGCGAGCGCGGCCAGCGTGTCCGGCGCGACCTCACCTTCGGCGAGCGTGCCGTCGTAGTCGAGCGCCACCGCCCGGAAGTACCTGAGCGCTCCCTCAGCCATAACTTCGTAGGGCCGCTCGGCGCCGCTGAGCGTGAACTGTTCATCGTCGCTGCCAGCGTCGATCACGAGCGCGTCGAAGCCGCCAGCCTGGATCGCGCGCAGCGTTTCTCGCGCCTGCTCGAGCTCTCGGCGCGCCCGCTCGAGCTTCCCGGCGCAACTCCTGCGGGTTCGCGTCCGTTCCTCGCCCGCCCTCGACCGCTGTCATCGAGCCCGGCGGCTCGTTGGCGCGCAGGCTCGGTTCCGCCTCCGTGATCGTCCCCGGCCCGGGCCCACCACCGTCTGTCGGGTCCGTACGGACCGAACGCGGATCGAGCACCCGTGCCCGGCGAATGAGATTGAGACGCGTCCACCGGTCGAGCACGTCGCTTCCGGCACCCGAAAGCAGCGCGTGCAGGCGCTGCTCGGAGTCGCGCAGCTCGCCGGCGACACGCGCCAGCTCGGCCTGTCCCTCGGCTTCGTCCAGCGCCCGCCGGACCGCGGCCGGCAGCAGCGTCAGATGGTCCTTGGACACGAAATCAATCGCGCCCGCCCGAATCACCGCAGCCGCAGCCTCCTCGCCGATCGCCCCCGAGACGATGATCGAGGGCAGCGATGGTTGCGTGCGTGCGAGCATCGCCAACGCGCGTTCAGCGCTGAAGCTCGGCATCGCGTAGTCGCAGAGCACGACATCCCACCCGCCACGCTGCAGGGCGTCAGCCATCGCCTCATCGGTCTCGACCCGGTCAAAATGGACCCGCGAACCCGCGCGCTCCAAGGAGCGCGCCATCATCTCGGCATCATCGGCTGCGTCGTCGACGATCAGCACGCGGAGCTCCGCTCCGCTCCGGCGCTCGTCTGCGCTCGGCGTGAAGGGGGCTTCGGCCATATGTGCCAGCGTGCTCGGTAGCCGGCCGTCTTTAGGCAACGGGTCTCGGAGATGACGATGAAACGCCTGGCACCGTCCGATTGGCCAACGGTGCGGATTGAGCGGCTATCGGTGGTGCGTTCATCCGAAGCCCTCCTGATCGGGCGGAGGCTCGTTGATCACGAGCCAGAACAGTCCGAGTTGCCCGACGGCCTCGGAGAACGCGCCGAACTCGACTGGCTTGACGACGTAGGCGTTGGACCCCTCGACGTAGCTTTGGTAGCGATCGATCTCCTCGCTGGAGCTGGTCAGGATCACGATCGGCATGAGCTTGGTGCGCTCTTCGGCGCGGAGTTGCTTGAGCACGTCGATACCCATGATCCTTGGCAGCTTCAGGTCGAGCAGCACCAGCACCGGGAGTGGCCGGGATTGATCCTCGAAGTACTGAAGCGCTTCCTCTCCATCATGGGCGATGTCGATCTCGTTGGCGATCCTGCTGCGCTTGAGCGCCATCATGGTGAGATCACGATCGTCGGGGTTGTCCTCGACCAGGAGGATGCGGTTCGTGGACGTCATGATCCGGTTTCGGTTGATGGCTCGAGCTTGAAGTAGAAGGTGGCGCCCTCACCGAGCCGACCTTCGCCCCACACGGCGCCGCCGTGGCGGCGGACGATTCGCTCCACGGTAGTGAGGCCCACGCCGATGCCGGGAAACTCGTCCTCGCGGTGAAGGCGCGTGAACGGCTTGAACAGCATGTCGGCGAAAGCCATATTGAAGCCGACGCCGTCGTCGGCGACGGCGAATACCCCGGTGCCAGCGCGCATCACTTCGATCCTGGCGTGCTCCCGGAGGCTCGAGTACTTCCATGCGTTCTCGAGCAGGTTATGCATCAGAACCCGCACCAGCCGCTGGTCGCCGACCGTTTCGAGCCGGTCGGGGATCACGAACTCAACCCGGCGCGCTGGATCCCGTGCGCGTAGCTCTTCGCTGATCTCCCTGGCGACCGCGCTGAGATCCACGCCTGTGATACTCAGCTCACGTCGGGTGAGCTCTGCGAGCAGCAGCATCGCGTCAATCAGCTCGCCCATCTTGGCGCTCGCCCGGCGGATCCGATCGAGCGTCTCCTGTCCCTGACCGCCAAGCTCGTCGCCGTGATTCTCAGACAGCGCCGCGCCGAATCCGTTGATCGCGCGGACTGGCGCGCGGAGGTCGTGGGCGAGCGAATACGCGAACCCTTCGAGCTCCTGATTGGCAGCCCTGAGCTCGGCGGTCCGCTGCAGGACACGCCGCTCAAGCTCTGCGTTGAGGCGAAACACCTCAGCCTCAGCGAGCTTGCGGTCGGTGATGTCCTCCAACTGCGCGAAGAACACCAACGGTTGCGCGTCCGCGTCGCACACGAGAGTGTTCGCATACAACGTGTACACGATGGCCCCGTCGCTGCGGAGGTAGCGCCTCTCGCCGCGTTCAGCCCCGGTCTCGATAACCCGCTCCGCGGCCACTCGTGCGAGGGCCACCTCGTCGGGATGGACGAAGGTCGTGTAGCTTTGCCCTGCCAGCTCCGCCGGGTCGTCAAATCCGAGCATCCGCGCGAGCGTGGTGTTGACCTCGAGGTAGGTGCCGTTCAGGTCAACCAGCGCCATTCCGATCGGCGAGCTTCTCAAAACCACCGCGGAAGCGCTGCTCACTCGCGCGAAGCGCCTCCTCGACCCGTCTGCGCTCGGTGATGTCGGAGTTCAGCTCGATGATCGCGAGCGGCTGCCCGTCGGCTGCGCGCTGCAGCGCCTGGCGACTGGCGACCACGATCAGCGTGCCGTCCTTGCGGGTATGGCGCAACTCGCCGGCCCATTGTCCATCCCGCGCGAGTGCCTGATCGACCGCCCGCCGTGACTCCGGCAACCCCGTCGCGAGGAGCTCGTGCGTGACCTGTCCGAGGGCTTCTTCCGGGCTGTAGCCGTAGATCGCCTTCGCCTCGCGGTTCCAGAACGTCACGCGGCTCTCAACCGGCTCTCGGACGATCACCGCGTCATGCGCCAAGTCCAGCAGCTCGGCCCGTAACTGCAACTCCTGCTCGGCCTCCTTGCGCTCGGTGATGTCGGCGATGTGGCCGCCGACGCGCACGACGCGGCCCTCGTCCATCGATCGGCTGGCCGGTGGTTCGCACCCAGATCCGCTGGCCATCGGCGCGAACCAGACCGAGCTCGAGATCGTAAGGCTTGCCCTCGGCGACGAGGCGCTCGAATGCTGCGCTGATGATCGGCGCGCTCTCGTCGTCGTAGGCCGCGATCGCCGACGCGACCTCGGTCGGATCAGACGTCCGCTCGATCCCGTAGATGCGGTACACCTCATCCGTCCAGGTGAGCTTGCCGGTGGCGAGGTCATATTCCCAGCCGCCGGTCTTGCTGATCTGCTGCGTGCGCTCGAGCAGGCTCTGGACGTGTGCGAGCTGCGCCTCGGCCCGCTTGCGCTCGGTGATGTCGCGCGCCGACACCACGAGATCCTCGCCCATCGAGGCGATCACCGTGTCGAACACCCGGGAGGCGAGCGCCGTGCCGTCCCACGTCGCCGGAAGCTGCATCGTCGTCGGTCCGGCAGTGGCTCGCCGGTCAGGGCCACGCCGGCGATAGACGCTCGAACCGCTCACTCGCCCAGGAACTGCGGAAACACCTCCCCGACCTGATGGTCTAACAGCCGCCCGCAATCGAACCCCACCAGCTCGCAGTAGGCGTCGTTGACGTACTGATAGCGAAAATCGATGATCTCGCCGTCATCGTCCCGAACCGGCGAGAGGATCGTCAATGCGTCGAGCATCGACTCGGCCGCCGCGCCGGAACCGCTCCTCGCTCGACCGAAGCTCCGCTTCGGCCGCTCGGCGTCGCTCCTCGCTCGCCATCGCCTCGAGCGCGAACGACAGGTCAGCCGCCATCCGGTCAAACAACTCAACCTGCTGCTCATCAAAGAACCCTGGCTCTGACGCGTACGCCGTCAGCACCGCAACGCAGCGATCGTCGACCACCAGCGGGAAAGCGGCCGAAGATCGATACCCGCGCGCGAGCGCGGCCTCCCGCCACGGGGCCATCCGCGCGTCCGTGGCGATGTCCGCAACGAACACGTGCTGGCGTTCCCGCGCGGCGGTGCCGGTCGGGCCGCGGCCCTCCGGAACTTCCAGCACCGAGATCCGGATCTCCTCGAGATAGCCCGTCCATGCCCCTGCGCAGACGCCGGGACGATCCATCCCGTGATCGTCGACCTCACCCACCCACGCCATCCGCAGCCGCCCCTGCTCGACCAGCACCCGGCAGACCTCCGCCAACAGCGGCAGCCGCTCCCTGATCCGCACGATCGCCTCATACGCCATCGACAGCGTCGCGTACACGCGAGCAACCCGCTCCGCTCCGCGCTCGCGCAGCCCGACGCTAGTCCCATCACGACCGCTCGCCGCAAGACCGCCTCCGCGAGCAGCTCCGACACCCTCGAGCCCCTGGCCAGCGCGACCGTCCGGCAGTCTGCTCATCCGAGTCCCCTACCCCAGAGCACCCGCAACCCGGACGGTCCTTAGACGGCCCGAAGCTCCACTCGGGACCACCAGGCAGGACAACCCGCGCGGATCGCGTCCGCGTAGGCCCTCGGCGGTTATCCGGTGAATGCGCATCACGGAATCACCGACAGATTAACCTCCTAACGGGCCATGAACATGCTGCCCGAACCGCGACAATCGTCGTGAAACTACGCGACCAACCTGCGGGGAAACCACGCAAGTAGAGCGGGCCCTCAACCCGTCCTCAACGACGGGATCCCGGGCACCGAGCAGAACCTGTGAGGACGTCCCTGGTTGCGGGCACGAGCACCTCAGCTGACAGCTCGATACTCGAAGCAGAAGCGGAAGTTTGCCTAAACGCGAGCGAACCCTGTACGTCACCATCGCTTGAGAGTTCTGCAGACGGCGAGGCAGATCCACCAGGGAAGATCCTTGTCCTTCGCCCTCAGGGGCTTTAGTGCGAACGTCCCGTCAGCGCGCTGGAGTTCCCGCAGCCGGGCCCGTGCCGCGGCGACCGTGGGTATCTCGGGACTGAAACCGAGCCGTGAGAGCGTGTCGAGGCTCGAGACGATGTCGGTGAACCAGAAGGGGGAACGAGACCCGCTCCCAGTAGCTGACGTCACCCCTGTCGGTGTAGGTGTATCGCTTGTACAGTCGGCTCGCCAGTAGCTCTGCCGCTTTCCGGACCTCGATCGTGTCGAGCCAGGCGGGGTGGGCGGCGAACGCCCGTAGCACCATCTGCCGCATCGCCAGCAGCCAGGCCAACGCGTTCGCGATCCTTGGGTCGTCGACATATCCGGCCTTGATCAGCACCTCAACGATCGCGCCGACGTAGGTCGTTGCGTACTTGTTGCCGTAGATGCCTCGGAGGTCTCCCTCGTCGGTCTGAAACGAGAGAAGGAAGGTGGCGGCGCGCTCGGTCGACGAGTGCTGCCTGGTGAACCCGAACTTCTCGACGAGTATCCCGAGGTGTCGAAACGTCTCGAGCGGGTCGTAGTTCTCCTGAGATCGGATCGAGCGCTTGCCGCCTGGGTAGCGCCATGAGCCGTTTCGGCTCTGCCTGGCGAGCACTCGTCGGGCCTCCGGCAAGTCCCAGAGGGCGGTGGCCAGATCAGCGCCGCTGCCAAGTAGGTCCCGCCTTGCGAAGAATGCGATCGCGGCATTGTTGGACGACGCGAGGAGGGAAGTGGGATCGACCCTGAGGATTCCGTCTCGTCGAGCCGCTTCGGCATGGACCATGGGAGCAGCATATGGGTCACCCTGCGCTCATCGGGACGTCGCCGTGGACCATCGCGGCCACGCCGAGAGCACCGCGCCCTCGCAGCGGTGCAAGGTGCGACTGTTCGCCGACGACCGGGTGGCGTCCGACGCGTTCGCGGAGCTGACGCGCTGGTCGCCGTGGGAGTTCGCCACTCCCGAGGTCCGCCTGCCGCCCGACTACGTGCGCCTCAACGTGTCCGCGCTCCGCGCGAGCGTCCGGATCGAGTGACCGGGCTCGGCGCGTTATCACGCAGTAGACGTCGCCGGAGAAGCTTCGAGATCGACGCGGAACCCGGGGACGCCGACCGCGAAGAGCGTCACGGCGCCAAACGCCGCCGCGAGCGCGAGGAGCGCGTCGCGTTGGGACAGCTTCGCGATCAGCAGGCCTGCGATCAGCGGCGCCGCAGGCTGGAGCGCGGTGGCGATGAACGACATCGACCCCGTGACACGGCCGAACAGTTCCTGCGGGACGAGCAGCATCCTCGCCGCGCCGAGTACTGCCCCCGTCACCGGGCTGAGAAAGAGGACGGAGGCGAGCGCGAGCGCGAGCGCCACCGGTGAGCCAGTCACCGCTGCGCCGAGGACGAGCAGTGTGCGTGTCGCCGCCACTGCGACAAGTACCGCACGCAACCCAAATCGCCGCTGGATGGTGGGCGCAATCAGCGACCCGACCAGTCCCGCGCCGGCGGCGAGGCTCATCGCCCCGCCGACGATCACCGCTCCTCTCGACCGGCCGCCCTCGCCAAGGATCAACACGAACACGAGCGTCGACACCGCGACGTTCATGACCGTGGAGTACACGGTGCTGCTCATGAGAAACGCGTCGCGGCGTACGTGGGTCCAGCCGGCGGCCACGGCCGGGAAGAAGCGCAGCCGTCCTTCCGCTGGCTCAGCCGGTTGCAGGCCGGCGCGCAGCCGCAGCGTGCACCAGAGCGACGCAACGTACGAGATCGCGTCCACGGCGAACGGGATCGCACGGCCGACCGCGAACAGTATGCCGCCGGCGGCGGGGCCCGCGAGGTCCGCCGCGTATGACCGTGCCTGGCTGATCGCGACGGCCTCGGGGATTTCATCGCGCTGGACGACCGCGCGGATGGCCCGCCCGATGGCCGGGCCGAAGAGCATGTCGGCCACGCCCACCACGATGGCTGCGAGGACGAGCAGCCAGAACGAGGCGAAGCCGGCCGGCACACTGATCGCGATTGTGCCTAGGGCGAGCGCACGTGCGAAGTCGCTGAGCACCATTACGGTGCGACCGTTGAAGCGATCGGCGACATACCCGCCCGGCAGAGCCCAGAGCCACATGGTCACGAACGACACCGTCGCCAGGCCGCCGGCCAGGGTCCGGGAGTGGGTGATGACCAGCGCGAGGAGAGGGAGCGCGAGGCTCGAGATCGAGCTCCCAGCTCTGAGGCCATCTGCCCGATCCACAGCAGCCGAAAGTCGTGGTTGTCGGTCAGCGCGACGACCGGCGTCCACCACCGCCGCTCGGGTCGCTCGGCGATCGCGGTCATGGGTCGCGCAGCGACACAGTCCCCGGTGGGAGCAAGTCATCGAGGACGAAGTTGAAGTTCGTGCGTCGAGCGGGCCGCGCGCGACTGAGCCGGTCCAGGAACAGGCCGACGCCCGCTGATCCCGTGGCGAAGTCGGTTGACTCGCGCAGGGCCTGCTCGCCCGGGAACACGATGCCCTCCGGCCGCTCGATTGCGAACAGCAACACACCCTCGGCGGTCCGCCACGCCTCGTGCAGATACCGTCGATCTCCCGTCAATTCGAACGCGTCGAGCAGGACGTTGCCGAGCCCGGCGAGGCCGTGGAAGAGCTGTGGCAGGACGGCGTACTTGCGGCATGAGTCCTCGAGGTTCTCGCGGACGGCACGACGTAGGTCTCCGTCCGGTTGCACCGTCAGGTAGCGGAGCGCGACGGTGGTCACGCCGGCTGTGCCCTCATCCCAGTAGTTGCGCACCACGCCGGCCTCGAGCGCTCCGTCCGCGGCATGGCTCGGATAGCCGAGCGCCCGGTCGCTCACGCGCACGCCCTGACGGAGATCGAAGTCGAGCCCGGCGCGGCCGAGTGCGAGTGTCGCCTCGTCGCCAGTCGCCCGGTGCAGATAGAGGAGGAAGAGCGCGATGCCGGCGGCCCCGTACGAGTAGCCAACGGGAACGGACGTCTCGCCGTCCGAACCGACGAGGAGCCAATGCGCGCCGCGTTCGTCATGGACGGCCGCCTCGGCCAGCCGCGCGCCGACCTTGCGGGCCTCCTTGAGGTGCGTGTCGTCGCCGGTCAGCTGCCAGAGCCGCAGCCGGGCCAGCCCATAGCCCGCGCAGCCGTTGTGCACATCCTGCGACGCCCAAAGCAGTGGATGCTCCGCGGCCCGCGCGAGGACGGTCCGCGCGACGTCAATCTGATCGAGTTCCGCGAACGACCAGGCAATGCCCGCCTGCCCCGAGTACAGCCCCGGCGGCACTGCGGCGCTGTCCGCGTCGTGGCGCAGAGCCCAGGCCAGGAACGCGGGCGGCACCGAACCCGCGACGCGCCGGAGCGCTCGCAGCACGCCGAGCGCGCCGAAGGCCACTGACAGGGGGTTCGTCTCGAACACGCCCAGGTCGGCGGGGAATAGCCGATCGTCGCGGTACGGATCCGCGGTCTCGACGACATACCGCACGATGCCGGCGACCGTCTCCGCGACTCGCGCCTCGACGACCGGCGTGGGAGCGCTCGCGGGCAGCGCGAGCGGCACGTTCTCCACCGCAGCGAAGTCGAGGGCGTCGATGCGCGCGAGCACCTCCTTCGGATCCCAGTCGCCCGCCGCCTCGTCGGTCAGGTCGGAGATCAGCGCGACGAGTGCGTGGGGCAGCGCGAGGTCAGCGGCGAGCGCGTCGAGAAAGCGCGGCAATGCGGGCCTGTGGTAGCCGACGGTGCCGTTGACGACCATGAGCGAGCCGAGCATCAGCGAGCCGAGCGCGTGGTAGTCGTTGGCGCGGTCGTACCGGTTCGTTTCTATCGTCCGCGGGCTCGCGTAGCCGATCGTGTAAATACCAAGCTCCGGGTCGACGCCCTCCTGTACCGCCGCCTCCAGGTCGATCACCTTCACGGTGCTATCGCCGTCAACGACCATGACATTGGTGAACGAGAGGTCGCCGAGGAGAATTCCGCGCTCGTGCGCCGCGGCGATAGCCTCGGCGATCTGCCGCCACAACTCGCGCATGCGGAGCAGATAGCCGCGCACTGCCGGCGCGCTCAGCGCAAGCGTGCAGAGCGGGTTCAGGGCGATTGACAGCTGGCCCAGCTGCTGCCCTTCGAGATGTTCCTCGGCGAGAAACACATGCTCCCATTCGCGAAAGAGCGCCACCGGTCGGACGAAGCGGCCTGTGTCGGCGAGCGCTTGCAGGAGTCGATGCTCCTTCTCGAGCACGTCGACGGCCTGCGCGTTGGCGCTGCCAGACAGCACGTGGGGGCGCGCCTCCTTGATGGCCACCTCGTTACCGGTGCGAACGTCGGAGGCGACGTACACGCCGCCCTGGTTCGAGAAGCTGAGCGCCGACTTGACGGCAAACCAGCCGCCCAGCAGTTCCTCATCATCGGGGTCCCCCTCGCGGCCATCGTCGGCCACGGGATCGCCGACCCACTCCGGCGCCTGCCAGTACGGTTGACGGACGTCGGGAACAAGCGAACCGTCCGGCGCCTTGATCATCAGCATCGCCGTACCGTCGGGCTGCAGGCGCGGGAGCCCGACGAAGCCCCCGTAGCGGTAGTACACGGCGTTCGAACCGCGGTAGCGGCGATCCGACAGGATGTAGGGCCCCGCGATGCCGTCCAGCGCCTCGGTCAGCCAGTCGGCGATGTGGATGAACCGCTCATCATCGGCCGGGTACACGGTCAGGAACTTGCCGCTCGACCCGCGCGGCCACGTCTTCCGGCTCGTCATCGCGTTGACTCGCGGATCGAGCAGGAACTTGAACGGCACCTCAGCGTCGCGCAGTCCGGGCAGCGCTCGCCTCAGCACCTCGACGGTCCCGTCGACCGGCGCCGTTACGTGCAGCTTCCACCCCTGCACCGCGACCGCAACGTCCGGCGGGTCGGCGATGTACCACAACCCGCGGCGGCGAAGTCGCCACGCGCCGGGCATGAGCGCCCGGTACACCGCCAGATGGGCTCCGTCTGGGAGATACCGGCTCGATGCCTCGAACCAGCGGCGGTCGTGGGCGCAATACAGGTTGAGCGTCTCCCAGGCGTACATGCGGCGGCGGGGCCTTTCTCGGTCGGTGGTGAATCGTCCTCCGCGGCCGAGCCACGGAGGACGATCGAGTCGAGTGGGTGCTTAGGACGCGTGACCGTTGCAGCTCAGCGAGTCACACGACGTGATGCTGAGCGACATCCGCTCATTGACCGCCTTCTCCGCCTGAAGCTTCTGAAGGTTCAGGACGTTGGACATGTTGCCCCCTTTGTTGATGGGTTGACGAGCCTCGGCTGAGGCTCATGTCACAACAGAGTCGCGAGCGCCCGTGCTGATACGGCGATTTGGGAGGAGCCCAAGCCGCACGCCCGCTTGGACCGTGGCGAGCGTCTATACGGACGTCTCCCAACTCTGGTCGAACCGGTGCGCAGGCACGTCGGCTGCTGGGTGGAGCGGCAGCGTGCATCAGCGCCGAGCGGCTGTCCACGTCGGCGCGCTTCGGTTACCGGCGGCGGGCGGCGAGTGCGATCGCGGCGTTCACGCTCCCCGCCCCGAGTCGACCTCGATCTCGACCCGGACCGAAGGACACGGAATCCCGACGTAGCGATGCTAACGTCGGGATTGGGCACGTCGGGCACGCGTCGGTCCGGGCTCAGCGGGCTTTGACCGCAAAGCGCACCGTGACCGCAGGTCCGGCTCCGGCTGAGTTGCGCGCCACGGCGACGAGCAGGTAGCGGCCAGCCGCGAGCCTGCGACCGCCTACGCGTCCCGTAAAGTGAAACCGGTTGCTCCCAGCGCGGTCAGCGTGGTTGAAGTGGCCGATCTTGACCAGGCGGGTGCAGTGCTTGTGTGAGCGGTTGCGCTTGGTGGTTCTGACGCATGAGCTGCCGTTGAGCCGCCCGGTTGTCGGTCGTTCGACCGTGAACACCGTGGTAGCGGCGACTGTGTCGCTGTAGGTGACGGTGGATCCGGTCCTGACGGAGGTGATGGCCGCACCGTGCGATGCGGCCACGAACACGGATGGAGACAGAGTAAGGCCGGAAGTCCGCGGTGCCGTCAAAGCCCGAGGCGGCGCGGCGGTTGTGGCGGTCGTGAGCGTCTGGTCGGCGCCGAGCGCGGTTCCGGTGGCGTTGGTCACTACGAGCCGGAAGTGGTAGAGGGTGTTCGGCGCCAGGCCCGAGATCGAGGCCGTGACCGGAGCGCCGACAGTCACCCGACTGACTTGTTGCGAGGCCGTGTTGGAGCCGTATGCCGTCGTCGGCCCGAATTGGAAACGGGCGGTTGCGGGTGACAAATCGGGGTTCGAGGCGTTGCCGTTCAGGACCGCGGTGGCGGTCGTGATCGAACTTGCTGTATGCGTGCTCGCCGCGGACGTTGCCACCTCGAATGCGCCGATGTCACAGGCGAGGCCGGCGGGGCGCAACACCCCTCGTGCGTCCGTCCCGGAGCATCCTGCGCTCGCGCCCGCGTCGATGGCTGGGCTGCTTGGCTTGAGCGCCATCGTCTCCACCGGTCCGCCGTTGTCGGACAGGGGTCCGAGCACGGGGTCGGTGGTGACCTGATCACGGCTCGAGTGGAAGTTGCACTGATCGAGGCTGTCAAGGTTGTGGCCGGCCGAGCGCGGCGTCCCTACGCAATTCTCAAAGCTGGGTGGAGCCGCGCCGGCACTGACGATCGTGTTCTCGACGACCGTGTTAGAGCCTCCGAGCGCCGCGTTGCCGCCTTCGGCGTCCCCGCCGGTGGCCGTGTTGGCGGTCAACGTCGCGTTCGTGAGCGTGACCACGGGGCCGTTGGATGCGAAGCTCAAGCCGCCGGCCTCGACGATCCCACCACTGGTCGTCCGCGCCACGTTGGCAGTGAAGGTGACGTTGGTCGCCGACATCGCGGGTGCGTTCGTGAGCATGAACGCCCCGCCGCCGTTGGCGATACCCCCGATGCTGGCGCCGGCACCCGCCGAGGCGTCGGCGAGATTGCCGGTGAAGGTGCTCGCCGACAGGCTGGTTGGGCCAGCGGCATCGACGTCGAGCCCGCCGCCGTGGCTGATTCCGCCTGTCCCGGACGCACCGGCGCCGCCGGTGGCATCGGCCGTGTTGCCGCTGAACGACGACCCTTCTAGCGTCTGGTTACCTCCGGTCTCGATACCGCCGCCATCTGCGATTCCACCGGATTTGTTTGGGGCGCCGACGGCGGTGGCGTGGTTGTCCATGATCTCGCTGTCCTCCATGACCAGCGTCCCCGCGCTGTCGTTGAACACGCCACCTCCTTGCGCGTTCCCACCGTTTCCGCCGGAACCGGCCGCATCGGCATCGGCGCGGTTGTCCGCGATCACATCGTCGCTGAGCGTGAGCTTCGCCGCGTTGTTGAGAACGCCGCCGCCGCTGACTGCGCCCATGACCGTCGGGGGATGACCGAGACGGATCGTGACGCCGCTGATCATGATCGTGTTGCCCGGCCCGCTCGTGTGAAACACGCGTGAACTCCCGGCGTTGCTGATGATCGTGCTCGCCGCGCCGGCGCCAGAGATCGTCAGGCTCTTGCTGATGGCCAGCTCACCGCTGGCGATCGTGTACGACCCCGACGGCACCATGATGGTGCCTCCTGGCATCACGTCAACGATCGCCTGACGTAGCGACCCGGCGCCGGCGTCGTTGGTGTTAGTCACCGTGAGCGTGTCGGCGGATGCTGGCCCCGACGCGACCACCATCCAGAGACCGCAGAGGACCCACACGGCGGACCACAGCTTGACGGCTCGGCTCCTGCCCATCTCGATCGACCTCCTTCCGCCGAGACGCTCTCCGCGCCGGCTTCCCGCTCACATGTTTGGTGAATCTCAAACGCCACCGGGCGTAGCAGACAAGACCGATGTGCCGGGCCCCGGTGCCGGGCCAAATCGCGCGGGCCCCAGACGGAGGCGACACTGAAACTACGAGTGCAGCAGGACCGCGGTTGTCAGACTCTGGCTGACAACCGCATTTCGGGCGGCGCCGGTTACCGGGGTTCTACCCAGCCCGCGCATCCGCGCACACACCCGGAGCACCGGACGGCGGGATAGTCGTAGCCCGCACAGCCTCGAATATGTGCCCGCTCGATCATCCCTCCTTCACTCGGGAATGGCTCCGGCTTCTCGCCTTGGGCAGAAAGGTACGGCTGGTCTGGCGGGACTACAGCCAACCCCAGGGTGGTCGTTTCACACCTCGTGTGGCGCGATGTGGCCGCGCCGAGACGGGTCTGCCAACGTCTCGGAATCTGGCGAGGCCGCTCTGTTCTTCCGACGGGTCGTGCATCAGGTCTGGAGGTCGAGGATGGCATCGGCCAGCCATGCCGCCTCCTCCGCCCAGCTGGAGACGGGGGCGAGCGGCCGGACGACGAACTTCGAGAGGCCAGCCTCGACGTAGCCTCCGATGAAGGCGCGCAGGCCCGACCGGCCGACGGGCACGAACGCCCGCGGATCGATGTCAGGACGCCGAGCGGCCAGTGGGCGGAGAAGCTCGGCCCCGGGAGTTACGCGAGCGTAGGGGATGCTCATCCCGAAATGCTCGGGGTCGACCTCGCGCCCGACGCGGCTCGCCGCCTCCTGGATGTGGCGGCGGGCCGGCCCGGCCTGGGCAGGGGTGAGCTGCGCGCCCAGCCACCCATCGGCGATCCGGCCGACGCGGTCCAGCGCACGGGGCCCGCGTCCCCCCAGCCAGACCTCAAGCGGATCCTGAACCGGACGCGCGGCCGATGCCAGGTGATCGAACGTCCAGCGCGCGGAGCGGTGATCCACCGCCTCGCCGGCCCACCAGCTCCGGAGCAGGCCGAGCATCTCCTCCAGCACGTCGCCCCGCCGCGCTCCGTCGAGCCCCAGCACCTGACGCTCGCCGGGCTGGCCGAGGCCGGTGACGAAGCTGAGCAGCAGCCGGCCGCCGGAGATCTGATCGAGCTGGGCCAACTCTTTGGACTCGGCGAACGCGGCCAACTCCGCTCCGGTCAGGGATCCGGTGTGGGGGCCTACGGCGAAGCGGATCTTCATCGCCTGACAGCGTAGACTCGCTCCAGCGCCGACCATCAGGAAGCCGCCATGTCGACGAGCTCGCCCAACGATTTCAACGCCCGGATCATCGAGCAGTTCCGCGCCAACGGCGGGCGGGTGGGCGAGCCGTTTGAGAACACGCCACTTCTGCTCCTGCATCACACCGGCGCCCGGACCGGCAGCGCGCGCGTCAACCCGGTCGCCTACCTGTCCGACGGGGACCGGTACGTCATCTTCGCCTCCAAGGCGGGGGCGCCGACCAATCCTGACTGGTACCACAATCTGCGGGCCCATCCGGACGTGACGATCGAGGTGGGCACCGAGACGCTCAAGGCGACCGCGCACGAGGTAAGCGGGGAGGAGCGCGAGCGCCTGTTCGCGGCGATGGCCGAGCGCTCGCCCAACTTCGCCGAATACCAGCGCAAGACCGACCGGCTCATCCCGGTGATCGTGCTCGACCGGGTCAGCTGACGGCAATCGCCGTCCTGCGCGTGCCCGGATCCGGCGCGAGGCGGTTGGGCACTAAGTCGAGCGCCGGCTGGCATACCGTCCGCTTTGACGCCGCATGCACAAGCGGTGGCGGTCCGGAGCCGATGGTACGGTCGGGGCACCATGGGCACGAGCTTCATCAGCATCACGGACGTCGCCAGCGCCCAGTTCGAGTTCCGTCGCGAGGACTGGGTTGACCGCTCCCGGCGCGCGCAGGAGCTGGCCCTGAGCATCAACGGTTATGAGGTCTCCCCCCAGCCGCGCGGATACGCGTGCCATAGAGCGTTGTGGGTGTGGGTGGAAGCCGACGCGGCCGGCCGGAGGGTGCCCTGGAGCGAATTCCGGCTGCTCGTCCCGACCGCTGCACTGACTCCGATCACGCTGCACGTCGCCGGCGGCGCCACCTGAGCGGCTGCCGCGGTGCTCCCGGACTCCGATGGCGCCGTCTTGACGCTGGCGGACCGACGGTCGCCGGAGGGCAATTGCCTGCGCCACAAACGCGGATGCGAACCGCGCCGCAAATTCGGATGCATCACTCAGCCGCACCGGTTCGGGCATCCCGAACGACCGAGACCTCACGGCCCCGGGCGTCTCACTTGGAACGCTCAGTTCGTGATCGTGAGCTTGAAGCTGCTCGTGCCACCGCCGTAGACGACCGGGAGCAGACTGGAGCCGTCGAGGATGTTGAGCGAGATCGCGCTTCAGCTCTCGTAGCCGTTCGACGCAAGGCGCCAATCCACGGGAAGGTTGGTGTTGAAGTTGTTGATCCCTGGCTGCAGCGTCACCGGTGCGTTGACGGCCATGACTCCGCTGGGGAACGGATTGCCCTGCCCGGGCTTGCCCGACCACTCCACGGCGACGAACTGCGCCCGGGCGGAGGCGGCGGCCTTCACGTGGATCGCGGTGACGATACCGGTCTGGTTGCCGTGGACGACCGGGTCGGGCAGCACCAGCTCCATGTCGTCCATCAGCGGATCCTGGACGGTGCAGCCACCGAACGCGCCAAGGGCACCACAGGTGTACCCGTACGGGCTGGGGTTGAGGCTCGAGAGGTCAGCGCCGAAGCTCACCGCATTCGCGGGAGCGGCGTACATCGCGCAGGCGACTGCCGCCGCGGCTGCGGCGAGCGCTGCGATGTGGCCGCGAGCTGCGCGTGCCACCGGACTCCTCGATCGGCGCATGACAGTCCTTGTTTCGGCACGCCGGCGATGGGCGGAAGACCGGCTGGCCGCTTGTTCGAGGCCAGACGACGCGCGGCAGTCCCGTGCGGGCACGAGCCTGCGGGTGTCGAGGGGCGTCAGGCGACCGTCGGCCGCCGTTCACCTGCCCCGCCGTGGATCGGCGACGGCCTGCGGCTTGGCCGGACGTTCAACGGCCGCCTCGGGACGAGTTCGCCAATACTTCCTCCATGGATACGTTCAACCTGTTTCGCGACGAGACGATCAGCGACGAGAGTGATCCGCCCGGATACCGTGCGCGATCCGCGCAACTCGCGCCAAGGTTCGGAGCGTCTCGCCTCGCGATGACCGTGTACGACCTGCCGCCGGGGCAGGCCATTTGCCCCTATCACTTCCACTGGGGCGATGAGGAGTGGCTGGTCGTGGTTTCCGGAACGCCCACGGTTCGGACGCCCAACGGCGAGCGGACGCTGGAGCCGGGCGATGTCGTCTGCTTTCTGGTGGGTCCGGCGGGAGCGCACCGGGTCCACAACGCGAGCGACGACGCCGCCCGCGTCGCCCTTTTCTCCAACAAGCACGAGTTCGGAATCATCGAATATCCCGACAGCGACAAGATTGGCGTCTGGGGCCGTCATGACGAGTCGCTGGATCACGTGATCCGGCGCCGCCCGGACCTCGATTACTGGGACGGCGAGCGGCCCTGAGGAGACAGTGCTCGGGGGGCCAGGGCTTTCGACGTCGCTGAGCGATCGCGAGTTGCGGGAGCGGCTCAGACGCGGGTCTTGGCGGCCGGCCGAACGGGGGGCTCACGCAATCTGGATCGCGTGGTCCGTCCGCTGGACATCGTCGCCGATCGCCGCCGCGCCGAGCAGCACGTAGCCGACGCAGAGCACGATGATCCCGAGCCACAGGGCAGACGTGAACTGGATGGGGATCACGACCAGGGACAGCAGCCCGCAGATCAGCGGCGCGTACCGGCGCCATGACCCCAGGCTCGGTCGGCGGAGGGTCGCGATGCCGACCGCGATCATGCCGCCGGCGAGCAGCAGCGTGGCCAGGCCGAATCCGCCGTCGACGATCGAGGGACCGGCGTTCGAGGTGTGCTGATCGACGAACGGCAGTTGCGCCCATTCGCACACGAACAGCAGCGCCAGACCGGCGATGACGCAGCGCAAGGCCGATCCTGCCGGTCCTGGTGTCGCCCGCGAGTCCGCCGCGCGCGAGGTAGATGACCCCGGCGAGCATCAGGAGATGGCACATGGCGGCGAACACGGTGAAGGGAAGGAACGCGTCGTGGGCAAAGGGGTAGCGAACCAGGTCGTCCGGTACGGAGCTGTTGGCCCCGACGAGGGCCGACAGCAGGGCGCCGGCGATCGTGAGCAGTGCGCCGGCGATCACGAGGATGCCTCCACGCCGGTTGTATGTGGTGGGTGAGTTGTTCATAGTGGGGCAAGGTACGGTCGCGCGGTGGGCCTGAAATCCGGGCTTGCGCGGGACCTACGACGGCGTCAGCGCTGCTTGGCGGTAAGTGCTGGCACGTAGGCGAGCGTCCGCGCTGGCGCGGTTGCCCCGACCGGCGGCGGTCGGAGAGAATGGCCGTGATGGTCTCCCACGCACGGTTGGCGGTGGCGGTCATTTGGGCGATCAGCGTCACAGCGGTGATCGGAAGTGTCGTGCTGCTGGTGATGAGCTGGGACCGGACTCTCGCCGATGACCTCTGGACCGGATTCGGCGGGCTGTCGTTCGCGACGTTGTCGGTCGCGTTTGCGACCACGGGCGCGATCATCGCCGTACGAGTCTCTGACAATGCCGTCGGGCGGCTGTTCTTGCTGATCGGCCTGCTGCTCGGAATCGGCCTGCTCCTCTACCAGTACGCCGCGTACGGGCTCACCCGCTCCGGCGGGGTGCCCGGGATGGCCATCGGCCGCCTGGCTGGTCAACCCGGTGTCGCAGCCGACAGCGGCGCTGATCGGGTTGTCGCTGATGTTGTTCCCCGATGGTCGGGTGGCTTCGCCGCGATGGCGGCGGGCGGCCGTGCTGTGCTGGGTGGCGGTCGTGTTGCTGTCGGTGCCGAGCCTGCTAGAGCCGGGTCCCATCCCTGCACCGTTCGATTCGCTCTCCAACCCGATCGAGACTCGATGGGATCAGGGAAGCTGCGATCATCGCGGGGATGTTCGGCTGGGTGCTGGCGGTCATCGGGATCGGTCTCGGTGCGACCTCGCTGTTCGACCCGCCGGCGCCGCTCAAGCGCGGGACGCTCGGCAGCAGCTCAAGCTGGTGCTCGCGGTCGGCGCTGTCGTGGCAGGCCTCACCACGCTCGACATGCTGACCTGGCTCTCGTGGCCGCACGGCAACCTCGCCGTCCGGATCGGAATCGTCGGGCTGCTGCTAACGGTGTTCGCTGTCGGCGGTGGGGGTGGCGGTCACGCGCTACCGGCTGTATGAGGTCGATATCGCGATCGAACGAACCGCCGTCTACGGAGCGCTGACGTTCCTGCTGGCGGTGGCGTAGGCAGGGACGGCGGTGGTACTCGGGACAGCGCTGGGAAGCCACTCTCGCTGGATCAACCGCGGCCGCGACGCTCGTGGTGGCGGTCGTGTTTCGGCCGCTGCGTTCGGCACTTCAGGACCTGGTCGACCGCCGCTTTCAGCCGCGCGCGCTACGAGGCGATCCAGCGCGTGTCGGAGTTTCTGGAGCGCCTGCGCTCCGGGCAGTCTGCCCCGGAGGAGATCGAGCCGCTGCTGCGGGAGCTGCTGTCCGATCCAGACCTCGAGCTGAACTTTTTCCTGCCCGAGAGCGAGGTGTACGTGAACACGGCCGGTATGCCGGTTCATGACGATCCGGGGGACGCCCGCGTTCGGACGCCGGTGCTCCGCGCCGGCGCCCCGGTGGCAATGGTGCTGCACCGGCCGACCGGCCCGCAGCGTCCCGATCCGCTGGTGAGACTCGTCGAGACCGGAGGGCTCGCGATCGAGATCGCGCGGCTGCGCGTGGAGCTGCGACGCCAGCTCGCCGAGGTTCAGGCGTCACGCGCGCGTATCGTCGCGGCCGGAAACGCCGAACGGCGTCGGATCGAGCGCGACCTCCACGACGGCGCCCAGCAACGGCTCGTCACGATCGGGTTGCGGCTGCGCCACGCTCAGCACCAGCTCGCCTCGGGAGAGCAGGGGCGCGCCGACGAGACGCTAGACCACGCCGTGACCGAACTCGCCCTCGCGATCGAGCAGCTGCGCGAGCTGGCGCACGGCCTCCCACCGGCGCAGCTCGACGCGGGCCTGGATCCGGCGCTGCGCGAGCTGGCCGTGCGGGCGCCGCTGCCGGTGCACGTGCACACGACCGCCGAACGGTTCAGCGTCGGCCTGGAAGCGGCGGCGTACTTCGTAGCGTGCGAGGGGCTGACGAACGCGATCAAGCACTCGGGCGCGACCGCGGTCGTGATGAGCGCCCAGCGCACCAACGGCCATTTGATCGTCCGGGTCACCGACGACGGCGTCGGCGGCGCGGTCGACAAGCTCGGCGGCGGCCTGCGCGGTCTGCACGACCGGGTCGCGGCGCATGGCGGCAGCCTGCGCATCGAGGACGCGCCGGACAAAGGCACGATGCTCACCGCGGAGCTGCCATGCGGGTCGTGATCGCCGAGGATCAGGTGTTGCTGCGCGAGGGGCTGGCGCGGCTGTTCGCCGACAGCGGGCATGAGGTGGCGGCATCCCGAGGAGATGCGCGCGAGCTGGTGGCGACGGTCTCAGGGCACCGCCCTGACCTGGTCGTGGTCGACATCAGGATGCCGCCGACCTTTACCGACGAAGGCGCTCGCGCCGCCTACGAGATCAAACGCAGGCATCCACAGGTCGGCGTGCTCGTCCTCTCCCAGCACATCGAGACCAGCCATGCGATCGAGCTGGTAACACTCGGCGGCTTCGGCTACCTCCTCAAGGACCGCGTGCTCGCCGTCGACGACTTCCTCGATGCCGCCGAGCGCGTCGCCCGCGGTGGCTCGGCGCTCGATCCCCAGGTCGTCGGGCGCCTGCTCAGCCACGGCCGCCAAGCCGGCGCGCTGGCCGAGCTCTCAGACCGCGAGCGCGAGGTGCTCGAGCTGATGGCCGAGGGTCTGACCAACGCTGGGATTGCAGAGCGCCTGGTCGTCAGCGAGCGCACCGTCGAAACGCACGTCCGCAACGTGCTGACCAAGCTCAACATTCCCGACAGTCAGAACGGCCATCGCCGAGTGCTGGCCGTGCTCGCTCACCTTCGCGCAACGCAGATTCAGTAGTAGCGCTTAGATCAATCGAGAAACAGCGCCGATGCGTGAGGGTCGTGTCCGGCATAGCTTTGCGGCATGTCCTCGCTTTGGCCGCTGGTTCCTATCTCAGATGGCCGTGGTCGTCGTCTTCTGGACCTTCACACGATTGAGCCATCCCTTCGCGAGGCCACGTTCGCGCTGGCGAGGATGCAAGGTAACCCCAATACCCACCGGAGGCCGATAATGACACACACGCTCACCCCTGAGTGCCTGCGCCGGCGGACGCGAGCGGCCCTGCCCCTTGCAATGTTCGCGGGCGCCTTGCTGGCCTTGGCCATCGGAGCGCCCGCGGCCGGCGCCAAGACCGTAACCCTGCACCTGTTCTCCCGCGCGACGAGCAGCACGTTTGTCGATGCGCAAGGGCACCCGGTTTCCCCGAGCACACCGCCGGCAGTCGGCGATACGTTCGACAACACCGGGATCGATTACGTCGGCAACCACAAGCATCACGCCGCCAAGCCCAACGGCTCCGACCACCTGCGCTGCACGATCACGAGCATCAGCAGCACGGGTCCGACCGTGCTGTGCAGCGGTCAGATCGCAATCAGCGGCTCAATGCTCCTCGTGAACGACGAGACGTTCAGACTGTCGGCCGGCCCTCCCCCGACTCCAATCAACGGAGGTACCGGAATCTACCGGCACGCGCGCGGGCTGATCATCCCGACCAACGTCGGTAATAACACCGACTTCACGATCAAGGTCAGTTACTAACGCTCGATACCGGGGGGCCACGTCCGGTGGCCCCCCGGTCATGGTCCCATCACCAGTGTCATAGACCGGAAAGCATCGGCGGCGGCGACGATCGACCGCGCGTGAGCGCCGCGACGTGCTCGCCCAGGGAGCGGGGTGGAGAGCTCTCGGCCGCACGGCTAGGGCTTGAGCACCGCAACGGTGTCGGCAAAGGCCGCGTCGGTCGCCTCCGGGTCATAGCGCGGTCCAATGTCGCGGCCGAAGGCGTGCTCGGCGTCGTACGGCCGCCAGCGGAAGTGGACGCCTGCCTCCTCCAGCCCGCGCTTGATGACCGCACGGCCCACCTCCGGCGTGTGTGGATCGCGGGTGCCGAAAATCAGCAGCATCTTTCCGCGGATCTCCCTCGCTCGGCCGAGCGATCCCGCGTCGGCATCCCGGCCAAGCTTCCCATCGTGGAGACCGGTCGGGTACCAAAGCGCCGTTGCCCGGACCCGCGCATCAAACGCAGCACGGAAGCCCAAGTGCCCGCCGGTGCAGTGGCCCGTCGCGCACAGGCCGCCCTCGGCCACACGCGCGTCACTCTCGAGCCAGTCCAACGCGGCTCGGATGTCCTCGTCGAAGTCCACGACCGGCGTCGCATCCGCGTCGGCCTGTCCACGGCTCTTGCCCTCGTCGTCGAACTCGAGCACGGTCCCGGAGGGCTCGAGCCGGTGATAGATCTCCGGTGCCGCCACCACGAAGCCATAACCAGCCAACCGCACGCACCACCGCAGCGTCGAGGCAGTGAGCTGGAAGATGTCGGAGTAAAAGACCACGCCCGGATAGCGCCCGGGTGCCCGCGGGCTTGCCACGAAGGTACGCATCGCTCGATCCCCGACCGGGACGTCGACGTATTCCTCCGAGACCACCATCGGGTCAGTGAATCACTCGCCGAGTGCTCGCGTAACGCGAGTCTCGAGCAACGCAGGCGCCGGGAGGGTTCGTTCCCAGTCCGCGCAGCGTCGTCTGGAGGTCGCTGACCGACGGGCGCGGCCCCGGTCGCGAGCCCGACTGCGCCTGGCTACTGGTGAGCGGGCTCCCCTGAGTCGACCTCGTCGAAGTAGTCCACCCACACGGATGACATGTCGATACCGTCCGCCTCCATTGCCGCCAGTGTCTCGGCCGCAGTCCATGCCGCCTGCGCCTGCTCGCGTGTGTCGAACGTCTCCTCGACGGTGAGGTCACCTTCCACGTCGGCGAGGACAACTATCGTGGTCAGCCAGGCGCGTTCGTCTTCTTTCCGCGCAACTTGCCTCAGACATTCACGATCGAGACGCCGTCGGCGCGAATGCTGCTGCTCAACGCGCCCGGAGGATTCGAGCGGCTGTTCGAACTCGCCCCGAGCACCCCCGACGAAGCCATCGCTGCGCTCGCCCGCTACAACGTCGAGGTCGTCGGTCCACATCCAAGAGACCTTGCCGGCACGACGTGACAGCGGTCCGATGGCGACCGCGCGCGAGCCGCCAACCTCGCTCGATATTTCGAGACTGACCAGGCGCTCGAGCATGTCCGCAACGGTAGCCTCTGGGCGATGTTCGACCACGTCGGGATCGCTGTGTCGGACCTCGCCGCCTCCGAGCGCTTCTACCGCACCGTGCTCTCCCCGCTCGGCGTCCAGGTGAGCCACGCGGACGCCGAGATGGTCGGGTGGGAGGACTGGTGGATCGGCCCGACGGACCGCGAGCACCCTGTGACCCGCGGCCTGCACGTCGGCTTCCGCGCGCCGGACCGCGCGGCCGTCGACGCCTTCTGGCAGGCGGGGATCGACGCCGGTCAGCCCGACGACGGTGCGCCCGCGCCGCGCCCGGTCTACGGCCCCGACTACTACGGCGGCTTCCTGCTCGACCCGGACGGCAACAGCGTCGAGGCGGTCCACGACGACCGCGAGCGCCCGGTGCCCGACGGCTGCATCGACCACCTGTGGCTCCGCGTCCGCGACCCGCAGGCGTCGGGGCGCTTCTACACGACGGTGGCGCCGTACGCCGGGCTCCGCCTGGCGCACCACGCGCCGGATCGCGTGCACTTCTCCGGGCCCGACTTCTCCGTCTCGCTCGTGCGCGACGAGCGCCCCGTCACCGAGCACGTCCACCTCGCGTTCCCCGCGGACGCGGACGCCACCGTGAGGGCCTTCCACGCTGCCGCGCTCGCCGCGGGCTACGAGGACCATGGCGCCCCGGGCGAGCGCGCCGTGTACCACCCGGGCTACTACGGCGCCTTCGTGCTCGACCCCGACGGCCACAACGTCGAGGTCGTCAACCACAACGGCTGAGCCCTGGCCGGCATCACCACTTTTCCGGGTGCTTCCGAGCCGTCGGACGCTGTCACGAAGTCTCGTGGATGACGTCCTCGATCGCGGCGACCACGGTGTCGGGGGCCTTACTGAGGATCTGCGTGTGCTTGTGGGGCGTCGTTGCGAATACGGTCACGCGCTCATTGCTCTCCTCGGCGTCGGAGACAGCCGCGCGCACCGTGCGCATCTCGTCCTCGGTGGCGCCCGAGTGGGCTCCGGTGCCAACCACGAACACGGTCGCGCATTGAAGCGCCGCGAAGTCGGGCCCGAGTTCGCCGTTGACTGCGTCCATCTCGATTACGACGTTCGCGGACTCGTCGGGAGACATCCGGGCCGAGCGGCCGAATGCTGCCAGGATGCGCATGATCCACCCCAATCGACGGAACTGGGTGCGGACCTTCTGCTTTCCGGCTTCGTCGAACATGGCGATCGGGTAAGCCCCGTCGATGAGCACCAGTCCGCCGACTCGATCGGGGTGCTGAGCCGCGTACCGCACCGCGATCGTGGCGCCGTGAGACCACCCGACGAGGATCGGGCGTTCGATACCGGTCGCGTCGATGACCCGTCCTGTGTCCTCGACGGCCGCCCGTACGGAGTAGTCGGCCGATCTGTCGGACTTGCCGCGCGCCCGCGCGTCGAAGCGCACCGTGCGGTACTTCCCGTCGAGACTGCGGATGACGCGGCTCCAGTTCTGCACGGTGCCGAAGCCGCCGCTGAGGAAGAGCAGGGCAGGCGTGCCGCCCGGGGCGTCGACGACATGGAGCCGAGTGTCCGCGGCAGGAATCATGAGTTCTTGTGACATCGTGATCGAGCCTTTCGGAGTTGCGTGCATCGGTAGTCGGCCAAAGCGGCCCGAAGGACGCGTCGGGCCTGCCATTTGAGCAGGTCACGCGCCTCACCGAAGCTCTGACGTCACGAATCGGACGCCGGGCATCTGCGCGCGCTGCCGCTGGACGATGGGCTTCAAGCCCGCCTGCCCCCGGCGGTGGTGAGCCAGGACGACTGGTTCTCAGGCCGGGATTACCCGGGGACGATCCAGAACGCGATGACCGCGTATTGGAGGGCCGCCGCGGCGATTACGAGGATATGGAAGAGCTCGTGGTATCCGAACACCGCCGGCACCGGGTCCGGTCGTCTGAGGGCGTAAACGACAGCTCCCAGGGTGTAGAGAACGCCGCCGGCGCCGAGCAGCGACAGCCCGCCGATGCCAATGCTCGCCCCGAGCTGTGGCAGCGCCGCCACGGCGATCCACCCGAGCCCGATGTACAACCCGGCGCGCAACCACACCGGCGCGTTCCTCCACATCAGGTTGAAGGCGGTCCCGAGCAGCGCTCCCGCCCAAACCGCGAGGAGGATGGCAACGGCCAGCGGGCCGTGGAGCACAAGCACGGCGAAGGGCGTATAGCTGCCCGCGATCAGCACGAAGATCATCGAGTGGTCCAGCCGGCGCATCCAGTCGCGCCCGCTCAGCGAGCGCCAGTTGATGCGGTGATACAGCGCGCTTACCCCGAACAGCGCCACGAGGCTGACCGAGTAGACGAGTAGCGCGATCCGGGCGCGCGGCGTCTCGGCGACGACCACCAGGACCAGGCCAAGCGGCACAGAGCCCGCGCACGCCCATTGGTGAAAGACGCCGCGCAGCCTCGGCTTGACCAGCTCGGGCAGCTCATGCATAGCGTTAACGCTACCGGCCCTCCGGGGTCGCGGCGGTCAGAGGCCGCCGGGGATTCCTGGCGGACAGTCGTCCGGCGGGGGGCTCGCCTCAGCCGAGTCCCTCTATCGCGACCATATTGAACCCCGCCGCGCCCTCGCGCAGCCGCTTCGCCTCCTGATACTCGGGCGACTCGTAGAACCGCTTCGCGGCCTCAAGATCCGGAAACTCGAGGAGCACGAGGCGCTTAGGTCGCCAATCGCCCTCCAGGACCGCGAGTTCACCGCCACGCGCGATGAAGCGGCCTCCGCCGGCTGCCACGGCGCCGGGCGAGGCCTGCTTGTACAGCTCGTACTGCTCAGGATCATGGATGTCGGTCTCAACGACGATGTACGCGGGCACGAAGCTCCTCTCAAGTAAGAGATGGTCAGCCGGTGGCGGTGTGCCGGGGCGGCGGCAGCCGGACTTCGCCCCGATGCTCCCAGTCCTCGAGCGACCGGGACAGGTCGGCGCGCTGATCGTGAAGATGCGCCAGCGCCTGGGCGAACTGGTCGCGGACTAGTTGGGACTGCGGCGCGTCGAATCCAGTCCGTTCGAACAGCGAGCTTGCGATCCGCAGGTCCTTCACCATCAGCGCCAGCTGGAACCCCGCCCCATAGCGGCGGGACATCGCCTCGTCGATCAGGGTGTTAGCGGTGCTGAAGTTGCGGGCGGTGCCGGCGTTGAAGACGCCGAGCATGGTCTCGACGTCGACTCCGAACCGCTGGCCGGCGATCATCGCATCGAGTGCCGCAGCCAGGCCGGCCGCGGATACGTAGTTGTTGAGCGTCTTCATTGTATGGCCGGACCCGAGCGGACCGGCCCGGAAGATCCGCTCGGCCATCGCTTCCAGCACCCGCATCACCCGGTCGACGGCGGCGTCGTCATCACCGCCGACCATGAACGTGATCCGCCGCGTGTCCTCGCCGATGGCCTCGGGGCGGGTGACGGGCGAGTCGAGCAGGATCAGGCCCTTGGCGGCGAGCGCGGCGCCGAGCTCCCGGGTGCCGTACGGGTCCGAGGAGCTGGTGTCGATGATGATCGTCCCCGGCCTGAGCCGGGATGCGATCCCGTCTTCGCCGAGCAGCGCGTCGCGGACGACCCGCCCGTCGGGAAGCATCGTGATCAGGATCTCGACCTCGGCCAGCGGGGCCGGGTCGCCGCTGCACCCACGAGCGCCGTGCTCGGCGACGAACCGGCGCTCGCGCTCGAGGTCGGCGTCACGGACGATCAGGGGAAAGCCGGCAGCGATGAGGTTCGCCGCCATCGGCCCGCCCTGCTGACCGAGACCGACGAAGCCGACGGCGGTGAGCTGCGGATCTGTGAGGGGATTCTGTGCCATGCCCAAGAGCCTGCCATCTCTCCGAGAGTCGCATCGATCAGGAGGACGACTGCGCAACGATCGACCACGCTGCCGCGCGGGCGAGCCGAGCACCAAGACGGTGGCGCGCTCCCGTGAGCGACCCAGCCTGCACGTGTCGCCACGGGCACCTAACCTAACGTGACCTACCGGTATGAATCAAACACCACGCCGAAAGGGGCCCTATGGAAAGCTCAGGGCAGACGCCCACCCCCCCGCCCGGCGCAGGGACGCCGCCGAGCGGTAGCCATGCCTATCCGCTCACGTTCTCGGTCGACTACCCAGACCGCAGCCTCAACCGCCTGACCACGGCCTTTCGGATCTTCACGGTCATCCCGATCGCGATCCTCGCCGCAACTATCGAGGGCGGCGGCTTCGGATCCCAGGCCGGCGGCGAGGGGGTGCGCTATGCGGGCGGCGGAATCGGGGTCCTCTTCATCCCTGTGGTGCTGATGCTGCTGTTCCGCAAGAAGTACCCCCGCTGGTGGTACGACTGGAACCTGCAGTTGACCCGCCTCAGCAACCGGATCGTCGCCTACCTGGCGCTGATGGACGACCGCTACCCCTCCACCGACGAGGAGCAGGCGGTGCGCCTCGACTTCCCATACCCCGAGGCGGAACACGACCTCAGCCGTGGTCTACCGCTGGTCAAGTGGCTGTTGGCGATCCCTCACTACATCGTTCTGTTCTTTCTGTCGATCGGCGCCGTGTTCGCCGCGATCTTTGCCTGGTTCGCGATCCTCTTCACCGGTCGCTACCCGCCCTCGCTTTTCGAATTCGTAGAAGGCGTCCTGCGTTGGCACAACCGCGTCGGCGCCTACGCCTTCCTCCTCATAACCGACCGCTACCCACCATTCAGCCTCCAGCCGTAGCCACGCGGCGCACGTGCTTCCGATGCCGTTCCTCGCGGGTCGAGATTCGCCGTTGGCTGCCATGCCGGCCTGAATCCAGCCGTCTACCTATCGGCAAGGCCTGGTCGTCAACATGAACGGCGGCGACGACGGCTTCTCCGCCACCGGCAACCTGGCGGCGCTGCTCAAGCTCACGGTCGACGGCGGCGCGGGCAACGACACGGTGCTTGGCGGCAACGGCGCCGTCGTCGACGACCTTGCCGGCACTGACGTCACTAATGTGCAGGCTGACCTTGCGGCGAGCGGCGGCGGCGAGGACGGCGCGCCCGACAGCGTCGTCGTCAACGGGACCAACGCCGACGACGTCCTGATCGTCACCGGGGCGGGACCGAACGCGCAACTCGCCGGTCTTTCGGCCCTGGTCTCGGGTCACCGCCGGGTCGATCCTGCTCACCCTGAACGGCGGGGACGGTGCTCGACGCCGCCGGGAACGGCTGGCTGACGACACACGCCCGCATCGTCAACGGCAAAACCGTGCTCGACGTCGGCGGCAGGCAGCGCACGCTTCCCCACGCTGCGCCGGCCCAGCTCACAAACAGCGTGACCACGTCCCGAGCCGGCGCAGTCAGTTGTTGCCGGTCGGTGGCATCGACCCTCGGATCTCGGGTTCGGCCGCGCTTGAGGCAGGAGACCGCGTTGGGCCGATTGCGGCGGGGGTAGACTCGCGAGGTGAGCGACGTGGGTGGCGACATCCGGCAGCTGGCGGCTTGGCTGGATGCCAACGTGCAGGAGGTCACGGATGTCGTGGACGATCGGCTCCACGACGAGGTCCCGGAGTATTTCGAGGGCGTCGATCCGGGGATGGCCGACGTCGAACGGGCGAGCGTGGTGGCGAACCTGCGTGCGATCGCACACGGCTTGGGGCACGGCCGCGCGCTGCCTGACCGGCTTGCACCCGGCGCGGTCGACGAGGCGCTGTTGGCGGCGAACGAAGGGCTGCCGTGGGTGGCGGTCCTTCGCACGTACATGATCGGTCATGCGAGCCTCTGGGAGCAGATGTGCACGCAGGTGGAGCGGCGGAGACTTCCGGACGCGCGGCGAGTCGAGGCGCTCCGGGTCCTCTCGCGCTACCTGTTCGCGTACGTCGACCTGGTCACGGGGCAACTCGCCGAGGTGTACCAGGCCGAGCGTGACCGGCTGCTGCGCAGTCAGGAGCGCAGGCGCGCGGCGTTGACGCGCGAGTTGCTCGCGGGGATGCCGGTTTCCGAGGAGGAACTCGGGTACCGCTTGCGGGTGGATCACATCGGCGTGGTTGCGTGGGGCCGGAACCCCGAGGCGAGCGCCACGCAGCTTGCACGGGAGCTTGGCTGTGCGTTGTTGATCGCGCCGGGTGGGGGGCGGTCGTTGTGGGCCTGGCTCGGTGGACGTCCGCGGATCGCGGCCGCGGCGGCGCGGGCGCTGGAGCGGTTCTCACCGCAGGACGGAACGTTCCTGGCCTGCGGCGACGTGGCCTTCGGTGAGGAAGGGTTTGTCCAGACTCACCGGCAGGCTCTTCAGGCCTACAGGGTCGCGGTGATCGGCGGTGCGCCGGTCACCCGGTACGAGAACGTCGCGCTCGAGGCGCTTGTCGTGCAGGATGAGCGTCTCGCGCGTGAGTTCGTCGCGCGTGAGCTTGGCCCGCTGGCGGCCTCCGACGCGAAGACCGCGCGGCTGCGGGCGACTCTGCGGGCCTATTTCAGCCTGGGTCAGAATGCGTCCGCGGCCGGCGCGCTGCTCAAGGTCCACGAGCGGACCGTTGGCTACCGGCTCGCCACGATCGAGGAACGCATCGGGCGTCCGATCGCTCGCCGGCGCGATGAGCTCGGGCTGGCGCTGCGGATCCACGCGCTGATCGAGTCCGGGTCGGAGGCGCCCGGCGAAGACGAGCAGGCGGCGCCTGGGCCCCGTGAGCACGTCGTCGTGGACGGCGGCGAGTAGCTCCCGCGCACTTCCTTTCGGGAATCCGAAAAACAGCGAGGCTTCCCTTTGCGGTGTCGGCATGGTGAAGCCTGCCGGCGCCCGCCACTCTCTGTGCCGAGCAAACAGTCGGGCGATCGGATCAGACGGTCGCCGTAGCGGCCGAACCCCCGCTGTTGCTCCTTTCTCAAGTTGCGCCTGTCCCGACCAGAGCTGTCCCTGGAGGCCCGATGCTGCCCACATCACCGGATATTCGTCGCTGGCGCGCGTTCGCGTTGCTGGCCGTGTCGTATCTCATGACGGTTATCGATCTGACGATCGTCAACGTCTCGCTGCCGACGATCGGCCCGGATCTTCACTTCTCCGAGACGAGCTTGCAGTGGGTCGTGACCGCATACGCAATCACGTTCGGCGGCTTTCTCTTGCTCGGCGGCCGCGCGGCGGATCTGCTCGGCCGCCGCCGCGTCCTGGTGGCAGGGCTCGCAGTGTTCACGGCGGCGTCGCTGGCCTGCGGGCTTGCGTCCAGCGACACGTTTCTGATCGGGAGCCGGGCGGTTCAGGGAGTCGGCGCGGCGATCATGGTGCCCGCTGCCCTGTCGATCGTGATGAACATGTTCGAGGAGGGCGCCGAGCGCAACAAGGCGCTTGGGATCTGGGGTGCGCTCGCTGCCGGTGGCGCGACCGTCGGGCTGATCGCCGGTGGTCTCCTCACCCGCTACGCGGGGTGGCAGTACGTCTTCTACCTGAACGTCCCGATCGGCACAGTGGCTCTGGCGCTCGTGCCGCGACTGGTCCCCGACAGCCGGCTAGCTGCCGTGCGCCGGCGGTTCGACGCGCTCGGTGCGATCACCGGCGCGGGCGGGCTGGTGCTGTTGGTCGACGCGATCGCCGACGCGCCCCGGTACGGCTGGGGCGCAACCAGAACAATCGCGCTCCTCGCGGGGTCTGCGGCTCTGCTCGTCGCCTTCGCGGCGGTCGAGAGCAGGGCCAAGGAGCCGCTGTTGCCGCTTTCGATCTTCCGGCGGCGCACGCTCGCCGGCGCGAACATCGCCGGACTGCTGTCGGGCGCCAGTTTCTTCGCGTTCGTCTTCGTCGGCACGCTGTACATGCAGCAGGTGCTGCGCTACAGCGCCCTCGAGGCCGGGGTTGCGTGGCTCGTCACGTCGCTGGGCTCGATGGCGCTCGCCGGCCTTTCGCAGAGGCTGGTCACCCGCCGCGGAGCCAAGGTCGTGATGACACTCGGGATGACCATGATCGGCGTAGGCGTGATCTGGGCAAGCCAGTTGCCCGTCCACGGGCACTTCCTGGCCAACCTCGCCGGCCCGATGGTCATGACCGGCGCGGGGACCGCGTTCGCGTTCATCCCGATCTCGATCGCCGCGCTCGCTGGCGTCCCCGCGCACCAAGCCGGACTCGCGTCCGGGCTGCTGAACACCTCCCGGCAGTTCGGCGGAGCGATCGGGATCGCGGTCGCCTCGAGTGTGGCCACCGGCCACACCAACGCAATGCTTCACGCCGGCAACCCCCTACCCGTGGCCCTCACCAGCGGCTTCCACCGGGCGCTGTGGGTACTCGGCGCGATCGCGATGCTTGCCCTCCCCGCGATCTTCGCACTCGTAGCCGGTGACGAGTCTCCCGACGCGGCCGCCGATACCGCGATCCGGGATGCGCCGAGCGTCGTCGCCGGCACGAACTGACCCACATCGACCAACGCACCCCTGGAGGACGCTGATGAGCTCCGTCCGTCGCGCCGAGCAGCGCTCGACGCATCATTCACTTCCCAACTCGATCCGCGACCTGCGCGCTGGGCTCCGAGGTCGCGCGATCGCTCCTGATGATCCTGACTACGAGTCAGTGAGGCTCGTGGTCAACGCGGCAATCGATCGCCGGCCCGCACTCATAATCAGGCCGGCTGACTCCGGCGACGTTTCGCTCGCCGTGTCCGCCGCGCGCACGTGCGGAATGGAGCTCGCCGTCCGCGGCAGTGGACACAGCTTCGCCGGTCACGGCACATCCGATGGAGGCTTCGTCCTCGACATGTCGGACATGCGCGGGCTGCACATCGACCCGCAGTGCAGGACCGCCTGGGCCCAGGCCGGACTCACAGCCGGCGAGTACACCACCGAAGCTGCACGGCATGGTCTCGCAACCGGATTCGGTGACACCGGATCGGTCGGGATCGCCGGGCTGACCCTGGGAGGGGGCATTGGCTGGCTCGTTCGCAAGCACGGGCTGACGGTCGACGACCTGCTCGGTGTGGAGGTGGTGACCGCTGAAGGAGAACGCCTCCACGTCGATTCCGAGCGGCACCCGGACCTGTTCTGGGCGCTTCGCGGTGGCGGCGGCAACTTCGGGGTCGTCACACGTCTCAAGTACCGCCTCCATCACCTCGACATGATCCTCGGCGGGCTGCTGGTGCTGCCGGCGAGCCCCGCGATCCTGCGCTCGTTCACTGCCGCCGCCGCCGACGCGCCGGATGAGCTGTCGACGATCGCGATCCTGACACGGCTCCCGCCGCTGCCGTTCGTGCCATCCGAACATCACGGCGAGCTGGCCCTGATGGTGCGCTTGGCCTATGCCGGTGACCCAGAGCACGGTGAACACGCTCTCGCTCCTCTGCGGGCACTCACGACACCCCTCGCCGACGCGATCACGCCAATGCCCTATCGACAGATGTACCCGGCAGCGGACCCCGGTCCAGGACGGGTCCGGATGGCCACCCGCTCGACGTTTCTCGGCGAGCTGGACGAGCACGCCGCGGCGACGATCTTCGAACGGATGCAAGCGCAGCCGTCGCCGACGACGGCCGTGCAGATCAGGGTGCTCGGAGGCGCGATGTCGCGTGTACCGGCGGATGCGACCTCCTTCGGTCACCGCGATCGGCGCATGATGGTGACGTTTGGCGCCGGCTACCAGGACCTTGACCAAGCGGCTGCCCACGAGACTTGGGTCGCCGACTCGCTGGCGGCGCTGCGCCCCGCCGCACACGGCGCCCCGGTCAGCTTCCTCGGCGACGAGGGGACCGCCCGAATCCATGAGGCATATCCCGACGGGACCTACAGGCGGCTCGCGGCGATCAAACGACGCTACGACCCGACCAATCTGTTCCGGGTCAACCAGAACATCGTCCCGGACGGCTGGACGGGGAGATGAGCGGCCAGCGACGGACGGCATTCGCGATCGAGGCGCGCACAGGCTCGAGGGCGATACCGACGACGCTGCTCGCTCGCGTCACGCCGTGCGCCTCGATGGCGCTGTCACATCCGAGGCGTCTGGCGCGTCTAGGAGACAAGACGAGTTTCTCGACGCGCTCTTGGGAGAAGTCCATGTACGGAACACAAAGAACCACGCTTCGCGAACTGGATCGTCGTACACGCGACGGCATCGACGTGTCGCTCCTGTGGGACCCCGGGACCAACGGTGTCTCGGTCGCGGTGACAGACACGCGCCAGGACCGGTCGCTTGAGTTCAGGGTCAAGCCGGCGGAGGCCCTCGAGGCCTTCTGGCATCCGTACGCCTACATCGCGCACCGCGACACGGGCGATCTGGCCGATGCGTGGTCGAGCCGGACGCATCCCTGAGAGCAGTCCCGACATGAAAACCCAGAGGTCTCAGATGGATTCAACACCTGCCAACTCATCCTTTCTTGCCACCCGTCGCGGCAAGCCTGACACTGACGTTGCTGTGCGCGGTGGCATTCCTTGATTTCCTCGACGCGTCGATCGTCAACATCGCGCTTCCCTCGATCCGTCGCGCCCTTCACTTCTCAGTAGCCGACCTGCAGTGGGTGCCGAGCGGATACCTGCTCACCTACGGCGGGTTCATGCTGCTCGGCGGCCGCGCGGCCGACCTGCTCGGCCGACGTCGCGTCCTGACCACCGGAGTGATGGTGATCGGCGTCTCATCGCTGATCGGTGGATTCGCCGGAACCTCCGGGGTACTCATCGGCGCCCGTCTGGCGCAAGGCGTCGGAGCCGCACTCACGCTCCCCGCCGCTCTCTCCATCCTGACGACAAGCTTCAGGGAGGGCAAGGAGCGCAACACCGCACTCGGTGTCTGGGGCGGCCTCGCCGGCCTCGCGTCGGCGACCGGCGTGCTCCTGGGCGGCCTGCTGACCGAAGGACCAGGATGGCGCTGGGTGATGTTCGTCAACCCGATCGCCGTGGTGCTCGTGCTCGGCGGAATCCACCGACTACTGTCACCCGATCGGCGCCGGGCTCGTCTCGGGAACTTCGACGCACTCGGAGCCGTGCTGGCGACAGGCGGCATGCTGCTGCTCGTCTACGCGCTGGTCAAAGCCCCGACCGTCGGATGGGGCACGACTCGGACGGTCGCCGAGCTGGCCGGCGCGATCGCCCTCCTGGCCGCATTCGTGGCCAACGAGAGGCGCCACCGCAACCCGCTCGCCCCGCTGTCGATCTTCCGCGTCAACGGACTCGGATTCTCCAACGTCACCCAACTGGTCGCGTTCGCCGGGTTCCTGGCCGTGTTCTTCTACCTCACGCTCTACATGCAGACCGTGCTCGGCTACTCGGCGATCCAGACCGGCGCCGCCTACCTGCCGCTGTGCTTCGCGGTAGGGCTCGCGGCCGGAATCTCCTCTCAGCTGCTGACCCGAGTCGGGACACGGCCGATGATCGTGGCTGGTGCGCTGGTATCCGCGGGCGGCATGTACTGGCTGTCACGGATTCCGGTCCATGGCTCGTATCTCTCCGACCTGCTGCCCGGCATGCTGGTGCTGTCGTTCGGAGTGGGACCGATGTTCGTCGCGGTCACGACCGCCGCCAATGCCGGCGTACCCGCTGAGGAGGCCGGGCTGGCCGCATCGCTGCTCAACGCCTCGCAGCAAGTCGGCGGCGCCCTCGGCCTGGCGATCTTCACGGCGATAGCGACGAGCCGCACCCAGGACCTGCTGGCTGCCCGTACGCCGCTCACGCACGCACTGACCGCCGGGTTCCAGCGAGCGCTGTTCGTCGGAAGCATCTTCATTCTCGCCTCCGCCGTGATCGGCACCCGCGCCACCAACACGCGTGGAGAGGGAGTCCAACCCGCCGCCGAGGCGATCCTGGAGCCCGCGCGACCCTGACGCCCAACCTCACCTGAATATGTCCGTGGCGGTCAGCCTTCACGACGGGGGACTGCGCCGCGCCGCCGCCAGGAGGATGGTCCGTCGCCCGCGTCCGGCGTCTCGATGTATCAGGAGGCCCATCTGCCGCCTCTATACGGGAGAGAACAACCAAGGGGGCTTTCTTTCTCATGTCCAGTACCAATCCATGGCGGCTTCTGGTGGCGGTCGGGGTGATGCTCATCTGCTGTCAGATAGGCGTCGCGAGCGCCAGCGCGGCGCTCGTCGTCGCGCCGCCCGCGGCTCCTCCGGCGACAGCTCAGGGCGCGGCGCCGGCTGGCCTTCCCGCAGCGCGGCCGGTGAGTGACGCGGTCCTGTCCCGGGCCGAGGCGACCGCTCAGGTCTTGCCGGGTGCCGTTAGCTACTACGAGAAGACGTTCGGGGTCTCCCAGCCGGTGGCGAAGGAGCGTCTCGCTTCTCAGCTGATGGGCCAGGGGATCCAGAGCACTTTGCAGGCGCGGTATGGAAACGCGATCGCCGGCGTGTCGTTCGACAACGCCACCGGCAGGTGGGTGGTCGACGCGGGACCGTCGGTGCCGGCAAGCGCGGTCGGGGCTGTGTTCGCCAAGACCGGGCTATCGGGCACGTACCGCCTGACGCGAGTGGCATACACCCAGTCGGAAGTCAGCGGTGCGAGCGCCGAGCTCAGTGGCCGGCTGCAGAGCCTGATCAACCGGGGTCTCGTCTCCGTGACCGCGGGCGGTGCCAAGGTAACGATCACCGTGTCAGACAACGCCAGCTCGGCCGACCGCGCCGTCGTGGCGGCAGCAGAGCGGTCGGCCGCCGCATCCTCCGCGGTTCCGATCACGCAATCCTCGACGCCCGGGGGCCTCGTCGCCCAGGCGACGTCGGTGAACTGCTCGGGGATCTACTGCAACACGCTCGTGGCCGGCGATGCCTACTGGGGCACTGGCGGCAGCTGCACGATGTCGTGGTACGGGAGCCTGCAGTTGGGCAGCACGACTCAGCCGCTGGTGCTCACGGCGGGCCACTGCTCGCTCGATCTGGGCGGTGCGGGGTCCAGGGTGTCCACATACGATCTCAGCTCGAGCCTCTCGTTCGGCTACCAGTACGTGGGCGCCTTCAACGGGGGCGGCGACTGGGGTTACATCTACACCGACAATCCGCCGCCTGCCGGACTCGACCCTGGACTCGGTCGGCCGTACGGCGGCTACTTCAACTGGGGGAGTCGCACGCTCGTCCGGCTTGCGTACTACTACAACTCTGGCGTGCCGTCGAGCGGCACCGTGATCTGCCACAACGGCTTGGGGTCCGTCAGCTACCTCGGTAACGGCACGCAGTGCGGAACGGCGGGTGGACTCACCTCCGTCAACGTCAACCGCAACGGCACCACCACCACGCTCGGCAACATGCTCCAGGTCAACTCGACCGAGGAGTGCTACGGCGACAGCGGCGGCCCGTGGGATCTCGCGAGCTCCGCCACGGCCGTGGCGATCCAGAGCGCCGCGTCGATTCCGAGCGGCAGCAACTGTGGCACGACCGCCTGGGCGACGCCGGTTTCGACGCCGATCCAGGCATACGCGCCGTGGCACATCACCCTCTACGGCGGCTGATCAGCCGGCGCTGATCGCACACTGAGTTCGCCCGGGGGCTCGGCGCACCTGCGCCGAGCCCCCGGTGCGGGCGATCGTCAGGTGGGCGACAACGGTCACTCTGAATATTCGTAGAACCCACCGCCGCTCTTGACCCCAAGCTTGCCTTCGTCGACGAGCTCGTGCAGTAGCTTCCTCGGGCCTTCCGGCAGGCCGGGGCGCACCGATGCGTAGTGCTCCTCGATGTTCAGCACCACGTCGAGGCCGACCCTGTCCATGAGCCGAAACGGCGGGATGCCTGGGGCGGTGAAGATCTCCCACATGCCGTCCACATCCTCGGGTGCCGCCACCCCTTCCTCGACCACCATCAGGCACTCCCGCTTGATCGCCGCCCAGACGCGGTTGAAGATGAAACCGTCGCTCTCCCGTCGGACTCGAAAGGGCACGAGCCCGTACTGCGGGATCTTCTCCATCAGCGCATCGATCACCGCCTCGTCGGTCTTGCCGCACGACATCAGCTCGACCGCGTTCAGCTCTGGTGGCTGCTGATAGTGCATGTTCAGCACGCGCTCCGGATGCTTCACCTCGCCGATCAACCGGCTTGTGGGAAATGAGGAGGAGTTGCTGGCGAGGATCGCGTCGGCGTCGGCCGCCTCGTCGAGCTGCCTGAACGCCTCCCGCTTGAGCTCAAGCTGCTCCGGGATAGCCTCGATCACCAGCCAGGCCCCCCGCACGGCCTGCCTCAGGTCGTCAAAGAGGGACACCTGGCCCGCACGCGATCCGGTCAGGTCGAGCGTGCTCTTGACCCACGGCATCTGCTCGGTTACGTAATCGCGCGCGACGTCGCGCTGCGCCTGCGAGACGTCGAAGATCCGAACGTCGGTGCCGCCTGCCGCGAACACCGAGGCGATCCGTCTTCCCAGGACGCCCGCACCGTCGATGGCGATCGGACGATCATCCACGTCACTGGGCAGCCTGTAGGACATGGGCTCCGCCCCGGGGCTCGATTCCATCATGAGCGAGTCAGCGGCGACCGGCGAAGAACGCGACGAGGGCGAGGATCGCGATCACGAACAGCACCGGGTGGATGATCACACCGCCGGCGATCGCGATGATGAGAAGTACAACACCAAGAATCAGAAGCATGACCTCGCCCCTACCCGGCGAGAAGGCTTCACAACCTTGGAGCCGCTCAAAACCCCCAAGGGGGTAGTTCGGCCAGAGGGCGATGAACCGGCCGGCGGAGGCTGTGGCGCAGCCGCTCACGGCGGGATACAGGTGGCTGCCGACCCGGAGTCGGTTCGCTACAGCGTCTTGATGAGTCCGCCGTCGATCATGAAGTCGGAGCCGGTGACGTTTCCCGCGCGGTCGCCGGCCAACAGGACGACGAGGTCGGCGACTTCCTCGGGCTGGGTGAAGCGCCCGGTGGCCATCTGCGCAGCGGTGGCGCGCTCGATTGCAGCGGGATCACCGTTGTGCGCCTGAGCGACCGTGGCGGCGACGCCGTTCTCGCCCAGCCAGAGTCCGGTGGCGACGGGTCCTGGGCTGACCGAGTTGGCACGGATGCCTTGTGGGCCGAACTCCTGCGAGATGGCTTTGGTGAAGTTCGTGAGCGCGGCTTTCGCCGCGGAGTAGTCGATCACGGCCGGGTCGGGCAGGAACGCGTTGACCGAGCTGACGTTGACGATCGTGCCGCGCCCGGCGGCGAGCATGTCGGGGAGAGCGGCTCGGGTGGTGCGAACGGCGGCAAGGAAGTTCAGATTGAGCGAGGCGAGCCAGGCGTCGTCGGGGACAGCGAGGAAGCCATCGAGCCGGGGGGTTACGGCGCCGACGTTGTTAACGAGGACGTCGACCGGGCCATGCTTCCGGGCGCCGGCGATCAGCTGGGTCGGACCGTTGTGGTCGGAGAGGTCCACGGCCACGTGATGGACGTCGCCGCACTGGGTCAGCTCGGTCAGTTCCGGGCTCAGGTCTCGCGCGCCGGCGATCACGCGGGCGCCCTCGAGGTTGAGCGCCCGCGTGATCGCGAGGCCGATGCCTTTGCTGGCGCCTGTGACCACGGCCAGCTTGCCGGTGAGTCCAAGGTCCATCGCAGCTCCTATCGTTGGGGGGCTCCGAACCCTAGAGGCGCCGCCGCGAAATCGGGTCAGCGCAATGACTGTACGGCAGCCCGATGGCATCCGCCCTCGCCCGGCCGGCGGCCGATCGGGTTGACGGGCTGGATCGGCGGGGACGGTAGGGTCTGCAGCTCATGTCGTTGCGCGCGCTGGCTCGGGTCAATGTTGGGGCGATCGAGCGAAACGTCGCCCGTCTGCGGCGCGAGTCGAGCGGCGCCGCTCTGTGCGCGGTGGTCAAGGCTGACGGCTATGGCCACGGGGTGATCCCGGTGGCCCGGGCTGCGCTGGCCGGTGGTGCCGGCTGGCTGGCGGTGGTCACCGCCAACGAGGCGGTCGAGCTGCGGGCCTCCGGCATCAGCGGGCGCATCTTGGTGCTTGGCGCGATCAGCAGGGAGGAGCTTCCGGTGGCGCTGGCGGCGGGCGCCGACCTTGTCGCCTGGAGCGAGCCGTTCGTGGCCGAGGTGGCGGCGGCCGCGTGGGCGCCGGTCCGGATGCATGTGAAGTTCGACAGCGGGCTCGGCCGGCTGGGCACCCGCGACCTGGGTGAGGCGCTCCGGGTCGCGCGCGCTGTGATCGAGGCGAGTCCGAAGCTGGAGCTGGTGGGTGGGATGACCCACTTCGCCACCGCGGATGAACAGGACACGGGGTTCGTCGAACAGCAGCTGGGCAGCTTCGGCGAGTTCGCGGATCAAATGCGCCGGTTGCGTTCGGGGGTGGTGATGCACGCGGCGAACAGCGCGGCGACGTTGCGCGTGCCGGCGAGCCATTTCGACATGGTGCGGTGCGGGATCGCGATCTACGGCTGTGACCCGATGAACCAGGACCCGAGTGCACACGGCCTCGAGCCTGCCCTGGAGCTGAGGTCGTACGTGGCCGCGGTCAAGCTCGCGCATCCGGGCGAGAGCGCCGGGTACGGGAGGCGGTTCCGCGCGGTCCAGGAGACGTGGATCGGGACGATCCCGATCGGCTACGCGGACGGGATCCGCCGCGAGCTGACCAACAACTGCGACGTGCTCGTGGGCGGCCGGCGGTATCCGCTCGTCGGGACGGTGAGCATGGACAACATCACGATCGATCTCGGCCGGGATCCGGCTGTGAGGATCGGGGACCCGGCGATCATCATCGGCCATGACGGCGCCGAGCGCCAGACCGCGGAGGATGTGGCCAGGCGAGTGGGGACGATCAGCTACGAGATCGTGTGCGGCATCTCCAAGCGGGTCCCCAGGACCTACCACTGGGACGGGGAGCCGGTCTGACCACGTGCGGGTGAGCGCCGGGCGACCTGCGCCACCCACATCGTCGTGCTCCGGCTCCCGACGGCGAGCGGCCCGACCGGTGACGATCCGGTCGGGCCGCTCGGTGGCGAAGAGAGCCGAGTGCGACTGAGTGTGCTCTTACCAGGCCGCGACCGGCGCGCCCTGCGCGTAGGCCTCAGCGACCGGTGCGTAGGCGATCTCGCCGTCGCGGATGTTCAGTCCCTTCGCAAACCCCGGATCCGAGGCAAGCGCGTCGTCGACCCCGAGGGTCGCCAGCTTGCGGACATAGGGCAGCGTCGCGTTGGTCAGCGCGCGGGTCGAGGTGACCGGGACGGCGCCGGGCATGTTGGCCACGCAGTAGTGCAGGATCCCGTCGACGTCGTAAACCGGATCCCCGTGGGTGGTCGGCCGCGAAGTCTCGGCGCAGCCGCCCTGATCGATCGCCACGTCGACGATGACCGAGCGCGGCTTCATCAAGCCCAGCATCTCGCGGGTGAAGAGCTTTGGAGCCAGCGCTCCCGGGAGAAGCACCGCGCCGATCACCACGTCGGCCTCGCGCAACTCGCGCTCGAGCACGAGCTTGTCGGACATGAGGATCCGGGCTCGCGCGCCGAAGTACTGGTCGAGCTCGTGCAGCCGGTCCAATGAGCGCTCGAGGATGGTCACCTCGGCCTCGGTGCCAAGCGCGATCCGCGCCGCGCCGGTGCCAACGACGCCGCCGCCGATGACCAGCACCTTGGCCGCCTCGACGCCGGTCACGCCGCCGATCAGCTTCCCGGGTCCGCCGAGCGGAGCCTGGAGGAAGTACGCGCCCGCGTGCGCGGCCAGCCGGCCGGCGATCTCACTCATCGGCGCCAGCAGAGGCAGGTGCCCGTTCGCCGTCTCCACCGTCTCGTAGGCGATCGCGGTCGCCCCAGAGCGCAGGATGGCCTCGGTCTGCGGCCGGTCCGGCGCCAGATGGAAGTAGGTGAACATGGACAGGTCTGCATGCATGAGCGGATATTCGGGGCTGATCGGCTCCTTGACCTTCAGCAGCAATTCGCTGCGCGCCCACACATCCGCGGCCTCGGGCACGATCTCCGCGCCGGCGACCAGGTACGCATCGTCAGAGAACCCGGACCCGACCCCGGCACCGGCCTCGACCATGACCTCGGCGCCGAGCGTGACCAGCTCGTGCGCCCCCGCCGGTGTGAGCGCCACGCGCCGCTCGGCCGGCTTGATCTCCTTCACTACACCAATTCGCATTTGTATCACTACTCACTCTCTTGTACGGATTCGTCGGTATGTCACACGTGACTATGGTCGCCGGCGGCCACGGGTGTGGCAGCGTCGAGCGCGATCTGGGGCTCCGGCACCAGATCCTCGTCGGCCAGCGAGGGGAGACCCGGGTCGTGTGCCGTCGGAGCAGCCAGCGCATGCTCCGGCGTTAGCCGGATGTGGTGCTTACGCGACACGAAGTACCCGATGACGATCCCGACGATCCACACCGGGCTGACGTACAGCGCGATGCGGGTGTCGTGGTTGAACGCAAGGAGCACGGTCACCAGGGCCAGGAACCCGAGCACGAACCAGTCACCGATCGGTGAAAACGGCATGCGGAAGCGGCTCTCGGGCAGTCGGCCAGAGTTGACAACCTTGCGATAGCGCATGTGAGCCACCATCACCATCGCCCATACGAACAGGCCACAGCTGGTCGCCACGCTCGTGATGTAGGCGAACGCGCTTGCGGGGATGAAGTAATTGAGCACGACGCCGATCAGCATGGCCACGAACGACACGACCATCCCGGTGGCGGGAACCTTGTGCTTGCTCACCTTGCGCAGCGCCGCCGGCGCCTGCTTGAAGCCGGACAGTGTGTACAGCATCCGGCCGGTGCTGAAGATGCCGCTGTTGCACGACGACAGCGCGGCCGTGAGGACCACGAAGTTGATGATCCCGGCCGCCGTCGGGATACCGACCTTGGAGAACACCATCACGAATGGGCTCTGGTCCGGGTTCAGGCGATTCCAGGCGACCAGCGACATGATCACGAACAGCGCGCCGATGTAGAAGATGATGATTCGCCAGATCACCTTGTTGACCGCCGACGGAATCGTCTTCTCCGGGTTCTGCGCCTCGCCCGCCGTCACGCCGAGCAACTCGACGCCGAGGAAGGCGAACATCACCGCTTGCAAGGCCAGGAACGGTCCCTTGATGCCCTTCGGGAAGAAGCCGCCCGCAGACCACAGATGCGAGAAGCTGGCGGTGTGACCCAGGTCGCTGATTCCGAGGATGACGATCGCCACACCGAGCAGGATCATGCCGATGATCGTGACCACCTTGATGATCGCGAACCAGAACTCGAACTCACCAAATATCCCGACCGCGATCAGATTCACGCCGAGCAACCCAACCAGCGCCACCAGCGCGGGGACCCACTGCGGCAATCCCGGGAACCAGTACTGCATGTAGATGCCCGCTGCCGTGACCTCGGCCATCGCGATGACGACCCACATCAGCCAATACGTCCAAGCGGTCGCGAAGCCCGCCCATGGACCGACGTGGAGTCGGACCGAGGCGCGCTACCGATCTTTCGAGTCGGTGCGTTTCCTCGGCCCGCTCCCCGAACCGGACTTGCCCGTTACCGAGCATCCGGCTCTCCACAGGTCCGTGTCGATGGGTTGCGTTCGATCATGTCGGGCTCTGCCATGGCGAAGGGATCGCTGCTCCTCGGTAGCGGTAGCGGGTGGTCCGCACCGCGCCGGGGTTGAACAGCGTCACTCCGTCATCCGCCGGCCACCACCCGTCGGGGCAGTAGCGTTGGCGGAGCTGCTTCCAGTTGGACCGGCGGTGTTTGCGCCGCAGCCAGCCGATGACTCTGCGCCAGGTGAAGCCGCGCAGGTATTGGAAGGTGCGGCTGGACACCCCGGCCCGGAAGTAGTTGGTCCAGCCCCGCAGCACAGGGTTGAGGCTGTGCAGCAGTTCTGCGAGCGTGAGGTTCGTGCCTTGGCGGGTCAGCGTCCGCACCTTCTCCGTGATCGCGCCGAGCGCTTTCTTGGAGGGGTAGGTGTAGACGTATGACTTCGCCGTTCCTCGCTTGGTGTGACGTTGGATGCGCCATCCCAAGAAGTCGAGGCCCTCGTCGATGTGAACGACATCGGTCTTCTCCTCTGAGAGCCGAAGCCCGATCGGGGAGAGCACCGCTGCCACCTCGTCTTGCACGGCTTGCGCGTGCGCCTTGGTGCCGGACACCATGACCACGAAGTCATCCGCGTACCGGATAAGCCGGTAGTTGGGGAGTCCGTGGCGGCGACGTTTGGCCCGCTCGACTCGGTCATCCCAGCGCGCGGCGAAATGCTCGTCGAGCGCCGAGAGGGCGATGTTGGCCAGCAGCGGCGAGGCGATGCCGCCCTGCGGGGTGCCGGTGATCGTGTCCCTGACGGCGCCACCCTCGGTGAGGATGCCGGCCTTGAGGAACGCCTTCACCAGGCCCAGGACGCGTCTGTCTCCGACGCGATGCCGCATCCGGCCTAGAAGGCCGGAGTGCGAGATTTCGTCGAAGCATGCCTTGATGTCGCCGTCCAGCGCCCACTCATACGAGGTGGAGGCCAGCAGGCGGATCTCGGCGACGGCGTCGTGGGCTCGGCGCTTGGGGCGGAAGCCGTAGGAACACGGCTTGAAGTCCGCCTCATAGATCGGCTCGAGCACCAGCTTCAGTGCGCCTTGAACGATGCGGTCCCGCACGACGGGAATTCCTAGCCTTCGGCGCTTGCGCGTCCCAGGCTTAGGAATCATCCGCTCCCTGACCGGGAGCGGCTCGAACCGTTGGGCTTTCAACTCGGCCCGCAGGTCTTCGAGTAATGCCGCAACGCCCCGCCCGGTCTCAATGGCGTAGGCGGTTTGTCCGTCCACGCCGGCCGTGCGAGCGCCCTTGTTGCCCCGCACCCGACGCCATGCCACAAGCAGGAACGCCGGGTCGCACACGAGGTTGTACAGGTCATCGAACCGGCGATCAGGATCGTCGGTCGCCCATCGATGCAGCTTGGTCTGGATCCCCAGTACCCTGGCTTCTGCCTCCTTCGGCGTCGGCCACGGAGCGCTCGTGTTCACGAGCGACCTCCTGGCATTCCAACTCCACGGCTGCGGACTTGCTGCCTCCCTTCGCCCTGTGGACGGCTTTCCCGCCCTCCCTGGTGGGTCGCGACTCCCACGACTAGTACGGAGGCTCCGTCCCGCCTTCGGGTCATCAGTCGACGACGGACCTGCCCACTGGCGACCTGGATGGCCAACCAGGAGGGCGACCCGAGACGGTTCCCACGTTCACTCATGCGACCGGTTGACGAGGTAGGCGCCCAGCTGTGCCCCGGCAGCCTCGCCATGGCTACGCCGCAGACCTTCACCATGGCCTCCGGACCGGCGATTTACGACCGGTCTTGGGAGTCGCCCACCACAACATGCTCGGTAGGCGCGCGCTGCTGACCGACCCATCCGCCAGGTTTGGGGCCGGCACGCCGCTTACGGGGCTTTGCCACTGGTTCACTCTCGTTACACCTTCTCGTCTCGATTGCCGGACCCAGGCCGTCTGGCAGTACCAGCCTGTCCCGTCGTTGTCGGGGCTGCTCCCGCCCTCCCTTGCATCTCCAAGGTCAGGCTGCCCCCATCTTCACGAGCCTGCTGCGACAGGCCCACGGCGGAGTCCTTTCATCTCCGCCCGGTCGTATGGCGCCTCGTGGCGCACGAAGTCGTCGGCGTAGGTGGCGAACGATCCGGCCACCGGGCGGTACATCAACAACTCACCGAGCGCCCGCATGATCAGGAAGATCGCAATGCCCGCGACGGCATAGGTCAGGAGGAGGGACGGCCCCGCCTGCTGGATCGCCTTCGCCGATCCGAGGAACAGGCCGACGCCGATTGCGCCTCCGATCGCGATCATCTGGATGTGGCGTTCTTTCAGTCCACGATGTAGGTCTTCGTGGACCGCCTCATCAGGCAAAGTGAAGTGTTGCGTCGCGTTATCCACGTCGCACTCCTTCCGCGAATCGCCGCGCGCGTGCTACACGCCTCGCAACGCCTCGCCACTAGACAATGAATGTGATTTCGCTTCGGATTGGTAGTCAGGGAAGCGAATGCCGCGATGGTTTCATCATTGGACAAGATGTACATCGCGCGAAAGCCACAGAGGTATCTCCGTAATCGAATGCAACCGTTATCGGTCGTCTCGTTCGACGAATTGGCCTAGAATCCGGCTAGGCGTTGGACGCGATGGTCAAACGTCCGGCCCAGGCGCTGTGCCAGTCCGGCACCGTGGCTCGTGGCGGCCGGTCAGATTGGCCGCGACGGTTGAGGCGCCCCGGGCGAGCGCGGCGGCGCATCCGGAGAGGAACAGCCCAGGCCCGCTCGCGCGCATAAGCGCGATGCTGCTCAGCACGATCAACGCCAGCAACTCGGGATCGATAGCCAACACGAGCAGTCCGGGATCGGCGAGGGCAAAAGACACCGCGAGCACCGCTACGGCCCCGATCGCCCACACCAGCCGGACCCAAACGCATGGAATCACCGGCGAGGTCGACTCCGGGCGCGGCACGGCGGCCGCGGTTGCCGCGGCAAGCTCCTCGATCCCTGCTTGGTCGTCGGCCATGCCGCGAAAGCGGTCTAGCAGCGCTCCAAGCTCCGCGGTGCGACCGGGGTCAGAGAGCCGCCCGAGGGTAAACCTTGACGCAGCGTCAAGGTCAAGGCCTCACACCGGCGCTCGACCGCCACCGCTGCGGCCCGCCCTCTGACCGCGAGGTGTGGGCTACGTCGCGGTGGCGCTCGACGGCTCGAGCTGGGGCATGACCTCTTCCACGAACAGCTCAAGCGTTCGCTGCGCCTCCACGTAGCTCATGTCACCGGTCGGAAACATGAAGCAGATGTAGTCCGCCATTCCGTCGTCGAGCAGCATGGCGACGCGCTCGGCTATCTGTCCCCGAGTCCCGGCGCCGAACTGGATGGCGAGGTCCATGTTGGCGTGGATTGCGCGCAGAGGGCCTTGGGCGTCGTAGCACTCCTGCTCGGTGAGCTTGAGATGGTCGAAGCGATGCGCGTTGCGCGTCCGCCGCACCAGGCCTTCCATGCCGCGGCGAGCGATGTCGCGCGCCTCGTCCTCGGTCGGCGCGATGGCCAGCAGCATGCTGTACCCGACCCGCGGCCTGCCGTCCGGGCCCTCGAGTCGGATCTCCCCGCCCTCGTGGTCGTTCCAGGCCTGGAGATACTGCTCGTAGGCCTCCTGGCTGATCTTGCCCGGCCACATCAGGCTCATGCCGTAGCAGCCGGCGATCTGCGGACTGCCCGGGTACCAGAACGGAATGTTCTCCTGAAACGGTCGCGTGGCCATGGGCATGGTCGGGAAATCGAAGAACCGGCTGTGCTCGGAGGAGATCTCCCCGGTCTCGAGCGCCCGGACGACGATGCCCAGTGCGTCGGCGAAGCGTTCCCGGGCGTCGGACCATTCGTGGCTGAACCAGTAGTGCTCGATCGGCACAGGCCCGCGTCCCACCCCGAATTCGAGCCGCCCCTCGGTCAACTGGTCGAGCACGCACATGTCCTCGATGACGCGGACCGGGTGGTGCATGGGCAGCAGCTTCACCATTGGCCCGAGCCTGATCTGGCTGGTCACCTGCGAGGCCGCGGCAATGAAGAGCTCTTGGCTCGGGGCCATGCAGAGGTCGCTCCCGTGATGCTCGGCGAAGTGGTAGCCGGCGAAGCCCGCCTGGTCGGCCATCCGTATCAGTGCGAGGCGATCCTTGAATAGCTGGCTCGTCGGGATCCCGGGGATGCTCTCGATGTGGTCGAAGACGCCGAACTTGCTGGCCATGCCGCGCCATCCTAACCGTATGGGCGTGCCGGCTTGTCCCTGCGGGTCGGACGCCGGATCCACCGGAAAAAAAGTTGGTTTGCAACTTTGGCCCGGTGGGGTATCGTCGGTTTACAGGTAGCGACAGCAGACCGGGGTTTTCGGGCCATCTGTGTAGCGCGACGTGCTCACGCGTTTATCGCGGCGGACCTCGGCGAGGAATTACAGACGCATGTTGGTTTTCCTGTGTGACGTGGCCGCGCTGAAGGTGTGCGCTGCGGCACTCTGCATGACGTGCGAGCAGGCGGTGACGAAGTCATGATCATGAGGCGGCCGTTGGGGTTCGAGGCGTTGGTCCGAGACGAGCTCCCCCGCGATCTCCGGGACGCCGGCGCACGGAGGCTCGAGCGTAATGACGGGCCCCGCCGCCGGGGAGGGGAAACCGCGAGCCCGGCGCTGGCTTGCGCATCGTCCGGGCACGCGCGCCGACAACGCCAACGTGCGAGCGGGGCGCGGCGGCGATGAGTCACGCTGGTCGGAAGCTCTACGAACGCAGTACGAGGAGAGGGAATGTTGGAGAACTACCGCATCATCAGTCCGGCTCGCGGAGAGCCGCGCTTGCTGGGGGACGTGGGCGTACGGCTCCGCGTCCAGCTATCCGGCCGTCCCAGCCGTCGGTGGTCGAAAGATCTGTGCGCTCGACTGACAACGGAGCTCGATCGGGCATCCAGGCGCAGCGCATCTGCGCGTGGACGTGAACGAGCTCGTCCAGGGGGACGAGATTGTGCTCGATGGCGTCGAGGATCGCGACGCGCCGACACTCGGCGACGCCCTGCAACGCGCGGTCGACGCCACCAACCACATCGAGATCGATCTGGCGGCCCTCCGTCCGAACGTCACTCAGCACACGGCTGACGTCGTCGCGAGTCATGTGGGCCTCAACGAGTCTGACCCGTCACCGGCTACAGGTGGTCCCGCCGATCCGCCGTGTCCTCGGTGCGGACAGGGAGTGCCGGTGACAGTTGGCGACCGGGAGACTGGCGATCAGCTCGCTCTAGGCGAACTGGACTGTCCCAATTGCAGTGTGCGCCTCGTGCGAGACGTGCAGGGTCCCGCCGACCGTGGATGGCGCCCCGCGGATTAGTCGAACGAGACGCCTCTTTCTTGTCCGACCGGTAGCCGACCCATCGGGGGAGCGGATTTCGGGACACTTCGGGTGGGGCGGATGGCGCGAGTTTCTCGACACTCGGCATACCGCCGAGCCGTGAATGCACATTCACTCGCGTATAGCGCGAGTTGCGCGCCACTCGCTCCGGCGAGCTGGCCGAGTGTCGGGAAAGTCGCGCGGTGACGGTTATTCCAGCGCGGGCTCTGGCGGTCAGCGCACCACCTGACGGTTGGAGCACCCCGGCGAACCTGGAAAAGCTCTCAGCCCGACGGTAGGCTTGCGCTCGTGCGGATCCGACCACGGGCGATCGTTTCGCTGCTGAGCGTCGGGGCTGCGGGCGCGGCCACGGCCGTGGCCGTTGCCGTTGCCGTCGCCGGCGGCTCGGCGGTCACGGCCGGGGCGGCGACGACGCCGCAGACGGTGACGCTGGGAAGCACCACCGGCAACCCCACGGCGAACATATGCGTGGCCAGCATCAACTGCACGTACGCGCCGTTCAACGGGGTCGAGGCCCCCGGGCTGGAGGTGCCGTTCGACGGCAAGGTGACGAGCTTCTCGGTGAACTCCGCCAGCAACGGAAACCATGTGGAGTTGCGGGTGCTGCGACCCGCGGGGGGCGGGCGGTTCACCGGTGCGGGCACGAGCCCGGTGGAGACGCTCGGCGCCGGTCCGACGACGTTCAGCATCTCGTTGCCGGTGAAGGCGGGGGACGTCCTCGGCCTCGACAACAGCGATAGCGCGCTGATGTTCGACGCGACGCCGTCGGCGATCACCGCGTTCTACGAGCTACCCGCCCTTGCCGATGGCATGACGGCCGCTCCCAACCGCAACCAGATAAACGACCGCCTGCTCCTCAGCGCTGTGGTCGTGCAGACGGGCACGACCACGGGAACCTCGACCACCGGAACCTCGACCACACCGCTGACGGCGCCGACCATCAGCGGGCTGCGTCAGGCGCGGCGGACCTGGCGTGAGACGACGCGGCCGGCCACGATCGCTCGCGCCGCCTCCGGGACCGTGTTCACCTTCGACCTGAGCGCGGCCGCGCACGTCGCGATCACGTTCACCGGCAAGGTCGGCGGCCGGCGCGTCGGCGGCCGGTGTGTGGCGCCCACCCGGGCGAACCGCCACCGTCCATCCTGCACCCGCGCGGTGAGCCCGGGACGGCTGTCGTTTGCCGGCCACGCCGGGGCGAACGCGGTGAGCTTCGACGGCGTGCTCGGACGCCACCTGCTGCCGCTCGGCAAGTACGTCGCCCGCTTCACGGCAAGCAACGCCCTCGGTCAGGCGACCCCCGTCGCGCTCACGTTCACGATCGTCGGCTGACGACCTCCGGCTCGACGGCGATGGCGGACCAGAGCCCACGCGTGGCGGCTACAGTCCGGCGGTCGGAAACGATTCGAGGGAGCTGATATGAGCATCGCAAGGAGGGCGGGCGCTGTCGCGCTCGCGACGGCACTGTTCGTGGTCTTGGGGGGCGCCGTTGCGCTGGCCACGGTGCAGGTACCGGCGTACGACGGCCCGATCGTCGCGGGCAAGAACCCGAAGGTCAGGCCCGGCATGATCATCTACACCGGCGACGGCAGCGGGCTCCTGGCCGGACGGGGTACGCGCAGCCGCCATCCGGACTTCAGCCGGCTGCACTGGACGACCTGGAACGACACCGAGGGCAGGGCATTCGGCGCCGACTGGGCCAACAACTGCGTGCCGTTCTGCGCGGCCGGCACCTTCACGCCGTATCCCGTGAACATCAGGGTGTTCCGTCCTCGTGTGGTGGAGGGCCACCGGATCTTCACCCGGATGCAGGTGACCTACACGGGCAAGCGCCCCGCGCGCGACCAGGATCGCGTGCAGATCTGGAAGGTCGATGCCGGGCACGGCCAGTACTTCTGGCGCTTTCCGTTCGGAGGGAGCAGCGACCCGGCGGCGTCAGACACCGCGGCGCAGTAACGCTCGCGCATGCCTGGCCACCCGACCGAGGCCAAGCCGCTCGGCCCGCGACTGTGCCGCCCGGGCGGCCACGAGCGCCTCGGTCGGAGGGCTGGACTCGGCGCGCCGGCCGTCGCCTAGCAGCACTCGGGCACGCTGCACGCCGGCCCACGCGGCCCACAGCTCAGCCCCCGCGGCCTCCGACCAGGCGGTCGCCGCGTCGAGATGCGCGGTCGCCGCGCCGAGCTCGCCGATGGTTCCGGCGAGCATGCCGAGGTATAGCTCCGCGGGACCCAGGCAGACCGCGGCGCGGCCGACCACAATCGCGCGCGAGCGGTACGGTGCCAGCAACTCGTACAGCTCGCTCGCGCGCTTGCGATCCTCGAGCACCGCGGCGGCCTGCGACAAGCCGGCGAGCGATGCCAGCCAGTTGAGGTCGTTCGGGACCGACTCAAAGTGGCCCGCGGCGAGCACCGCGAGCTCCGTCTGCGCCTCGTCCCGACGTCCTGCCTCGACGAGGAGCAGTGGAAGGTCGCTGCGCAGCGCGCTCTGCACGGGTGTGACCGCCACCTCCTGCGGCGGTCCATCGAGCTCGCCGTCGGCGCGTTCCCACCTCGAATAGAAGTCCTGGATCCAGGCGAACAGCTCGGCCACACGGTCGCCCGCGCTGCGGCCTATCTCGAGCGCCCGCGCGCGGAGCTCGGCGGCCTCCTCCAGGCTCCCGGCCATCAAGGCGAGCGTCGACGACCACATCGGAGCCCACCACTGATAGCCGGGGAGCCTGAGCTCGTCTGCCAGTCCGGCATGCAGCTCGAGCTCGCGCCGCGCGGCGGCGACATCGCCGGACTCGAGGACATCCATGAAGCGCCAGTTGCGCCCCTGCAGGACGCGCTCCCGATCGCCGCTCCGTTCGCCAAGCGCCACCATCTCCCCGGCGAGCGCGAGCCGCTCAAACAGGTGGGGGGCGCTCCACAACGCGACGTGCCGGGCGCTGAGCGCATCCGCCAGCGCCCCGGGCGCTGATGCGGCGCGCGCGAGCTCGAGCGCCGACGCGCTCAGCTTCTCGCGACGCGACGCCGGCGGCTCGTAATACACCTCGATCGCGAGCCGTCCGAGCAGCTGCGCGCGCAGACCGTGCTCCCCGTCGTCCAACCTTGACAGAGCTTCCTCGAGCAGCGCCACGTTCTCATGGTCGACTCCAAGCACGGTCACCGACAGCCCGCTGCGGCCAAGGGCGGCGCGCGCGAGCACCCGCGGATCCGCGATCTCGCGCGCCAAGGTGGCGGCAGCGGAGAAACGTTCGCGTGATCCAGCCACATCTCCCGCGCGCAGGAGCGCATCGCCGAGATCGAGCAGGACCGTTGCGCGCGAAGCCGGCGCGACTCCGTGTTGCGCCCCGCTCATGGCGTCGAGCGCGCGCTCGAACCATCCCGCGGCGGCTTCGTAGGCCAGCTGTGAAGCGGCCTGGAGCCCGGCACGGCGGGCGTACTCGACGGCCTGGACCGCTCGCTCGGGGCCGGCGAGCAGGAAATGGCCGGCCAGCTCCGGCAGTCGAGCCGCCGGTGGCTCAGGGCCCTGTTCGATCGCCTCTCCGATGCGGGCATGGAGCAGCGCGCGCCGCGCACTCGACAGCTCGTCGTAGATGGCCTCGCGCACCAGAGCGTGGTTGAACGTAAAGCTGCCCGGCGGTCCACTCTCGCGGATCAGCTGCGACGCGAGGGCTGCATCAAGCGACGCGACCAGTTCATCTGGGGCGATCCCGGCGACGCGGCCGAGGGTCGAGAGGTCGAACTCGCGCCCGGCGACCGCGGCCATACGCAGCACGTCGGCCACGGCGCTCCCGAGCCGCCCCAGGCGCGCGCGGACGACATCCTTCACCCCCTCCGGAAGACCCAGCCACTGCCTTCGATCATCGCGGGACGGTCCGCCTCGCTCCTCGATGTGGCGCAGGAGCTCCTCGATGAAGAAGGGGTTGCCGCCGCTCTCCTCGCATAGCGCGTCCGCGAGGCCCGGCGCCGTCGCGCCCAGCCAGGCCTCGACCAGCGACCGGACCTGGTCCGGCACCAGGCCGCCGAGCGAGAGGCGCTCGACGCAGCCATCCCGCCGAAGGTCGGCCAGCGTTCCGATCAAGGCATGCTCCGGCCCCAGTTCGCCCTCCCGGCACATGCATACAACCAACATCGAGGCCGGTGCGGCGCGGACGACGTGGCGCAGGAGCATCAGCGTCGGGCGATCGGCCCAGTGCACGTCGTCCATCACCAGCAGCACCGGCGCCGAGCGCGCAGCTGAGGCGAGCAGCGCCGCGGTGGCCTCGAACAACCGCAGGCGCGCGCCCTCCGGGTCACGCTCGGAGCGGTCGTGCTCCGCCGGCAGCCGGGACGCCTGGTCGGGCAGCAAGCGCGCCAACTCGCCGCCCAGCGGACCACCCTGTGAGGCCAGTTGCTCAGAGGCGGTGGCGGCAACGTACGGGCGCAGCGCCTCCGCGAACGGCTGAAACGGGGCCAGCGGCTCCTCCGCCGCCCGCCCGTACAGGACGATCGCGCCCTCGGCGTGCAATTGGGCGGCAAACTCGCTCACCACTCGCGTCTTGCCGATCCCTGCCTCGCCGCCGAGCAGCACCAGCAGTGCGCGGTCTCGCTGCGCCAGCTCCCAGGTACTGCGCAGCCGTTCGAGCGCGGCGCCTCGGCCGACCAACGGACTGCGGTGAGCGCGTCCCAGAGCGCCGGGCACGGGCAACCTCGTCGCGCGGGCGATGGGGGCGGCGGGGGGTGGCGCACTTGGGGACCCGCGGCGGATCTCCTCGACGAGTTGCCGCGTGTCCGCCGAGGGGGCCATGCCCAGCTCTCGCGCCAACCGCTCCCGCGCACGCTCGTAGGCGGCAAGGGCACCAGCCCGGTCTCCCGCGGCCGCCAACCGCCGGATGAGCTCACGATGGCCGCGCTCCGACAACGGATCGAGGGACAGCACCTCGCGCGTCCGCGTTGTCGCGGCGGCCAGATCGCCGGCCGCTTCGGCGTCGGCCGCCAGACGTTCCAGCACCTCGATTACGCGGTCTCGCTGCTGGTCGCGGGCGGTGTAGACCCAGTCCTCGGTCAGCCCTTCGAGCAGCTCACCGCGGACCAGGGCGAGCGCCTGATCGGGACGTCCGGCCGCGACCAGCCGCTCGAACTCGCGGACGTCGACCCACGCCTCCGGGGCCAACCCCAGTTGCGTGCGGGACGCCACCAAACACCCGGAGGCGGTCGCGCCGAGCTCCCGCCGAAGCAGCGCCAGGGCACCGCGGAGACTCGCCCGGGCGCTCTCGTCGAGCACATCCGGCCACAACGATCCGGCTACCTCGCCGCGATCACGCAGCCCCGGGTGCAAGACCAGCCACGCCAACAGGGCCCGCAACCGTCCGGGCGGCATGCGCAGGAGTTCCCCGTCCAGCTCGAGCTCGAGCTTCCCCAACACGCGAATGCGGAGCATCGCTCCGGCAAGCCTAACCGCCCTCACCACTCACGCAGGAGTTGCGCTGCACGTAACGGACGGATTGCGCTGGCGCGAGACCCTGCGCATCAACCCTGATCAGTAGCGAGAGGAGCGAAGCGAATGACCACGATCCACGCGCCGGTCGACGAGGCAGCGGTCGGCGCCTTCATGCAACGAGCGATGGGCGACGCCGCCGGGATGATGGCCGCTGCGCTGGCGATGCTGGGCGATCGGCTCGGCCTGTTCGCGGCGCTGGCGGACGGCGGTCCCACCACCAGCGCGGAGCTCGCCGCGCGAGCCGAGGTCAGCGAGCGCTACGCGCGCGAGTGGCTTCATGGGATGCACGCGGCCGGGTACCTGGCCTTCGATCAGCAGGAGGGCCAGTTCGTCCTGCCGGCGGCGCACGCGGAGGTGCTCGCGGCGGAGGGCGGCCCGTTCTTCCTCGGTGGGGCATTCCAGCTCACGCTTGGTTACCTGCGGCCGACCGACCGCCTGATCGAGGCGTTCCGCTCCGGCGGGGGCGTTCCCCAGTCCGCCTACGGCGAGGAGACGTGGGAGGGCATGTACCGACTGGGACGCGCCTGGTACGAAAACGCGCTCGTCCAGCAGTGGCTGCCCGCCGCCGGCGTCAGTCACCGGCTGCAAGCCGGTGCTTGGTGCGCCGACATCGGTTGCGGCTCCGGCCTGGCGCTGATCCAACTCGCGCAGGCATTCCCAAACTCCACGTTTGTGGGCTTGGACAGCTTCGACGGGCAGATCGAGCGGGCACGCACTCATGCCGCAGAGGCCGGGGTCGCCGATCGAGTGCGGTTCGAGCTGCACGACGCAGCCGGCGGCATCCCCGGCCGCTACGACCTGATCACCACGTTCGACGTCCTCCACGACGCGGCCGATCCCCCCGCGCTGCTGCGGAGCATCCACGACGCGCTCAGCCCAGACGGGACCTTCCTGATCATGGAGATGAACTGCGCCGATGAGCCCCGCGAGAACGTGGGTCCGCTCGGCACCCTGATGTACGGGATCAGCATGCTCTACTGCATGAGCACCTCGCTGGCCGCGGGCGGGGCCGCCCTCGGCACCTGCGGCTGCCCACCGGCGAAGGTCCGCGCTCTGTGCCACGAGGCCGGTTTCACCAGCGTCGAGCGCCTGCCCATCGAGGATCCGATGAACGTCCTCTACGCGGTGCGGCCATGAGCGGTTACGACGCCATCATCATTGGCGCCCGCGTGGCCGGCTCGGCGACAGCGATGCTGCTCGCCCGCCACGGTCTGCGCGTGCTCGCGGTGGACAAGGCGGAATTCCCGAGCGACACGCTCTCGACTCACCAGGTGCAGCTGCCTGGAATCGCTCGGCTGGAGCGCTGGGGCCTTCTCGGCAGGGTCGCGGGCGCCGGAACGCCCGCGACCCGGCACGTGCGTTTTGACCCGGGCGGAGTGGTGCTGGAAGGCGACTACCCCTGGTTCGAGGGCGTGGACGCGCTGTACAGCCCACGGCGGAGACTGCTCGACACCCTGCTCGTCGAGGCGGCCCGCGCGGCCGGAGCCGAGATCCGCGAGCGCTTCACGGTCGAGGAGATCGTGATCGAGGACGGCCGCGTGACCGGCGTCCGCGGCCGTGAACCGGGCGGCGCTGCGGTGACGGAGTCGGCGTTGATCGTGGTCGGAGCGGATGGACGCCATTCGCTGGTGGCCAGAACGGTCGAGGCGTCCACCTATGACGAGCAGCCGGCCCAGACGTTTGGGTACTACACATACTGGGACGGCCTGCCGGTCAGCGGCGGGGAGATGTACGGGCGCGAGCGGCGGATGATCGGCGTCTGGCCGACCAACGACGGGTTGGTGATGACTTACGTCGCGGGGCCGATCGATGAGTTCCACGCCTTCCGCTCACACATAGAGACCAACCTGCTGGCCTCGCTGGATCTGGCCGGCGATGTCGGACAACGCGCCCGGGCAGCCACGCGTGTCGAGCGGATCTATGGCACCGCGAACACAGCGAACTACTTCCGGTCGCCATCCGGGCCGGGCTGGGCGCTGGTCGGCGACGCCGGCCTGGCCATGGACCCGGTCACCGGTCAGGGAATCTCGGACGCCCTGCGCGATGCCGACCTCCTCGCCAATGCGATCGCCGACGGGCTTGGCGGCGGCCGCTCGCTCGAGGTGGCGCTGCGCGACTACCAGCACGCCCGCGACCGCGCCGTCAAGCCGATGTACGACTTCACCTTGGACGTCGCCACGATGGGGCCGCCGAAGGTAGAGCAAGAGCTGCTGTTCAGGGCGCTCGAGCGCGATCCCCGACAGACGCAGCGCTTCCTGGCCGTGCTCGCCGGTGCAGTGCCGATCGGCGAGTTCTTCAGCCCCGGCAACCTGCGCAGCCTGGTCGGCCTGAGTGGCTTCGCGAAGATCGCGGCCAGTCGCCTGCGAGCACGCCGCGGCGCCACCGCCCAGCGGCCAGGCCCGGGCGCTCCGGGTGAGCTGCATGAGGTCACCGACGGAGCGCGATCGTGAAACACGAGAGGCGGCTGGGCATCGCGATCGCCGTGCTCTGCCTCATCGGGATCGGCATCGGTGGTTACTTGACCTATGTCCATTACGGCGACCTGCGGGTACTTTGCCTGTCGAGCGGCGGGTGCGAGACGGTGCAGAGCTCGCGCTATGCAACCCTCGACGGCATCCCTGTCGCCGTGCTCGGCCTGGCCGGTTACATCGGGATCCTGCTCACGCTGGCGATTCGGGGCGATACCGGTCGCGCGACCGGCTTCGGCCTGGCGCTGATCGGTTTCCTGTTCAGCGTGTACCTGACCTACCGTGAGGTCTTCAGCATCAAGGCCATCTGCCAGTGGTGCGTGGGCAGCGCCGTGCTCATGACCCTGCTGGCGATCCTGACCCTTATACGGCTCCTCAGGACCGAGCCGTCAGATCAGAGCGGGGAGGACGCCGGCTCCCAGTACAGTCGCGTGGTGGTCAGAGGCTGATCCGGCTCTCGAACTCGCGGGCGAACTCGTCCGCTGCCGCCTCGCGCCCGGCGAGCGCCGCTCGGGTGCTCTGCTCGCAGCGGGTGGCAAGCTCGAGCGGCCAGTCCCAGTTGCGAAGCGACGTGGCGCGGCGACAAGTTAGGATCGCCGGGAGCGTGCGCAACCAGGGCGTGGGAGGTCGAGGACGACGGACGGGACTATCGGGATGGTGCTGTCGGGCGGCGGCGCGCGGGGGGCCTACGAGTTCGGCGCGTTGGAAGCGCTGGCGCCGGCCCTCGATGAGCCCGTGCGGATCATCGTCGGCACGAGCGCGGGCGGACTCGGCGCCGCTTACCTGGCTGCGAACGCGCAGGTCGGGCTCGAGGCCGCCGCGCGCTCGGGTGGGGAGAGATGGCTCGAGGTCGAGATCGGCGATGTCGTCGGCCCGCTGTGCTCGCCACGCGAGCTTGTCCGCGGGCTGCTGTACGGACTCGAGCTGCTGGGCATTCGTGCGCCCGCGCCGCCGAGCGTTCTCGACACCAGCCCGCAGCCGGACACGATCGCGGCGCTGATCGACTTCGAGCGGCTGGCCGAGAACGTCGAGGAGGGAACCCTGACCGCGGCCGCCGTCGTCGCGACCGACTACGCAACCGCGAGGAGCGTGGTTTTCCACCACGGCGGTGAGTCACCGGCTACCGATGACCGGCGTGGCATCGACTACGTCGCGACGCGGCTCGGGGTCGAGCACGTCCAGGCCTCGAGCGCGATCCAGTCGCTGTTCCCTGCTGTCCGCGTGGGCGAGCGCTGGTATGGCGACGGTGGCGTGCGGCTGAACACGCCGTTGAAACCCGCCCTCAGGCTGAACGCGCGTCGGCTGGTGGTGATCGGGCTCAACTCGGTCGCCGGGCCACCGGTCGAATACGACGATCGTCGGCCGGACGTCTTCGACGGAGCCGCCGCCGTCGCCCAGTCCGTCCTTGCCGACCAGCTGGCGCACGACGTTGACACCCTGGCCACGATCAACGACGACGTGAAAGAGAGCCGCAGCCCGCTGACCCACCGGCTCGCCCCGTACATCTTCGTCGCCCCGACGGACCGGCTCGTCATCGGGCGTCTTGCGACCGAGGTCTACAACCGCTATTACGCGGGCGCGCGCGGACTGCGGCGCAACCGCGAACTTGCGGTGCTCGGGTGGCTGCTGGACGCCGGTCGCAACCCGGTTCGCGGCGACCTGCTGAGCTACCTGTTCTTCGCGACGGAGTTCATCGGACCGCTGATCGAGCTCGGCCGGCGCGATGCGCAGGCGTGGCTCGATCGCCAGGGTCGGGCGGGACCCTGGCGCACCGAGCACCCACGCTAGGGTCCGCGCATGGATCAGCTCAATGCCCTAGAAGTCCCCAATTCGCTCAGCGAAGCCTGCCGGCCGGACCGTCTCGCCCTGCTCGTCTACGACATGCAGATCGCCATCCTGGAACAGATTCCGAACCGAGCGGAAGTCGTCGAGAACGTTGCGTCGGTGCTGGAAGCGGCCAGAGTCCACCGGGTCAGGACCTACTTCACGCGCCACGTGACCCTGCCGGTGGCGCTGATGGGTGTGGCCCAGCTGAGGATGTGGCGTGCATGGCAGCGAGTCGATCGCCTCTCTGACGTGCAATCCCCCTTCCCACCCGGCGCTGCGCACACGCAGATCGTCCCGGAGCTCGAGCCGAGCCAAGACGAGGCGGTGTTCGACAAGCTGGCGTTCTCGGCGTTCGTGGGCACGCCACTCGAGCTGGCGCTGCGCGGCGCCGGTGTCCAGGCCCTCGCCGTCGTGGGCGTGGCGACGGAGATCGGCATCGAGCCCACTGTCAGGCACGCCGGTGATCTCGGATTTATCCCGGTCGTCATATCCGATGCCTGTGCCCCCGGAAACGCGGAGGCCGGTGCGCGCACCATGGAGAGCCTCCGGTTCCTCGGCGACGCATTCCTGACTGACCTCGCCGGATTCCAGAGCGCGCTGGCTGCCAACGACTAAGTGCCCCGAGTCAGATGGGAGAATTGGACGAGGAAGGAGAATATTGGGCCGAATGACGCGGGTTGCGATCATTGGCGGTGGGATCGGCGGGCTGACCGCTGCGCACGCGCTACGCCGGCGGGGTATCGAGATCGCCGTCTACGAGGCGACGCCGGAACTGCGCGAGATCGGGGCAGGGGTGGCTTTGCACCCGAATGCCATGAAGGTGCTGCGATCGCTGGGCCTCGAGGAGGGTGTCCGTGCCGCCGCCGGGCGCTCCGAATGGGCGGTCACGCGCAACGGGAAGACCGGCCGGATCATCTCGAGGGCGAGCCGGGAGCAGCAGGCCAGCTTGTTCGGGACACCAGGCGCGACGGCACATCGCGCCGACCTGCTGGACGTGCTCGCGGCCTCTTTGCCGAGCCGCGTCGTCACTCTCGGCGCTCGGTGCATCGCGGTCGAGCCGGACGGCGGGGTCGCGGTCGCGCGGTTTAAGGACGGGAGCGAGGTGGAGGCCGACGTGATCATCGGCGCTGACGGGATCCATTCCGCGGTGAGAACGTCGCTGTTCGGTCCAGATGCTCCGCGCTTCACCGGAAAGATCTGCTACCGCAGCGTGGTGCCGGTCGACGCTGTGCCGGGCGAGCCGCCCTCGAACGACAACTCCCAGTGGCTGGGACCGCACGGCACGATCGTCCTATACCCGGTGCGGCGAGACGAACTGATCAACATCGTCTGCCACTACGACGATGAGGCGTACCGGCACGAGTCGTGGGTGTCACAGTGTGAGCGCGAAGAGGTACTCGCGCGCTATAGCGGCTGGCACGAGTCGCTGCTACGCATCTTTTCCGCGGGGGACGTCTGGTACAAGTGGGCGCTCTACGACAGGGACCCGATCCCGCAGTGGACGCGGGGCCGGGTGAGCGTGCTCGGCGATGCCGCCCACCCGATGCTGCCGTACCTGGGTCAGGGTGCGTGTCAGGCAATCGAGGACGGCTGTGTGCTCGCGGCGGCGCTCGCGGCGAAACCGGACGATCCTGTGGGCGCCCTCGCCCGGTACGAGCGCACGCGACGCCCGCGTGCGAGTCAGGTCGTCCTGAGCGCGCGCGAGCGCGGGGTCAGCAACCATCTTGTCTCGCCATGGGCTGCGTGGCGGCGCGACATCTCGATCGCCGTGCGGCGGCGCTTGGGCCGAGACCCGGACGGGCGCGGCACGGCCTGGATCCCCGAATACGACGCCAGCGCTTCCGACGTGCTCGCGGGCTGAGCCCCTGCTACGCGGGCGGGACCTGGTTGTTGACCTGCGGCCCGTGGTACAGGCGGTCGTGGTCCCGACAGGCGGCAGGGAAGGTGAACTGAACACTGTCGCTACGCACGCCGTTGTAGCTGGCGAACAGGGTTACCTGGCCGCGGGTACCGACTTTGCAACGCGGATCCGTGCTGCTTTTCACCCGCACGGTGATCTTCATGATGTTCCCGGGAGTCACCATGGCCGCGCGCATAGCTGCCGGCCGTCCCGGAGATCGGCGCGCCCGTGTGGAACCCCCAGGGAGGGATGCCGCCGACGATCGGGATCTGGGCGCAGTACTGAACCTGGGCTGCGCTGGCTGATCCGACCATGCCGATCACGGCCAGCAGGGGCGCCAGCACGAGAACGGCAACTCCGCTGTGCCGCGCTTTGTGGTTACTCAGCATCGCAACCCCGAGGATAACCTGGGCGCCGGTGCGGCAAACCGCGGTGAGTGAGCGTTGTGCAGGCGTGGTGAGAGTTGTGCCTAGCCTCCGGTCGGCGCGCGGCGGGATGGCATAGTCTGACGCAGATGGACGACCTGCTGGCATCGCTCGCGCGCTATGACACGCCGACGCTCGCGAACGCGATCGAGACGTTCGATCTGCAGCCTCGCGACGTGGGATTCGCCGACAGCCGCATCCGCTGCATGTTCCCCGAGCTCGGCCGGATGGTCGGGTTTGCCTGCACCGCGACGATCGTCGCGCGCGGGGCCCCGGACGAAGATTGGGCCGGCGCCGGCAACAACGCGCTGTACTCCCATGTCCGTACCGTCCGCGCGCCACGCATCGTGGTCGTCAAGGACCTCGATGACCCGCCGGCGCACGGCTCGCTGTGGGGAGAGGTTCACGCCACGATCTTCGGAGTGCTCGGGTGCGTGGGCTGTGTGACCGACGGGTCCGTGCGCGATCTCGACGAGGCGCGGGGAATGGGCTTCCACTTCTTCGCGGCCGGGCCGTCGGTCTCGCACGCCTACGTCCGGGTCGAGGCGGTTGGTGAACCGATCGAGATCGGCGGCCTCAGCATCGCGCCCGGCGATCTCCTGCACGCCGACCAGCACGGCGTGCTGAAGATCCCGTTCGAGATCGCCGCGGAACTGCCGGCCGCCGCAGACCGGGTCATCGAGACCGAGCAGGCGCTCCTGCGATGGGTGCGCTCGGACGACTTCGATCCCGACCGCCTGGCCGAGATGCGCGCTCGCCACTAGCGTCGCCTCTCACGTCGCAGGGCGAGCGGCGCGATCATGTCGACGTGCGTTCTGGGCGAAGCATCGTCGCCATCGTCGGGCTGGGCGCCTGGCTCGCAGGCTGCGGCGCGCATCACCATCCGGCTGCGGCGCGGCGCGTCGCACCCGCGCAGCATTCGCGGCTCACGGGCGCCCACCCGTGTCCCGGCCAGGCCGCCTTCGCCTGCTCGACGCTGCGGGTGCCGCTCGACCATGCCGGCCAGGCGCGCGGGAGCTTGACGCTCGCGGTCGGCACCACGACGCCGAGCGCGTCGCAGCGAGGCGTCCTGCTGTTCCTGACCGGAGGACCTGGACAACCTGGCGTACCGTTTCTGACCCGCGTCGAGACGCGCCTGCGCGCCGAGCTCACCGGCTACCGGCTGGTGATGTTCGACCAGCGGGGCACCGGAGCCGGCGCGCTCGAGTGCCCGGCGCTCCAGCGGGCGGCCGGCGCCTCGGACCTGACCGTCGTTCCCGACGCAGTCGTCGGAGCCTGCGCGCGCTCGATCGGCGCGGATCGCCGCTACTACACGACCGCGGAGACCGTCGCGGACATCGATGCGCTCCGGGTTGCCCTGGGCGTCCGCCGGCTCACGCTCGACGGCGTGTCGTACGGGACGTTCGTCGCCGAGCGATACGCGCTGGCGCACCCGACGCACGTGGCGCGCATGGTGCTCGACTCGGTGGTTCCGCAGGCCGGCGCCGATCCGCTGTATCGCACCGCCCTCTCGAGCAGTGGCCGGGTGCTGCGGTCGGTCTGCGCCGCGGCGCGATGCGGCTGGGATCCGGCCGCCGATCTGGCCGCCGTCGTCAGGCGGCTTCACGACGGCCCGGCCGTGCTCGACACGCTGGTGGCGGACAGCGTCGGGGCTCCTGATTTCCCAGGGGTACTCGATGCGCTGCACGCGGCCCGCGCCGGTCGTCCAACAGCGCTAGAGCGCTTGATCGCCGTGGTGAGACGCGACGAGGCCGTGCCGGCGAGCTTTCTCAGCCAGGGCCTGCACGAGAGCACGATATGCCCGGAGCTGGCAACGCCGTGGGATGCGGCCGCGCCGCGGCCGCGGCGAGCCGCCACGCTCGAGTCGCTTGCGGCGTCGACACCGGAGCAGAGCATTTATCCGTTCGACCGCGCGACCGCCGTCGGCAACGGCCTCGTTCACGGCTGCCTGGCCTGGCCGCCGACGCAGCCCCCGGCCGTGCCCGACGGCGCGGCGGCGGCCGAGCTTCCGTCGGTGCCGGTTCTCCTGTTGTCGGGCGAGCGCGACCTCTCCACGCCGCGCGTCTGGGCGCGCGCCGAGGCCGCGCTCGCGCCGCGCGGGCAGCTCCTCGCGGTGGCCGGCGCCGGCCACTCGGTACAGCTCCGCGCCCGGAATCCGGCGGTGCGGCGAGTGCTGGCGCGGTTCCTCGGCGGGGGCTGACTGGACGATAATCTCCGCCCCGTGCCGGACGTGGGTCCGATCGGCGGTCCCGGACTCCGTGTTCTGTTCGTCGGGATCAACCCGTCGCTCCGCTCCGCGGAGGTGGGGCATCACTTCGCGCGGCCCGGGAACCGGTTCTGGCCGGCGCTCCACGCGGCCGGGTTCACGCCGCGGCTGCTCAGACCGGAGGAGGACGGGCTGCTGCCGTCGTTCGGGGTCGGCGTCGCGAACATCGTCTCGCGGCCGACGCGCTCGGCCGCCGAGCTGAGCCTCGTCGAACTGCGGGCCGGAGCCGCGGCGCTGGAGGAGACCGTGCGTGCGTGGGCGCCGCGCCTGGTGGCCATGGTCGGCGTGGTGGCGTATCGCGCCGCCTTCCAGCGCCCCCGCGCGGACATGGGGCTGCAGGACGAGCCGGTGGCCGGGCGGCCGGTCTGGGTGCTGCCGAACCCGAGCGGACTCAACGCGCACCACAAGCCGGCGGATTTCGCCCGGGTGTACGCAGAGGCGCGGCGGTACGCGGCGTCGCTCGAGGAGCCTCACCCGCCGAGGCCGAGCGGGGCGGTCAGATAGCGCTCGAGCGTGGCCGCGATCAGATCGGCCAGCCGGGCCGGCGGCACCGAGGCGAGCGGCTCGATCTCGACGACGTAGCGGGCGGTGATCAAGCCGACGATCTGCGAGCCGGCCAGGTTGAGGCGCAGGGTCGCGTCCTCTCCGCCGAGCAACGCTGCCGCCGGTGCGAACAGTTCGTAGGTCAGGAACTCGCGCAGCATGCGCGCGGTGGCCGGATCACTGGCCGCGGCGCGAACGACCGCGGTCAGGCGCTGGTGGAGCTCGGGTTGCTCGAGGACCTCCGTGAGCAGAGCGGCCAGCCGCTCGCCGACCTTGCCCGGCTCGCCGGCCAGGATCGCCGGGAGCGTCTCGGCCGGGTTGAACGGGAGGCCGACGGTGGCCACGAATAGGTTCTGCTTGGAGCCGAAGAAGTAGGCGATCAGCTTCTGGTCGACGCCCGCGGTGGCGGCGATCGCACGCATCGAGGCGCGGTCGTAGCCGCGCTCGGCGAACTGGCGGCCCGCCGCAGCGAGGATCGCCTGCCGGGTGCCGCTGGCGCCCGGACGTCGCCCGCTCGGGCGCCCGGAGGCCTTTGCCCTGATTGACATCAGCAGTATTCTTCACTTGATGATTTCATCGAACGACGAATTATTGCACGTGAGCGCGACGCCCGCGGTTGATGTGCGCGGGTTGTGCGTTCGGCGCGGGGGCAAGCGGTCTGCTCGTCCCTCGCGCCCACATGCCCCACGCACTCGAGGTCGTCTCTGACGCGCTCCCCGTCAGCTATGCCTATGACGCCCTGGCCAAGGTCACCGCGGACGACATCGCCGCATGGCTGTGGCTCGACATCCTGATCGTCGCCGGGACGATCCTGCTCGCCCTGCTCCTCGGCGCCAGTACGCTGAAGCGCCGAACCGCCTGACGGACGGAGCCTCGATAATTGGCCCATGCGGAAGGTGCCCGCGATGCTCGCGTCAGCGCTGATCGTCACCGGCTGCGGCGGTAAGAGCAAGCCGCCGACCTCGCCGCGGCCGCCGGGCACGCCGATCCAGGTCAGGAGCGACTTCCGCGCCGGCGGCGCCATTGCGCGAGTCCACACATGCGATGGGCGCGACGTCTCGCCGCCGCTCCGCGTGAGGGGGCTGCCCGCGCGCACGCGGGAGGTCGTGGTCGTGATGGTCGATCCAGACGCGCCGGGCGGCGACTTCATCCACTGGGGTCTCGCCCACCTGCCCGCGCGGGGCGGGACGCTGTCGCTGCCGGCCGCCGCCAAGCCACCCGGCGCCGTGCTCGGCCGCACCAGCTTCGGATCGCTCGGGTACCGCGGCCCGTGCCCTCCCGCCGGGCCGGCCCATCACTATCGCATCACGGTGGACGCGCTCGGCCAGCCGTCGGGGTTGACTCGGGGGTTCACGGTCGACCAGGTGTCGACCTTGGCCGTGATCGGGCAGGGCACGCTCATCGGAACCTACGCCCGGCACTGAACGGGGTCAGCCCCGGCGGCGCCCGCGGTCGGTCGGCAGCCTGCTCACCCCGACGTGCTCGTCGAGCCACCGCGTGACCGGCGCGGTGGCACGCCAGGTCCGGGTGACGAAGCGCAGGCCGTCGGTGCGGCCGATGCCGTCGCCGAATGGCCGCCGGGCGCCGAGGCTCAGGCTCTTGCGGCGCAGCAACTCGATGCGCGGGTGATCGGTGGTGTAGCCGCGTGGAGCGGTGGTCAGGCTCTCGCCCCAGAGCGCGAGGCCCTGCTTCGTGGCCTGGGCCACCAGCCTGGCCAGGTCTGGTCCGTGGCGGTCGTCCGCCAGTCGCTCGCGGAAGCGCTCGAGCTGATCGCGGGCCATCACGTGGTAGCCGCTGCCGGCGACGAGACCGTCGGCCGAGATCGAGGCGTACAAGCCGTGCAGGGCGATCCCGGAGCCGAGCAGGACACCGTAGGTGTTCGTCTTGTAAGGCGATTTGTCGGGCGAGAAGCGGATGTCACGGTTCTGGCGAAACAGCTTCACCTCGCCGCCGAACGTTCCGGTGAGCTCGGTCAGCAGCGCGTTCATCTGGCCTCGCACCGACGCCTCGAAGAAGGCGCGATGAGCGGCGAAGTAATCCCGACTGTTGTCGGCTTCCAGGCCGTTGAACCAGTCCTGTACCTCGCGGTCGAAGCCGGCGAACCTGGTCGCGGTCGTGTTCACGTATCGATCGAGCTCGCGTCGGCGGGCACGTCGACCGCGTACTCCCGCAGCACGTCGAGTGGCACGAGCTCGAGCGCGCGTTCGTGGGTGGCGGCCAGCACCACGAACGCGGCGACGCCCTCCTCGTGTGCATGCAGCCAGGCGCGAGTGGTCACGCACCAGCGATCGCCGGGTGTCAGGCCCGGGAAGCGGTGCTCGGGAACCGCCGTGCTCAGGTCGTTGCCGACGCTCAGTTGATACTCGAGGAATTCTGCCGTCACGACCGCGCAGATCGTGTGGCTGCCGGGATCGCCGGGGCCGGTGCGGCAGCACCCGTCGCGATAGAAGCCGGTGAGCGGGTCGACGCTACAGGTCTCGAGCGGGCCGCCCAGGACGTTGCGCTCCATTGGCGACAGTATCGCGCGTGGAGATAGCCTCCGCTCGGGTGAGCAGCGACCCCCCGGTCACGGACGCGCGCCGGTCGATCGCCGAGCGGTGGCGCCGCTTCGCCCGTGAGGCCGCAGGTCGTTCGCCGGCGTACGTGGAGATCTGTCAGGCGGTGGCGGCCAGCCCGCCTGTCCTCGATTTCCTGGCCGCGATGCCCGAGGCGAAGTGGCAGCCGAACGTCCTGCTGGGGGTGGTGCGGTATCTGTACGACACGCCACCGAGCGGCGATGAGTTCCTGGCCCTGGTGGAGCGCTGCGGTGAGGAGATCGCATCGGTGATGGCCATGCGATCGACCCAGACCAACGAGCCCGCGCGCTGCGCCACGCTGCTGCCCCTGCTCGCGCGTCTGCCACAACCCCTCGCGTTGCTCGAAGTCGGCGCCTCGGCCGGGTTGTGCCTGCTGCCCGACTACTACGCCTACGACTACGGCGGACACACGATCGCGCCCACCGCCTCGTGCGAGGTCGACCCGCCGCGTTTCGAATGCCGCGCGGGCCCCGGAACGCCGCTGCCGGAGCGGGGCGTCGAGGTGGCCTGGCGAGCGGGGCTCGATCTGCAGCCGGTCGACCTCCGCGACGACCGCGAGGTGCGCTGGCTCCAGGCGCTGGTCTGGCCGGGCGAGGAATACCGGCTACCGCGGCTGCGGGCAGCGTGCGAGGTAGCGCGCGCGGTGGCGCCGAGCGTGGTGCAGGGCGACCTGCGCACCGATCTGCCGGCGCTCTCGGCACGGGCGCCGGCCGACACGACGCTCGTCGTCTTCCACACGGCGGTGCTGGCGTATGTGCGCGACCGGGAAGACCGGGAGGCATTCGCGCGGTCCGCGTCCGATGTCGGAGCCGTGTGGATCGCCAACGAGGCGCCGTCGCTGATCCCGGGCGCGCCCGATCTGAGCGGGGAGCATCCGGATCCCGCGGCGTTCCTGCTGTGCGTCGACGGCGTACCGACCGCCTGGGCCGATGGCCACGGAACGTGGATCGAGTGGCGACCTGATACGGCGCGGTACCCGACTTGACAGCACGCGTTTCTCATTGGTACAACGCTGTTTCCAGGTAGCGCGGCAGGGCGCTCGGTCAAGACATGCGGGAGGTCACGTGCACGGCAGGACGGTTGTGTCGGTTCTGGCTGCCTTCGGAGTGGCGCTCGGTGTGCTGGCACCGGCGGCGGTGGCGCACGGGCTGCAGATCAACGTGCTGTCGACCCGGGCGGACCTGGTCTCGGGCGGCGTGACGTTGACTTCGATCCGGCGATCGCCACCACCACGACCGACAACGGCACGACCGTCCCCTACATCGTGCGCGTCGAGACCGGCTATCTCGATCGCGACCAGTACTCGATCGCGATGCTGTGGCAGTCCGGCAACCCGTGGGCGCCCTGGGACCCGCAGCCACAATGGGACCACAAGCTGGTGATCACGCACGGCGCCCCAGGCCGGATCGGGGAGCGTGATCTACGGCGGCAAGCTGCTCGGTCCAGCGCCGGCCGGCTCGGGCGGTGGGTGGACCAGCCCGTCGTTCGCCGGATCGCTGGGCGCGTCGTAGTCAGGCTGAGGTCATAAGTCTGCACTCGACCATCCGCGTGGGCCGAGTGCGCCCATTTGACCCACATACGGCTCTGAATCGGTATTCACCGCCTCGACGACGGCGAGTGCGCGGTTATGACCCACCGAATCGCGCGGTATGAACGACAGACTGAGCCACCGAAGCCGCCGTCCCACGACCGGAGCGCGGATTGGAACAGCCCGGAAGCGGCCAGCGGGAGTCGTGATGCTCTCACCAATCAGGCGACGTGAACCAAAAGGGGACCGCCCGGACGAGCAGCTACAGTGCCCGGCGTCGTGTTCTGGTAACGGGTCGGTCCGCACCGGGGTCGGCCGTCACGGAAGGAGAGCCCATGAAGACGGACCGACATATCTCAGATCCCCAGCTGGCCAAGGCGCTGGCGCATCCGCTCCGCGTCGCGATTCTCGCCATCCTGGAGGAGCGCGTGGCCAGCCCACGAGAGATCTCGGAGGAGCTGGATGCACCGCTCGGGCTCGTCAGCTACCACGTCAGGACGCTGGCGCGCCTGGGGCTGGCCAAGCTCGAGCGGACCCGACCGAGACGCGGCGCCCTGGAGCATTACTACAGCGCGCAGGAACGCCCGGTGATCACGAGCGACGCCTGGGCGACCGTGCCAAGCATCGTCAAGCAGGCCACGGTCCGGGCCACGCTCACGAAGATCTCGGGTCAGGTGAACCGGGCCGCGCAGTCGGGAGGCTTCGGGCGCTCAAACGCCCACCTGTCCAGGACCACGCTCGTGCTCGACCAGAAGGGATGGAACGAGCTGGCGGTCAAGTTCGACAAGCTGCTCGACGACTTCGATCGCATCAAGGCGGCCGCAGCCAAGCGACTGGCCGCCGCCGACCACGCCGAGGAGGTCCAGGGGATCGGTGTCCTGATGTTGTTCGAGGCCTCGCCGGACCGTGCGGCGAGGTCAGCGGATGGAACCGCCCGTGCCAAAGCGCGGCAGCAACCGCCGCGCGCCGGCTCCGCACTGAGCCTCACCCTTCCTCGAGCAGGGGCCTGAGCCGCTTCTGGGCGCGGTGCAGTCGCACGCGCACGGTCGCCTCGGGGATCTCGAGCTCGGCGGCGATCTGCGGATGGGAATAGTCCTGCTGGTAGCGGAGCGCGATGAGCTGACGTTCCGGCACCGGCAGGCTGCGTAGCGCGCGGCCCACGTCGACCCGGCTCAGGACTCGCTCGCGCTCTCCAACCGCCCGCTCGTCCTCGAACTCCGGCCCGGAGTCGAGTGGGTCGGCAGTGCGCGTCCGCTGGGACCCGATTAGCCGGAACGCCTCGTTGCGGGTGATCTGAAGGCACCACGCGAGGGGGGAATCGGGAGTCCGGCACGACCCGCGGCCGCGCCAGGCGCGGGCGAGCGCCTCCTGTACGACCTCGTCGGCGTCGTGATGACGGCGGAGGATCCGGACCGCCTCGAGCCGGCAGCGGTGCCGAATCAGCGACCAATCCCATTGATGGGCGAGGTTCTCGGACATGCGCCGGCCGCGCGGCCCGCGCCGATGCTAAAGAAAGTCAAATAAAGTGAAACACTCCTGAGCGCTCTCGGGTCGTCCATTGACGATGAGCGCGACAACGGAGCTGAACCACACGGCGGCGGCCTACGACGTCCTGGCCCCGTATTACGACCACTTCACCGCCGGCTACGCCTACGCGCCGTGGATCGCGGCGATCGAGCGCCGGGCGCTTGCCCTTGGGCTAAGTGGCAGGCGCGCCCTGGACCTGGCCTGCGGCACTGGAAACAGCACCGCGCCTCTGCTCGCCCGCGGCTATTCGGTGCGAGCGTGCGACATCTCGCCGAGGATGATCGCCGAGGCCCGGCGCAAGTATCCCCAGCACGCCGACGTGTTCCTGGTGGCCGACATGCGCGAGCTGCCTGGGCTGGGGGAGTTCGACCTCGTCCTCTGCCTCGACGACGCGGTCAACTACCTGCTCTCGCCCGAGGATCTGGAGGCGACGTTCCGCGGCGTCGCCCGCGTCCTGTCGCCGGGTGGCGTGTTCGCGTTTGACGTCAACTCGCTGCTCACCTACCGGACCGCGTTTGCCGAGGACGCGGTCCGGGAGGGCGATGGCGTGCTGCTCGCCTGGCAGGGCGAGAGCGAGACGAGCTTCGGCCGCGGCGACATCGGCGCCGCCACCGTGGCGATCTTCACCGAGCGCGGCGACGGCCTGTGGGAGCGCATGTCGATGCGCCACGTCCAGCGCCACCACGCGCCGGAGACGGTGCGCGCGGCGCTTCACCGGGCAGGGCTCGAGTGCGTGCTGGCGGGACAGCACTGCGGGGCCCGGCTGGAGGACGCCTTCGACGACGAGCGTCATATCAAGCTCGTGTACTTCGCCCGGCATCAGTCCGGGCGGCGACCCGAGAGGAGGTGATTTCACATGGAGACCATCGCACCGTAAACCGCCGCCTCGCGGGGACGGCCGCGCCGCCGGCCCCGCGATCAGCCCGGTCCCCAGAAGCTGTGACGATCCAGGTAGCCGATGAGGAGCCGGCCGGCGTGCTCTATGTGGGCGGTCATGGCCATGCGCCCGGCCACGCTGTCGTGGGTCGCCAGCGCGTCGCGGATCTCCTCGTGCTCGTCGACGCTCAGCACGTGTCCCTCGGGTGAGTCGCGTAGCGCGCGCCACACATAGTCCTTGGGGAAGTAGGTCTGGAGCTCCTCGATGGTCCGGCCGAGCCGAGCGTTGTCGGCCAGACGATGTATGGCCCCGTGGAAGCGGACATTGGACAGCGTGACCCGGGCGTTGAAGGCGGCCTCGCCTTCCGGGAGCAGCCCGCCGTGCTCGAGCTCGGCTGTGGCCCCCGTCATGTCGGCCTGCACCCGGTCGAGCTCGTCGAGAAACTCAGTGCACACGTTCGGTGCCGCCAGCTGGCAGGCATAGCCCTCGAGCTCGGCTCGCAGCGCGTAGACGTCCACCAGCTCCTTGCGGGTCGGGATCCGCACGGTGGCGCCGCGGTTCGGCACCAGATCGACCAGGTTCGTGGCCTGGAGCTTGCGCAGCGCCTCGCGCACCGGCGTGCGGCTGACCCCGAACCTGGCGCATAGCTCGTCCTGCTGGAGGTGGGTCCCAGGCGGGAATTGGCCGTCGAGGATCGCCGCCTGAATGCGGAAGGCGATCTCATCAGCCAGGCTGGTGACTAGGACGCGGTCGGTCGTCGCTCCCACGGTCCGGAAATCGTAGCCACGTAGGCCGCTGGGCGGATTGATGCATCCGTGGATCTATGGATACAATCGCGCCGCGCTGAGAGCTGCCACCGACAGTAGTGCCGCCAATCGGATGGCTGGAGCCCGTCGAGAGACAGGCCGGCCGCGAGGAGACCTCATCACCAAGAGCATCCCGACCGCCCGCCGCCGTCTCGACCTGGCCACGCCCCGGGGGTTGGCCCTGACCTGCAGGGGCTGGGAGCAAGAGGGAGCGCTGCGCTGCCTGCTCAACAATCTGAACCCGGCGGTGGCGGAGCGTCCCGATGACCTGGTGGTGTACGGCGGGGCCGGGAAGGCGGCGCGCAACGTGGAATGCCTGCACGCGATCGTCCTCGCGCTGCGGGAGCTGGATTGCAGCGAGACGCTGATCATCCAGTCGGGCAAGCCCGTGGCGGTGGTTCCCACGCACCCGGACGCCCCGCGGGTCCTCATCTCGACCGCGATGCTCGTGCCCGCCTGGTCCACACCGGAGGACTTCTGGGCGCTCGAGGCAGCCGGCCTGACCATGTACGGGCAGATGACCGCCGCGGGCTGGTTCTACATCGGCACGCAGGGCATCCTTGGCTTCACCTACGAGACGTTCAGCGCGGTGGGCCGGACCCACTTCGGGGGCACGCTGGCCGGCAAGCGCGTGCTGACCGCGGGGCTCGGTGGCATGGGCGGCGCGCAGGGCCTGGGAGTTCCGCTCAACGGCGGGCGGGTGCTCGCCGTCGAGGTCGACCCGCGGCGGGCCCGTCGGCGCGCCGACGCCGGATGGATCGACCTGCTGACCGATGACTACCGGCACGCGCTCGCCGCGCTCGACGACCCGGCCGGTCCGGCGGCGATCGGCTTGATCGGCAACGCCGCGGATGTCGTTCCCCGCCTCGTCCGCGACGCGGTGCCGTTCGACGTGGTGACCGATCAGACCCCCGCGCATGACCTGCTCCACGGCTACGTCCCGGCCGGCTACGCGGTGGAGGATGCCGGGCGCGCCGCCGCGGACGACGCGGGTTACCTCGCCGCCGTGCGGTCGTCGATCGCCCGCCACGTCGAAGGCCTGCTCGAGCTTCGCTCGCGCGGGGCGATCGCGTTCGAATACGGCAACAACCTCCGAGCCCAGGCCCGCGATGCCGGCGTGGTCGAGGCGATGGAGATACCAGGCTTCGTCGCGGCCTACATGCGCCCTCTGCTGGCGCAGGGCATCGGACCGTACCGGTGGATCGCGCTGTCTGGCGACCCCGAGGATCTGCGGAAATCCGAGGACGCTTTGATGGAGGTGGTCGACCGGCCCACCCTGCGCAACTGGATCGAGCTCGCCCGTAGCCGCCTGGGTCATCAGGGCCTCCCGGCCCGCATCTGCTGGTTGGGCCTCGGGCAACGTGACGCCGTCGGCATGCGGCTCAACGAACTGGTTAGCGAGGACAAGATCGGCCCGCTGGCGCTCGGCCGCGACCACATGGATCCCGCCTCGGTCGCCTCGCCTTCACGCGAGACCGAGGGCATGACGGACGGGAGCGACGCGATCGCCGACTGGCCGATCCTCGGCGCGCTGCTCAACGCTGCCCAGGGCGCCAGCTGGGTGGCGGTGGGTAACGGCGGCGGGGTCGGTGTGGGACGGAGCATCCACAGCGGGATGGTCGTGGTGGCCGACGGCAGCGAACTCGCCCAGCGCAAGATCGCCCGGGTGTTCTGGACCGACCCCGCGCTCGGCGTGGCGCGATACGCCGACGCCGGCTATGAGGCCGCGCTCGAGCAGGCCGAGCGCTCTGAGCTCAACCTTCCAATGCGGAGCGCCGGAACGTAGCGATGTCGTTGACCGACTGCCCGACCATGCCCATCACCGCCTCGGCCGCGCAGCCGGGAGCCGGGCCGGTCCAGCAGGCCGTGGGTGCGCGACCCCGGCGCGCGTTCACGATGAGCATCGACACCGGCGGCACGTTCACCGACGGCTTCGTCTCCGACGGCGCCCGCACCGCCCAGGTGAAGGTCGACACCACGCCCCACGACCTGACGATCGGCTTCCGGGCCTGCCTCGAGGCCGCCGCCGCGGCCGTCGGCCACGAGCTCACGGGCTTTCTCGCCGCGCTCAGCCGCCTGCACTTCAGCTCGACGATCGCGACCAACACGATCGTCGAGCGTCGCGGCGCGCCGGTCGGGCTGATCGTGACGCAGGGAGCGCAGTCAACGCTCTACGGGACCGAGGCGCAGGCAAACGCGCTCGGCACCCTCGTGGACCTCGAACTTGTGCGGGGGATCAGCGAGGAGGTCGACGACCGGGGCGCGGTGAAGGTCCCACCCAGCGAACGCGAGCTCGGCACCGCGGTCCGCGAGTTCCTCGAGCGCGGGGTCCGCCTGCTTGTGGTCAGCTTCGCCGGAGCGAACCTGAACCCGGCCAACGAGCTGCGAGCGCGCGAGCTGATCGATCGCTCGTACCCGCGCCACTACCTCGGCGCGGTTCCACTGATGGTGGCCTCTCGCGTCTCGCTCGCGGCCGACCCCCACGGGCGGACGGCCGCGGCGGTGGTGAACGCGTACCTGCACCCGAACCTGGTCCGGGCGCTGTACCTGGCCGAGGACCGAGCCCGGGACCGCGGGCTCACCCGGCCGGTGTTGATCGTCAACACGGACGGGTCGACGAGCCGGGTGGCCAAGACGCGCGCGATCGACACCTACGACTCGGGACCCAGCGCGGGCGTACTCGGCGCGAGCTATGTGGCACGCGCCCTCCATGCCCAGAACGTGTGCACGTTCGACGTCGGCGGGACAACCACCGACGTTGCGTTCCTGGCCAGCGGCCGGGTGCCGGTCAGCGCTGACACGGAGGTCGGCGAGGTGATCGTCGCGCATCCATCGGTCTCTCTGCACTCGTTCGGGATCGGGGGCGGATCGATCATCGCGATGGATGACGACGGGGCGATCCGCGTCGGACCGCGCAGCGCCGGCGCCTCGCCGGGGCCGGCGTGCTTCGGCCTGGGCGGCGAATGGCTGACGCCCACCGACGTGTGGCTGCTGCTCGGCTACCTCGAGCCCGGCGAGTTCCTGGGCGGCCGGCGCCGGCTGAGCCCTGGGCCCGCCCGCGCCGTCGCGCAAGCGCTGGCCGACCGGTTGGGCAAATCACTGGACAACGCCCTGCTCGACGCCCAGGAGGCGATCCGCCGCGTCCTCGGCGAGCACCTGATCGGCTGGGCGGCACGGCATCGGGACCTCGGCGCGAGCGACCCGTCCACCCGCTGGCTGTTCTCCTACGGTGGCGGGGGTGGGCTGTTGTGCGTGGAGGCGGCCGACATCCTCGGGATTCCGCGCGTGGTTGTGTTCCCGCACAGCTCGGTGTTCTCGGCCTTCGGCGCCGGCCTCCTGCCGATCGCCCACTCCTACCAGACGGTCGTGCCCGCCGGCTCCGGCGAGGCGGCGCTCCTCGGCGCGGTGGCGCGGCTGGCCGACAACGCCCGGCGTGACCTTCGGACCGAGGGCGTGCGTGGCCTGGACAAAGTGCAGGCGTCGCTGGCCATCGGGTCGGGACGCCGGGACGACCTGATCCTCGCCGAGGTCCTGGGAGCGCCCGAGTCGCTGGTTCGTCGTGACGGCATCGTGGCGGTCGCTACCCGCGTGGCCCTCCACGTGTCGGTCCCCCGGGAGGCGGTGGTCGAGATGATCACGGGCGCTGAGGGCTCTGAGACCGGGCGCCTGCACGAAGTGCTGACTCCTGCGGGCCGGCTCAGCGTGCCCGTTCTCCCCGGCCTCGGCGACCCGGCCGCGTCCTCGTCATCCGGGCCGATCTTCCTGCGCGCCCCCGACACGACCATCTTCGTGCCGGCCGGCTGGTCGGTGTCCTTCACCCGCCAGGGCTATGGGATTCTCAGCAAGGAGCTGACGACGTGAGACCGAGGATCACCGAGTACCTCGAGATCGACCTCGACCGCGAGCAGTGGCTATGCGTCAACTGCGCCACGCCCTTGGGAAGCGCGCGCGAGAACTACAAGCATGGCTGCCTGGTCTGGGAGCGCGACCCGCGAGAGGTGCACCGCCCCATCGTCGACGGCGACTACACGTTCGCGCCCGACCCCGAGTGGTGCCGCATCCTCGAGTTCATCTGTCCGGGGTGCGCCACGTTGATCGAGGTCGAGTACCTGCCGCCGGGGCATCCGATCACGCACGACATCGAGCTGGATGTCGACGCGCTCAAGCGCAGGCACGGCGACGCTGACGGGATGCAGTCATGAGCTCGTCGGTCGAGATCGACATCGGCGGCACGTTCACCGACTGCTACGTGCGCCTCGAGGATCGCGAGGTGTGGTGCAAGGCGCGCACCACGCCGTTCGACCTCTCGCAGGGCATGTCGCGCGCGATCGACGACGCCGCCGATCATCTTGGCGTGAGCACGGACGCTCTGCTCTCGCGCGCCGAGATCCTCCGCTACTCGACCACGCTGGCCATGAACAAGCTGATCGAGCGAAAGGGCCCGAGGCTGGGTCTGATCATGACCGAGGGCTTCGAGGACACCGTGCTGGTTGGACGAGCCAGCCAGTGGTCGGACGGGATCCCGTTCAAGGCCCAGCGCAACATCGCCGGCGCCGACAAGCCCCAGCCGATCATTCCCAAGGACCTCACGGTCGGGGTCAAAGAGCGCGTCGACTACCGCGGGCAGGTGCTCCGCCCGCTCGACGAGGATCACTTCCTCGAGCCAGCTCGACGCGCTGGTCGACGCGGGTGTGCGGGGCTTCGTGGTCTCCCTGCTGTGGTCGTTCATGAACCCCGTGCACGAGTTGCGCATCCGCGAGCTGATCGAGCGCGAGTACAACGAGACCTACCTCGGCAGCATGCCGGTGTTCCTGGCCGGTGAGGTCTCGCCGCGCAAGTTCGAGTACACGCGCACGACGATGACGATCCTGAACGCGTACCTGCACCAATCGATGTACGAGGAGCTGATTGGGATCGGGCAGGAGCTGCGCCGCCGCGGCTACGGCAACCCGCTGATGATGGTGCACAACACCGGGGGAATGGCCAGCGTGTTCCGCTCCGCGGCGGTGCAGACGTACAACGGCGGCCCGGTCGCCGGGCTGATGGGTAGCTCCACACTGGGGCGTACCTATGGCTACAAGAACGTGGTGGTCACCGACATGGGCGGGACCAGCTTCGACATCGCGATGGTGGTCGAGGGGTCCACGCGCTTCTACAAGTTCGCGCCGACCATAGACCGCTGGGCCGTGGACGCCACGATCCTCGACTCCCGCTCGATCGGATCGGGCGGCGGGTCGATTGCCCGGGTCGACACGCTGCTCGACGGGCGGCTCGACGTCGGGCCGGAGAGCGCCGGGTCGATCCCGGGCCCGGCCGCCTACGACCAGGGCGGGCGCGAGCCGACGGTCACCGACGCGGACCTGGTGCTCGGCTACCTGAGCGCCGATCGCTTCCACGGTGGCCAGCTCAAGTTGAGCCGGCGCCGGGCCGAGCGGGCCATCCGCGATCACGTGGCCTGGCCGCTCGAGATCGACGTGCCGGAGGCGGCGCTGTTGATCAAGCGGGTGATCGATGCGCGGATGGGGGCCGAGATCTACAAGGAGACCGTGCTCAAGGGCTACGATCCGCGCGACTTCGTGATCTTCGCCGCCGGCGGAGCCGGGCCCGTGCACTGCTGTGGCTACGCCGAGGCCGCCGGCATGAGCAAAGTCGTCGTGTTCCCCTTCTCCTCGGCGTTCTGCGCCTACGGCTCCTCGACGATGGACGTGATGCACGTCTACGAGCGCTCGCGGCGCTTCTCGCTGCTCACCGCGGTGGGCGGGAGGTGGCTGGACGATTACGAAGGATTCAATGCCGTGGTGGAGGGGCTGTGCGAGCTGGCCCGCCGGGACTTCGCGGGCGAGGGCTTCGACCCTGACCAGGTGCGCTACTCGCTCGAGCTCGACATGAAGTTCGGGGGCAGCTCAACGTCAAGCGCGTGGCTTCGCCGCGGCTGTCGGTCAGCTCCCACGACGACATGCAGGCGCTGTACGCCGCGTTCGAGCGCGAGTTCTCAGAAAGCTACAGCCCGCTCGGTCTGAACCCGGAAGCCGGCGTCGAGATCGAGGCCTTCGTGCTGAAGGCCTCGTTGCCCCAGCTGCATGCCGATCGCCCGGTGGCCGCCGCGCGAGATGCCGGGACGGCGGCGGCGCTGACCGGCTACCGGGAGGCGCTGTTCGCGTTCGAGGAGGGATGGGTGCAGACACCCGTGTACGAGATGGAGCGCCTGGCGCGGGGAGACGGGTTCCCCGGCCCGGCCCTGATCGACTCCGACGACACGACGGTGGTCCTCGCGCCAAGCTGGACGTGCACGGTGGACGAGCGCTCCGGCATCGTCCTGACGGCCGACGAGGAGGGATCTGATGTTTGACGCGGCGATGGTGACGCGGGCGATGGAGCTCGAGCCGGCCACCGAGCAGGAGCTGGAGGATGCCGCGGCGCTGCGGCCCGGCGACTACGAGATCTACTCCGAGAACGTTAACCTCATGCTCCAGGAGGGCAAGGAGGTCATGACGAAGATGGGAATCTCGAGCATGCTGCACTCGGGCGACACGCTGGTGGCGGTATACACCGCGCACGGCGACCTGGTCTCGGCGGTGCTGGGCACCTATCTGCACTCGGTCACCGGGCAGGTGCCGATCAAGTTCATTCGCGAGCGGTTCGCCCTTGACCCCTCGGTGGGCGTCGGCGAGGGTGACATCTACTACTGCAACGAGGCGCTCTACGGCGGAATCCACAACCCGGATCAGTTCGCGATCATGCCGGTGTTCGGCGGCGACGAGCTGCTCGGATGGGTGGTGTCCGGCGCGCATCAGTCCGAGACCGGCGGCAGCGAGCCGGGCGGCGAGGTGACCCAGGCCCACACCCGCCACGACGAGGGCATGAAGCTGACCCCGATCAAGATCGGCGAGCACTATCGGCTTCGCAACGACCTGCTGCTGATGATGGAGAACTTCATCTCTCGCGCGCCGCGCATGCAGGTGACCGACGTCAAGGCGCGCGTGGCCGCCTGCGACCGCGTCCGGGTCCGTCTCCAGGCGCTGGCCGCCAAGCGCGGCAACGCGCTGGTGCGCGGCCTGTTCCGCCGCATGATCCAGCAGACCTCGGCCGGTGTGCGCCAGCGGATCGAGTCCTGGCCGGACGGGATCTACCGTCACAACGTGTTCATGGACACCACCGGCCACGAGGACGGCCTGCTGCGCGCCTCGGTGGCGGTCGAGGTCCGGGGAGACCGGCTGACCCTCGATTTCACCGGCACCTCACCGGAGCACGAAGGCTCCTACAACGCGTTCACCAACGTGATCCGCGGCCACTGCGCGGTGAACCTCTACCAGTTCCCCTTCCACGACTTTCCGATCTCCTCGGGCATGCTCGAGCACATCGGGATCGAGGTCCCGCACGGGACGTTCTTCGACGCCGACCCCGAGGCGGCCATCAGCTGCTCGCCGCTGGTCGGGGCGATGGTGTTCCCGTTGCTCGGCGTCGCGTTGTCCAAGGTGATGTTCCCGACCGACCAGCGGTCGCTGGTGTGCGGGTTCACCGCCTCGAGCGCGTCGGCGGTCATGGTGGCGGGGGTGAACCAGCACGGGGTGCGGGTCACCGACTTCATGGGCTACCCGCTGAACGCCTACGGGCTGGCGGCGCGCTCGGACCGCGACGGCATCGACGTGTGGGGCTTCCCGCACGGCCCCTGGGGCAAGGCGCCCGACGTGGAGGACATCGAGTCGGAGTTCCCGCTGCTGCACGTCTATCAGAAGCAGCAACGCGACACATGCGGATACGGCAAGTACCGCGGCGGGCTGGGCGCCGCGGTCGGCTACGCCGTCTACCAGACGCCCCACCTGGCCTTCACCTCGAGCCAGAAGGAGTCCAAGTTCCCTGCTCACAATGGCCTGTTCGGCGGCTACTCGATGACCGTGGTGCCGGGCATCCGGGTGCGCGGATCGAACCTGCTCGAGCTGATGGCGGCCGGCGAGGCCGACCTGCCGACCGACGACTACATGCTGGCCAGCGGCGAGACCGCGCTCGGCGGCGAGGTGATCGTCGAGCACCAGACCCGCGGCATCCGGATTGTGCAGGAGGGTGACGTGCTCGCCGCCAGCACCCAGGGGAGCGGGGGCTACGGTGACGTGCTCGAGCGAGACCCCGAGGCCGTGGTGGAGGACGTCCGCGCCGACCGCATCAGCGACTGGACGGCGCGCGAGGTGTTCGCCGTGGTCTACGAGCCCGACACCCTGATCGTCGACGACGGGGCGACGGCCGAGTTGCGGCGGGGTCACCGTGACCGGCGCCTGAACAACGCGCGGCAGTACTCTGAGTTCATCGCCGAATGGGAGCAGCGACGTCCACCCGAGCAGGTGCTCAAGTACTTCGGTGAGTGGCCCTCGGGCGCACCGAACCGGGCGGTGGTGCGCATTTGAGCGGACGCGATCGCTTTCTCGCGGCGCTGGCCGGCGAGGGGGTGGCGTTCGCGCCGATCGTGTGGGAACGCCTCCCGGCGCTCGTCCATCAGGAGCACGAGGACTGGTGGCAGCACCCCGGCATGGCCCAGCGGCTCATCGACGACGCCGCGGCGGTGGCCGGCGCCGACGCCATGTTCGTGTACTCGGCGCACGAGGCGGCGCACGCCGCGGCGGCGACCGGCGAGCGGGGGGACGCAGCCCTCGACGCGCTGTCGGGCAGCGAGTACGCGCGGCGGGGCGCCGATCTCGTGTACGCGTTGCGCGCGGTCGCCCGGCACGGGGTGATCGCTGCCGTGCCGGCGCCCGGCACACTGCAACGCGTGCTGAGCGGCGAGGAGCTCGAGGCGGCGGAGGACGCCTTCACCGATCTCGTGTCGGGCTCGCTGGAGGCGGGAGCCGATGCGGTGGCGGTGACTAGCGATGGCCCTGCCGAGGCCCGCGCCGGCGTGCAGCGGGCAGCGCGGCTCGGGGAGCTCTTCGGCCGCCGGGTGTTCGCGGTTTGCCAGGGTGGTGATGAGGCGCAGGCCTGGGACGAGCGGGGTACCCCGCTCGGCGTGATCTCCTCGGGAGGGGACTGGCCAGCCGGTGCATCCGGCGTGGTGATCACGCCGGGTGACGTCAGCTCGCGCTGGGACGCGGCCCGCTTGCGAGCGGTCGGAACCGCGCGGCCATGAGAGCGGCAGTCCTAGGGGCGGGGGTCATGGGGCGCAACATCGCCAAGGTTCTGCTGCGCGGCGGCCACCGGGTGGCGCTGTTCTCGCGCACCGAGCAGACGCTGCTCGACGCCGGGCGGGCACTCGAGCGCGAGGCGGCGGCTCAGATCGCCTACACCACCTCGATCGTCGAGGCGGCCGCGGGCGCCGAGCTGATCATCGAGTCCGTTCCTGAGTCGCTGGCCTTGAAGATCGCGGTCCTGAGCGAAGCGGAGGCGGGCGCCCCGGCACGGGCGGTGATCGCCACCAACACCTCTTCGCTCTCGCTGGATCGGCTCGCCGAGCCGCTGGCTCGGCCAGACAGGTTCCTGGCGCTGCACTGGTTCAACCCGGCTCACCTGATCCCGCTGGTCGAGGTGGTCCCGAACGGGCGGACCGATCCGGAGGTGGTCGGCTGGGCAACGGCGATCCTGGCCGGGCTCGGCAAGCGGCCGCTCGCGCTGAACCGGACGATCGAGGGCTTCCTGGCAAACCGGCTCCAGTACGCGCTGATCCGCGAGGCGCTCCAGCTCGTGAATGACGGCGTCGCCACTCCGGAGCAGATCGACGCGGTGCTGACCGATTGCCTGGGGCTGCGCTGGGCCGTGCTCGGGCCGATGCGCAGCACTGATCTGGCCGGCGTGCCGACCGCGGTGGCGGTGGCGCGCGAGCTGTTCCCGACGTTGTCGAACACGCAGGAGCCGCCGGCGGTCTTGACCGAGCTGATCGAATCCGGTCGGCTCGGCGCGTCGAGCGGTTCGGGCTTCTTCACCTACACCGACGCCGAGGGTGTGGCGCAGGCGCGCGATCAGTTGCTCTCAACGGTGCTGGGCGCGCTGGCCAAGGGTTGAGGTGGCGAGTGCCGCGACATCGATCACCGCGTCACGGTTGCCCGCCTCCACCTCGGGGCTGTGGCGGCTTATCGGGGTGGCCACTCCGAACGCCGCGAGTGCGTGGCCTTCGTCATCGAGTATTGGGGCGGCCACTGCCCAGGCGCCGTCACAGGTCTCCTCCCAGCTGAGGCCCCACCCGCGCTCGGCGATCGCGCTGAGCTGCGTGCGGATGCGGGTGCGGTCGACGATCGTCCCGGCGGCCAGGCGTGCCGGCGCGCGCTCGAGGACGGCGTCGATGTCGGCCGACGGCCGAAAGGCGAGGATCGTCTTGGCGGTGGCGCCGGCGCTCAGCGGCACCGAGGTCCCGATTTCCGCCGTGACCCGCAGCCGCTTGGGACAGTCGACGACGGCCAGGTACGATGCCTGCCCGGTCGTGAAGTGCGGTACGGCCAGGATGACCAGTTCCTCGGTGCGATGCGCGAGGTCACGCAGGTGCGCTTCCAGCACCACGGGCAGGTCGAGCGAGGCGCTCGCGCGATTGCCGAGCCGAACCGCCGCAACGCCCAGGCGGTAGCGGCCATCGTCGCCGCGCATCAGGTAGCCGGCGTGCTCGAAGCTGCGCAGGATCCGGTTGAGCGTGGTCGAGGGGATCTCGACGTGGTCGCGCAGCGCGGCCTCGGACCACGCGGCCGACTGCTCGCCGAAGGCGTCGAGCACGCGCAGCGCCTTGACGAGCACCTTCGGCGTGTCGGGCGTGGGATTGGTGCGAGGTCGTGGCATGTCTGGTGTGGCGTGCTAGGGTGTCCGGCTCTATTCGGGAAACATTTACCACTATACGGGAAATAGCTGCTCATGATCAGGACCGGTGACGAGTACCGCGAGTCGCTGCGCGACGGACGATCGGTGTGGATCGACGGAGAGAAGGTGGACGACGTCGCCGGGCACCCGGCGTTCAGGCCGATCGTCGACGCCCGCGCCCGGATCTACGACCTGGCCCATGAGGAGTCCACGCGCAAGGTGATGGCGTACGTGGACGAGGAGAGCGGAGAGCGGTGTCCGGTCGCCGCCAAACGTCCGCTGTCCAAGCAGGACTGGCGCGACAAGCGCGCCGCGGTCGACCGCGTGCTGGACGACCTGGGCGGCATCGTGACGCGGGTGGGCGACGAGACCGTCGGGGAGATGTGGTCTCTGTATGACGGCCAGGATGTTCTGAACGAGATCGATCCGGCCTTCTCGGAGCACATCCGTAGCCACGTCCGGCACGCCGAGCTCGCCGATCCGTTCCACGTCTCGGCCAACACCGATCCGAAAGGGGATCGCTCACGCCGGCCGCAGGACCAGGATCCGGACGTGCTGCTGCACGTGGCGGGCGAGACTTCGAACGGCATCGTCGTCCGCGGCGCCAAGTTCGAGACGGCGGCCGCCTACGCCAATCAGGCGTTCGTCAAGCCGACGATCGGCGACTGGGGCGACGTCAAGCTGTCCGACTATGCCGTGGGCTTCATCGCCGATATGGGCGCGCCGGGAATCCGGCACATCTGCCGCTCGTCGTTCGCGCAGCGCGACGCGGCCGACTACCCGCTGTCGACCCGCTTCGACGAGATCGACACGATGATCGTGTTCGACGATGTCGAGATCCCCTGGGAGAACGTCCTGTTCTACCGGCACACGGCGGCGGCCGCGTTCATCCGGGCCACGCTCCACCGCTACAGCATGCTCCCGTTCGTGCAGCGTCATCTGCGCTTCGCCGACCTGCTCGTCGGCGTGGCGTACACGAACGCGGTCCAGAGCGGGATCAAGATGCACCAGGCGGTGCGCGAGAAGCTGGCTGAGCTGGTCTGCTACCGCGAGGGGATCAACGCGCACCTGACCGCGGCCGTCGAGATGGCCGAACCGAGTCCGGGCGGGCTGCTCATGCCCAACCAGGCGCTGCTCTACACCGGCCGGGTGCTGGCCTGCACACAGCTGCCGGCGATGATGCACCTGGCCCGCGACCTGTGCGGCGGGCAACTGTGCGTTCTGCCCAGCGCGGCGATGTTCGCCGATCCCGAGGCCGGGCCGTGGCTCGAGAAGTACCTGGCCGTGGGTTCCGCGGGGGCGGAGGACCGCCGGCGGTTGTTCGCCTTCGCGCGGGATCTGCTCAACTCCGATTACGCGGGCCACCGGCTGACCTTCCAGCTGTTCGCGCAGTCGCCCGCCTTCGCCCACATGCTCGCGGTCTACAACAACTACGACTTCGACGGGCCGGCCGATCTGGTGCGCCGGTACGCGGGGCTGGAGCAGCCGCCAATCGCGGCGGCGGCGGGCGCATGAGCGATCTGAACGTGGTGGACGCGGCGTGCGTGGCGTGCGTGCTCGATCGCGGGTCGGCCCGCCGGGGGGCGGAGCAGGGCGACCTCGACCTGGTATTCGACGGGGCGGTGGCCATCCGCGACGGGCGGATCGCCGCGGCGGGAGCCAGCCACGAGGTCCTGCGCGAGTTCGGCGACGCTGGCGTGCCGACGCTCGACGCCACCGGGATGACCCTGCTCCCCGGGTTGATCGAGTGCCACTCGCACCCGCTGTTCGCCGGGGAGCGCCACGCCGAGTACGCCGAGCGGCTGGCCGGCGCGTCGCTCGCCGAGGTCGCCGCGCGCGGAGGCGGGATCTGGTCCAGCGTGCTGGCCACGCGGGACGCGTCGTCCGATGAGCTGCTCGACGGATTGCGGAATGCCTACTCCCGCATCCTGAACGGCGGGGTGACCACGCTCGAGGTCAAGTCCGGTTACGGTCTGACGCTGCCCGAGGAGCTTCGCCAGCTCGAGCTGCTCGAACGGAGCAGAGCATCGACGCCGCTGGAGCTCGTGGTCACGTTCCTCGGAGCCCACGTCGTGCCGGCCGGGGTGGACGCCGACGCATACGTGGCCGAGGTGCACGAAATGCTCGATGCGGTCGTCGAGCGCGGCCTGGGCGCATTCCACGACATCACCTGCGAGCGCGGGCTGTTCACGCCGGGGCAGGCGACCGCGCTGTTCGAGCGCTCACGCGCGCTCGGCGTCCCGACGCGCTGTCATGCCGATGCGTGGGCGTCTTCGGAGGGCTGGCAGACGGCGGTGGCCGGCGGTGCGATCTCGGCCGAGCACCTCACCTACACGCCGGACGACGAGATCCGGGCGGTTGGCGGGACCGAAACGATCGCCGTTCTGCTCCCTCAGGCCGAGCTGATCTACATGACCGACCGGCGCGCCAACGCGCGGCTGTTCGTCGACGTCGGGGTCCCGGTCGCGCTCGCCACCGACTACTGCTCGTCGATCCACGCCACCTCGCTGCCGGTGACCCTCGGCGTCGCCGCGCCGTGGTTTCGCCTGACCCCGGCCGAGGTGATCGTGGCAGGGACGCTGAACGCGGCCTACGCGCTCCAGCTGGCCCATGACCGCGGGTCGATCGAACCCGGTAAGCGCGGGGACCTGACGCTGCTGTCGGTGGCTCACCCGAACGAGCTCTGCCTGGCCGTCGGCCAGGAGGTCGTCTCGGACGTGGTCATCGGCGGCACGGTCGTCCACAGCACGAGATAGGAGCTCAGGTGACGCACACGCGGATCAGGCCGTTCAACACGCGGGACACCTATCCCGAGCAGAGCCTCGACAACGACCTGGCTCAGGCCGTGGTGGCCGGCAACATCGTGTTCCTCCGCGGCCAGGTGGGGACCGACCTCGACACGGCGCAGTCGGTGGGTCTCGGCGATCCCGCCGCGCAGGCCGAGCAGGCCATGAGCAACATCGAGCGGCTGCTGGGCGAGGCGGGGTCGCGGCTGGACGAGATCTGCAAGATCGTCATCTACCTGACCGACATCCGCTATCGGGAGCCCGTCTACCAGGTGGTCGGACGCTGGCTGCGCGGTGTGCACCCGGTCTCGACCGGTCTGGTCGTGAGCGCGCTGGCCCGCCCCGAGTGGCTGGTCGAGATCGACGCCACCGCGGTCATCTCCGAGCGTGATTGACGTCGACGAGCTTGCGCGATTCACCGCGATTCCCGGCGCCACCGGGAATGAGGACGCGCGCCTGCGCTGGCTCGAGGAACGGCTTTCCGAACGCTCCGGATCTCTGGCGCGCGACGAGGCCGGGAACCTGGTGTGGCGGTTCGACGCGTCGTCGGATCCTCCGGCTGCTGCTGCTCATGGCTCACGTGGACACGGTGTTCCATGGCGTGGAGTCGATCGAGGTGGCGCGGTCCGGGGAGGAGCTGATCGGGCCCGGGGTGGGGGACAACGCGGCTGCGGTGATGGCGGTGGTTTGGGCGGTCACGGCCCTCGACCCGATCCCGCCCGGGCTCGCGGTTGCGTTCACCGTGGGCGAGGAGGGGCTCGGCAACCTGCGCGGCGCCCTCCACGCGTGCCGCTCGCTCAAGCCGGCGACGGCGATCGCGGTCGAGGGTCACGGTCTCGACGAGGTGGTGACCGAGCACGTGGGGAGCGCTCGGGCCCGGCTCGCCGTGACCGGTCCAGGAGGACATTCCTGGTCCGATCGCGGCACGCCGAGTGCGATTCACGTGCTGCTGCCGATCGGCGCGGAGCTGGCCGCGACCGGCGCAAACGTGGGTCGTATCTCCGGTGGGGGCGCGGTCAACGCGATCGCCGCCGACGCCGAGTTGCTGGTCGAGCGTCGCTCGCTCGATCAGGCCGAGCTCGATTCCTTCGAGGACGAGCTACGGCGCTTGCGCGTCGAGAAGCCGCTGCGACTCGAGTACGAGATCGTCGGCCGTCGGCCGGCCGGGCGGATCGACCGGGGACATCCGCTCGTGCAGACGGTGTTGGACGCACGGCGCTCGCTGGGCCTACCCGAGGGCTTCGGCTCCGGGTCGACCGACGCCAACGCGGCGGCGGCCTTCGGCATCCCCGCTGTGTCGATCGGGTGCACACGCGGGTCCGGGATGCACACGATGGGCGAGCGGATCGAGCTCGAGCCGCTCGAGTTGGGCTGCCGGCAGCTCAGCGCGGTGATCAGCGCGCTGCTGGACTGACCGGAAGCGGCTGTGCCGGACGCTCGAATCCGGCTCGAAGGTAGTACAGCGTGGCCCGCAGTTCCGAGAAATGGACCTCGGGGTTGAACAGCGGGCTCTCGCAGCCGTCCGTCAGGAGCTTGTGGATCGCGCGGACCCACGAGGCATCGCGCTCGTCGGCATGCTCGAGGATCAGCGCGATCTCGAGGAGCTCGTAGCGGACCGCCGCGGCCCGATCCTGCAGTAGGACCGGGTGCCGCGCATGGCTCGATCCGCCGCTCGCCGCTCGCCGTGCGCTGGCGGCCAGGCTTCGTCGCCTGCGAGGACTGAGGAGCCGGTCGCTGCTCGGGGGGTTCCGCATACACCTAAGAGCACGCGAGAGCCGATCTGATACATGCGACTAGACCGTGATCCAGCTGGTCTCGACCGGCGAACCGATGCCCTCGAGGACACGCAGGCGGATGGGGCCACCGTCCGGCAGCCGTACCCGGAAGCGGCCCAGGCGATCGGCCTCGGCTGAGAACACCGCCTCGGCCGTCGTTTGGACCTCGATCCTGGCCGCCGCCGGCGGGGCGAGCTGTCCCAGCACCATGCGGGCGTGATCGTCCACGTGAACCTCGATGTCGATGGTGAGCGCGCCGGAGCTGAACGTGACGGCCCTGGCGGGTGCGCCGCCGCGGGTAAGCGCGAACGGCTCCTCCTGCAACGCTGAGTCGCTCAGGAGCTCGGCGAGATCGGCGTCGAGCCTCCGCCATCCCAGGGACGCCTTGGCGGCTTCGCTGACCAGCTGAGGAACCGCGTCGGCCTCGGCAAAGAACGCTTTGCAGCTCGGCAATCAACAGCTCGTCCGGGTCGGGATCCTGGCTCATGTCCACCGCCTAGCCCAGCTGGAGGCCGGCCATCTCCGGGGTGCGGCGGAGCTGGTCCAGACATCGGGCGCGGGTGGGGCCGATCGCGCCGATCGGCATGCCGAGCGCCGCCGCGATCTCTTCATAGCTCAGCGCCTCCGGCGCCGCCAGCAGGCGCAGCAACGCCTGGCAGCGTTCGCTGATCCTGGCGAACGCCAGGCGCACGGCGGTATTCCGCTCGCGGGTGATCAGGCGTTGCTCGGTGCGGTCGTGGGACGGCGCCTCGAACATCGCATCCTCGCCGGTCGGGAACTCGCGGGCTTGGAGCCGGATGGCCGGAGGCACTCGCGTCGTGCGGTCGTCGCCAGCCAGGCTCCGAGGCGCTCCGGATCATTGATCCGGTCGAGATTCTCGACCAGCCGCAACCAGGTGGTCTGGGCCACGTCAGCGGCCTCGGCCGGCGCCAGCCGATGCGCGCGCGCAGTCGCCCAAACGAGCCCGGAGAAGCGCTCGACGATCGCTTCCCAGGCCGCCTCGTCCCCGTCGTTCGCAGCGCGTATCAAGGCTTCCAGGCTTGGCGTGGTGGCGATTATCTCCGACTCCTATCGGATCTGCAGGTACGGGAGGGCCACGCCCGGAGGCTCCCGACAGCGTCGCGTCGGTGAGGCTCGAGACCGCGACGCCTCCTGTGCCGGCTACAAGTTCGTTGCCGGCGTCGAGGGGAGGGGTGGTTCCGCCTCGCTCGGTGAACAGGCGGGCGATCGCCGCCGACACCTTGGGGGCGGCGAACGACGTTCCGTCCCACCTGGCCCAGCCCTGGAAGTGCTCGATGTCGCTGATCGGCTCGCCCTCGACCGGCCCATCCCAGCGCACGAAGGTCGAGTAGACGTACTCACCCCGGGTGCAGCAGTCGCACCAATTCCCCCAGTTCGAAAACCACCCGCGCGCGTTCCCGCGCCGGTTCGTCGAGGCGACGCCGATCACGTCGGGGAGCGCCGCGGGCCAGAAGCGGCGGGCCGACTGCTCGTTGCCGGCCGGTGCGACCACCGCCACGCGTCCCTCATGTGGCGCGTGGCTCTGGCGGAGCTCCGCCATGACCGCCGCGAAGGGCAGCGACGGGTAGTCGTCCAGAGTCGGGAACGCGAAGCCGCATTGGATCACGTCGGTACGGGAGCGCCGCAGCATCGCGTGGGCGATGGCGACCTCGGTCTCGAAGAGACCCAGTTGCGTGGCGGGATCCAGGTCTCCGATCTCGACCTCCTGGTTTCGGAGCCCCACCACCTCGAGCCGCGTATGCGGAGCGATGTGCGCGATCAGCCCGGCGATGAACGTGCCATGCCCGGAGATCCCGTCGAGTTGGCCGGCTGGATCGGTGTAGAGGCCGTCCGGCCGGTCAGGCTGCCAGGTCGCCGGCGTCGTGCTCGCGTCCAACCACTGACCGCGGACGACGGTGACGCGCTCATCGAGGTGCCGGTGAGGCGGGTCGATCCAGATGTAGCCACTGTCCAGGACGGTGACCTTCGCCGTCGACTCGCGGCTGGGCCGCTTGACGAACGCCTCGTCGGGGTCCGCCGCCGGTGTGGGCGGCGCGGCCGGGCAGCCGCCGGCCGATGGAGACAGGATCGCGGTGTGGTTGGGCGAGATCGCCGGGAGAAGCAGTTCGCCGCCACCGTGCGTTGGCAGGGGCTCCATCGCCGCGAGTGGACGCAGTTGCCGTGTCTGATCGATCGAGTCGCCCTTCGCGTGCGTGTTCAGGCGCCAGATCTGGACCTGGCTGAGCGGGCCGTCCGGGTCGGGCTCGTAATCCGGATCGGGCCGGGTGGGGTCGGCCTCCGCCGACGGAGATCCGGGGGGCGTCACGCGTTCGGTGGGAGGGGCCTTCAAGTCCGCGAGGGTCCCGACGGGCTCCGCCACGCCCATGAGCGCCCGGCGGAACGAGTCCGACGACTCGAGCGCGCTGGCCCGCACGAGCAGCTCCGTCTTGTGCGCGATCACGATGCCGCCCTTGTCGTATTCATAGGTGAGGCTCGGCACCTTCAGCACGCGCTCGGCGATCGGGCTGAGCGCACCATTTTCCACCGGTATGACCTGGTTCGGGCTCATCGCCAGTCCTTTCTCATGTCCGCGCGATCTTGGCAATCCTATGAACATTCAGAGCACGCGCTGGGTGTCCTGATACATCTAGCGCGATGACGGTCGCCGTCGATGACGATGCGCTCGTGCTCGCGCAGTCCGCCTTCGAGCTGGTCGAGGCGGACGCCTCCGCCGCGGCGGCGCTCGCCGAGCGTGCGCTTCGGCTCGCGCGCAGGCGACGACATCCCGAGGCCGAGGTGGCGGCGCTGCACGCGCTCAGCTTCGCCCAGCATGAGCTCGGAGACCGGCGAGCGATCCGCACGATCCGCAGCGCGGTCCGGTCCGGTGAGCGTCACGGCTTGACGCGACGGACCGCGCTGGCTCGCCGCCGGCTCGCGCTGGATCTCGCCGGTCGCGGTGCGATCAGCGCGGCGCTGCGCGAGCTCGACCTGGCGTACGCAGCCTTGGACCCGCACGAGCAGGCGCGTTCCGAGGTGTTCCGCATCGGGGTGCTCTGGTACGCCGGGATGACGACGGAGCCGCTCACGGGCACGGATGGGGCGCTCGCCATGCTTCGCCGGCACGGAGACGCGTTCTGGGAGGCCCAGCTGCTTCGCAACCGAGGAGGCTTGCTCACCGAGCGGGGGGAGACGGTCCCGGCCGAGCGAGACCTGACCCGCGCTCGTGAGCTGTTCATGGACCTTGGCGCGACGGCCGCGGCCTTCGCGACCGAGACCGAACTGGCCCGCAACGCGCTCATCCGTGGTGACCTCCCGGAGTGCCTGGCCCGGCTCGACGCGATCGACGCAAGCGACGTCTCACCGCGGATCACCGCCGAGCTCTGGCTGCTGCGGGCGCAGGCGACCGCGACAGCGCGCCTGCGCAGCGAGTCGCTCCAGGCCCTGGGGGAGGCTCAGACCATCTGGAAGCGGTCGGGGCGGGACGATCACGGCGTGCGTCTCGAGGCCATCCGCCTGACGCTGCTCGCCGGCGATGCGCTCGGCGCCCATGGCCTCGCCCTCCAGACCCGGCGATCGTTCGCCGCCCAGCAACGCCATGTGTTTGCGGCGCGCGCCGCCGGCCTGGCGCTGGCGGCGGCGATCGCGGCCGGCGCCGTGCGTCGATCGGCACTCCCCTCGGGCCGCCGTGCGGCCGAGATCCTCGCCCGCGCAGGCTGGCAGGGAGAGGCGAGGCGCGCCCATATGTCGGTCGCCCGTGCCGCAATCGAGCTGGGGGCGTCACGCGCGGCGCGCCGTGAGTTCGGCCGCTGCTCGGTGCTCCTGCGCCGCGGTCCGGTAGCCGATCGGATCGAGGCCTGGCACGTGGAGGCGCTCCTGCGACTGGATGCCGGCGACCGCGCCGGCGCGCAGCGGGCGCTCCGGACCGGCCTGGGACTGCTCGAGACCTACCGGGAGACGCTCGGCGCATCGGATCTGCGCGCCACCGCCTCGGAGATCGGCGTCGAGCTTGCTCGGCTCGGCCTCCGGACCGCGCTCGCCGGCACGGACACCGGCTCGATGCTCGCCTGGGCTGAGCGGTTGCGCGCGAGCGCGCTTCGGTTGCCGCCGGTCACCCCGCCGGACGGCCCGGAGCTCCGGGACCGATCGGCCGAACTGCGCCAGGTCAGCGCCGAGATCTGGCGGGCGGAGCGCGGCCAGCAAGCGCCCCGTGCGCTGTTTGCCCGCCAGGCCACCCTCGAGGCGTCGATTCGCCGTCTGGCGCGGCATGCCACCGGTGCCGCCACGACCGGGAACGCTCCGCCCAGCGGGCGTGAGCTCAGCACGGCGCTGGGCCGCGCTGGCCTCGTGGAGCTGATCGAGATCGATGGCGTGCTTACCGGGTTGACGCTGGTCGACGGGCGCCTCACCCGCCACGAGCTCGGATCGGTCGAGCCGGTCAAGGAAGAGCTGGAGTGGCTGCGCTTCGCGCTCGTCCGGCTGGCGCGGCGCGGCCAGGGCGCCGCTCAGCGAGCCGCGATGATCGAGGGCGCCGAGGCATCGGCCGAGAGCCTCGGCGAGCGGTTGATCACACCGCTCGCCGACCGCGTGGCGGGCCGCCGGCTCGTGATGGTTCCGACCGGCTCGCTCCACCTCCTGCCCTGGGCGATGCTCCCGCAGCTGCGCCAGCGCCCGGTCGTGGTCGCGCCGTCCGCCGCCACCTGGCTGGCTCTGCAAGCCCCTCGCACCGCGGGCCGGAGCAAGGTGGTGCTGGTGGCGGGACCGCGCCTGCGGCACGCGACGGCCGAGCTCGCCGCCCTGGGCGACCTCTATTCCCGAACGATCACGCTGTCCGGGAGGCAGGCGACCGCGGCGGCGGTGATGCGGGCGCTCGACGGCGCGACGGTGGCCCACCTGGCCTGCCATGGGCACTTCCGCGCCGACAGCCCGCTGTTCTCCTCTCTCGAGCTCGCGGACGGTCCGCTGAACGCGTACGAGCTACAGCGTCTTCGGCGGCCCCCGCGGCTGATCGTCCTGTCGGCATGCGATCTGGGCACCTCCGACACGCGTCCCGGCGACGAGCTGCTGGGATTCGCGGCCGCACTGATCGGGATGGGCACTCGCACGATCATCGCGAGCACCGCGCCGGTGCCCGACTCGGGCGCAAAGCGGGTGATGATCCCGCTGCACACGCGTCTCACCGCCGGCGATCCGCCGTCCGTGGCACTGGCCAAGGCCCAGGAGAGCGTGAGCGCGCGAGGGCACGGACAGCCGGTGTTCGTCTGCCTCGGCACCGGCTGAGCCGCTGTATCACCGCGGGCTGATCGCGCTCTAAGGAGAGTGACGCCCGCACGGGCGCCGGTCGAACTCTCGAATCCCGGAGGAACGAGATATGAGCACACGGGGGCAAACTTCAACTGCGACGACGCGCCAGCGTCCGCGTAAGCGGCTCGAGCTGGCGGAGATCGGACTCCGCCTGCTGGACGAGGCCCACGCCTCCTGGCAGCGGGCCGAGCTCGAGTCCGAGGCGGCCCTGGAGGCGTGGTACGCCGGATCGCCGCGCACGAGCGTTGACGCCTATCTCTCGTACCGAGCGGCGCTCGATCGCGAGCAAGCCGCCGCACACGACCTGCAGCGGCTCTGGGAGCTCGCGCTGGCCGGGCATGACGCACTCGCGGTCTAGATCGATGTATCAGACGTAGGTCTGGAGGCTCTAAGGAGTCAGACACGAGCCGATGAGTTCGTATCGGGGGCGCTAAACGGGGGAACACAGGCGGGAGCATCGCCAGGGGCAGGCGGTGCTCCCGCCTATCGAAGGCGAGGTTCGCGATGTGGAGAACGCTGCCCGATTTTGGGGATCTACATGGGCGGCGCGCTGTGGGAGTGGCTGACCGCGCGCGGGCTGATGCCGCCGCTGACCCGGCCGCTGCTGACCGCAGTGCGCTTCCACTACGACGGGGCGGTCCACCGACACGCCGCCGCTCAGCCTGATTCCACTCGGCCTGCGCCTACGAGGGCGGATGGCGCCGGTCGATCAGGTTCATCGTCGGTGGCTGGACCCGGCTGGTCGAGGCGCTCGAGCGCCGCGCCCGCGAGCTTGGCGTCCGGATCGTGACCGGCGAGCGGGTCGACGCGCTCCCGTCACCGCCCGTGATCGTGGCGTTGGAGCTTCGCGACGCCCGCGCCCTGCTGGGCGACGACGCCCTTCGCTGGCCGAGCGGTCGCACCGTGTGCCTCGACCTGGGGCTGCGCGAGCACCGGGGCGATCCGTGGATCGTCTCCGACCTCGAGACCGCCGGCTGGATCGAGCGCTACACCGCGCAGGACGCCTCGCTCGCCCCGGAGGGCGAACAGCTCTTTCAGGCCCAGATGCCGATTGCGCACGGCGAAGATGCCGACTCGGCCGCCCGCCGGCTCGAGTCGCTGCTCGATGCATCGGTGCAGTCGTGGCGCGAGCGCGTCACTTGGCGGCGGCGCCAGGTGATGGACGGCCGCAGCGGTGCGGTCGACCTGCCGGGCGCGACGTGGCGCGATCGTCCGGCGATCGATCGGGGGAACGGCGTCTTCCTGTGCGGCGACCAGGTAGCGGCCGACGGTTGCCTGGCCGAGGTGTCGGTGGCCAGCGCGCTTGGGGCCGCCGCCGATGCCCTCGAGCACATGCTGGGACGGACCCTGAGCCCCGCGGCGTGAGCGGTGATCAGCCGGCCGGCAGGATCTCCAGTCCGACGTCGACCGGGCCGCCGGCGTTGATCGGGTTCAGGTCCATGGGGCAGGCGGACAGCACGACGGTGACGTCGGTGGCGGCCTCGAGCGTCGTGTAGTCGCCGGCGCGGGCCGGCGAGGGCAGGAACTCGAGGCTGCCGTCCTCGCGCCATGCGATGTGCATGAACAGGTTAAGCGGCGAGGGCACACGTCCGGGCGCTATTCCCCGCAGCGACAGGGCGTGCCGGAAATTGTCCGCGCAGCTGGCGTGATGACCCTTGGCGCCCAGTTGCCGGTAGCGCTCTTGATCGCATGCCGCGATGAGCGTGTCGTGGACACCTGGGCTGGTGTCCTCGACCAGCGTGAGCAGGGGGCGCCGGGACGAGCTGTAGAGGTGATCACCCGGCCCGGGGACGAGCTTGCCGAGGCTGGTGCGGGTGTGCTCCATCGAGAGGTACTCGTGCACATCGGTCCGCGCCAGCGCCCACGTGTCGACGACCTGGCCGCCATGCAGGTTCGTGATGCGCAGCCGCTCCCCGGCGCGGAGCGGGACCGCGGTGCCTTCCCGGGCGGGAAGGACGCGGCTGGTGGTTTCCGGTCGGTTCGCGCTCACGCCTCGGCGATCGTACCGTCGGGTGCCATCCGCTCGAGCACGGAGCGCACGGCCGCGACTACCTCCAGGGCGTCCTCACGCGTCAACACGAGCGGCGGCGAGAGGACCAGCGTATGCGCGCAGTCGCGCACGAGCACACCGGTCTGGCGCCGGATCACGTCGTGCGGGGCGCAATGCATGCTGATCGGCTCCCGGGTCCGCTTGTCGCGCACCAGTTCGAGACCTTGCATCATCCCGACGCCTCGGACCTCTCCCACCACAGGCAGCTCCTCCAGGCGCGAGAGCTCCTCGAGCAGGAAGGCTCCGGTCTCCCGCGCTCGTTCCAGCAATCCTTCCCGCTCGATGATCTCGAGGTTCTTCAGCGCCACCGCGCACGCCGTCGGATGGCCGTAGTAGGTGAATCCGACCGGGAAGCCATGGTCGCGGGCGAGCTCCTCGGCCACCTCGCCGGACACCAGCACGGCACCCAGCGGGACGTAGCCGCTGGTGATGCCCTTCGCGGTGACGATCAGATCCGGTTCCACGCCAAAGTGCTGCGCGGCGAACCAGCTGCCGGTGCGTCCGAACGCGGTGACCACCTCATCGAGGATCAGCAGGATCCCGTGGTGGCTGAGCAGCTCCTGAACGCGCGGCCAGTAATCCTCGGGAGGGACGATCATCCCGCCGACGCCCATGATCGGCTCCCCGATCATCGCGGCAATGTGCTCGGCGCCGATCTCCTTGATCGTCCGTTCGAGCTCATCGAGGCAGAAGTCGGTCGGATCACGACCCTCGAACAGCTCGGCGCGGTAGGGCCAGGGCGGGGTGAGATGGTGCACGTGTGGAAGGAGTGGCGCGAAGCCCTCGTGGTAGATCGGGAGCCCGCTGGCCGATCCGGACCCGTAGCCGATGCCGTGGTAGGCGCTGCGGCGGGCGAGGATCCAGTCGCGCCCACGCTGGCCGCGCCGGTGATGGAAATAGCGCACCATCCGGATCGCCGCTTCGTTGGCCTCCGAGCCTCCGCTGGTGAAATAGACATGATCGAGCGCGTCGGGTGCGAGGTCGACGAGGCGCTCGGCCAGTTGGATCGCACGGTCGTTGGAGAACTCCCAGAAGCTTGTGAAGTACTCGAGGCGCTCCATCTGCTGCGCCGCCACCTCGGCGATCTCGCGGCGTCCGTGCCCGATCTGGGCCAACCACAGGCCACCGGTGGCGTCCAGGTACTCCCGTCCTTCCACGTCGCGCAGCCGGCAGCCGCTCCCTTCCGTCATCACGATGCGTTCGCCCACCGAACCCGGGAGATAGGGGTGGATCAGCAGCTCCCGGTCGCGCGCCACCAGTTGCTCGGCGCTGCTGCTCACGGCCGTGGTCGCCATCGCTCGCCCCTCCTTCTATTCGCCTGTTCGGGGTCCGCCCCGCCTACTCCGGTCCGAAGCAGCGGGGCGCGGCAGGCGGCTTGACAGGCCGCCGGCTCCCGGCATAGCGTATACTCTATGCACCCTGCGCGGGAACTGTTTGGACTGGCGGGCTGACGGGGCAGTGCCGGTCCGAACGCAACAGGAACTCGACGCGGTCGTGGCGGAGCGCTTCCACGCTCGCCGGGTGGCCGCGCTGCGCCCGACGATCACCGCAGAACTCCTCGCGGAGCACCGACGCTCACCCCTCGGCCCGCACAGCGACGCTCTCCAGCGCGTCTTGAACTATTTGGGGCTGTTCGGAATCGAGGGCAAGCTCATCACCGAGCACGACGACGAGCAGTGGTTCGTGTGCCGGCTGGTCGGGTTCCCGGCGCTCGGCGCCGAGCGAGTGGCCGGGCCGTTCGAGACCGAGGAGGAGGCGCTGCACGCGGTGTTCTGCCGGCGTCTGGCCGATGTGTTCGGCTTGTCTGTCGAATGAGTGGGGAGCGCTTCCCGACGTGGGTGCTCGGCTATCCGGACGAATGGAGCGTGTCCCCGGGCCAGGTCGTGAGCTTCCACGTCAGCGGCGTCGGCGCGGACACGGTCGATGCCCAGTTGGTCCGGCTGATCCACGGCGACACGCACCCCGGCGGTCCCGGCTTTCGCGAGATCGAGGTTCGGTCGGACATCGACGGACCGTATCCCCTGTCCGAGCAGCCCACGGGGTACGGGTCGTACGCGCGCGTCCGAGGCGCGCGGCGGGTCCTGCCGGAACCCGGATCCTCGCTCAGCCTGTTCGCGATGGTGTGCCCCAGCGACACGGCAGGCACGCAACCGCTGATCTCGGCCTGGGATCGCGCCGGCGGGGGCGGTGTCGCGCTCGCGCTCGAGCCGGGCCTTCGGCCGGCGTTCTGGATGACCGGCGAGCGGATCGCCGGTCAGGAGGCCCTCGTGCCCGGCGTCTGGTACGCCGTCGCCGGTGGCTGGGACGCCTACACCGGGTCGATCTCGGTCGCCACGGTCCCGGTGCTGGGCTCCTACAACTCGCGGTTTGGCCCGGTCGCGGTGACGCGCGGGTGCCGCGCACAGTCGACGGCGTCGCCATGGACCGAGATTCCCGACGTCGACCTGCTGCTCGGTGCGTTTGACGCGACTGACGGCAGCATGGTTCGCGGCACGTTCAACGGCAAGCTGGCGCTGCCGAGCGTCTTTCACCGCGCGCTCGGCGAAGGCGCGCTGGGAACCCTCGCCGGCAGCGGCGCGACGCCCGCGCTCGGGGACGGCCTGCGGGCCTGGTGGGATCTGAGCCGGGACATCGAGACCAGCAACATCCGCGGCGGCACGCCGGACAGTCAGGATGGCGGGCTGGTCAACCTGCCGACGCGCGCGGTCACCGCCCACAACTGGGACGGCTCCTGCTACGAGTGGCGACACGCGCCGTGGCTATACGGCGCGATCCACTTCCACGACGACGACCTCGACGATGCCGGCTGGGAGCCGACGTGCAGCCTCGAGGTTCCGGCGGACCTGCGTTCGGGCGTGTACGCGCTGCGCCTGCGCGCCGGCGGGTTTGAGGATCATGTGCCGTTCTTCGTCCGGGCCCGTCCGGGTCACGAGGCGGACGTGGCGCTCGTGCTTCCGACCGCGAGCTACATGGCCTACGGAAACGAGCACCTCGCCGCCGGTGCGCCGATGGGACAGGCAATCGTGGGGCACACGCCGGCGCTCCACGCGCTGGACCTGCTGCTCATGGAGCACCCGGAGCTGGCCGGTTCGATGTACGACCTGCACACGGACGGCAGCGGGGTGTCGCTCAGCTCGCGGCGGCGGCCGATCGTGAACATGCGCCCGCGCCACCGCTTCAGCTTCATGGGAACCTGGCAGTTCCCGAGCGACCTGTACATCGTCGACTGGCTCGAGCATTTCGGATATCGGTATGACGTGCTGACCGACGAGGACCTCCACCGGGACGGCGTAGGCGCCCTGGCTCCCTACCGCGCGGTGATGACCGGGTCGCACCCGGAGTACGCGAGCGAGCGGATGCTCGATGCCTACGAGGGCTACGTCACCGGCGGCGGGAACCTGATGTACATGGGCGGCAACGGCTTCTACTGGGTGATCACCTACTCGGACGAGAAGCCCTGGGTGATGGAGGTTCGTCGCGGCGAGGCGGGAGTGCGAGCCTGGCAGGCGCCGCCGGGGGAGACCACCCACAGCACGACAGGCGAGAAAGGCGGACTCTGGCGCAACCGAGGGCGAGCGCCGCAGAAGCTGTTCGGCACCGGGTTCGCCTCGGAGGGATACTCGGCGGCCTATCACTACGAGCGCATGCCTGACGCCTACGATCCCGCGGTGTCGTGGGTGCTTGACGGGGTCGATCGCGAGCAGCGGATCGGGGACTTCGGCCTGGTCGGGGGAGGCGCGTCGGGGCAGGAGATCGACCGGGCCGATCTTGCGCTCGGGACGCCACCGGGGACGTTCGTGCTCGCGTCGGCCTACCACCAGGACGACTCGTACAAGATCGTGCCGGAGGAGATCGAGTTCATGTTCGACGGTCTGGGCGGCACGGAGAACCCGAACGTCCGCGCCGACGTGACGTACTTCGAGGCCGCCGGCGGGGGCGCTGTGTTCGCGGCCTCGTCGATCGCCTGGTCGGGCGCGCTGTCGTTTGACGGCTATGAGAACAACGTGTCGCGTATCACCGCGAACGTGCTCGATCGCTTCATCGGAGGGCGGTGATGGGAGAGACGTTCGTGCTCCTGCATGGCTCCTGGCACGGCGGATGGGCGTGGGAGCCGGTGGCCTGGTGCCTGCGTGAGGTCGGCCATGACGCGTTCGCGCCGACCTATCCGGGTCACTTTCCGGGCGCGAATCGCGCCGGCATCCGCCACGACGACTACGTGGCCGCGGTGGTCGCCTTCATCGAGGGGCGCGACCTGCGCGACGTCGTCCTGGTCGGCCACAGCTTCGGCGGCTCGGTGGTGAGTCGCGTCTCACAGGTCATCCCGGACCGGCTGCGGCGCCTGGTCTTCCAGACCGCGTTCGTGGTGGCGGACGGCGCCAGCGTGAACGACGAATTCCCCGACGATCAGACCGCGATGTTCGAGACGGCGGCGCGTGACAGCCCAGACGGGACGGTCGAGTGCCCTTGGGAGGTATTCCGCGACCTGTTCATCCAGGATGCCTCGCCGGAGGCGGCGCGGTCGGTGTGGGAGCGACTCGTGCCGCAGCCGTTCGCGCCGTGGGCCGAGAAGCTCGAGCTCAGTCAGTTCTACCGCGGCGAGCATCCGCGCAGCTACATCGCGGTGGCCGACGACCAGGCTCTCCCCCCGGGTCACTGGCATCCGCGCATGTCATCTCGCCTGGGTGAGTTCAAGCTGGTTGAGATGGGCGGGAGCCACGAGGTGATGTTCACCCGGCCGGCCGAGCTGGCGCGCAAGCTTGTCGAGGCCGCCCACGACTGACCTCGTCGTCGTCTCGCTGACGCCGGACTCGGTCCTCGTGCCGGTGCACGACGCGATGCGCGGCGACCTGGCGCCGCACGAGCTGGTCGTGCCGGAGCGCTCCCGGGCCGGGGTGCTCGATGCCGTGGCGCGCGCGGACGTGATCCTGGGCGACTGGACGCATCAGCTCGGGCTCGACGCCGAGGTGCTCGAGCGCGCCGGTCGCTGCCTGGCCGTGCTCCAGCCGACGGCCGGCACCGACGGCATCGATCTCGCGGGCGCCGCCGCGCTCGGCATCCCGGTGGCCAACGCACCGGGCACCAACGATGTCGCGGTGGCGGAGTGGACCGTGATGGCGATCCTAGCCATGCTCAAAGACGTCTGGCGCCACCATGCCGGCGTGCTCGCCGGCCGCTGGGACATGCTCGAGGCGTTCGACACCGGCGTGTACGAACTGGGCGGTCGCGTCGTCGGCATCTTGGGTATGGGCCGGATCGGACAGGCCGTGGCGGCGCGGCTGGCGCCGTTCTCGTTGAGCCGGTTGGTGTATGCCGACCTCGTGAAGGCGCCGGCCGACGTCGAGCGCCGGCTGGGGCTGGAGCGAGTCTCGCTCGACGAGCTGTGCGCGCTCAGCGAGGTGCTGACGGTTCACGTGCCGCTGCTCGCGTCGACCACCGGCCTGCTCGATCGCCGTCGGATCGGGCTCCTTCCGGCCGGCGCGGTGATCGTCAACGCGGCGCGCGGCCCGGTGCTCGACGAGGCGGCGCTGTGCGAGGCGCTCGACGCCGGCCACGTGCGCGGCGCGGCCCTCGACGTGTTCGCGGTCGAGCCTCTGCCTCTGCGGTCGGCGTTGCGTGGACGTCCGAACGTGCTGCTCTCACCGCACCTGGCCGGATCGACCAACGAGGCGCGCCGGCGGATGATCTCGAGCGCGCTGAGGAATCTGGACCGAATGCTCCGCGGTGGCGTGCCCGCGAACGTGGTCAACGGAGTGGAGGGCGTGCCGCGCCGGCGGTGAGTCACCACCTTTTCACCGTCGCGACGCAGCGCGGTAACACGCGTGCGCATGACAGTTCGCAAGGCTCCCGTCGGACCGGCAACAACCAACCCAGGGGAGCTAGCCATGACATTGCGACCGGTTCCGCCACGGCTCGGACCGGTACACGATCGGCCTGTTCGGCGACATGCCCTACGGCGACCTCGGCCGCTCGCAGTACCCGAACCTGCTGGACGACATCAACCGCAGCCACGTCGCCTTCTCGATCTTCGACGGCGACCTGCAGGCGGGCGGCGACGGGCCGTGCAACGACAGCCTGTACACCACGTCGCTGGCGAACTTCAACAAGCTCGAGCGACCGTTGATCTGGGTGCCGGGCGACAACGACTGGACCGACTGCTGGGGCCGCTACGGCACGGCTCAGGCGCCCTATCACGACCCGATCGAGCGTCTGAACTTCGAGCGCCGGCTGTTCGACTCGACCAGCCAGAGCCTCGGCCAGCGGACCGTCCGGCTGATCCGCGAGTCGAGCAAGGGCGGTCAGTACGCGCAGTACGTAGAGAACGTTCGCTGGGTCTACGGGCCCGTGGTCTACCTCGGGCTGAACGTGCAGGGCTCGAACGACAACTACCCGTACCCCGACACCGACGGCGAGAGCGGCGCCGTGATCACCTGCAGCGACGCCGAGATCCAGCGCGAGCGGGCCGAGGAGGTCGCGCGCAAGGCGGCTGATCTGCACTGGCTCGACGAGGGGTTCGCCTACGCCAAGCGGATCGGGGCCAAGGGGATCCTGATCGACTGGCAGGCCGACCTGAACTTCAACAACGAGCAGCACCTGACCAACCCCCACGACTGGGACGCGTTCCCGGACTACGTGAACGCCCTGCGCTCCGAGACGATGGGCTTCCCGGGCCAGGTGGCGCTGGTCCACGGCGACTCGCACTACTTCAAGGCCGACAAGCCGATCAACCTGCCGAGCGGTGGCGTGCTGGCGAACTTCACGCGCGTCGAGACGTTCGGCGCCCGCCAGACGCACTGGGTGAGCGCCACGATCGACCCGCGCGACCCGAACCTGTTCGAGTTCTCGCCGCGCATCGTGGCGGCCAACGTGGGCTGACCGCGGTCGCCCGGGCGGCCGCGCCCGCGTCCTCAACTCGTCACGCGGGCGGTGATCCCGAGACCGTGACGCATTACGGCCCTGGGGCGTCCGTAGTTCGTCACGCCGGTCGAGGGCGGCGCGGCGTGACGAGTTAAGGACGTGCGGCCGCTCTCCCGCTTGTATACAGTGCGTACTCGACACGTAGTCGGGTGCGAGAGGAGGGCGGTTGAAGGCGGCACGGCTGGTTGAGATCGAGGCGCCGCTCTCGATCGAGGATGTGGCCGAGCCCGACCCGGGGCCGGGCGACGCGGTGGTGCAAGTGGAGTTCGAGGGGATCTGCCGCACGGACTGGCACACGTGGGTGGGCGACTGGTCGTGGATCGGGCTGGCCCCGGCGCTGCCGATCACCATGGGCCACGAGTTCGCCGGCACGGTGACCGCGGTCGGCCGGGAGGTGAGCACGATCAAGCCGGGCGATCGGGTGGCGGTTCCGTTCCACGAGGCGTGTGGCAAGTGCAGCTACTGCCGCGCGGGCCGGACCAACCTGTGCGACGCGCTCGAGTTCCTGGGCATGACCCACGACGGCGGCTATGCGGAGTACGTCAACGTGCTGAACGCCGAGGTCAACTGCGTGCCGCTGCCCGACGGGGTGACCTTCGACGCCGCGGCGGCGCTCGGATGCCGGTTCATGACCGCCTGGCACGCGCTCCAGCACCAGGCGTCGCTGCGCGCCGGCGAGTGGCTGGCCGTGCATGGGGTTGGCGGCATCGGACTCTCCGCCGTACAGATCGGTACCGCGCTCGGCGCCGGCGTCGTCGCGGTGGACATCGATGACCGCAAGCTGGACGCCGCGCGCCGCCAAGGCGCGGCGGCGACCGTCAACGCGGCGAACGCCGACGTCGTCGAGGCGGTCAAGGAGGCCACGGGTGGCGGGGCGCACGTGGCGCTCGGCGGGCTCGGCGTCGCCGCCCTGGTGCACAGCGCGCTCATGAGCCTGCGCAAGGGCGGGCGCCTGGTGCAGGTGGGCCTGACCAGCAAGGAGGAGCAGGGCATCGTGGGGATACCGCTCGATGAGCTGATCGAGGCCGAGTTGACGATCGTGGGCAGCGTCGGGAATCCGCACGTGCACCTGCCGCCGCTCCTCGCGCTGGTGGCCGACGGGCGGCTCGATCCCGCCGGCCTGGTCACCGAGCGGATCCCGCTCGAGCAGGCGCACGGAGTGCTCGAGCGCATGACGAACTTCGACACGGTCGGGTTCGCGCTGATCGACTCGTTCTGAGGCCGGGACGATCGGAGAAGAACCCTCAACCGGACCCTGTGGTCCCTTGTATACTCTGCACACCTTAGAAGCTGGTAGAGCCGACCTCGAAAGGCTTGTGTGATGGCCACCTCGCAAGGCCGCGTCGGCCGGCGCTCGCAGCGATACGTGCTGGGGCGCCACGACGACAACGCAGTGTTGCGCCCAGAACGGCCGCCGTCGTTATCCGAGCACGTCTGCCGGGTGCTCCGCGACGACATCCTGTCCGGACGGCTGCCGGCGGGCGCTCGTTTGACCGAGGCGATGGTGATGGAGCGCACGGGAGTGAGCCGCACGCCGGTGCGCGAAGGTCTCCGCACGCTCGAGGGCGAGGGCCTCGTGATCACGTACCGCAGTCGCGGCACGTTCGTCACCTATCGCCTGACGCCCGAGGAGGCCGGCCTGCTGTACGACGTGCGTCTGGTGCTCGAGCCGCACCTGACCGCGCTGGCGGCCGAGCGGATGACTCCCGAGGTGCTCGGGCTCTCGCGGGCGATCCTTGACGACTTCACGGTCTCGATCGATGAAGCCGATCCGCGCGAAGCCGGCCGACTCGACGCCGACTTTCACCTCACGATCTACGAGGCCAGTGGCAGCGAGTTGCTCAGCGTGCTGCGCGGCTACTGGACGCGCCTGCAGCTCGAGCTCTCCGAGCGGATCTACACCACCGAGGTTCCGCGCCGCTTCCTCGACGAGCACGTGGCGATCTTCCAGGCCCTCGAGAACGGCGACGGACCGGCCGCCGGGAAGCGGATGCGCACGCATCTCGAGCACGGCCGCTCCGTGCTCGAGAAGGCCTTGCGCAGCGCCGTAGCCACGTCGGGCAAGCGCGGGTCGTGAAGCGCACGTGAAGTTCGGCGTCGCAATCGAGAACTTCACGCCGGCGCCGAAGGTGCCCGACATCGACGAGATCGTCGCCTACGGGCGCCGCGCCGAGGAGCTCGGGTTCGAGTCGCTGTGGGCGTGGGACCACATGTTCCTGGGCAGCGGCCGGCCCTTCCCGTTCTTCGAGTCGCTGACCACGCTGACCGTGCTCGCGCGCGAGACGCAAACCGTCGAGCTCGGCACCGGGATCCTGGTGCTTCCGATCAGAAGCGCAGCCGTCCTGGCCAAGACCGCCGCCACCCTGGACATCATCAGCAAGGGACGCCTGACGCTGGGGATGGCAGTGGGCTGGTACGAGCGCGAGTTCGATGCCTGCGGCGTCCCGTTCAAGCAGCGGGGCCGGATCTTCGAGGAGAACCTCGAGCTGCTGAAGGCGTTCTGGACCGGGAACGGGTGAGCGGCGAGGCGCGCGGGGTGGCCTTCCGCAACGCGGTCATGCTCCCGCCCCCGGCGGCACAGCCCCGTCCCCGCCTCCTCGTCGGCGGCTACGTCGATCGCGTGCTCAAACGAGTCGGCGAGAAATCCGACGGCTGGCTCACCTACTTCTATGCGCCCGATGCATTCGACCGCGCCTGGCAGAAGATCCGCAGCCACGCCGAAGCGGCCGGACGCAACCCGGACGAACTGCACAACATGGCGCAGCTGCCGCTGTGCATCGGCGACTCCTTCGAAAAGGCCGACGGCAAAGCCCGCCAGTACATAGCCGACTACTTCGACCTGCCGGCCTGGAGTGAGTCGAGCGCGGAGTCGGCGATTCGCGGCACTCCCGAGCAGTGCGCCGAACAGATCGCCCAGCACGCCGCGGTCGGCGTGCAGCACATCTGCGTGGTGCCGTACGGCTACGAGCAGGAGCAGGTCGAGCGCTTCGCAGCCGAGGTCATGCCGCTCGTGGCCGACCTAAAAGTGCCCGGTCCGTCATGAGGACCGCGGCCGACAAGCGCGTCTCGCTGGCCGAGGCGGCGGCGCTCGTGCGCGACGGCGACGTCGTGGTGGCCGGCGGGTGCTGCTACTCGCGTACGCCATGGGCGATGCTCCTCGAGCTGCTGCGGGCCCGCCGGCGCGAGCTCACTCTGTGCCGGAACCTCATGTCCTACGAGGCCGAGCTGTTCCTGGCCACCGGCGCGGCACGCAAGCTCGTGGCGAGCTGGGTCGGGATCGGGCTGCGCTGGGGGATCCCCAAGGTGTTCCGCGAGTACGTGGAGCGCGATCCGCAGATCTACGAGGAATGGAGCCACCTCTCGTTCGGGATGCGGGTAATGGCAGGGTCGATGGGGATGCCGTTCCTCCCGACGGCCTCGCTGCTCGGCTCCGACCTGCTCGATCGCGTTCCGGCGCAGCACATCCGCTGCCCGTTCACCGACGAGTTGCTGGTGGCGGTTCCGGCGCTCGTCCCTGACGTGGCGCTGATCCACGTCCACCGCGTCGATGCCGAGGGCAACGCCCAGCTCGACGGACCGGCCTACATGGACGTGGAGTACGCCCGCGCGGCGAAGACCGTCATCGTCACCGCGGAGGAGGTCGTGCCGTCGGAGACGATCGTGCGCCAGTCCGACCGCACGGTGATCCCGGGCTTCGTGGTCGACGCCGTCGTCGAGGTGCCGTTCGGTGCGTACCCGCACGAGTGCCACGGCCGCTACGAGGCCGACTTCGCGCACTTCGACACGTACACCGACCTGATCAACGGCGGTGGGGTGGACGGCGTTCACGCCTACCTGCGCGAGTACATGGTGCAACCGGGCAGCTTCGCCGGCTTCCTCGACCTGATGGGAGCCTCCGTGCTGCTCGAGCAGCGGCGCCGCGCCCTGGAGCTCGTGGGATGACCGCAGCAACGCCTCCGACGCCGGTCGAACTGATGACGGTGGCGGGGAGCCGCCTGCTGCGCGACGGCCGTGTCGTGTTCGCCGGCGTAGGGGCTCCGCTCGAGGCGAGCGTGCTGGCCAAGCGGCTGCACGCGCCGTCGCTGACCATCGTGCTCGAGGGAGGCTCGATCGGTCCCCGGATGCTGCCGGGGATGCTGCCCGTCTCGACCAATGAGATGCGTGCCGCGCACGACGCGTTCATGCTCACGTCGATCAACGACCTGTTCCTCTACGGCCAGCGCGGCCACTACGACTACGGCTTCATCGGCGCCGGTCAGCTCGACCAGTTCGGCAACGTCAACACGAGCTACATCGGCCACCCCGACCAGCCGAAGGTGCGCCTGCCGGGCAGCGGCGGGGCGAACGACATCGTCTCGAGCTGTCTGGAGATCTTCATCATGACGCGACACGAGCCACGACGGTTCGTGGAGCGGGTGGACTTCGTCACGAGCCCCGGCTACCTGAGTGGACCGGAGGCGCGGCGTGCCGCGGGACTGGTGCGGAGCCGGCCGGTGGCGGTGGTCACCGACCTCGCGCTGCTGGGGTTCGACGAGCACACTGGGCGATTGCGGCTCGACGCCCTGCAGCCCGGGGTGAGCGAAGAGGACGTGCGCCGGAACACGGGTTTCGAGCTACTCGTGTCCGACAGCCTCGCGGAGCTGCCGGCGCCTACCGACCGCGAGCTCGCCGAACTGCGATGGCTGCGCGACGGCGAGCGGCCGCCGAGCACTCGACCAGCCAGAGAGGTGACCCCAGTCACATGACAATCGGTCCGTTTGTCGACCTGAAGGGCGCCGTGGACGTGCATCTGCACTCCGAGCCCGATCTGTTTCCACGCATCGCCGACGACGTCGGCGTCGCGCGCCACGCCGCCTCGCTCGGCCTGCGTGCGATCTCGTTGAAATGCCACTCCGAGCGCACGACGAGCCGCGCCTACATGACCATGCAGCAGGTGCCGGGCATCCAGGTGGTCGGTGGGATAGTGCTCAACCGGGCGGTGGGCGGCATCAATCCCGATGCCGTGGAGGCCGCACTCCAGCTCGGTGCCCGTCACGTTTGGATGCCGACCGTGGACGCCGCCAACCACGCGCGGACGTTCGGCTCCACCGGCGCCTACGACAAGCAGGCCTCGACGATGGCCCGGAGCGCCGACACCGGGATCGAGGTGTTCGGCTCGGACGGTCATCCGATCGACGGCCTGTTCGACGTGCTCGACCTGATCGCCCAGCACCGGGCGATCCTCAGCACCTGTCACCTCTCGGTGCCCGAGATCGTCAAGCTGGTCCCGGCCGCCCGCGAGCGCGGAGTCGAGAAGATCATGATCACCCACCCGTTCTTCAAGGTGCCGGCGCTCGATCTCGAGACGCTGAGATCGCTGGTGGACCAGGGCGCCTACGCGGAGTTCGGCTACTGCACGGTATCGCCGATGTGGAACCACGCCGCGCTCACCCGCGTGGTTGAGGCGATCAACGCGCTTGGACCCGAGCGCTGCATCCTGATGAGCGACGGCGGCCAGCGCCACAACCCGATGCCGGCCGAGTGCCTGCGCGTGTTCGCCCAGTCGGTCTACGAGTCCGGCGTGGCCGAGGAGGACGTCGTCAAGATGATCAAGGACAACCCGCTCGACCTGCTCGAGCTGCCGCCCTTGCCGGCCGCGACCGCGGCCGTCACGAACGGCGCCGGACGAGACGGGGCCGTGGTGGACGGTCTACAGGTGGAGGGACGATGAGCACGCGCGTCGGCCTGATCGTTCCCTCGTCCAACACGGTGGCCGAGGTCGACTTCTACCGCCGGCTGCCCGCGGACGCCACCCTGCACACGGCGCGCATGCACCTGGTCGAGACGACGCCCGAGGGCGAGTCGGCCATGCTCGACGAACATCTGCCGCAGGCCATCGATGATCTGGCCAGCGCCCGCCCCGACGTGGTCGTGTTCGCCTGCACGAGCGCCGGCGCGCTGCGCGGCAACGCCTATGAGGCGAAGCTGATCGCGCGGATCGGCGAGCAGACAGGCGCGGAGACGGTGAGCGTGGCGGCCGCCGTGCGGCGCGCCATCCTCACCCGCACCAGCGGCCGGGTCGGGATCGTCACGCCGTACGTCGAGAGCCTCAACGACAAGATCCGCGAGAGCCTCGAGGCGGATGGGATCGAGGTGACGACGGTTCACGGACTAGGGATCACCGAGAACTACACGATCGCCGAGGTCGAGCCCGAGCGGATCACCCGCTTCGCCCAGGAGTGCTTCAAGGACGGCGGGATCGACCTGCTGTTCGCCTCGTGCACGAACTTCCGCGCCTTCGATGCGCGCGAGGAGCTAGAGCAGGCGCTGGGCGTACCGGTGGTGACGAGCAACCACGCCGCGCTCGAAGCCACCCTGGGCCGGATCGAGACCGCCGGCGCGGTGTAGTTAGTGGCCCACGCGGCAGCGTTCGACTACGTGCGCGCGTCGTCCTGGGAGGACGCGGTCAGCGCGCTGTCTGACGCGGGGGAGGACGCGCGCGTGATCGCCGGCGGCCAGAGCCTGGTGCCGATGATGCTGCTCGGGTTCGCGCAGCCGACTGCGCTGATCGACATCGGCGGGGTCGAGCCACCGCGGGTGGAGAGTCGCAACGGGACGCTCGTGCTGTCGGCGCTGACCCGCCATGTCGACCTGGAGCAATCGGACCTCGTAGCCCATGCGTGCCCGATGCTGGCGCAGGCCGCGCTCCTCATCGGCAACGTCCGGGTGCGCCACCGCGGCACGATCGGCGGCTCGCTGGCCCACGCCGAGCCGACCGCCGAACTGCCCTGTGTGGCGCTCGCGCACCGCGCGACGGTCCGCGCGCTGGGGCCTGACGGCGAGCGGGCGGTCCCGGCCGAGGAGCTGTTCATCACCCACTTCACGACCTCGCTGAAGCCCGGCGAGATCATCACCGCCGTCGAACTGCCCGCGCTGACGGGCAATCAGGGCTCGTGCTTCTTGGAGCTGGCACGCCGGGCGGGCGACTTCGCGATGGTGAACGTCGCCGCGCTCCTCACGCTTGGCGAGGACGGTCGGTTGCGCGATGCACGGGTGGTGATCGGCGCCACCGGCGACCGGCCGACCGACCATTCGCGGTGCGCGGCGCTGCTCATCGGCGAGCCGGTCGACGACCGGGCGGCGGCCGAGATCGGGCACGCCGTGGCCGAGGAGGTCGAGGTCGGTCCGAGCAGCCACGCCCGCGCCGACTACCGGCGCGAGATGGTCGGCGTCCTCGTCAAGCGCGCGGTGCTGACGGCCGCGGCGGAGGCCCGGGAATGAGCGAGCACCGGATCAGCCTCAGCGTGAACGGACGCGAGCGCGAGCAGTGGGTCGACGCCCACCAGTCCCTGCTCGAGGTGCTGCGCACCGACGCCGGGGCCACCGAGGTCAAGCTCGGCTGCGGCGAGGGGGTGTGCGGCACCTGCGCCGTGCTGCTCGACGGCGAGCCGGTCAACGCCTGCCTGATCTTCGCGGTGCAGGCCGACGGCGCCGCCGTGACCACCGTCCGCGGGCTGGCTCCCGAGGGCGAGCTCCACCCTCTCCAACAGGCCTTCCTGGAGCACGCCGGTTCGCAGTGCGGCTTCTGCACGCCCGGAATGATCCTCACCGCGCATTGGTACATGGAGCGCCACCCCGATGCCGGCCGCGAGGAGATCCGGGCCGCACTGGCCGGCAACCTGTGCCGCTGCACCGGATACACCAAGATCCTCGATGCGGTCGAGGCATACCGCGACCGCGTCGATCGCCAGGAGGCACGGGTTGTCGGTTGACTCGCCCGAGGTGACGATCGAGGCCCCGGCCCGGCCCGTCCAGGAGCCCGAGCAAGCGATCCGGCGCGCCCCGCACCGCGACTTCGTGGAGAAGGTGGCGGGTACGCTCCGCTACGCCGACGACTGGGGCTTTCCCGGGATGCTGCATGGCGTCGTCGTCCGCGCCCAGACCCCGTCGGCACGCATCGTGAAGGTCGACGTGAGCGCCGCCCGCGCCGTCCGGGGCGTCCACGCGGTGCTGACCGGCGCCGACATACCCCACAACGCGATCCACGACGAGGCGAGTGGGCTGGGGGTGGACGCGATCGTTCAGCCGGTGCTGGCCGAGGATCGCGTTCGCTACGACGGCGAGCCGATCGCGGTCGTCGCCGCCGAGACGCCGCAGGCCGCCGAAGAGGCCGCGGGGCTGGTCGAGCTCGACTACGAGGATGAGCCCGGCGTGTTCGATGCCGAGGAGGCGCTCGACCCGGATGCCCCCCGCGTGCACGAGGGCGGCAACTGCTACGTCACGTGGCGCTCGGCGATCGGCGACGTCGACGCGGCCATGCAGCGCGCGGACGTGGTGGTGGAGGAGACCTACCGCAGTCAGCGCGTGGACCACGCATACCTCGAGCCCGAGGCCGGCATCGGGTGGATCGACTCGGACGGCGTCCTGACCCTGCGGGTGGCCACGCAGGTGATCGAGCACGCACGCGAGATCGCCGAGATACTGGAGCTGCCGCACAGCCGCGTGCGGGTGATCGCCGCGTACATGGGCGGCGGGTTCGGCGGCAAGGAGGACATGACCGTCGAGCCCTATCTGGCCGCCTTGGTGTGGAAGACGCGCCGGCCCGTGCGCATGGTGTGGACGCGGCAGGAATCGCTGCTGGCCCGCCAGAAGCGCCACCCGTTCGTCATGCACTATCGCACCGGGGCCAGCGACGACGGCACGATCGTGGCGCAGGACATCCGCATCCTCGGCGATGCCGGCGCCTACCCGCTGCTGTCTTCGAGGGTGCTGTTCGCCGCCGGGGTCAACGCCACCGGGCCCTATCGGTGCAGCGATGCCCGGGTCCAGAGCGTGGCTGCGTTCACCAACACGGTTCCGACCAGCGCCATGCGCGGGTTCGGCGCGATGCAGGTCGTGTTCGCCTACGAATCGCAGATGGACCGCGTGGCGCACGTGCTCGGCCTCGACCCCGCCGTGGTGCGCGAGCGCAACTTCGTGGTCCGCGGCGACCGGCGGGTAACCGGCGAGGAGATCGACACCGAGCCCGGCACGCGGGAATGCCTTAGGCGTGTGCTCGAGGAGCTCGGCCAGCCGGCGCAGACCAACCCGCCCACCCCGGGCAGGCGGGTCGGCCGTGGCTTTGCCTGCAGCATGCAGCCCTACGGTCGCTCGGTGTTCTTCGCCGATCGTGCGTCGTGCTGGATCGGGCTCGAGCGCGACGGGACCATGGTGGTGCGCGCCGGTGTGACCGACCTCGGCGCCGGCCAGGCCGCGTCGCTGGCCAACATCGCCGGCGAGGTGCTCGGCGTGACCGTGGACCGGACCAGCGTTCACATCGGCGATTCAGCGCTCACCCCGCTGACCGGAGGGACGTTCGCCACCCGGCAGCTCTACATGTCGGGAAACGCGACGCTCAAGGTGGCGCGGATCCTCCGGGACAGGCTGGCCCCGGTCGGAGCCGAGATGCTGGGCTGCGAGCCGGGCGAGCTCGAGTTCGCCGAGAACCGGGTCGCAGTCGCGGAGCACCCGGAGCGCTCGATCACGATCGCCGAGCTCTCCCGGGAGGCGGAGCGGCGCGGCGTGCATCCGTATCATCACGGCACGTTCGAGGCCGAGACCGGCAGCTTCGATCCCGCGACCGGCAAGGGCCGCACGTACCCCGACCTCACGCACGGCGCACACGGGGCCGAGGTCGAGGTCGACGAGGAGACCGGCGAGGTGCGGATCCTCAAGTACGTGGCCTGCCACGACGTGGGACGGGCGATCGACCTGCAGCGGGTCGAGGGCCAGATCCAGGGCGCCGTGGCCCAGGGAATCGGCTACGCGCTGAGCGAGACTGTCGAGGTGCTCGACGGCGTGGTTCAGTCCACCCTGTTCGCGGATTACCTGATCCCCACCTCGCTCGACCTGCCCGACATCAAGGCGATCGGCCTCGAGCTGTATCCGGGCAAGGGCCCGTTCGGCGCCCGCGGCATCGGGGAGCCGCCGATCGGCCCGCCCGCCGCCACGCTGGCCAGCGCGATCGAGGACGCCACCGGGATCCGCCTGCGCGAGCTGCCGATGTCGCCCGAGCGACTGCGCGCGGCGCTCCGCCAGGCGACAGAACGCCGAGCCTCGTCCACGTCATGACCCTGCACTCCGGCCTCGAAGCCCGCGAGGACGCGGTCGCGCTGGTCCGGCCCCGCGCGGCCAGGAGCCTGACCGTGGAGCCGCCCCCGGCCGGCCCCCGGCGCTTCCACGCCAGCATGCCGGGTTATGCGCCCACACCGCTGCGAGACGCTCCCGCCGCGGCCGACCGGCTGGGCGTGACGGAGGTCCTGGTCAAGGACGAGTCCGCCCGCTTGGGGCTGCCGTCGTTCAAGGTCCTCGGCGCCTCGTGGGCGGTGTACCGCGCGCTGCTCGATCGGCTCGCGGCCACTCCGGCGGACGTCCCGGGCTTCGACGCGCTGTCGGACGTGGTGGCGTCCCTGCGGCCGTTCACGCTGAGCGCCGCCACCGACGGCAACCATGGGCACGCGGTGGCGCGTATGGCGGCGCTGCTCGGCTTCGACTCGCGCATCTACGTTCCGGCCAACACCGTGCAGCCCCGGATCGACGCCATCGCGGCGGAGGGCGCGACGGTGACCGTGGTCGACGGCGGCTACCAGGACGCGGTGGCGCGTTCGGCCCAGGACGCCGGCGAGCGCTGCCTGGTCATCTCCGACACCTCGTGGGAGGGGTACGAGCAGGTGCCGGCATGGGTGATCGAGGGCTACTCGACGATCTTCGCCGAGCTCGAGGAGGCGGCGGCGCGGCCGGACGTGGTGGCCATCCCGATCGGGGTGGGCGCGCTCGCGGCGGCGGCTGTGCGCCACTTCTGGGGCACGGCGGCGGCGCGGCCGCGACTCGTCGGGGTCGAGCCGACGTCCGCAGCCTGCGTGCTCGAGTCGGTGGCGGTCGGCCGGGTGAGCACGCTCGAGGGCGAGCAGGACTCGATCATGGCCGGCCTGAACTGCGCCACCCCGTCGATCGTGGCCTGGCCGCTCGTGTCGGAGGGGATCGACGTATACATGGCCGTGCCGGATGAGCGGGTGCCCGCGGCGATGCGGCTGCTGGCCCGCGACGGGATCCTGGCCGGGGAGACGGGGGCGGCCGGCCTGGCCGGCATGCTCGCGCTGGTCGAGGACTCCTCGCTCGAGGCGGCGCAGGCGGACGCGGGCCTCGGCCCGGGCACGAGCGTGCTGCTGCTGTGCACCGAGGGGGCGACCGACCCGGACGCCTACCGCCGGCTGGTGGGCGACCCGGTTTCCTAGGCCGTGCCGAGCGTCCGCGCCGCCGCGTTCGACCTGCTCCGCGCCCGCGGGATCACCACCGTATTCGGCAACCCGGGCTCGACCGAGCTGGGATTCCTGGCCGACTTCCCGGCGGACTTCCGCTACGTGCTCGGCCTGCACGAGGCCGTGGCGGTGGGGATGGCGGACGGATTCGCCCAGGTCACCGGGAGGCCCGCGTTCGTGAACCTGCACACCGCTTCCGGCGTCGGCAACGCGATGGGAGCGGTGGTCAACGCCTTCCACAACCGCGCCCCGCTCGTGATCACCGCCGGCAATCAGGACCGGCGCCACCTGGAGTCCGAGCCGTATCTGTTCGCTCGCGCCACCGAGTTGATGGCGCCGTACGTGAAGTCCAGCCGCGAGCCCCGTCGTGCCGAAGACGTGCCGGCCGCGATCGACCGAGCCTGGCAGCTTGCTCAGACGCCCCCCGCCGGTCCGGTGTTCGTTTCGGTGCCCATGGACGACTGGGAGGCCGAGGCCGCGCCTTCGCCGCCCCGCCATCCCATCAGCCTCGGTCGCGCCGTGGATTCCGCCGCGGTGCAGGGCATCCGCATGCGCCTGGCGGACAGCGCAAGACCCGGGATCGTCGCCGGCGCCGGGGTGGATCGGGACCGTGCGTGGGCGGATGTAGTCGAGCTGGCCGAGCGGCTCGGTGCTCCGGTGTGGGCGGCGCCCCAAGCGCCGCGCGCCGGATTTCCTGAGGATCACCCGCAGTTCCAGGGTCACCTCGCGCCGGGGTACGCGAGCGCCGCCACCCAGTTGGCGGGCTGCGATCTGGTGCTGGTGCTGGGCGCGCCGGTGTTCTCGTTCCTGCCCTACGAGCCGAGTGCGGCTGAGCTCCCGCCGATCGTTCAGGTGACCGACGATCCGGACGAGGCAGCGCGCGCCCCGGGCGCCATGAGCCTCGTGGCGGACGTGGCGGGAGCGGCGCGCGCGCTGCTGGAGCGGTTGCCGGCGCGCTGGGCCGACGGCGAGGCGCCTGTCGCGGAACGTCCCCTCCCGCCGATGCCGGCTGCCTCCGAGCCGATCGCGCCCGCCTATCTCATGGCCACGCTCGGTCAGCTGCTCGATCCGGACACGGTCCTCGTCGAGGAGTCTCCGTCGAATCGCGCCGCCTTGCGCCGCCACGTCCGCATCCGCCGGCCCGGCTCGTTCTTCACCACGGCGAGCGGAGGTCTCGGCTTTGCCATGCCCGCCGCGGTCGGGATCAAGCTGGCCGATCCGTCGCGTCGGGTGGTGTGCCTGGTCGGCGACGGCTCGGCGCTGTACGCGCCGCAGGCCCTGTGGAGCGCGGTCCAGCTCGGGCTCGCGATCACGTTCGTGATCGTGAACAACGCGCGCTACGCGATCCTGGATGCCGCCGCGCAGTTCGCAGGCCTGGGCGAGCATCCCCGGCCTCGAGCTTCCGGGGATCGACTTCGTCGCCTTGGCCGGGTCGCTCGGCTGCCCGGGCGAGCGCGTCGCCGCGGCCGGTGCGCTGGGCGACGTCCTGGCCGGCGCGCTGATCGCCGAGGAGCCCCGGCTGATCGACGTCGTCGTCGACCCGGCGCCCCCGCCGCTTCTGCCTTCCGTCTCTCAGAACCTCATGGAGCGCGCATGAACCACGATCAGGTCCGTCTTGACCCCACCGAGATCGGCCGGACGCTGGACGACCTGGCTGCCATCGGCAACCGCTACGCCGGCACGCCGGGCGAGGTTGCGGCTCGCGACTACCTGTTCGAGCGTTTCAAGGCTCTGGGCCTGGCCGACGTGCGGCTCGAGCCGTTCAGGTACTTGGGATATCAGGCGGAAACGGCATCATGCGCTTTCGACGGAGTCGAGCTCGAATGCCACCCGCTCCAGTACACGGCCGCGGCGGAGGCGGCGGGTGAGGCGATCTACCTGGGCGACGCCGGGCCGGCCGACTTCGAGCGGGTCGACGCCCGCGGGGTCGACCTGACCGGGAAGATCGCCGTCGCGCACAGCATGTTCCCGTTCGACTTGGTCGGGGTCCTCGAGGAACGCGGGATCGTTGGTCTGGTGCACATCTGCGAGACGCCGGACGGGATCGTGGGCAACTTCACCGGGGCGCTCTACCCGCCGCCGCTCGAGGCGCCATGGGTGGGGCGCCCGACCGCGTCCTGCGGGGTGACTATCTCGCACCCGGCCGGGCGGGCGCTCATCTCCGAGCTGAGCTGGGGCCGGCCTGTCGAGGTCCATCATCAGTCATGCCGGCGCCTACCACGAGCGCACGGCGCACAACGTGGTGGGCGCCGTGCCGGGCGCCGAGCCGGGCGAGGTGATCCTGTCGGCCCACTACGACAGCCAGGCCGAGGGACCATGCGTCTACGACAATGGCAGCGGCCTGGCCAGCCTGCTGGAAACCGCACGGACGCTGCTCGATCGCTCGTCCCGGCGGCGGATGGTCTTGATCGCCTCGGCGGCCGAGGAGATCGGCGTGTGGGGTGCAACCGCCTATGTACACGCGCACGCGCGTGAGATGGCGGCGCTCGTCGCCATGATCAACCTGGATGGGATCGCCAGTGCGTACCCCTCGGAGCGGCAGATCTGGTGCGCCGATGCCGCGCTGCTCGAGCTCGCGGTCCAGACGGCCCGAGGCCAGGGGTGGGAGCCCCACCGGGCCATGCACGCGCGCAGCACCTTCTCCGACCACGCGCCATTCACCGACGCCGGCGTGCCGGCCTGCCTGATCTGGCGTCCCGACTACCCCTACTACCACTCGCGCGGCGATGTTCGACCGCTGGTCGATGAGCATGCGATCGCACAGACCGCTTCGGTCTCCGCCTCGCTCGCCCATCGCCTGAGAACCGATCCGGCGGCCCTACCGGCCCGGATCGGGACGCCATGAAGCAGGACGGCTTCTTCGAGCTCCTGTTGCGCCAGGTCCGCGCCGATCTGGCCGGCGCGCCGACCTCGGCGCGCCGGCGCTTCAGCGACGCGGGGCGCCTCGAGCGGTGCGGGAACATCGCCGAGCTGCGGGCGCTGGCCCGCCGGCGCATTCCCGGTGTGGTGTTCGACTACGTGGACGGCGCCGCCTGGGACGAGCTGACGGCCGAGCGAAACCAGGCCGACCTGCGCCGGCTGGCGCTCCTGCCCCGCGTGCTGACCGCGGCGGCGGACATCGATCTCTCGACGACGGTGCTGGACCAGCCCGTGGCGGTGCCATTGCTGGGAGCGCCGACCGGCATGACCGGGATCGTCCACCACGACGGCGAGATCGCCCTCGCGCGTGCCGTGCACGGCGCGGGCAGCCTGCACGTCCTGTCCTCGGTCGCCTCGCGCACGGTCGAGGAAGTCGCCGAACGCAGCCCGGGCCCGTTGTGGTTTCAGCTCTACGTTTCCCGTGACCGCGGCTACGTGCGCGAGCTGCTCGGCCGGGCCCGGAGCGCGGGCTACCTGGCTCTCGTCATCACCGTGGACGTGCAGCGAGCCGGTGCCCGGGAGCGTGACCGGCGCAACGGCTTCACGCTGCCGCCGCGGATTTCGGCGCGCTCGCTGGCCCAGGGCGTCGTGCGGCCGGGCTGGTCGGTCGACTTCATGCGCCGCCCGCGGTACCTGTCCGAGGCGGCGCGGCGGGCACGCAGCGGAAGTCGGCCGCAGCCGAGCCTGACCGCGATCATCAACAGCCAGTTCGATCCGGCTCTGGGCTGGAGCGAGATCAGCTGGCTGCAGGAGCAGTGGGAGGGACCGATCGTGCTCAAGGGGGTGCTGCGGGCCGAGGACGCTCAGCAGGCGGCCCGCCTCGGTGTACGCGGGGTGATCGTCTCCAACCACGGCGGCCGTCAGCTCGACCACGCGCCGTCCTCGATCTCCGTGCTCCCCGCGGTCGTCGACGCGGTCGGGTCCGAGCTCGAGGTGTACATGGACGGCGGCATTCGACGGGGTGTCGACGTCGTCAAGGCGCTGGCGCTGGGAGCCCGGGCCTGCCTGTCCGGCCGCGCGCTCGTCTACGGGCTGGCCGCCGGCGGCGAGGCGGGGGCCGCACGCGCCATGAATCTGCTCGTCGACGAGCTGCGGCTGGCTATGACCCTCGCCGGCTGCGGATCGATCCGCGAGCTCGACCGCAGCTGGGTGACGAGGATCCCCGACGGCGAACGGAGCGAGGCATGGAGCATCAGCTAGACCGCACGCGGTTTCACCATCGCTGGGAGATCGACACCGAGCCGACGCTCGAGATCGCCTCGAGGGACGTCGTCGAGCTCGACCTGGAGATGGCCGGCGCCGGGCAGATCCACGAGGGCGACCGCTACGAGGACACCACGTTCGACTTCGACACGATCTACCGGCTGCTGGGGCCGGTCTCCGTGGCCGGCGCTCGGCCGGGGGACACCCTGCGGGTCGACGTATTGGAGCTCACGCCCGGCGATTGGGGGTGGTGCGGCACGGAGCCGACCCTGGGCCTGCTGCCCGACGACTTCCCCGACCCGTTCGTGAGGACGTTCGATCTGCGGGATGGCCGGTCGGCCCGGATCTGCCCGCAGGTCACCGTGCCGCTGGCGCCGTTCCTGGGCACGATGGGCACGCAACCCGACGCTCCGGCGAGCGCGCCGTCGTTCCCGCCGCACAAGGGCGGGGGCAACATCGACACCCGCCACCTGGTCGCCGGGAGCACGCTGTGGCTGCCGGTCTGGTGCGAGGGTGCGCTGTTTTCCTGCGGCGATCCCCACGGAGCGCAAGGCGACGGCGAGGTGTGCCTGGCCGCCCTGGAATGCGACATGCGAGCCCGCCTGCGCTTCACGGTCGAGAAACGCTCGATCGCGCGCCCGCGCTTCCAGACGCCGGGCGGACTGACGCCGCTGGTCGACTCAGCCGGCCACCACGGCTCGATGGGGATTGGCCCCGACCTGATGGACGGCGCCCGGACCGCGGTCCGCGACGCGATCGTCTGGCTGGTCGACGAGCACGGACTCACCCGCGAGGACGCGTACGTCGCCTGCAGCCTGGCCGGCGACCTCAAGCTGCTCGAGGTGGTGGACGGCGGGATGTGGAACGTCGGGTTCACGCTGCCTCTCAGCATCCTCGACGCCGGCTGAGGAGCATGGGACGATGATGCGGTGGCGATCGCTGCCTACCGCCTCGACGAGCTGGGCTGGCTCCAGTTCGAGCGGCTGTGCGGCCTGGTCCTCGCCCGGGAGGCGGGGCTGGTCGACGTCACCTGGCTGGGACGTGCCGACCGGGGCCGGGTGGCCCTGGTGGACTCGGGGCTCGAGCTTGCCGCCGCAGGAGTACGGCTGCGCGGGCCGCTCGCCGTAGCCATCGTCTGGGCACGGCCCGGCATGTCGGTGTCCGAACAGCTGATTCATCTGTTTGACGGCATGGCCGCGGTGCCGGCCGAGCTCGGCTTCTGGTTCGAGCGGGTGCTCGTGCTCACCAACCTCGATGCGGTGCGCGCACGCGCTGCGCTGGCCCGGCGGTTCGAGAACGTGGAGTTCACGGTGCTCGGGGCGTCCGAGCTCGGGCAGAGCCTCGATCGCCACCCCGCCGTGCGCGCCGCCATGCCGTCGGTCCTCGGCCTGCGTGACCTCGAGGCTCTGATCGCGCCCGAGGTGCGCGCACGTTCGACGCTCGACATCGCCTCCGCCCGGGAGCTGGCGCGCGTGTTCTGGCCCACCCGCGCCTACGAGTGCGCCCGCACCGTGCTGGCCCGCCATCGCTTCGTCGTCCTCACCGGGCCCCCCGAGATGGGCAAGAGCGCGATCGCCCGCATGGTGGCCCTGGCGCAACTCACCGACGGCTGGGAGGCCCACGAGTGCACCACCCCGGACCAGGTCTGGCGTGCCTTCGACCCCGGCCGCCCGCAGGTGTTCGTCGCCGACGACGCCTTCGGCTCCACCGAGTACCGGGCCGATGCCGCCGAGCTCTGGGCTCGGGAGCTCGGCCGGATGCTGCGCGGGCTGGACGACCGCCACTGGTTGGTCTGGACCTCGCGCCCCGCGCCGCTCAAGGCAGGGCTGCGCCGCGTCCAGCGCGAGCGGGGCTCCGAGCACCTCCCCGCCCCGGGCGAGGTGCTCGTCGACGCCGGCCAGCTCGATCTCGCCGAGAAGACGCTGATACTGTTCCGGCACGCCAAGAACCACGAGGCCGATGAGGTGGCGCGGAATCTCGTGCGCTCCGCCGGGGTGTCGATCGTCGAGCATCCGCACTTCACACCCGAGCGCATCCGTCGCCTCGTCGCCGAACGGCTCGACGAGCTGGCCGACGCCGCCCGCGGCGGCGATGTCTCGGTCCTGGCGATCGTCGAGGACGAGCTGGCCAGGCCCACCGAGGCGATGCGGACCTCGTTCCAGGCCCTGGACGATGAGCACCGCGAGCTGCTGGTCGCGCTCCTGGACGCGCCGGCCGGCCTGATCGACGAGCGCGAGCTGGCCGCCACCGTCCGCCGTCACCACACGGGTGGTCTGCGGCGACCGCCGGGCGAGCTCATCGACCGGCTGACCGACCATTTCCTGCGCGTCACGCCGCTCGGCATCGGCTGGGTGCATCCGAGCTGGCGAGACCTCGTGATCGGGGAGCTACGGGATGACGGGGCGGCCAGACGCCGGTTCCTCTCGGCGTGTGGGATCTACGGCGTGATGCTCGCCCTCTCCCAGGAAGGCGGGGCAACCGGCCAGCGGTCGCTCCCGCTCCTGATCGGCGACGGCGACTGGGATGCGCTGGGCGATCGGCTCGCCGAGTTGCACGCCGAACTCGATGACCAAGACGCCGGGCGGCTGCTGCTGGCCCTCTGCGATGTGCTGATCGCAAAGCTCGAGCCGGCGCAGCGTTCGGAGGCCGAATGCCTCACGCGGTACCTCCTCGGAGCGGTCAGCCGGAACTGGGACAAGCAGGCGCGGCCGGTGCCCGTGTTCGTCCTCGAGGCGTGGTACGCCGCCAACTCGCGCTTGGCCGACCCGGTGGAGCCACCGCCGGTGCGCCGGACCTGGGAGGAGCTTCATCCCTCGCGCGAGGTGCCGTTCGGGCGGCTGACCGCGCGGGAGATGGGGGGACTCGACGACTGGCTCGCGCTGGCTCAGGTCCTGGCCGCCCACGATCCCGATACGCTCGAGCGCCTCGGCTTCTATCACCAGGACCAGCAGTTGCTCCTCGCCCACCTGGCGGTCGAACTCGGCGAGATTGGCGATCCCGACCTGAAGCCCGAGGCCGAGACGCTGCTCGGTCGCATCCGCGAACTGTCGCCTCTGCATGGCGGCGTCGCGCGGACGACGTTGATAATGCTCAAGGCGAAGCCTCCGGACGAACGCTGGTGGGTGCCACACGACATCGATGCGCCGCCCAGCCGAGAGCCCGTGGCGCACGAGCCGATCGGCTTCACCCGCGCTGACGTGAACCGGGTGCTCGCTGACCTGTAGCGTCCGAGACGCGTCGCCCGGGGGATGCTCCACGGGGCGAATCCGGTTTGTCCGAGCGATTGTTGCAATCGTCATCCCGACCTTGTATACACCGCATACTCGGCAATCGCGGGGCCCTGGTTGGGGCACGACCGAACTCGGGAGACGGAGAATGACGACGACGACGGCACGCACCGAGCAGAGCGTGCAGAGCGCCGGCCAGGTCGAGATTCGCTCGATCGACTATGTCCCGGTCAGCGAGCGGCACGGAAAGCCGTGGCACCTGGGACCCGTGTGGTTCCAGGGCAACGCGCAGTTGTCGACGCTGGCGGTCGGAGCGATCGGGGTCTCGATCGGACTGAACCTGATTTGGGCGCTGATCGCAATCGTCACCGGCACCCTGATCGGGACGCTGTTCATGGCCTTCCACTCCGCCCAGGGGCCAAAGCTGGGCCTGCCGCAGATGATCCAGTCCCGTGCGCAGTTCGGCTACTTCGGGTCGCTGCTCCCGGTGGTGGTCGCGGTGGCGCTGTTCATCGGCTTCAACGTGTTCAACACGATCCTGGGCGGCGACGTCATCCAGCAGTTGTTCCCCGGGCTGCACAGCAAGTTCCTGGCCTATCTGCCGGTGGTGCTCCTCTCGTTGGCTCTGACGATCTTCGGCTACGAGCTGATCCATCTCGGCCTGCGCTGGGCCACATGGCTGTTCATCGCCGCCTACGGCGTGTTCACGATCGGCGCGCTGTTCACCGTGGGGGCGCCGCACGGCGCGTTCGATCTGGGCAAGTGGGACGGCGGCCTGTTCCTGGTCCAGTTCGGCGTGGTCGTGAGCTACCAGCTCACCTGGGCGCCGTATGTGTCGGAGTACTCCCGCTACCTGCCGCCCGAGACCAAGACCTCGACCGTGTTCTGGTGGACCTACTGGGGCTCGGTGCTCGGCGGCATCCCGTTCCTGGTCGGTGCGTTCATCATCGCCGCCGCGACCGACGCCGCGCCGGTCGCCCAGGTCCACGACGTGGCCAACCAGATCTTCTCCGGGTTCGGCACGATCATCATGCTGTGTTCCCTCCCCGGCCTGATCGCGGTCACCGCGATGAACATGTACAGCGGCGGGCTCTCCACGCTGACCACGGTGGACACGGTTAAGCGGATCCGGCCCACGTTCACCGCGCGCTGGATCAGCATCGGCTTCATCACGGTCGCCGGCACCGTGCTCGCCTTGACGCTGTCCCCGAACTTCCTGGAGAACTTCAACAACTACCTGTTCCTGATCCTGTACTTCATGATCCCGTGGACGGCGGTCAACCTGATCGACTTCTTCTACGTCCGCAAGGGCAACTACGCGATCAGGGAGCTGTTCATCCCGCGCGGCATATACGGCATGTGGTCGTGGCGCGGGCTGCTCGCCTACGCGATCGCGTTCGTGGCGATGATCCCGTTCATGAGCACCACGATCTACGAAGGTCCGATCGCCAAGCACCTGTCCGGCGGCGACATCTCGCCGTTCATCGGCTTCCCGATCGCAGCCGGGCTCTACTTCCTGTTCAGCCGCAGCATCGACGTGGCGGCCGAGGCCCGGGTGGCGGCCGAGCAGAAGGAGCTGCTTGAGGCCGAGGCGCTCCGGCATGAGGAGATCGGCGAGGAGCCGGCCTTCGACGTGGGCGCCCGGGTGGCGGACGAGTTTGAGGGCGGCAGAGTCGAGCGTCACCCGCGGGTCTGACCGCTGATCCCGCTTGATCCTCCCGGGGCGCAAGCTGGTCGTCTCCGGAGGGACGAGCGGGATCGGAGCTGCCGCCGCGCAGCGTCTGGCTGACGAAGGAGCGGCGGTGTGGATCCTGGGCCGGCGCCCGGAGGCGCTGCGGGCTGCCCTGGCGGCGTGCCCGGCGCTGGCCGGCGGCAGCGTGTGCGATGTGACCGACGAGGCTGCCGTCGAGCGGGCACTGAGCGAGGCGGTGCAGCGGCTTGGCGGGCTCGACGGCGCGTTCGTGAACGCCGGGATCGACGGCGCCGGGCAGGAGGTGCTCGCTCTCTCCGCCGACCATTTCCGGCGCGTGCTCGACGTCAACGTGATCGGGGTCTTCCTGGTGGCCCGCGCGGCGGCCCGAGTCATGCCGAGCGGAGCGGCGATCGTCATCAACGCCTCGGTCAACGGGCTGCGCGCCGAACTCGGCTTCGCCGACTACAACGCCTCCAAGGCGGCGGCCATCTCGCTGGCCCAGACCATGGCGCTCGAGCTTGGGCCGCGCGGGATCGCGGTCAGCGCGATCTGTCCCGGGTACATTCCGACCCCGATGACCGCGCCCTATCTGGAGGATCCCGAGACCGCGGCTGCGTTGCTCACGCACATCCCGGTCCGCCGCTTCGGCCGGCCCGATGAGGTCGCGGCGCTTGTCGCCTTCCTCCTCTCCTCCGACGCCGCGTACATGAACGGCGCGGTCGTCCCGATCGACGGAGGCCGCAACGTCTGACGTGCGGACAGGGCCGCTGTCGGTGATCCGCTGGCGCGACGCGGACGAGGGAGCGCGCGCCCATCTGCTTGGACGCGGGGTTGCGCAGATCTTCGACCCGGTACTGCGCGAGTCGATCCTGGAGATCATCGAGGACGTGCGCGAGCACGGCGACGAGGCCGTGGCGCGGGCGCTCGAGCGCTTCGATGGCTGCCGGGTGGCTCCGGGCGGGCTGCGGGTGTCGGACGCCGAGTTCGAGGCGGCTCTCGAGACGATCGCCCCCGCGGTCCAGAACGCGCTGCGGGAGGCCATCGCGGCCGTCCGCGCCTTCAACGAGACGGTCGTGCGTGACCGCGACTGGCGGGCCGAGCTCAAGCCGGGCCTCGTGGTGGGGGAGAAGACCACTCCGATCGCCAGCGCCGGCCTGTTCGTCCCCAGCGGCAAGGGGTCGTTCCCGTCGGTCCTGACCCAGGTCGGAACGCCCGCCGTGGTAGCCGGCGTGCCGCAGATCGCCGTTGTGGTGCCGCCGGTGCCCGGCGGCGACGGCGCCGTCGATCCGGCTGTGTTGTGCGTCGCCTTGGAGCTCGGGTTGCGGAACGTGTACCGCGCCAACGGTCCGGCCGGCGTCGCCGCACTGGCCTTCGGGACCGAGAGCCTCCCACGGGTGCGCAAGATCGTCGGGCCCGGCAGCCCACCCGTGCAGGCGGCGATGATCGAGTGCCAGCGCTTCGGCTGCCACACGCAGATGCTGCTCGGACCGTCCGAGAGCCTGATCATCGCCGACGACAGCGCCGACATACGGCTGCTCGCCGCGGACCTTCTCAACGAGGCCGAGCACGGGCCGGACTCGTCCTCGCTGCTGGTGACGGATTCGGAGAGCGTGCTGGAGGCCGTCCAGGGCGAACTCGGCCGTCGGGTGCAGGCCCTGCCCGAGCCGCGGCGCTCCTACGCGACGAGCGCACTCGGCGACAACGGCGGCTGCGTGCTCGTGGGCGATCTGTCCGAGGCGGTCGAGATGGCCAACGCCTACGCACCCGAGCACATGCAACTGGCCGTCCGCGAGGAGTACGAGGAGGCGATGCTCGGCCGGCTGGAGCACGCCGGCGAGATCCTGGTCGGGCAGCACACCCCGGTCTCGGCCGCCAACTACACGATCGGCGTGCCGGCGGCGCTGCCCACCGGCGGCTTTGCTCGGGTGACCAGCGGCGTGACCGCCGAGACGTTCCTCAAGCGCACCTCGATCGCCCGGGCCGACGCCGCGGCGCTGCGCTCGATGGCGCCCGCCGCCCTGGCCTTGGCCGCGCACGAGGGGTTCCCGGCTCACGCCGCCGCGATCCGGGCGCGCACAGATGAAGCCGGCTGAGGTCCGGGCGCTCGTGTCGGTGCAGCGGCCCGAGTGGCGGGGCGTGAGTCGGCGCCTGCGCCGCTGCCACCAAATCGCCGACATGCGCGCGCTGGCTCGGCGGCGGACCCCGCGGGCGGTCTTCGACTACGTGGAGGGCGGGGCCGACGAGGAGCTGAGCCTGGCACGCAACGTCGGCTCCTTCCGCGAGTGGGAGCTGGCGCCGGTGGGGCCGCGGGACGTGTCGAGGGTGGATTTGTCGACCACGCTGCTGGGGCGGCGCCTCGAGCTTCCCGCTGATCTGCGCGCCGACCGGCTACACGCGCATGATGCATCCCGCGGGGGAGCTGGCCGTCGCGCGCGCTGCCGCGGCCGCGCGCGTCCCTTACACGCTCTCCACGATGGCCACCACCGCGCTCGAGGACGTGGCGGCGACCGGACATCCCGAGCTCTGGTTCCAGCTCTACGTGTGGCGCGACCGGGGGCTGACCGCGGAGCTCGTGCGACGCGCCTGGGCGTCCGGCTACCGCGTGCTGGAGGTGACCATCGACGCTCCGGTGTCCGGGTTGCGCATCCGCGACATCCGCAACGGTCTGACCATCCCGCCGCGCCTGACCGCCGCAACCCTGTTCGGCGTCGCCGTGAAACCGGCGTACTGGGCCGGGATGCTGCGGAGTTCCGCGATCACGTTTGCCAACTTCCCGCCCGAGGCGGCGGCGGGGGCCGGTCTGACCATCGAGAACATCACTCAGCAGTTCGAGCCGCGCCTGACCTGGGACGACATCGTCGCGCTGCGGTCTGAGTGGAAGGGCGCGTTGGTCGTCAAGGGACCCTTGGGACCCGAAGGTGCGCGGGCGGCGCTTGCCTGCGGCGCCGATGGGCTGCACCTGTCCAATCACGGCGGCCGCCAGCTCGACCGGATCGTTCCCCCGCTCGAGCTTCTGGCCGACGTGCGGGAGGCGATGGGCGAGGAGGTCGCGATCGTCCTCGACTCGGGGATCCGCCACGGGACCGATCTGGCCGTGGCGGTGGCGCTGGGCGCCGACGCCGGCGCGGTCGGACGCGCGTACCTGTACGGGCTGATGGTGGCCGGCGAGCCGGGGGTGGCCCACGCGCTCGCGCTGCTGACCGGCGAGCTCAGGCGGACGCTTCAGCTCCTCGGCATGAGCTCGGTGGCGGAGCTCCGCGCGGCGGGTCCGCAGGTGCTGCGGCGGCGAGTCCCCCGCACACAAGCCGTTTGAACTTGGCGGCGCGTGGCAATCCCGACTCCGTGCCGCTGTACCGCTGCAGTGACTGCGGGTTCGTGACCACCGCGTCGCAGGCCAACGCCGTCGCCGCGCACGCGCAGGGGTCGTCCCGGTGTGGCGGCGAGCTCGAGATGATCGCGGACTTCGAAAGCACGCCGGCGATGGTGCTCCCGGCGCCCAGGCGCCGCGGAAGCCCCAGGGCGCCGCGGCCGGATCGGCGCACGGTACCGGGGTCGTTCTGACTCCGCCCGTGGCCCCGGCTGGGGCCAGCTGCTCTCTCGGCTAGGTAATCAGCCGCTTGACCGCGCGTAGGCGCAGGTACGCGTCGTAGACCTGCATCTGGCCGCCGCCGAGATCCCGCAGCAACTGCCCGGCCAGCGCCTCGGCCTCCGCCAAGGTGGCGCACTCTGCTCGGGTGCCGCTCTGATCCTCGACGCGCCAGGCCCCTCGGCGCGCCGGTAGGACGCGCATGGATGCGGTCCTTGGGGGTGTCGTGTAGCTGGTCACCTTCACCTGACCGAGGCTCCCGTGCCGTGATCGCCGCCCTTGTCCATCTGACTCCTATGCCGTCGAATTCCCCGGTGCCGTCCGTGTGGCTGCGCCGCCTGACCCCACGTGCGTCACGCGCGTCCGTTCGCACTCGTTCGGTCCAGGCGAGCACCCGGCTCGCCCAGCCCGAATTCCGCTCGCTCCCGTTCTATCACCCACGCAGCCGGCGGGCAAGCGTATCTGGACGTCTGCCCGAGTCCTGGAGCGGTGGTGGCGCGTGGCGTTCGGGACCGTCGACGGACCTAGTTGACGAGTACGGCCATTTTGACGAATGACTTGACACATAGACTATCTCTGTAAAATTCGGGCGCGACACTGGTGCACCTGACGGGATGGCCGGTGTTCTGGTTCTGGGGGCCGATCCTGATCTTCGGCGTGTTCCCACCACTCGACCTGGTGATCGGAATGGACTCCGAGAACCCCCCGGACAGCGTGCTGAAGTGGCTCGAGCAGGATCGCTACTACCGCTGGTGCACGTACGCGTTCCTGCCGCTTCAATACGCGGGGCTCCTCTTCGCCTGCGCGCTCTTGGAGCGTCCACAACAACGTCCTCAACGCCTGGTTGATGACCGTGTTGCTGTTCGGCGCCTTGACCGCGGTGTTCGGGGCGCGCGTGCTGCCCTATCTGGTGATCCAGATGGTCATCGGCTTCCCGCTGCTCGAGGTGGTCAATTACCTGGAGCACTACGGGTTGCGACGGTGCAAGCAATCGGACGGAAGGTACGAGAGAACCCGGCCCGAGCACAGTTGGAACAGCAACAATGTCGCGTCGAACGTCCTCCTGTACCACCTCCAGCGCCACTCCGACCACCACGCGAACCCGACCCGCCGCTTTCAGGCGCTCCGGCACTTCGACGAGGCGCCTCAGCTGCCCACCGGCTACTCCGGGACGATATCGTGGCGCGGTGCGCCAATTGCTGCGCGACCGGCTGCTGGACGCGGGCCGCGAGGAGCTGAGCGATCGGCCGTGGGCCCAGGTCACGATGGCGCAGATCGCAGCGGTCGCCGGGGTGAGCCGCCAGACGCTCTACAACGAGTTCGGCAGCCGCGACGAATTCGCCCAGGCGCTGGTCATCCGCGAGGGCAGCCGGTTCCTGGACGGAGTCGAGGAGGCGATCGGCGCTCACGCCGACGACCCGCTGGCCGCGCTGACCGCGGCGCTGGAGCAGTTCCTGACCGTCGCCCGGGAGGACCCGTTCGTGCACCTCCTGCTCGGGGACGACGGCACCGGGGGAATGCTCCCGCTCCTCACCACGCAGAGCCGCCCGGTGATCGACTGGGCCGGCGCGCGCCTGGTCGGTGCCATCCGCGCCCAGTGGCCGGGAGCCCCGGCCTCGCACCTCGAGGCGCTGACCGACACGCTGGTGCGGCTTGCCATCAGCCACGTGGCCGCTCCCCGCGAAGCGCCGGCCCGCACGGCGGCGTCGATCACCAGACTGCTGGCGCCCACGATTGACAGGATGCTGACCGCCCGGGATCCCGCGCCCGCGGCTGCGGATTGACTTGCCGCCAGCCCGACGACATACTCTGGGACAGTTGGTCTGAGCGAGAGGCGCGAGCGTGAAACCACCGGTCTCCAACCCTCGAAGGGGCAGCGGCGGTAGCTCCAACGGCCCCTACACGCCCAACGGCAGCGGGCCGCCGCAGAGATACATCCCGATGCAGCGACTCGAGCTGGCCGGCCTCCGGCGCTCGGTACTCGTCGCATTGGCGATCGCCTTCCTGATCCCGGTGGCGGTGGCCGTGTGGGCGATCTCCCAGCTGGGGTCATCGAAATCGAACCACACGGTTGCCGCCGGCTCGGGGTCCAGCGCGACCGCAGGCGCGGCGGCGCCGGCCAGCCACGCGCAGACCCAGCCTGCGCTGCTCAAGGCGGTCACCGGCGTGAACGGGAGCATGAACGCGCAGGGCATGCTGCCCCCCTCGGCGTGCAAGTCGACGAGCTCGACGATGGTCACGTGCACGCAGCCGGTCCAGGCCGTGAACACGGTGACGTTCCGCACCTACCCTTCGCTGAAGGCGCTCTACGCCGCCTACATGGACCGGGCGATGGCGCTCTCGGGCGGCAAGTTCCACACCAACTACGGCAACTGCACCGAGGTGCTCACGACCGGCGAGCGCTCCTGGAACCACAACGTGCAGCATCCCATCAAGTACGCGTTCAGCATGTTCCCGTCCGGGCAGATCAGCGACGACCAGGCGGCGGGCCGGCTGTTCTGCACCTTCGGCAACGACCAGCTGCACCTGGTGTGGACGCAGAACGACGGTCGCCTCCTCGGCGAGCTGAACGGCGCCCCGCACTACGAAGCGTATGTCTGGTGGCGGCAGGTCCATCACGAGATCGCGCTCCCCGGCAGCCCGGGCATGTCCATGCAGGACGACTCGAAGGTGTCGAAGATGTCGCAGACGTCGACGACGATGTCGGGCATGAGCAAGTAGTACCGGGGCTACGGCACTTCGGTCGCGGCTGGATCGGCCAGCCGCCCGCGGTAATCCCACAGCGAGCGCGTCTCCTCGAGCGAGAGCATGCGCCACCGCTCGCGCTCGGGCTGCCAGACCCAGACGTTCACGTCGACGATGCTGCGGAACTGCTCGAGCAGCCGGATGGTGGCGCGCGGGTCGGTGTCCTCGGCCAGCACCTCTCGCGTCATCACGTCGACCACCTTGAACCGGCGGGGCGCGCGGGGCGTGTCGGACGGCGGCGCCGGGGGCTTGAGCTCAGGCAGCGCGAACCCCGCCACGGCATCCGACGCGGGCTTTCTCAGCACGCGGTCGAGCGGCACCATGTTGGCGCCGGTGCCCTTCGTCTCGGTGTCGAGGATCCAGACCTTTCCCAAGCTCAGGCCCCAGACGAAGAAGGCAACATCACGCGGGGTAGCTCGATCGTGTCGACGGCGAGCGGTCCACACACCTGCGCCTGTCCGTGGCCGTTTGCGAGCTTTCGGCGCAACATCACGAAGGCCGGGATGCCCAGGAGCGCCGGGATGACCAGCTGGAACAGCCGATAGGTGAGGACCGCCGCCGCGGCCAGCGTGATGTCGACGCCGTAGAGCGCGAACGCGCCCACCAGCCCAGCCTCGGTCCCGCCGATCCCGCCCGGCAACGGCACCAGATTGCCGAGCTGGCCGAGCAGGTACCCGAGGACGAGCGGACCGAACGCCGGCATGCTCCGCACCGCGGCGAAGGCGAAGCCGAGCGCCGCGATGTCGAAGGCCATATACGCGAACGAGCCGACGATCACGCCGAAGCTGCGCGAGCGCAACAGGGCCTTGGCCAGATCGACGCCGTCGGCGGCGGCCTTCAGCCCGTGATGGAGCGCGTAGAGCGCGCGTCCGCGCCAGTGATCGCGATCCGCGCGCGCGAGCGGCTCGCCGAAGGTCCGCAGCAACCTCGGACTGAGCGAGGCGAGGAGGATGACCGATGCTGCGATCACCGCCGGACCAAGCGTGATCCACGCCGAGGCCCGTCCCGGCAGGACGCCGGCGAACATGGCGAGCCCGACCACGACGACTCCGACGAAGTTCGCGGCGCTCGTCAGCACGAAGAAGGCGACGGTGCGGCGCGCGATGTGGCCCGTGGGCATCCCAGCCTGGCGCAGCGCCCACACCCCGAGCGCGAGCCCACCGGCTCCACCCGTCGGCAGCAGCGAGTTGGCGGCGAGTTCGGCCATCGAGATGTCGTAGCTGAGGCCCCACGCCATCCGTGGGCAGAACGTCGACCGGAACACCAGGAGGTACCCCGCACACGACCCGAGCTCCGCCAGTGCGAGCATCGCCAGCCAGATCGGATCGGCGTCACCCAGGCGGTCGCGCACCTCGCCGAGTCCGGGCAGCGCGTTGATCGCGATCGCGACCACCGCGATGATCGCGGCGATCTCGCCCACGCGGACCGCGAGATGCCGGAGATTGAACTCGTCCGGCATCGCCTCGGGGGACCCGGATGCCGACTTCTCGCGTAGCTCTGGTTGCGTCGTCACCGATGATCAGCTTACGCAGGCCGGGACCCCGTCTTACCTGGCGGGTAATCGACAGCGGTCGCGACCGGTGCGAGCCTGCGGGCCTCGACAATCAACCACAGGAGAGGCCAGATGCCCGATCCGACGACGATCGTCCGCACCTACATCGAGATGTGGAACGAAACCGACCCGCAGCGCCGCCGCCAGCTCGTGGCCCAGACGGTCACCGATGACGTCACCTACCTGGACCCGGTCATGTCGGGCCAGGGCCCCGACGCGATCAGCGAGATGATCGGCGGCGCCCAGCAGCAGTTCCCCGCTCACCGGTTCGAGCTGGTGTCCGGGCCAGACGCCCACCATGATCGTGTCCGCTTCACCTGGTCGCTCGGCTCGGCCGACGGCGGTCCGGTGGCGGTCGGAGTGGACTTCGCCACGACGGCCGAGGACGGGCGGATGCGGCACATCACCGGCTTCCTCGAGCCGGCCGCCTGAACCGCGTTCGGCGGCGCCGCTCGGGCCGGCCAGGCCCGGGCGGCGTCAGGCGGCCGCGATCCCCTCCAGGAGGTGAGCCGCGGTTGTGGCGTTGGCCGGATAGAACGCCTCGATCATCAGCTCGTCGAGCGTGATATCGACCGCACTCCCGAAGGTCGAGATCGTGCTGAAGAAGGCCAGCTCGCGCTCGCCGGCGCGGAGTCGCAGGGGCACCACGATGCCGCCGGCCGCGTCCTCACCCCGCGGGGCCTCCAGGCAGACCCCAGGGTAGGCGGCCAGCTCGTCGTGGAGTCGCGTCAACTCGGGGTCGGCGGTCAGCGCCGCCTCGCGGCGCAGGCGGTGCAGGAGATGGGCGCTCCACTCCTCGAGGTTGAGGGTCCGCGGCGCCATGCCGGCGGGATGAAGCGCCACCCGCAGCGCGTTGGCCGGCGGCTCGAGCAACTCCGGCGCGACCCCCTCGAGGAGGGCGCCCAGAGCGTCGTTGGCCGAGACCAGGTCGTGGTGTCGGTCGATGACGATCGCGGGATATGGCTCGTGGGCGCGCAGGAAGCGATCGAGCGCCTGGTGGACCGGAGCCATCTCGGGCGCCTCGAGCGAGCGCTCCGCATACAGAGGCGCGTAGCCGGCGGCCAGCAGCAGTCGGTTGCGCTCACGCAGGGGGATGTCCAGGTGCTCGGCGAGCCGCAGCACCATCTCCCGGCTCGGGCGGGCGCGACCAGTCTCCATGAAGCTGACGTGGCGCGAGGAGACCTCCGCCTCCAGTGCGAGCTCGAGCTGGCTCAGGCTGCGCCGCCGGCGCCAGGAGCGGAGCAACTCGCCGATCGGCACGCGCGGCGCGGTGGCCGTTTCCACTGCCATGCGACCGAAGCTAGCGCGCGCGGATGTGTGCCGCAATTACCTCTCGGGTAAAGCGTGGCGCGGCCGTCGCTCTTGACGTTGGCCCCCTTGCCATCATGCGCGGCGCTGTTCATCACAAAGGAGACGCCATGTACGCAGTGCTGATCGAAGTCGACGTCGCCGGAGTCGATCGCGACACCGGCCTCCAGGCGCTTCGCGAGCATGTGGTGCCGGCAATCACGCAGCTTCCCGGGTTTCGGTCGGGCACCTGGCTCACCGGCAACGAGGACGGCCGCGGCCTGTCGCTGACCGTGTGGGACAGCGAGGAGGATGCCCGCACGATGGCCGAGCGCTTCGGCACCGGCGCTTCCGCCGGGCCGGCGGCGGTAGCTCGCTGCGAGGTGCGCGAGGTCGCCGCCATGGCTTGACCTCGTGTAAAGGAGACTTGACAGCAGCGCGGCGCCGGGTTACGCTCTTCTCCTGTCAAGCAAACTTGACATGCGCAATCTGGTGCGAGACCTGAGAACCCAGCAAGGCCTGTCCCAGGGGCAGCTTGCGTCGGCGATGGGTGTCTCGCGTCAGACGATCAACTCGATCGAGCAGGAGCGCTACACCCCGTCGCTCCCGCTCGCGCTCGCGCTGGCCCGATTCTTCGAGACGACCGTGGAGGCGATATTCGATGCAGGTGTGTAAGTCGAAGTGGCTGCTGCCGCTGTTCTCCGTCGCGCTCGGCGTCGTGATACTCGGCGCCCAGTGGATCGGCGGCAGCCCTGGGGGCGGGCTCATCTCGCTGGCGATCATGACCGCAATGGGCGCGGTGTTCCTGTTCGGCGGGCGCAGCGAGACGATCCGCGGCCTGCGCGGCGACGGCCGCGACGAGCGCTTCCGTCAGATCGACATCCACGCCAGCGCGCTCGCCGGCCTCGCCGTGATCACCGCGATCATCGTGGCCTTCATCGTCGAGATGGCGCGTGGAGAGAGTGGCGCTCCGTACAGCTGGCTGGGCGCGATCGGCGGCCTGGCCTACACGGTCGCGGTCGTGATGTTGCGGATCCGCGGCTGACCGCGCTCAGTCGGTCTGCTGGAGATAGGCGAGCACCGCCAGCACGCGCCGATGATCCCCGGCGGACTGGGGCAGGTCGAGCTTGGACAGGATGCTCTGCACGTGCTTCTCGACCGCGCCGACGGTGAGCACCAGCGTCTCGGCGATCCCCGCGTTCGATCTGCCCTCGGCCATCAGGGTCAGGACCTCGCGTTCGCGCGGGGTGAGGCGCTCGAGCGGGCCGTCCTGACGCCGGCGCGAGAACAGCTGGGCCACCACGTCGGGGTCGAGCGCGGTGCCGCCGGCGGCCACTCGCCGAACCGCCTCGAGGAAGTCGACCACGTGCATCACCCGGTCCTTGAGCAGGTAGCCGACGCCGCCCCGACCATCGGCCAGCAACTCCTGTGCATAGGTGTGCTCGACGTATTGGGAGACGACCAGGACGGCGGTACCCGGGACGCGCCGGCGCGCCTCGAGCGCGGCGCGCAGCCCCTCGTCGTGAAAAGTCGGGGGCAGGCGGATGTCGACGATCGCAAGGTCGGGCCGGAGGGCCGCCACCTCGCGCACGAGCGCCTCGCCGTCGCCCACCGCCGCCACCACCTCGACATCGTTGTCCCGCAGCAGACGGGTCAGCCCGTCGCGGAGCAGCACGAGGTCCTCGGCGATGACTACCCGCATGGCAACTTGGCCCGGATCGTAGTCGGGCCGCCCCGCGGGCTGATCACCACGAGGGTCCCATCGAGCGCCTGGACGCGCCGCCGCAGGCCGCGCAGGCCGGTGCCCTCGGGGTCGGCGCCGCCTTGCCCGTCGTCGTGCACCTCGAGCTCGATTGTGCCGTCGTGGCGGACGATCGTGATGTCGACTCGATGGGCGCGGGCGTGCTTCGCCGCATTGGCGAGCGCCTCGGCGGCCACGAAGTAGGCGGCGCTCTCCACGGCCGGCTCCGGGCGCGGAGTAACGTCCACCGACAACCCGACGGGCAGCGGCGTGGAGCTGGCCAGCGAGGCGAGCGCCGCCTCGAGGCCGCGATCGGCCAACACGGGGGGATGGATACCGCGGGCGAGGTCGCGCAGCTCCCGGAGCGCGTGCTCGGCGCCGATACGGGCCTCGGCGAGCAGCTCGCCGGCGCGCTGGGGATCCTCGGCGAGCTTCTGCTCGGCCATCCCGAGGCTCATTCCCAGCGCGACAAGCCTCGCCTGCGCTCCGTCGTGCAGGTCCCGCTCGATCCGACGCAGCTCGGTGTCCTGGGCGACGACCGCACCGGCGCGCGTGCTCTCCAGCGTCTCGATCCGCTCCGCCATCTCGGCACGGCGAGGTGAATGCAGCAGCGTGGTCGCGTACTCGATGGCCAGTACGATCGCGATGCCCAGGATCGGCCAGATCGGCCAGAAGTACCCGAGCCCGGTGATCGCCCAGATCGCGGTGAAGTAGCCCGTCAGCAACGCCCCGATGCCGGCGGTGGCGGTGAGCGTGCGGCTGCCCCGGAAGCGGTCGACGAGCCCGGGCTCCTCGGCGATCAGCACCAGCCAGCCGTGGATGCCGAGCGCCGTACCCAGCGGCAGCGCGATCCAGATCGGCCAGAAGTAGTCGCGCGAGGTCACCGCCCAGATCAGCACGAGCGCGAACACGAGCACCGCGTCGACCGTCGCATGAGTCTCGAGGGCGAAGCGCGAGCGGGTCGCGGCGAGCGAGCCCCCGTGCCAATCGGATGCCGGTGCGCCGGCCGGCTCGGCGTCGTCGCGCAACAGGGCGGCAGCCAGCGCCTCGAACGGGACCGCGCACGGCCGGGCGATCCACAGGCTGGCCGGAAGGAGCAGCACGCCGGCGGGGACGAGGGCAAGCGATTGCCAGACCGTGTGCGGCCGCCACAAGCCGAGCTGCGCTCCGCCGTGTACGAACGGCACCCAAGCCGGCGCGAACAGCAGGCCGACGGCGATCGACAGTGCCATCAGCAGTGCGACCGCGACCGGGAAGCCGGCGAACCACCTGATCAGCAGGAACGCCTGAGCACGCCAGAAGCCGCCGTCGAACTGCCCCCGGAGCCAGCCCCAGAAGCCCGGATGGGTGGGGCGGGCGACCGGCGTACGCGCATCCACGTCGAGCAACGAGCGCGCCAGCTCGGCCTCCACGGCGGCGAAGCCGCGAGTCATGAAGATCAGGACGATCAGGACCGGGATCACGAACGGGGTGATCGCCAGGCCCACGCACAGGGCCCACACGGTCACCAGCGCCGTGAACCAGATCGGGCCGAGCAGCACCGCCAGGACCAGGTAGACCAGGCGGCGATATGTGGCCGCGTCGGACAGGTTCCGCTTGATCAATGCCATCTCGCGTCGCTCCCGCCCATATTGTTCATCCAGCCGATGTCTTGGTTCTCGTGCAACATGCATGAAGCATCGCCCGACCCTCCGATCCCGCCAATGAAGGCCCCCGGCGTGGTTCGTTCCAGGTAGCTGGCGTGCCCATATGCGCAAGCTGATCTATTCGATGGGAACCTCGCTCGACGGCTTCATCGCCGGACGGGGCGGGGAGATCGACTTCTCGGCGCCCGACGAGGAGCTGCACCGGTTCCACAACGAGCAGACGGCGGAGTTAGGCGGGCATCTGCTCGGGCGCCGACTGTACGAGACGATGGTCTACTGGGAGACGGTCGATCAGAATCCGTCGGCGGGCGAGATCGAGCTCGAGTTCGCCCGAATCTGGAAGGCATTGCCGAAGGTCGTGTTCTCGCGGACGCTCGACGCGGTCGAGGGTAACACGCGCCTGGTCCGGGACGGCCTGGCGGAGGAGGCGGCCAGGCTGAAAGCCGAGGATGGCAAGGACCTGGCTGCCGGCGGGGCGGGACTGGCGGCGAGCCTGACCCATCTGGGCCTGATCGACGAGTACCGGATGTTCGTCAGCCCTGTGATCCTCGGGGCGGGTACGCCGTTCTTCACGCCGGTCGAGCAGCCGATCGATCTGGAGCTGCTCGAGACGCGGACGTTCGGCTCGCGCGTGCTTTATGTCCGCTACGCGCGGCGTTGAGGCGGGCGTGCGCGTTCTGCGCCTCATCTCCGCGGCGTTGGCCGTAGGTCTAACCGGGGTGGCAACGGCCGCCAGCGCGAACGCGGCCAGCGGCGGCAGGGCGCCGGGCGGGAACGGCGTGCGCCCGGTGCTCGCTCCCGTTCCCTACATGGGCTGGAACACCTACTACGGCGTCGGCGGCGTCTTCGACGAGCAGACGATTCTGTCGGTGGCCAGGGCCCTGCTCGATCGCGGCCTGGCCCGTGCCGGGTATCGCATCGTGTGGCTCGACTTCGGATGGGCGAGCGGCCAGCGCGACAGCGAGCGGGCAGATCGTCGTGGACCGTACCCAGTGGCCGCACGGCCTGCGCTGGCTGACCGCCTGGCTGCACCGCCGGCACCTGCTGGCCGGGATCTACACCGACGCGGGACGGAGCGGCTGTCGCGGCCAAGGCGTGGGGTCGCTTGGTCACTACCAGCAGGACGCCGACACTTTCGCGGCCTGGGGCTTCGATGCGGTCAAGGTCGACTTCTGCGGCGCCGGGCAGGCGGGCATGCGCCCACAGCCGCTCTACGCACGCTTTGCCCACGCACTGGACGACAACTCGAGCCGCCGACGGCTGCTGCTGAACGTGTGCAACTTCTGGGTTCCCGGCCAGATCGACGGCGCGCGGCCGAGCTACGCCGACTCGGCCTACGCCACCTATCGCTGGGCCGACGGGATCGCGCAGAGCTGGCGCACGGACACCGACATCGGGTTCACCCACGACATCCGGTGGGTCAACGTGCTGCGCAACCTCGACCACGACGCGGCCCATGCCGGCGCGGCCGGCCCGGGCCACTGGAACGACCCCGACTACCTCGGGCCTGACCTCGGCATGACCGCCGGCGAGGCGCAGGCCCAGCTCTCGATGTGGGCCATCGTCGCGGCGCCGCTCATCTTGGGGAGCGACCCGCGGGCCCTTACGCGGGAGGCGATCGAGATGCTGGCGAACCGTGAGGTGATCGCGGTCGACCAGGACCGTCTGGGGATTCAGGGCGCCGTCGTCGCGCAGCAGGGCGACGGGCAGGTGTGGAGCAGGCCACTGGCCGGCGGTGAAGTCGCCGTGGCCCTGCTCAATCGCGGATCGCAACCGCTCACGATCTCGACCACCGCCGGGGCGTTGGGATCGCCGGCGGCTCGGAGCTACAGCGTGCGCGATCTGTGGGCGCACACGACCAGCCGCACCGACGGGCCCATCCGCGCGTCCGTGGCGCCGAACAGCGCCGCGTTGTACCGGATCGCCCCCGGCGGCGAGAACTAGGCAGCTTCCTCGAGCGGCGCTGACGGCTCCGACCACTCGCCCCACGCGACGTTCGAAGGCTTCACCTGATAGCGGTAGACCGTGCCTTCTTCGTTGACCATGTAGGTGTCGACGTTGTCGGAGCGGTTGTGCAGGATCAGCCGCTGGCCCGGCTTCGGCAAGCTTGACCAGCGACTTGATCGTGGGCACGTCGACCGGCGGCCAGCCGAGGTCCTCGCCGCCGACGATCGGCACGATCATGTGGCCGTACTGGGCCCGGATGCGGAACGTCTCCTCGAACGGCTCGCTGCGCTTGCGTAGGTAGAAGTAGAGGGCGGCCACCACCGAGAGGAGGACGCCGAGCCCAGAGACCCAGCGCAGTGTCCCGATCTGGAGTGAGACGCCGCGGATCGTGAGCACGTTCGCGGCGGTGGCGGGCGTCCCGACGGAGCCGTCCTGATGCTGCGAGAAGCCCGACGACGAGCCGGCGGAGGCTGAGGAGCCGGCAGCCGGCGCCGCGCCGGTCGAGCCGCCGACGACGAGCAGCTGCGTCGGGCTGAGCTGGAAGCGGAGGCTGGGGGAGTAGGTGGTCTTGACGGGTGCCCCTGCCACAAAGCCGGCCAGATGCACCCTGGGCTCGACGGTGATCGTGTTGCCGGAGGCAGCCGGCAGCCCGGTCAGCTGAGCGACGTGCTCGAACGTCGACTGGAGCTCGGGCAGATTGAGCGTGACGTCGGTGCTCGTGTGGTCGACGGTGAACGGGGTGCGCGGCACGAGCACGATGCTGCGACTCCACCCATCGGGCCCGGTCAGCTTCAGCACAACATCCTCGGCGCCGCCCACCGTTTGCTGGCCAGCGGCGTTCAGGCGGGAGCCGATGTGGACGTTCAGTCGGTGGACGAGTTGGGGGAAGATCGGATCGCCGGTGTGCACGACGCCGCTCGGGTAGACGGCGCCGGCCCGGGTGTGAGCGCTGTAGCCGAACGTCGCGCTCTGGACATAGGCGGCCTTCGTCATCGCCGGCTTGCGCTCTGAACGAGTGAAGGCGAACAGTCCGATCAGCACGAAGCCCACCCCGACTGATCGCCGACGCGGTCAGGAACGCGTTCCAATTGATCGGACGCTGCATCTCGTTGTCGATTTGAGGCTTCATGGGCAATGCTCCGAGACCGCCGATCTCATTTCCCGGCCCGGCGCGCCGCCGGTGACGTCGCTGGCGCTCGCGTCTGCCGAGTACCAGCAGGAGTCCGAGCGCGCCGCACAGGATCGCCGCCCCGACCGGGGAGTGCAGAAGCTTGAGCACACGCCCCCCGTGTGGGACGAGCAGCCACAGCGCGCCCAGCAGCTCTGCGTGCGTCGGGTGCGTCGGATCGATGAAGTCGTTGTTGTCTCCCTTGAAGACGTATCGGTTGCCGTCCCGTCGGATGATCCGGTGTAGAACCGTGACGTGGAGCAGCGTGCTGTGATAGGCGACGATCTGCCCGACTCTGTAGGTGGCCTCGGGCCGGACGATGGCCAGGTCGCCGCTGTGAAACCGCGGCTGCATGCTGACCCCGGAGGTGATCACGTACCTGGTCGATCCACCAACCTTGGTCGGCGCGAAATACCACCAGGCCAACGCCACCAGTACCACGAGGGCGGCGGTCAGCAGGCGAGGGCGGAGTCGGGCACAGTTCACGATCGCAATGCACTTCAGACTGTCCGGCAAGAACGGATGGGGAGCGCGACCATGCGCCGCGCCCCCCACCGCGGGTCAATGGCGGGTGGTTACCGGTATACCGCCACGGCGAACTCGTTCGCGGTGGTCGTGGCCTGCGACAGGCCGGTGCAGTCCGCGGTCGAGCCGTCAGACGCGACGGTGCAGCCCGTGCTGCTCAGGCTGGTCGGGTCGCCGGACGCGGCCCAGCCGATCTCGATCGTCGAATCCGGGTCGATGTCCGACGTGAAGACCAGGTGGACGGCGGTGATGGACTTGCCGTCGGCGCTCAGGGTGTTGTTGATGTCGCTGACGTCCGCGCCGGAGACCGAGACGTTGCCGTAGCCGGCGACGTTGTCCGAGCTGATGGTGTTGCTGGCCGTGAAGGCAGCGCCACCGGCTGCAAGAGCACCGATGACCGCGATGGCGGCGACAATGCCCTTCTTGTTGCGCTTCATGCGTACTGACCTCCGTGTGGGGGCGTGGGTTGCTCCGCTGACCGGACGGTCATTACGAATCGGCTTTGCCTCCGTGACCAGCGGTTTTCTGCGCACTGTCATCGTCCGGACATGCGGATGCTTGAATCCGTAGTTCCCACCGCATCGGACGCTACAGGTTCCCGGGGCGTGTCAGGTTCGCGCGGGCGATGCGACCGGAGCTATGGAGGTTCCTGGGCAGCCCTACCGCGCTGCGCCCCGCCGGCTGCCGGCCTACGAGGCGGCCTGCCGCCCGTCGGCTCGTTTGTTGACCCTGTGGACGGTCAGGCCGCTTCTTCTTAGGGCGCCGCGGTCGGCTTCGACCAATCGCCCCACACGACCTTGGACGGCTTCACCTGGTAGCGGTAGACGGTGCCCTCGTCGTTGACCATGTAAGTGTCGAGATCGGGGCGCTGCTGTGCAGGATCAACCGCTGGCCGGACTCCGCCAGTCTGACCAGAGCCTTGATCGTGGCAACGTCCACCGCAGGCCACCCGAGATCTTCGCCGGCCATGATCGGGACGATCATGTCTCCGTAGCGCGACTGGATGTACGCGGTCTCTTGAAACGGTTCGGCGCGTCGCGCACAAACCGTACAGCGCGACCGGCAAGACAGCACGAATCCGATCAGTGCGATCCAGCGCAACGTCCTGATCGTGGGTGAGATCCCCAGCACGGCCAGACTGATCGGCACGGCCCCGGCCCCGGTAGTGACGGAGCTCGCCTGACTCTGGGCATACCCGCTTCGGCGGACCGGTGGACGTACTGACCGGCACCGGTGCGCTCGAGGATCCGGCCGAGGCTCCAACGGGCACCAGCTGGGTCGGCCCGAGCTGGAAGCTCAGCGCCGGGGCGAAACTTGTGTCGATCGGGTGCCCGGCAACTGTTCCCTTGAGATGATCCCGGGGTACGATCGCGATAGTGGAGTTACGAAGGTCGCCCCGCCGGTCAACCGCGCGACCTTCGCGAGCAGCGACTGCACGTGCGGCACGTCGAGCGTCACATCCGTGCTGTTTGGTACGGCTGAAGTGTGTGGGAGGGGTGAGAACTAGGTCATGCGGCTCCATCCGCCGGGTCCGGTGAGCTTTAGGAGGACCTCCTCGGTCCCTGCGATCGCGGACGGTGCGTTGGCGGTCAGTGTGGAATCGATGCTCACCGTCACGCCGCGAACGAGGCTGAGAAAGATCGGGTCGCCGGTGCTGAACGTCCCGTCGGGGTATATGAGTCCCGGGCGCACGTGCGGCGCCGTAGCCGAAGCGTACCTGCTGGGAATAGGAGGTGCTAGACGAGACCGCTCTGCTGGCAGGACGTGTGAAGGCAATGACGCCCAGTGCGAGAAACACCAGGGCGGACACAAGCCGACATGGCGAGAACCACATCGAGGTTGAATCGAGGATGATCCTGAAAACTGGTCACGATCGGGATTCCCCGCTGCCTGATCCGGCCTCGCCTGCGCGGCGGCGTCTACGCCGCCGGCGGGTCTCCTTGACTCCGAAGAGCGTCAGGACGCCGACCACCGTGCACAGCAGCACGGCAGCGACTCGCGTCTGCAGCACCTGGAGCACCCGGCCGGCGCGCGGCAGATGCAGCCACAGCGTTCCGAGAAGCTCGGAACGGGTAGGGCGGGCAGGGTCGATGAAGTCGTTGTTGTCTCCCTTGAATTCATACGTATTGCCGTCCTTGGCGATGATGCGATGTAACACCACAGCATGGAGATCGGTGCTCCAGTACGCGACGACCTCGCCCACTCGGTAGCTCGAGGCCGACCGGACGATCGCCAGATCGCCGGTGTGGAAGCGCGGTTGCATACTCGCTCCGCTCGTGACCACGTAGCGGGAGGACCCGCCGATCTCGCTCGGGGCGAAGTAGAACCACGCGACGCCTGCGAGGATCAATATCGCGAGCGTAGCCAGACCGGAGCGCAGACGAAATCGCGTCACGATGCGTTCTCATCCACGCTCCGGGTGATGCACGAGGAGAGCCTGTGACATCTGAACAGGCTCTCCCATCCGCCTACGGTATTGCCGTTCCGCCGCCGACCTGCTGGGTCGTGCCGGGGTCGTTGTTGCCGGTCAGCGAGAGATCGAAACCATTCACCGTGTCCACGGGAACACCCGAGATCGCAGTGCCGCCGCCGGTGGCGGTGCCCCCCGCGCCGGTAGAGTTGGTGAAGTCGCAGGTTACGATCGTGCTCGGCGCGACGTACGGCGTTGCGGGCGTGCAAGCACCGGTCTGTTCAACGGAAGTGGGCGAAATCATCAGACTGCCCTTATACGTGCTGCCGACGAAGTTACCCGTTAGGGTCACGACGACGGCATCGATGTACTGGCCATTCGAGTCAAGCTGGTAGTTGACTGCGGTGGCCGGGGCCCCGGTGACGGTCTCGCTGCCGAAGCCGATGTTGGCGTTCTTGCCGTCCAGTACGCCACCGAGGCTTGCGGTGAACGCTGCACCGACGGCGGTAAGCAGGACGATCACGCCTACAGCGGCGATGATCCTTCTCGTCTTGCGCTGCATTGGTAGTAGTGACCTCCGTGTATGGTCTTTGGATGTATCCGCTGACCTGGTGGTCATTTCAAACGCGTAGCCTCCGTGACCAGCGGTTCTCTGGTCAATGTCATCGTCCGTACAACGGCGCTACTGATCCGTAGTCCGCGCGGATTGAACCTTCGCTAATACCGCGTTTTTCTCGGCTGCCGAGTGTGCTAGCGCGCTGGCTGGGCGGCTCGCATCGCCCGCGCGCGCCGGCCGCTGGTGCGGGCGAGCGCTACGCCGGCGAGGCACAGCGCGCCACCCGGCAGGACGAGCAGTGGCGGAACCTCGCCCAGGAACATCCAGCCGAACAGCAGCGCCAGCGGCGGCACGAGATAGGTTGTCGAGCCCATGCGCCCGGCGGTCGTTCGCGCCAGCGCGTAGGCCCAGGTGACGAAGCCGATTGCGGTCGGCGCCACCCCGAGATAGATCGTCCAAAGGATCGTCGAGGCGGCGGCGTGGCGCATTCCGTGGACGAGTGTTCCAGCGTAGGGGAGGCAACTGACCGCGCCGATGGTGCAGGCGAGCCAGGTGACGGTGAGGGGCGAGGCGTAGCGGAGCACTGGTTTCTGGGCTACGACGCCGCCGGCGTAGCCAAAGGCGGCGACCAGGCAGAGAATCGCCCCGAGACTCTCGTGTAGCCCATGATGCGAGGTGGCCAGGCCGATGATCACGGCGCCTGAAAATGAGACCAAGCAGCCGAGGAGGAGCCGGGAGGGGAAGCCCTCGTGGAGGACCAGGCCGGCGAAGATCGCGATCAGGATCGGCCCGACGTTGACCAGCATGGCGGCGGTGCCGGCGTCGATCCGCGTCTCGGCCGCGTTCAGCGCGACGTTGTAGAGACCGAACCACAGCACGCCGCATACCGCGATCCCGCCGAGCTGGCGGCGGCCGGGCAGGGGTTCGCGCCGCACCAGGACGAGCAGCCCCAGCGCCAGGCTGCCGACGACGAGGCGCCCCAGCGCCAGCGCGCCGGGCGAGAGCGCCCGATCGGCGTAGCGGATGGCGACGAACGCGGAGGCCCACAGCGCCACGGTCAGGCCGACCGCACCCAGGAGCAGGGCGCGGCCGCGCGGGATCCTCTCGCTGGCGTCGGCCAGGACCGTCATACGTCTACAACGGTACGCGGCGCGAGCTTGTGAGACCCGGCGCGGGCATACTGGAGATCGTGACCCGGCACTCCACCCCGGAAACGATCCACACGATGCTCACCGATACTCACACCTGGGCCGTGGTGGGCTGCTCGCCCGATCAAGGCCGCGACTCGCACCGCATTGCGCGACTGCTCCAGCAGCGCGGGTTCCGCGTCATCCCGGTCAACCCCAGCGTGGATCACGTCCTCGGCGAGTGCTGCTATCCGAGCCTGCGCGATATCCCGGAGGACGAGCGCATCGACGTGGTCGACATCTTCCGCCGCGCCGATCGAGCGGGCGCCCATGTGGACGAGGCGATCGACCGCGGCGCCCGCGCGGTGTGGATGCAGCTCGGCGTGATCGACGAGGCGGCCGCGGAGCGAGCGCTCGACGCCGGTCTGATGGTCGTGATGAACCGCTGCCCGGCGATCGAGCTGCCGCGGCTGGCGGCATGACCGGCCCCAGCCGCGAGACGCAGGTGGCGCGGGGGGAGCTCCCCCCGGTGGACCGCGCCACCATCCATCCCTACATCGACGCCCGGCCCGGCCCCGTCTACTACCAGCGCGACGCCCACCCGGTCGGGCTGGAGGCCGAGCGTGTGCTGGGCGAGCTCGACGGCGGCCACGCGCTGCTTTTCTCCTCGGGATCCGGCGCCACGACCGCGCTCGTCCTCGCGCTCCTGAAGCCCGGGGCCACCGTGGCGGTCGCCGACGGCGGGTACTTCGGAACGGTCACGCTCATGGAGAAGGAGCTCGGGCGCTGGGGCCTGAACGTCGAGGTGTTCGATCAGACCGGCGAGCCTCCCAACGCCGACCTGGTGTGGCTCGAGCCGTGTGCGAACCCGATGATGAGCTTTCCGGACCTCGACGCGGCGATCGCCTCGGCCCACGCCTCGGGCGCCGTCGTGGCGGTCGACAACACGGTGCTCAGCCCCGTCCTGCTCCGCCCGCTCGAGCATGGCGCGGACTTCGTGCTCCACAGCGCGACGAAGATCCTGGGCGGCCACCACGATGCTCTGCTCGGGGCGGTCGTCTGCGCACGGGCCGAGGATCACGAGCGGCTCGCGCAGTTCCGGACGCTGTCGGGCATCGTCGCCGCGCCCGATCCCGCCTGGCTGATGCTCCGGGGGGTGAAGACGTTGATGCTGCGGGTACACCGCCAGTCGGCCACCGCTCTCGAGCTGGCGCGCCGGCTGGTCGCTCATCCGGCCGTCCAGCGGGTCCGCTATCCCGGGCTGGGCGATCCGGTCGCCGAGCGCTACGTGGACGCGTTCGGGCCGCTGCTGTCCTTCGACGTGGCCGACGCGGACGCCGCCGTCCGAGTGGAGCGGGCCCTGAGCCTGATCGAGAACGCCACCAGCCTGGGCGGTGTGGCCTCGACGCTCGAGGCGCGCGCCCGATGGGAGCCAACCCGCGTGCCGCCAGGTCTGCTTCGCCTGAGCGCCGGATTGGAGGACGTCGAGGACCTGTGGGCCGACCTGGCGCAGGCGCTGGAGCAGTGATCTGCGGGTAGGGTGCGGACAGGATGAAGATCGTCTACACGCTGACCGACGAGGCGCCCGCGCTCGCCACCCATTCGCTCCTGCCGATCCTGCGCGCGTTCGCGGGAGCGGCCGAGATCGAGATCGAGGACCGCGACATCTCGCTGGCCGGCCGGATCCTGGCCCAGTTCCCCGACCGCCTCGGCGATGGGCAGCGCGTGGTGGATGCGCTGGCCGAGCTGGGCGACTTGGCCCAGGAGCCGGAAGGCAACATCATCAAGCTGCCCAACATCAGCGCGTCGGTGCCCCAGCTGAAGGCGGCCATCGAGGAGCTCCAGGGCAAGGGTTACGAGATCCCCGACTACCCGGATGAGCCTCGCGACGACGAGCAGCGCGAGGTGCGCAGCCGGTACGACAAGGTCAAGGGAAGCGCGGTCAACCCGGTCCTGCGCCAGGGCAACTCGGACCGGCGCGCACCCGCGTCCGTCAAGCAGTACGCCCGCGACCATCCCCACTCGATGGGCGAGTGGTCCTCGGACTCCCGCTCGCATGTGTCGACGATGAGCGAGGACGACTTCCGCTCCACCGAGCGCTCGCACACGATCGAGCGCGACGGCGCCGTCCGGATCGAGCACGTAGACCGCGACGGCAAGGTCACCGTCCTCAAGGAGAAGACGGAGGTCCTGGCCGGCGAGATCATCGATGCCGCGATCATGCGCCGCGCCGCGCTCCAGGACTTCCTGGCCCAGCAGATCGCCGATGCCGAGGAGCGCGGCGTCCTGTTCTCGGTCCAACTGAAGACGACCATGATGAGGGTGTCCGACCCGATCATCTTCGGGCACGTCGTCCGCGTTTACTTCAAGGACGTGTTCGCGCAGCACGGCGATGCGCTGAGGTCGGCTGGCGTCAACCCCAACGACGGACTGCGTGCGCTGCTCAAAGCGATCGAGTCGCTCCCCGACGAGCAGCGGCAGGCGATCGAGCGCGCGATCGATGCGGCCTACGAGAGCGGGCCGCCGCTCGCCATGGTCGACTCCGAGCGCGGGATCACAAACCTCCACGTGCCCAGCGACGTGATCATCGACGCCTCGATGCCGGCGGCGATCCGCACCTCGGGCCAGATGTGGAACCGCGAAGGGGACCAGCAGGACGCCAAGTTCGTCATCCCCGACCACTCGTACGCCGCGCTGTACGCGGAGGCCGTCGAGCACTGCAAGCGGCACGGTGCGTTCGACCCGGCCAGGATGGGATCGACCCCGAACATCGGGCTGATGGCCCAGGCCGCCGAGGAGTACGGGTCGCACGACAAGACGTTCGAGATCGAGACGCCCGGAACGGTGCGCGTGGTTGACGACGACGGCCAGACGCTGCTCGAGCACGACGTCGAGAGGGGCGATATCTGGCGCATGTGCCAGACCAAGGACGCGCCGATTCAGGACTGGGTCCGGCTGGCCGTCTTGCGCGCGCGAGACACGGGTACCCCAGCGGTGTTCTGGCTCGACGAGAGGCGGGCCCATGACGCCGAGGTGCTGCGGAAGGTGAGGCCGGCGCTCGAAGCGCTTGACACCGACGGGCTGCAGATCGAGATCCTCGACGTGGCCGAGGCGGCCCGCTTCACGCTCGAGCGCGCCCGCGCCGACCAGGACACGATCTCGATCACCGGGAACGTCCTGCGCGACTACCTGACCGACCTGTTCCCGATCCTCGAGCTGGGGACGAGCGCCAAGATGCTCTCGGTCGTGCCGTTGATGGCGGGAGGTGGACTGTTCGAGACCGGCGCCGGCGGCTCTGCCCCGCGCCACGTCCAGCAGTTCGTCAAGGAGAACCACCTGCGGTGGGATTCGCTGGGGGAGTTCCTGGCTCTCGGACCTTCGCTCGAGCTGCTGGCCGATAAGGACGACAAGCCGCGGGCGAAACTGCTGGCCCATACCCTCGACCGCGCCATCGGTCGCCTCCTGGAGGAGGACAAGTCGCCCAAGCGTAAGGTCGGTGAGCTGGACAACCGGGGCGGCCACTTCTACCTCGCGCTGTACTGGGCCCGCGAGCTGGCCGAGCAGGACGACGATGCCCGGTTGGCCGAACGCTTCGGCCCGCTGGCCGCGCGGCTGGCCGAGAACGAGGAGAAGATCGTCGACGAGCTGGGCGCGGTGCAGGGCTCCGAGGTCGAGCTCGACGGCTACTACCGTCCCGACCCCGACAAGGTCGCGGCGGCGATGCGTCCCAGCCAGACGCTGAACGACGCGCTCGAATCGCTCTGAGCCGACGCCACAACGCACATCAACAACATTGACGGTCAAGTAGATTGACAGTCAATAACATTGGCGATAGGGTGCCCGTATGCCAGCAACACCCATCACCGAACCGGATCCCCGCACTGCCGATGGGGTCCCGATTCCTGCCCTGCTGCGGGCGTCCCGCGGAGCCTATGGGCAGGCCATACAGCGGCGACTGGTGGCCGAGGGCTTCGACGATCTGCCCCGCAACGGTCCGTTCGTCCTCGGAGGGCTCGTCAACCAGGACGTGCAGGCGCGCGATCTCATCCCTCAGCTCGGCGTGAGCAAGCAGGCGGCGAGCCAGCTGATCGACACGCTGGTCATGCGGGGATACCTCGAGCGCGAGCTGGACGCCGATGACCGACGGCGGATGACGCTCCGGGTGACCGAGCGGGGCCGAGCCGCCGCGGCGGCGGTGCGGGCCGGAGTCCAAGCGGTGGACGCCGAGCTCGCCGAGCTGATCTCCCCGGCCGAGCTGAAAGGCCTACGGGCTGGCTTGGTCGCGCTGTGCGACATCCGGGATCGACTGGAGCGGGAATAGATCCCCGGCCGGTTCGACGAATGACAGGTAGCGGCGCGTCCCGGTGATCTCGACCAGGCGCCGCACCTGAGGGCGGATGCCGAGGTGGGCGAACGGGACGGCGAGGATCGCGGGCACCGTGCTGATCGCCCCGGTTTCGGCCGGCTCGCCTTTGTGATGCCCGTTCGGTGGGCCCGGACCTGCTACCAGGCCTGGGTGCGCTCGCAGTGCGGGCAGCCGACGGACGTCGTGACCAGTGCCTCGAAGGCGTAGCCGCACTCGCAGGTGTAAAGGGCGCGGTCCTGGGATGGACCGCCGTGGCGCCGTTCGCGCGGAGCGGCGGCGCCATGGATGTGATGAGCGGCGCCGGCGCGTTCGGCGCCGTGGCCGCCGTGACCCTGGCGGCGCCAGCGCACGCTGCGCTGCCCCTGCTTGCTCTTGACCAGCATTTGCACCTATAGACGTTCGGGGACGGAATTCGTTTCGCGGATCGGGCACGGGGACCCACCCGGCTAATACGACCTTAATCGGCAGACCCCCTCTGGTAGTGAGCGGGAGGGGGACGTCCGGGCGGCGTGTGGGAGAATCAGGGCAGGCATGGATCCCAGCCGCAAGCGCGTCATCCGGCTCAGCGTTGCCCTCACCGCCGCCCTGCTGCTGGCGACGGCGCTCGTCTACGTCAGCTTCAGCGCCGGTAACAAGGAGGTCACCGCCGGTCAGCTACTGGCCGTGGGAAAGCCCGGGAAGACCTACGAGTTGGCCGGGACGGTGCTGGTCGGCTCGGTTCGCCACCAGGGGACGACGCTGCTGTTCCGGATCCGCGATCCCAAGAAGAACCTGTCGGTGCCGGTCCGCTACACCGGCATCGTCCCGGACCCGTTCGCGGCCGGCCGGGCGGTGATGGTCGCGGTCCAGCGCGACGGCACCGGGTTCGTCGGCCAGGAGAACTCGCTCACCACCAAGTGCCCGTCCAAGTATCAGGCCGCGGCCGAGTAGGGGCCGTGTGAGATGGCGGTAGTCGGTCGCGCGTTGTTGATCCTGGGGATTGCCGTCGCCGTGTACGGCATCGGCGCGTCCCTGTACGGCGGGCGTACGGGCCGCCGCGAGTGGGTCGACTCCGGACGGCGGGCCGTGTACGCGCTCGCCATGCTGGCCACCGGCGCGTTCGCGATCCTGGAGGTCGCCTTCCTGCGCTCGGACTTCTCGTTCAACGTGGTGGCGCAGCACTCCTCGACCACCACGCCCACGTTCTACAAGTTCGCCGCGGCCTGGTCCTCGCAGGAGGGATCGCTGCTCCTGTGGGTGTTCCTGCTGTCGGTGTGGTCGAGCCTGATCCTGTTCCTGACCCGCTCGCGGGCGCGCGAGATCGCCCCGTACGCCACCGCGGTTCTGCTCGGCTTCGGCACGTTCTTCACCGCGCTGACCGTGTTCTTCGCCAACCCGTTCTCCACGACCGCGAATCCGCCGGCCGAAGGCGCGGGCCTCGACCCGCTGCTCCTGCACCCGAGCATGATGATCCACCCCCCGATGCTGTACTCGGGCTACACGCTGCTGACGATCCCGTTCGCGTTCGCGGTCGGCGCGCTCGTCACCGGGCGCCTGGGCGCCGAATGGATCGCGGTGACCCGGCGGTTCGCCCTGGCCGCCTGGCTCTTCCTCGGCATCGGGATCCTGCTCGGGGCTCGCTGGTCCTACACCGAGCTGGGGTGGGGCGGCTACTGGGCCTGGGATCCGGTCGAGAACGCGGCGCTGATGCCGTGGCTCTGCATCACCGCCTTCATCCACTCGATCATGATCCAGGAGAAGCGCGGCATGCTGAAGGTGTGGAACGCCTCGCTGGTCCTGGGCAGCGGCATGCTCTCGATCCTCGGAACGTTCCTGGTCCGCTCGGGGATCCTCAACTCGATCCACGCCTTCGGCGCCTCGACTCTCGGCGTGCCTTTCGTGCTCCTGATCGCCACGATGGTGTTCGGGTCGATCGGGCTGATCGTGTGGCGCCGCGAGCAGCTCCGCTCGGAGGCCCAGCTCGAGTCGCTGTGGTCCCGCGAGGCCGTGTTCCTGTTCCAGAACATGGTGCTGGTGGCGATGGTGCTGGTGGTCTTCTGGATCACGTTCTTCCCGCTGATCTCCGAGGCGCTGACCGGCACCAAGGTGTCGGTCGGGCCGCCCGCCTTCCGGCCGTTCATCGTCCCGCTGGCGCTGATCCTCGTGCTGCTTTCGGGCATCGGCCCGATCATCGCCTGGCGGCGGGTGACCGTTGCCAACCTGCGGCGCAGCTTCGCGCTGCCGGTGCTGGCCGGGGCGCTCACGCTGGTCGTGCTGCTGGCCTGGCCGGGCGGCCCGGCCTCGCGGCCGTTCGCCCTGATCATGTTCGCGCTGGCCGCCTTCGTGCTGGCCACCGTGGCGCAGGAGTTCTCGCGTGGGGTGGCGGCCCGCCGGGCCATCACCCACGACGCGGTGCCGGTCGCGCTGGTCGGGCTGATCCGCCGCAACCGCCGGCGCTACGGCGGCTACACCGTCCACGCCGGTCTGGCCGTGCTCCTGGTGGGGGTCGCCGCCTCCTCGTCGTTCCAGCATTCCCAGGACGTGGTGCTCTCGCCGGGCCAGAAGGCGAGCGTCGACGGCTACTCGATCCGCTATGTCCGCCCGACCGAGTCGGTGTCCAGTCAGAAGATCTCGTTCGGAGCGGTGCTCGACGTCTCGAAGGGCGGAAGGCACGTCACCACGCTCACGACGACGCGCAGCTTCTATCCCTCGCAGAATCCGGCCGACGGCCTGATCGGAAAGTTCTTCGACACGGCCCAGGCGGACAGTCAGGTGGGGCTCGACGCCGGCCTGCGCCGCGACATCTGGACGGTGATCAACGTCGATACCTCGCCGCTCGCGGGGCTGATCAACCAGGGCGACAAGCTGTTCGCCAACTACGCACCCCGGGTGATGCAGCAGGCGGTCAAGCTGCCGCCGGCCAGGGAGCAGCAGGCGCTGAACGCGTTGTGGACCGAGCGCGACCTGGCCGTGGCCGAGATCGCCCGCCGGTTCGTCACCCATCCCTGGCCGACCGAGTTCCGGCTGATCGTCGATCCTCTGGTGACGTGGATCTGGCTGGGCGCACTAATCATCGGCGGCGGTGGGCTGATCGCGCTATGGCCGGTCCCAAGGCTGGCGCGCCGGCGCGCGGCGGTGCCCAAGGCAGCCAGGCCGTCGGCCCCGCCCCCCGTCCCCGTCCGCGAGCCCGTGTGAGATGACGGGTCCGCTCGAGTTCCTGATCGTGATGGCCGTCCTGGGCGGGCTGGTCGTGTTCATCTCGGCTCCGCTGCGCCGGCCGGCTGAGATCATGCTCGGCGGGGACAGGCTGGCCGACCTCGAGGCCGCGCGCGAGGCGAAGTACCGCGAGCTGCGCGACGCCGACCTGGATCACCGCACCGGCAAGCTGTCCGACGAGGATTACGCCGAACTCGACCGCGCCCTGCGGGCCGAGGCGATCGAGATCATGCGCCGCATCGACCGCGCTACGATCGACGGGCCATGACCACGATTCTCGGCGTCGTCCAGATCTTCATCTGCGTCGTGCTGGTGTTCCTGATCCTGATGCACTCGGGTAAGGACTCCGGCCTCTCGGGCGCGTTCGGGGTGGGGACCGGAGCGGGTCCGTTCGGTGGCGGCTCGCTGGTCGAGCGCAACCTGAACCGCTGGACGGTCGGGTTCGCGCTGGCCTTCGTGGTCAACACGATCGTCCTGATCAAGATTTCTTGAGGCCCGTCTAGGAGGTCCTCGCGTCCTGACCGGACGGGGCCTGCCCGGCCCCACGGACGCCGAGCGAAGCGAGGCCCCATGTTCACAAGGCGGCCACGAGCGGCGTCGTGGCACGCGTAAGACTCGCGCGCCATGCGTCGAATCATCACACCCACCCTCGCCGCGCTCCTTGCCGTGGCGATCACCGCCGGGTTGGCCACGGCCGACCGCAGCCACCACTTCGAGCGTTCCTACGCGATCGGGCTGTGGGGCGATCTTCCGTACTCGACCACGCAGGCCACGGTCGGCGTACCGAACCTGATCGCGGACATGAACAGCCAGGATCTGGCCTTCACGGCCCACGACGGCGACCTCAAGTCCGGCGGCGCCGAATGTACGGACGCCGTCTACACGCAAGCGCTCGCGTACTTCAACTCGCTGCGAGCGCCGGCCGCCTTCACGCCCGGCGACAACGACTGGGTCGACTGCGACCGGACGCCGGGCTACAACGACCGGGTGCAGTTGGACAAGGAGCGGGCGCTGTTCTTCTCGACACCGTTCACCCTCGGACAGCGCAAGCTCCGCCAGGAGGTCCAACAGACGCCGCTGTGCGTGGGGGCGAACGGCAGCGCCCCGTGCGTGGAGAACCGCCGCTGGTCGGTGGGTGGCGTCACCTATGCGACCCTGAACGTCCAGGGCACGTGCAACAACCTGTGCCCGAGTGGGAGCACCGCAACCCTCGGGGACGATCCCGACCCTGACGAATACGCAGCCCGCAACGCTGCGGACATCGTGTGGATGCAGGGTACGTTCGCGGAGGCGAAGGCGAGGCACTCGGCCGCGGTCATGTTCATCTCGCAGGCCGACCCGGGCTTCAACGAAGACCAGGTGCAGGGAGCGCCGACGCGCAACCCGCTCACCCTGGCTGAAGACGACGCCCAGGCGAGCACCGACGGCTTCGGCGACTTCCTGCGCGCGCTGCGCGATCAGGTGGTGGCGTTCCGCAGGCCGGTCGTGTACGTGCACGGCGACTCGCACTACTTCCGGATCGACAAGCCGCTCGAGAACTCGGCCGGCCAGCGGCTCGAGAACTTCACGCGGCTCGAGACGTTCGGCGACCACCAGGAGAACGGCGACAACGACGTGAACTGGGTCAAGGTGACGGTCGACCCGAACAGCCGCGAGGTGTTCTCCTATCAGCCTCAGATCGTTCCGGGCAACCGCACCGCGGTTCCGGCGCCGTAGAAAGTGTCCGGGTGCCGGGCTCCCGGAGCCCGGCACCCGGCGATCAGCGCTATGGGGCCGCCGGCGTGATCTCGCCGAGCAGGCCGTGGCCTTCGTCCGCGATCCCCGCCGTGAACACGAGCGCGCCAGGCGCGCCGAACGTTCCGTTGCCGAACCGCAGCCCCCACAGGCCGTCGATGGCGATCATGTGGCCATCGGTGTTGGTCAGCGCCCCGGCCTCGGTGCCGTTGACCGGGTCGTAGGCGTGGATCATGCCGTCGCCGAAGTTACCCACCAGCAGGTCACCGGCGAAGCCGCCGAAGCCCGACGGCGCGAGCACCAGCCCCCACGGCGAGTTCAGGTCGCCGTGCCTGATCAGCCGCGTCTTGAGCACGCCGTTCCTGCCGTACACGTCGACGAACCCGTTGCCCGGTCCGGCGACGTCGTCGTGCCGGTGAGCGTCCTGCTTGGCGTAGCTGACGTACAGCCGGTCGTTGATCAACTGAATACCGAACGGCGCGAAGCCGGCCGGCAGGCGGGGATCGGTGAACGCCTTTCGGGGAAACGGCCCGGACGGGAACCGGATCCGGTTGAAGTTCCCGTCGAACACGTCGATTCGCCCGTGGTGGAAGTCCGTGGCGTACAGATAGTTCGACATCCCCAGCGAGGCGAGCGCCAGCCCCTTGTAGACGGCACCGGGAGCGCCGCCCACGATCTGGGCTTCGGTGCCCGACACGGTGTTGCTCCATGCAGTGATAGACCCGTTCTCGGAGGCGAAGATGAAGTTCGCCGGCGCGGTGCCCATGTTGGTGTGAACGAGGAAATCGGTCGTCGAGCCAGTCGTGTTGCCGACCGTCCCGGTCGGTGCGCCGCCTTCGATCTTCACCACGAGTGACGACGGCACCGGGATGGTTCCGTCCACGCCGCCGGTGTATAGCGTCGATTGGTCCGAGCCGTTATCCGCCACCCACAGCGGACTGGGGCCGATAGTGGCCTGTCCCCATGGGTTGACGAGGTTCGGATCGGTGATCCGGGCCACCCCGGGGATGTCGGAAATGAGGTTGGTCTGGGTGTACTGATTGGCGGGGTCACCCAGACTGGTGGCGATCGGGACTGCGACCGCCGCAGTCGCGATCAGAGCCGCTAACGCCAGCCAGATCGCCCGTCTGCGAGAAGCTGATCCACGCGTCACTTCTCTCCTCCTGTTTCGGGCCGGCCGGATGCCGGCCTCCATGGCCAAGGACGGTGGCGCGCCGGGAACCTTCCCGACTTATGGATCTACTCACACGCGGCCGACTGCACTCTCGACGCCACGACCGGGGCGTCGAGACTGCGGTTGGCCCCATAAGCGGTGCGCTCGGGCAGCCAGAACCCCGAGCCCGGGCGGAAGACGGGTGACGGGGCCCCAGGCCAGCGCGGGCGGCGTGACGCCGTGGCGCACGGCGATCTCGATGAACAGCTAGGGGACGCCCCAGATGACCGAGGCGACCGCGAAAGCCAGCCGCGGCGAGTCATCCCGGCGGGAGTCTATGGGCGCTGGCCGAGCTGATCGACCAGCCGCAAGAGGTCGAGCGGGCTGAACGGCTTGGTCAGGAACATGTCGGCACCCGCCTGCTCGGCGTCTGCCTCGACGCCGTCGCCGGAGGACGCCGTCAGCATCACGATCGTCGGATCGCCGCTGGCGTCGTCCTCGCGCAGGCGCCGGCAGGCGTCGATGCCGTTCAGGCGCGGCATGTCGACGTCGAGGAACACCAGCGAGGGGCGCTCACGGCGCGCCACCTCGAGCGCCTCGACCCCGTCGCCCGCCTCGTGCAGCTCGAACTCCGAGACGTCCTCGAGGGTGGTGGCGATCAGCTTGCGGATGAACTGGTCGTCATCGACGATCAGCACACCGTGGGTCATCGGATCTCGGCCGCGATCCGCTTGAAGACGCTGTCGTCGATCGTGTCGAAGGAATCCACCACGCGCGGGTCGAACTGGGTGCCGCGCTCCGCGGTGATCATCGCCCGCGCGTACCGCAGTGAGCAGGCGGGCCGGTACGGCCGGTCCGTGGTGAGCGCGTCGAGGACGTCGGCCACAGAGAACACGCGCGCGGCCAGCGGGATCTTCTCGCCGGCGAGGCGATCGGGGTAGCCGGCGCCGTCCCAGCGCTCGTGGTGCGAGCGCACCACGTCGGCGGCCTCGGCCAGGAACTCGATGCCCTGCACGATCTCCGAGCCGATCACCGGGTGACGCGCCATCAGCGCGCGCTCGTCATCGTCGAGCGAGCTCGGCTTGTAGAGGATTGCGTCGGGAATGGCGACTTTGCCCACGTCGTGGAGCAGGAAGCCGAACTCGAGCTCGGGGGTGAGAATCAGCTCGCTCGGGAACTTGCGCGCGATCTCGAGACCGTAGGCGGCGACGCGCTCGGCGTGTTTGCCCGTGTAGGCGTCGCGCGCCTCAACCGCATTGGACAGCGCGCGCACGGTGGCCATGTAGGAGCGGCGCAACTCCTGCGCGCGGGCCCGCTCGCGCTTGAACGTCTCGCGCAGATCGGCGGCGTAACGCTGCAGTTGGAGCTCCTTTTCCGCCGCCTCGCGCTCGCGGCGGCGCAGCTCCGCGCGCAACCGCACAAGCTCGTCGATCAGCCCGATCTCGCTCTGAACCGCCATCACGATTCAGAGTAACTGTGTGAGCGCATGCATCATCGACACGTTCCGTCCTGCCCGGGAATGGCTACCCGTCCCGTCACAAAAGCTATCGCCCGCCCAGGATCACGGCCCGACGTACCCGGCGGCCGCGCAGGTCGAGCGCCCCGATCACCAACTGCGGGTTGCGGATGCCCACGTCGACCCACGCCACCTCGAAGCGCCGCTCCCGGCACACGCGTGCCGCGGCGGCGCCGGTCATCTCCCACTGGAACTCGATTCCGAGATCGTCGAGCGCCGGCTCGAGGCGCGCCTGGAGCTCCTCCGCGACCCACCACCAGTACGCGCGAGCGGCCGGCGCTGACCGCGGCGCCCAGCACGTCGCGCAGCTCGTCGGCGTCGATCGGCTTGGGCACCGCCCACTCCCCGGCCAGCTCGTGGCGGCCCGAGAACACCGAGACGCACGCGATCGGCGTGGAGGACAGCTCGCGGTCGGAGCGGATCTGCCGTAGCACCTCGAAGCCGTACATCTCCGGCATCAAGATGTCGAGCGTGACCGCGTCGTGTTCTCTGAGCGCAGGCGCTCCAGCGCCTCGCTGCCGCTCAGGGCGATCGTGGTCTGGACATCGAGCTCACCGAGCTGGCTGGCGATGAGCTCGGCGATCGCGCGCTCGTCGTCGGCCACCAGCACGTTGCGGCCGCGAATCGCCTCGAGCGCGGCCGGCGAGTCGAGACCGGGCACCGCAGCGGGCAGCCGTACGCGGAAGATCGTGCCTCGCTCGGGCTCTGATTCGACGCTGATCTGCCCGCCGTGCAGATCGACCAGCGACTTGACGGCGCGCCGCGGTGACGGCCAGCGATCGCCCGCCGTACTCGATCAGCGTCTCCTTGGCCAGCGCGGCCTCGAGGTCCGGTAGCGGGCTGTCGGGGCCGTCCGTGGGAGCGCCTACGACGAGCTCGGGGACGAGTTCGGTGGCCCGCGGGTTGACGGTGGCGATCGAGCTCGATCCCGGCCCGGTGACGAGCAGCGCGTCACCCAGGCTCTCGATGGTGACGGCCAGGAGCTCGCGGGGGCCGGACGGCTCGACGCGCTGCTCGAGCTTTCCCTCGGCCAGGCTGTGCGTGGCCTGGACCAGCTCGTCGAGCGGGCGGCGCATCGCGCGCACCACCACCGTAAACCAGCGCCAGCGCGCCGGCCAGGGCGAGCACGCCGGCCACTATGACCAGTAGTAGGGCGCGGCGCGAGTCCGACCGTGCCTGTCGTCGCGCCTGCGCCTGGCGGGTGGCCTGGCGGGACTGGAGTCGGTGGCGAGGGTGCGGGCGCGGGCGATTGGGCCGGTCAGGGCGGTCGCGAGGTTGCCGCCGGCGGCTTGGGTCCGGGCCTGGCGCTCGGCAGCGACCTGCTCGCGGACGAGCCGTTCGCTCGGCGGGTCGCCACGGGCCAGCGACCTCGCGGTGGGGCCGCGGCGTTGTAGGCGGCGGCGATCTGCCGGCGGGCGCCGCGGCGCCCGCCCCGCGCGCGTCGCGCAGCACCTCCTCCTCGGCCACGGCGGCGCCGGCCAGGTTGGCGCCGGCGGTGGCCAGGCTGGACGTCGCGATGATGCGGTTTTCGTAGCGCTGGCGCGCGTTGTACAGGCTGGCGATGCGGAGCGCCGCAACCAGCGCGAGCGCCAGCGTAAGCGCGAAAAGCGCCAGGTGCAGCGAGCGGGCGATGGAAAGACGCTGCATACGGCGATAGTTCGGATGCCGCGAACCGGCCGGGATCGTACCCGCGGGCCCGCGTGTTGGGACGCGGTTACGACTGCGACGGCCCTGTCAAGTGCCTGGCTAACATCAGCCGCATGAGCCTGGCCCGGGTCTGGAGGCGGCAGCTCTACGGCGCCTCGAGCGTGGCCCTGATCGTCCCCTCCGCGATGCTCGCACAGTCGGCGGGCGCCGCGGCGGACGGCCTGCTGCCCGGAGGCGGCGGGGCGACCCCGAGCCCGCGCGTGCCATGAGGCGGGCGCTGCTCGCCGTGGTAGCGCTCGCGCTTGGACTCGTCGGTTGCGGCGGGCACAGCGCCTCGATCGATCCGAGCTCAGTACCCAGCCCGAAGGCGCTGGCTCGGGTGAAGATCCCGGCCGGCGACTGGATGCGGTTCAACTTCGATCCCCAGCGCAGCGGCGTTGGGCCGGCCTCCACGGGTCTCGGACCGCACGACGTGGGTGCGCTGCGCCTGCGCCGGGTGAAGCTGCCGGGGACGGTCGACTCCTCGCCGATCGAGTTGCACGCGGTCAGGGTGCGCGGGCGCACTCACGACGCGGTGTTCGTGACCACGACGTACGGGCGTACGCTGGCGATCGATCCGGGCAGCGGCAGCATCCTGTGGCAGTTCACGCCGGACAGCACCGGCGCCCTCCAGGGCAGCCCCCAGATCACGACGGCCTCGCCGATCGCCGACCCCAGCCGGACCTTCATCTACGCCGCCTCCCCCGATGGGCGCATCCACAAGCTGGCCGTTTCGAGTGGCCGCGAGGTGAGGGCGGGTGGCTGGCCGGCCGCGGTCACCCTCGACGCCACGCACGAGAAGATCGCCTCGCCGCTCAACATCAGCGGTGGCTCGGTGGTGGTGGCGACCGGCGGCTACATCGGCGACGCGCCGCCCTACCAGGGTCACGTGGTGATGATCGAGCGCGACTCGGGCCGGATCACCGCGGTGTGGAACTCGCTCTGTTCGGATCGGCATGCGCTGATCGTGCCCCGGACCTGCTCGGCCAGCGATTCGGCCATCTGGGGACGCGCAGCGCCGGTGATCGAGCCAGGCACCGGGCGAATCCTGGTGGCCACCGGCAACGCGCCGTTCAACGGATCGACCAACTGGGGCGACAGCGTGCTCGAGCTGAGCGCCGACGGCAAGCAGCTGCTTCACAACTGGACGCCAAGCAACCAGGCGCAGCTGAATTCGACCGACGCCGACCTCGGCAGCACGGCGCCGGCGGTGCTGCCGCTCTACCACGCCCGCCGCCTGGCCGTCCAGGGCGGCAAGGCCGGCGTGCTGGACCTGCTCGATCTCGACCGCCTCAACGGCACGACCGGCGGTCCGAGCAGTCGCCTCGGCGGGCAGGTCGACGAGGTCCAGAGCCCGGGGCATGACCAGGTGTTCACGGCACCGGCGGTGTGGTCGCACCGCGGGCGCATCTGGGTGTTCGTGGGCGACGGGGCCGGCACCTGGGCCTACGTGGTGACCGGCGGGGCCAAGCCGCGGTTGCGGGTCGCGTGGCGGTCAGGCAGCGGCGGCACGAGCCCGGTGATCGCAGGCGGGCTGCTGTACGTATTCGATCCCGGTGGTGCGCTGGACATCTACCTGCCCGCGAGCGGACGCCGGCTGGTGTCACTCCCGTCGGGCAGCGGTCACTGGAACAGCCCGATCGTGGTGGGCGGCCGGGTCATCCTGCCCGTCGGCAACGCCAACGATCACGCCACCAACGGGACGCTCGACATCTTCCACCTGCCGCGGCACTGACCGCCGGCACCGATCAGCCGACGCCGGCGAGCGCTCGGTGGCGGAGGCTGCGGGCGCGATCGGCCGGCTCCGTGGCGGGCAGCCGCAACGTGAAGATCGAGCCGATGCCGGGCGTCGAGGCGACCTCGATGGCCCCATCCATCGCCTCGGCCAGCGTCTTCGAGACGGCCAGCCCGAGCCCGTTGCCCTCGATGCCGCGGCGCGCGGCGGACAGGCGCTCGAAGGGCACGAACACGCGGTCGACCTCGGCTTGGGTTAGTCCGCGGCCGGTGTCGATGACCTCGATCCGGACCTGGTCGTCGGAATCCGCGTAGGCATGCAGCGTGAGCGTTCCACCGGGGCGGTTGTACTTGACGCCGTTCGAGATGAGGTTGAGCAGGACCTGCTTGAGTCGCCGGCGGTCGGCCAGCGCGGTCAGCGGCTCGTCTTCGATCTCGACGCTGATCGTGAGTGAACGCTCGGCCGCCAGCGGCTGGCAGAGCGCGGCGGCCCGGGCCACCGCCTCGCCGATGTCGGTCGGCTCGGGGGACAGGTCTCCGACGCGTGAGAGGTCAAGGAGATCGTCGATCAGCGACAGCAGGTGACGCCCGCCGGCCAGGATCTGCTCCACGCTGTGGCGCTGGGACTCGTTCAGCTCGTCCATGGCCAGGAGCTGGCCAAAGCCCAGGATCGCGTTCAACGGGGTGCGGAGCTCGTGGCTGGCTCGCGATAGCGCCTCGCTGTTCGAGAACATGCTCATGTATCGACGTAGTTGTCCGAAAGCCTTAGCTCGTAGTTCTCCGTGGGCGTTGCGGGGAACTACGGCCCACCGGGCACCGCGCCGCGACGCCGGCTCTAGGTGCCGCCGAGACCGCGCTGTTCGGCCGCCTTGTAGGCGATCTGGAGGAAATCCGACAGGGTCAGAGCGGTCAGCGTGGAGGCGGCCACTCGAGTGACGCGGGGCGCGAACAACATGCCGGCGTGAAAGGCGCCTGAGGCTCCACAGGCCCAGGCAGTAGGGACAGATCAGCAGCTCGCCGACCGCGCGGCGCACGCCGTCGCCGCGGGCCCGCTCCTCGACCTCGGCCGGACCGCCGCGGCCCTGGTACTCGGTGAACGGCGCGCGCAGGAACGCGGTGATCTTGTCCTTGGCCACCAGTCGCGAGAGCTTGTGGCTAGCCGTGCCGACCAGGATCACGTCGCGGGTCTCGAGGCGCTCGGGCAGGCGCCTCGAGCGTTTGGCGGCGAGGAGGGCGCCGGCGAAGCCGGCGTTGAACAGCGTGGCCATCGCGGCGTACGTTCGAAACGGGGGCCGCTCCTCGGGCCGGGCATAGCTCTCGAACGTGTCGCGAGCCTCGCGGGTCAGGGCGTCGACACTCATCGGTAAGCCCTACCCACGCGGTGGAGGACCGAAAACGCCTCGAATATCCGTGGAGGTGCGGCATGTGACGTCGAGCCTCGGGGCACGTAGCTCGATCATGAAGCCAAGTTGGCGGCCACCCAGCGCCTCAGCCCGAATCGCGCGCTCGTTCCCTTCGAGCGCTCCTGCGCGCATGGGCCTGCCGCCGCGCCGCGGCCATCCCGACCGCTTGCCGCACCCCGGGCGAGAAGGTAAGGAAACCGGAAGAACACGAGGGCAGGCAGTAACAAATCTCGGCGGCCGGAGTCTTCATAGGTGCGGATATTTGGACCCGCGCACGTGGTCCCGGCTAAGCGGCCTTGGTTCGACAACCGTCGAACTAAGCGCTATAATTCGATCCGTATCGAACTATGGACGACAAGAGGATGGAATTGGATAACTTCGAAGTAGATCGTCGGACCGGCGCGTCAGAGCGGCCCGACAAGCACGAAACCGCACGGCGAGTCCGGACCGGCGGCGCCAAGCGCGCCGCGGCCACCGGCAACCGGCGCCAGAACCGGCGCCGCCGCACCCATGCCGGCGCCCAGGTGGATGCCGGGATGGAGCTGCGCACTTCCGTCGAGGAGGAGCGCAGCGGCGGGGTCGTCGAATCGCTCGAGCTGTTCCTGCGGCGGGCGCGTGTCCATCCGCTGCTCACGGCGGCGGAGGAGATCGAGCTGGCCAAGCGGATCGAGCGCGGCGATCTCGAGGCCAAGGAGCGGATGATCAACGCCAACCTGCGGCTGGTCGTCTCCCAGGCTCGGCGCTACCAGGGCCACGGGCTGCCGATGGAGGACCTGGTCCAGGAGGGCATGCTCGGCCTGATCCGGGCCGTTGAGAAGTTCGACTGGCGGCGCGGCTTCAAGTTCTCGACCTACGGGACACTGTGGATCCGGCAGGCGATTCAGCGTGGCCTCCAGAACCACGGGCGGACCATCCGCGTGCCGGTGCACGTCTCCCAGCGACAGGTCAAGGTGCGCAAGATCGAGTCAGACCTCAGCACCAAGCTGGGACGCGAGCCGACCGACGAGGAGATCGCCGTGGTGGCAGAGCTGCCGCTCGACGAGATCGCCGAGCTGCGGGAGCTCAGCCGCGCGATGACCAGCCTCGATCAGCCGGTGAGCGATGACGGCGAGACGGCGCTCGGCGACCTGCTGGCCAGCGAGCGTCCCGAGCCGCTCGAGGAGGTGGCCGTGAGCGAGCGCGACCAGCGCGTGAACGAGGCCGTCCGACGGCTGCCGGCGGCGGAGCAGAGCGTAATCAAGCTGCGCTTCGGCCTGGCCGGCGAGGAGCCCCGGACCCTCCGGCAGGCGGGCAGCGAGCTCGGGATCACCGCCGAGCGGGCTCGCCAGCTCGAGGAGCAGGGCCTTCGGCGCCTGGCCGCCACCGCCGAGCTCGACGGGCTCGGCGAAGCCGCCTAAGCTAAGCCTCACCGCGCCAGCAACACGTCACAAGGCGCGCGTGCGCACACCCGAGCGGGCAGTGAGTACGCGCGCCACGGCGTGACCGCGCTGGCTGCACGCGGGTCGATGACGATAAGCGCTGCTTCGGTCTGCTCGGCCACGTCGATCACGGCGTCGACCGTGTCTCCGCCGATCAGGTGGGTGCTGACGTCCAGCCCGCGCCGGCGTAGATCCTCGGCCGCCGCCGAAAGGCGCCGGTCGATCTCCTCGCGGTCGGACAGCACCGGCCAGTAGGTGTCGACCAGGTGGACGTGGGCGCCCCGGGCGGCGGCCAGTCCGGCGGCAACGCTGACCGCGGGCGCGTCCCCATCCGCGGTGTAGGCGTGAGCCACGATGACGTTGGCCGGCTCGGGCACCGCGGCAGCCCGCCGCTGGGCGTGGGCGAAGTCCGCCACCTGCCGCCACATGCTGATCGCGGGAACGACCAGACCACGTGCGGCGCCGGCCAGGACGAGCTTGATCTGCGGGCTCCTCTGGCGTGGCGCCGGTAACGCGATGTCAAGCTCGACCTGGTAGCCCTCCCGCCGCTGAACGGTGTCGCCCAGGCGCTCGAGGAGTCGTAGGGCCTCGGCGTTCTCGGCCAGCACCAGCGCGGTGAAGCGGTCAAACCCTTCGTCGTGGGCCCGCTCGACCAGCCGGTCCAGGAGCGCGGTGGCGACGCCGCGCCCCTGCCAGTCGTCGGCCACGACCACGGCGCACTCGGCCACGCCGTCGGCCACCCGGACGAAGCGGGCCACCCCGACGATGTCCTCGGCGGCTGGATCGAGGCCCAGCAGCGCCTCGTGGTCGTGGTGGTCGACGTCGGTGAAGTAGGACAGCTGTGGTTCGCTCAGCGCCGACAGGGGCGTTTGGAAGCGCAGGTAGCGGCTGCGTTCGGACAGCCGCTCGAAGCCCGAGCGCAGGAGCTCGCGATCCTCGGACGTGATCGGGCGGATGACCAGCGTCGAGCCGTCGCGTAGCCGAGCGCGCTGCGCCTGATCGCCGCTCAAGACGCGGCGAACGGCGCGCGAGCGGCTGCCTGGTCGGCGGCGTGGGCGTGCCCGGCGATCGCGTCGACGAGCTGCGGCCAGGCCGCCGCGGGCAGGTCGTGTCCCATGCCTTGGACGGTCATCAGCCGCGCTCCGGGAATCGCCCGTGCCGTGGCGACGCCGCCCGAGTGAGCCACCAGCGGGTCTCTGGATCCATGGATGACGAGGGTAGGCACTCGGATCGCGTGCAGTTCTGCGGTGCGATCGCCCGAGGCGATGATCGCGCCGAGTTGGCGGCCCGGGCCGGTGGGGTCGCGGCCGCGGTCGTAGGAGCGAGCGACCATGTTGCGGACGCGCTCCCGGTCGAAGGGCAGCCCGCGCGAGCCGATGGCCTCGAATACCTTGGTGTGGTATTCGATGTAGGCCTCGCGCTCCTCGGGTGCCCGGCGCAGCAGGTAGCGGTACATGCCGAGCTTCGGCTGCCCCTTCCAGCGGTTGCCGGTGGTGGACATGATCGAGACCAGCGAGCGAATGGTTTCCGAGTGCTGCGCGGCCAGCGTCTGAGCGATCATGCCGCCCATCGACGCGCCGACCACGTGGGCAGGGGCGATTCCGAGCTCGCGCATCAGCCCGGCGGCGTCTCCCGCCATGTCGCTCAGCCTGTAGAGCACCGGGTCGATCTTGCGTGTGACGAGCTGGCGCGGGGTGGGTGCCGGTCCGCTGATCTTGGTCGAGCGGCCGATGTCGCGGTTGTCGAAGCGCACCACGTGAAAGCCGCGCTCGGCCAGCAGGGCGCAGAACTCATCCGGCCAACCGATCATCTGGGTGGCCAGCCCCATGATCAGCAGCATGGGCGGATCCTGCTCTGCGCCGAAACGCTCGTAGCAGAGGGTGATGCCCCCGCCGAGGTCGCAGAACTGCTCAGCCATCGGTGGGGATGTTGGCGATCTCGGGCGCCGTTTGCTGTGCGCCCGGCGGGCGCAGCTCCTCGAGCGCTTCGCCCAGCCACCCGATCAGTGACCACACGTCCGGCATCTGCTCGCGGTCGGCGACGATCCCGAAGTCGAGTTGGCCGCAGTAGCTCATCACCGTGATGTTCAGACCCATCCCGTCGGTGATGACCGAGATCGGATAGTGGGACTCCAGGCGGGCGCCCGCCATGTAGAGCGGCTCCTGGGGCCCGGGCACGTTGGAGGTGACGAGATTCCAGGCCGGATGCCCAGCTCGGGTGGCGCTGAGCGAGAAGGTCAGCCGGGCCGCCTGCGAGAAGAGCGCCGGCGGGATGAACTGATTGGCGTCCTGGAGCAGCTGTGCCGGCAGCGCCCGGTAGCGCTCCTTCATCTCGGCGAGCGACTCGTGGGTCTGGCGCAGGCGCTCCGCGGGGTCGGCGATCTCGGTGTGCAGCGGGGCGGTCATCAGCAGAATGCGGTTGCCGTAGCTGCCCTTCTGCTCCTTGCTGCGGACCGACACCGGGATCTGCGCCACCAGCGGCTGGCCCGGCAGCTCGTCGTGCTCGCTCAGCCAGCGCCGCACGGCCCCGGCGCAGATCGCCACCACCGCGTCGTTGACCGTGACGTCGTAGTGGGCCTTCAGCTCCTTGACGTCCTTCAGCGACAGCTGGCCGAACGCGTAGCGCCGGTGGGGCGAGACGCGGCCGTTGAACGAGGTCCGCGGCGGGCTGCCGGGGACGTGCCCGAGCGCTCGGCCGCGCCCGACCAGGCGCTGCGCGATGGCGGCCACGCGACCGGCCTCCTTGACCCCTGGAAGCGCCGCCAGCTGGGGAACCTCGTTCACGTTGGGCAGCGCCCGCGGCACCGAGCGCAGGAGGCGCAGCGGGTAGCGCGGCAGCCCGAGCGCCCCGCGAGCCAGCATCCCGAGCTCACCCGGCGGGCGCTCCCGGCTCTCCGGTAGGGGTGGCGGCGGTTCCCGCACCTCCGGTGTCCGATCGAACAGCACGCCCATGATCTCGGCCCCCGATATCCCGTCGATGACGGCGTGGTGGATCTTGCGTCATGACCGCGGCCCGGTGGTTCGGCAGCCCATGAATGAGGTACAGCTCCCACAGCGGCCGGGCGCGATCGAGCGGCCGGGCGTAGATCCGGGCCACCTGCTCGGCCAGCTGGGCGTCCGTCCCGGGCGGAGCCAGCGCGAGCTCGCGCACGTGAAACTCGAGGTCGAACTCGGGATCGTCGATCCAGTAGCTGTAGTCGAGGTTGAACGGGACCTGGACCAGCCTCCAGCGAAACGGAGGCACGAGCGGCAGGCGCTCGGCGATGAGGCCCTGCAGCCTCGGCAGGGTCAGCTCGCCGCCTGGCGCAGTGGACGGGTCGTATATCGAGAGCGCGCCGATGTGGCCGTAGTTGCGCGAATCCTCGAGGGCCAGGAACTGCTGGTCGAGCGCGGTGAGCTGGCGCATTTCAGTTGCTATAGAGCGACTCGAACACGTTCTGGTAGCGGTCGTTCACCACGCCCCGCTTCAGCTTCAGGGTGGGCGTCAGCTCGCCGCCCTCCTGAGTGAGGTCGTGGTCGAGCAGGGCGAACTTCTTGACCTGCTCGACGCGTGCGTACTTGGTGTTGGCGCGGTCCATGTCCTGTTGGATGAGCTCGCGGACCTCGTTGGTCTGGACGAGCGCGGCCATGTCCTCCGGGAGGCCCTGCTCCTTGGCCCAGGGGATGATCGTCTCCGGGTCGAGCGTGATCAGCGCGACCGGATACGGGCGCCGGTCGCCGTACATGACGGCATGGGAGATCCAGCGGGACTGCTTGAGGTCGTTCTCGAGGTTGGCCGGCGTCAGGTTCTTTCCGCCGGCGGTGATGATGATGTCCTTCTTGCGGCCGGTGATCGACAGGTAGCCGTCATCGTCGAGCGAACCGAGGTCGCCGGTCAACAGCCAGCCGTCCTCGGTGAACGTGTCCTTGGTGGCCTCGGGGTTTCGCCAGTACTCGCGGAACACGTTCGGGCCCTTGATCAGGATCTCTCCGTCCTCGGCGATCTGCAGCTCGACGCCCGGCATGGCCCGCCCGACCGTGCCGAAGCGAAGCCGGTCGGGGAGGTTGACCGCGCCCACCGCGGTGGTCTCGGTCATGCCCCAGCCCTCGAGCACGGTCACCCCGCAGGCGTAGAAGAACTCGAGGATCTCCTTGGCGATCGGCGCCGCGCCCGAGACGCACTTGTCGATGCGGCCTCCGAACAATTGGCGCACCTTGCCGTAGAGGGCCTCGTCGGCTCGATCGAAGGCGGCTGTGAGGTCCTCCGGCACCGGTTCGCCGCGGAGGCGCATCTGGCGCACCTTGACCCCGAGCCCGACTGCGTCGCGCAGGCGCTGCTCGTCGTCGGCCATGGCCAGCGCCAGCGCATAGATCTTCTCGAAGATGCGCGGCACCGAGGGGACGTAGGTCGGCTTGACCTGCTGGAGCTCGGCGATGATCTGCTGGGTGTCGCCGCCGAAGTAGATGATCGCCGTGCCCACGTCGAACGAGGCGAGCTGGACGGTCAGGGCGAACGAGTGGGCGAGCGGCAGGTACAGGTAGCTCAGCTCGTCCTCGGTGATGAAGCCGATCTCCTCCACCATCATCCCGACCGAGGCGCAGTTTCCGTGGCTGAGCACGACACCCTTGGGGCGCCCGGTGGTCCCCGACGTGTAGATGATTGTGTAGGGGTCCTCGGGGGTGACGGCCTGGCAGCGGCGCTCGAGCTCGGAGCGGTCGCCGCCTCGGTCACGTTCGCGCAGGCGTTCCAGGGTGGTGGCGTTGGCGTCTGCGGCGGTCTCGTCTCCGGGATCGATCAGCACCATGTGTTCGAGCTGCTCGAGGCGGTCGCGCACCTCCTCGACCTTGGCCGCCTGCTCGGCATCCTCGGCGATCACGATGCGGGCGTCCGAGTTGCCGATCACCCACTCGCACTCGTCGGGGGAATTGGTCGGGTAGATCGGGACGACGACTGCGCCGGCGCGGGAGATCGCGAGGCTCGAGTAGGTCCATTCGGCTCGAGTGTTGGCCAGGAGGCAAACCCTGTGGCCGGGCTCGACGCCGAGGCCGAGCAGTCCCAGGGCGATCTCGTCGACGATCTCTGAGACTTCGGCAAACGTCTTGTCCCGCCACTCGTCACCGTGGTGGTAGCGAACCGCCATCCGATCCGCGAAACGGTCGGCCGCGTTGGCCGCCGCCCGCGCGATCGTCCTGTTGCTGGCCTGTACCGCTCCTGTAGCCATCACGTTCCTCCTGTCTTCAAGTATTGCTAGTGGCGCGCGCTCCAGTGCGCCATCTTCACGAACAGCTCGGGCGGGGAGAGCGCGGAGACTCGGATCGAACTCGCGGTACAGGTTCGCCACGTTGGCCGCGAGGCGCTCGGGGTCGCCCCAGTCGCGGAAGTCGGATATGTCGATGTCGTCGGCGGCCGCATCGTCGTCCATCCCGGCGTCGAAGCGTTTTCTTGCCTCGTCCTTGACGTAGGTGAGGTAACGCTGGACGTCGTGGATTCCGGCGTTGTCGGTGACCGGGCCGTGGCCGGGGACGATCGTGGTGGCGTTCAGCTCGAGGATCCGCGCGCACGCGGTCAGCCAGTTCTCGATCGGGCCCGCCCACATCAGCGGCGTGCCCTCGATGAACAGCAGGTCGCCGGTGAACACGGTGTCGGCGTCCGGCACATGGGCGATCGAATCGCCATGCGTGTGTGCCGGGCCCAGTTCGATCAGGTGGATTTGACGGTCGCCCACCATGAGTGTGTGCTGCTCCTGGAACGACTGGGTCGGCAGGCGCTCGCTGACCGCTGCGAAGTCGAACCGGCGCATGTTTCGTTTTGCGAAGGCGTCGAACTCGGGGCCGAGGTCGAGCTCGTTGAACAGCACGTGCACGGCGGCGGGAGGCGCGGCGCGCATGTCCTCGATCGCGCGGGCGCTGGCCACGATCGGGATGTTGTCCGGAAGTAGCTGGTTGCCGTACCAGTGGTCGCCGTTGCCGTGCGTGTTGAACGCCTGGCCGATGGGGTGTTGCCGGGTGATCGGGGACATGGCGTCGAGCATGGCTTGCGTGAGGTTCAGGTCGAACAGTGTGTCGATCAGCAGCGATGTCCCGCCGGCCGTGATCAGCCCCGCGTTGCTCCAACCCCACCCGCCGTCGGGCTGGAGGTAGGTGAACAGGCCGTCGCCGAGCTCGTGCAGGCCACGTTGGTAGGCGATGGTTGGCATCGGCGGGTCAGAAATCCGGCTCGGCCGGGAGCCCGACGTAGTTCTCGGCCAGGCTCTTCGCGGCGGCCTCGGAGCGCGCGATGTAGGACAGGCGGGCCAGCTGAAGCTGCTGCTGGAACGGGCCACCGCCGAGGTCGTGCAGCATCTGGGTCATGTAGTTCGAGAAGTCCTGCGCCCGCCACACCCGGCGCAGGGCCGCGGCCGTGTAGCCGTCCGCCCGGTCGGGGTCGTTGTCCCTGATGAGTTGCGTGAGCGCCGGAGCCAGGAGCCGGACGTCGTTCACGGCCAGATTCAGCCCCTTGGCCCCGGTCGGCGGGACGATGTGGGCGCTGTCTCCGGCGAGATAGAGCCGCCCGTGCTGCATCGGTTGGGCGACGAAGCAACGCATCGGTGTGATGCCCTTCTCGAAGACGCTGCCGTGGTTGACCTCGCCTAGCCGGGTGCGCAGCTCGTCCCAGATGCGATCGTCCGGCCACTCGTTGATGTCCTCGTCGGCGGGGACCTGGAGGTAGAGCCGGCTGATCGTCTGCGAGCGCATCGAGTGCAGCGCGAAGCCGTTCTGGTGCCAGGCATAGATCAGCTCATCGGTGGCCGGCGGGGCTTCGGCCAGGATCCCCAGCCAGCCGAACGGATAGGTGTACTCGTACTCGGTCAGGTGCTCGGCGATCGTTTGCCGGCTCACCCCGTGAAAGCCGTCGCAGCCGGCGATCGCGTCGCAGATGAGCTCGTGGTCCTCGCCGTTGTGCTCGTAGGTGATCCGCGGTTGGCTGGATTCGATGTCGTGGAGCGCGACACCGGCCACCTCGAAATGGACGGGCACGCCATAGTCGAGCAGTGCGGTGGTCATGTCCTTGACCACTTCCTGCTGGCCGTAGATCGTGATGTGGCGCCCGGTCAGTCGCCGCCATGTCGACATGGTGGTTCTCGCCGTGGTAGCGCAGGAACACGCCGGCGTGCTCCAGCCCCTCCCGTTCCAGGCGCGTCGTTCACACCCAGATCGCGCATGAGGCTCACGGTGTTCTGCTCGAGCAGGCCGGCGCGGACGCGCTTCTCCACGTAGGCGCGGTCGCGCGCCTCGAGCACCATGCACTCGATGCCCTCGCGGTGGAGCAGCAAGGCCAGCGTGAGGCCCGCGGGCCCCGCGCCGATGATGCCTACCCGGGTGCGCACGGCCGCGAGTCTATGTCGGTTTGTCGGCCGATGCCGAGGTCGCGACGACGATCTCGAGGTTGCGCGGACCGTGCACGCCGCGGACTCGCGTCATCTCGATGTCGACAGTCGCCGACGGCCCCGAGATCAACGTGAGCGGCCGGGTGGGGTCGTCCAGTTTTGCGAGTGCCTCGGGGAGGGAAGGCGCGATCTGGTCGGATCTGACCACGCAGAGGTGGTAGTCGGGCAGCAGAGTGAGGACGCGACGGCCCATCCCGAGCGTGCCGTCGAGGACGATCGTGCCCGTCTGGGCGATCGCGAGGGCGCACGTCGTGAGGACGCCGTCCGATGCGTCGAGCGCGTCGTGGGTGAGCGGCGGGTCGTCTCTGATGGCGTCCTCGAGGCCGGTGATCCACGCGTCCGGGATGCCGGCCGGGACGACGATCCTCCGTCCGCCGAGGACGGCGCGAACCGTCCGCGCCAGCTCGGCCTCATCGACCACGTGGGTCGTGGCGTCGTAGTGGGCCACACGGTCGAGGAAGGTGCTCAGGTCGTCGTCGGTGGCGGTGCGGTAATCGCGCGGGATGTCGGCGCTTGGCGCCGGCGCTGGAACTGCCGCCCGGATCCGGGTCAGGATCTCGTCACGGGCGCTCACTTGCGTTGTCTCCACCAATCCCGGAAGGGCTGCGACGGGGGCTCGGGCAGGTCGCGGGTACGGGTCCAGCGGCTGAAGGGCGGGGGGGCGCCGTGGCGCAGGAAGCGCATCAGCCTCGCTGTCCTGAGCGCTGCGGTCCAGCGCCGGCGGCCGCCCATCGCGGTGCGTGCCGCTTCGAAGACTGCGTCCTGGGCTTTGTGCGGCTTGGCCTTGACCGCGTCGTGGCGGAGCTTCACGAGCACGGTGGGGATGTCGATCTCGACCGGGCATACCTCGTAGCAGGCGCCGCAGAGGGAGGAGGCGAACGGCAGCTGCGGCGCGTGCTCGACCCCCACGAGCATCGGGGTGAGGATCGCGCCGATCGGACCTGGGTAGGTCGCGCCGTAGGCGTGTCCGCCCGTGCGCTCGTAGACCGGGCAGACGTTCAGGCAGGCGGCGCAGCGGATGCATCTGAGCGCCTGGCGGCCTGTTTGGTCCTTGAGGACCTTGGTCCGACCGTTGTCGAGGAGGACGATGTGCACCTCCTTGGGCCCGTCGCCTTCGGCGACGCCGGTCCAGATCGAGTTGTAGGGGTTCATGCGCTCGCCGGTGGCGGAGCGGGGGAGCAGTTGGAGGAAAACCTCGAGGTCTCTGAAGGTGGGGATGATCTTCTCGATTCCCACCACGCTGATGAGCGTCTCCGGCAGGGTGAGGCACATGCGGCCGTTGCCCTCCGACTCGGCAACCAGGAGGCCGCCGGTCTCGGCGATCGCGAAGTTCGCGCCGCTGATCGCCACCTTGGTGGTCAGGAACAGCTTTCGGAGGTGCAGGCGGGCGGCTTCGGCGAGCGCGTGGGGATCGTCGGTCAGGTCGCTCGGGGCGTCCGGCATGTGGTCGAGGAAGATGCGCCGGATCTCGGCCCGGTTCTTATGGATGGCCGGGACGACGATGTGGCTCGGCCGGTCGTGCGAGAGCTGGACGATCAGCTCGGCCAGGTCGGTCTCGTGTGCGGTGATGCCCTGCCGGGCGAGCGCCTCCACCAGTCCGATCTCCTGGGTGGCCATCGACTTGACCTTGATCGCCTCGGTGTGCCCGGTCTGTCTGATCAGGTCGGTGACGATCGCGTTGGCCTCTTGGGCGTCGTTGGCCCAATGGACGTGCGCGCCGCGCGCGGTGGCGTTCTGCTCGAACTGGGTCAGGTAGGCGTCGAGGTGAGACAGGACGTCGTCCTTGATCGTGGCGCCGGCGTGGCGTAGCTCCTGCCAATCGGAGGTCTCGGCGACTCGTGTGGCACGGCGCTCGCGGATCGTGGCGGTGGCGTTGCGGACGTTGCGTCTCAGCTGCGAGTCGTGCACGGCGTGGGCGGCGTTCTTGGCGAACGGGGGATCGTCTGACCAGATCACATCGCCAGTGCTCATGGTGTTCGGTCCGTGCTCGCCAGGATCTCGGCCAGGTGGAGCGTCTTGATGCCCGCGCGGATCCTCTCCAGGCCGCCACCGATGTGCATGAGGCACGAGCGGTCGCCGGCGCACAGCACCTCCGCGCCCGACTCGATCACGGACTCCATCTTGTCTGCCAGCATCGCCGCCGACACGTCGGCGTTCTTGATCGAGAAGGTGCCGCCGAAGCCGCAGCACTCTTCCCGTCTTGGGAGGTCGACGAGGTCGATGCCGCGGACTTTGTCGAGGAGGCGGTACGGGCGATCTCCGACGTGGAGCATCCGGAGCGAGTGGCAGGTCGGGTGATAGGTGACCCGGTGGGGGAAGTACGCGCCGACGTCGTCGGTGTGGAGGACGTCGATCAGGAACTGGGAGAGCTCGTAGGTCTTATCCGCGGTCTGCTGGGCGCGGGCGGCAAGAGCGTCGTCTTGTGCATCGCGGGCGATCATCGCGTGCTGGTGGCGGATCGCCCCGACGCAGGACGCCGAGGGACACACGATTGCGTCGTACGGCGCGAACGTGTCCACGTAGCGCCGGACCAGCTTGGGCTCGAAGTAGCCGGAGTTGGCGTGCATCTGCCCGCAGCAGGTCTGCTCGAGCGGAAACTCGATCTGCTGGCCCAGCCGCTCCAGGACCTGGACGGTCGCCTTGCCGGCGTCCGGGAAGAGCGCGTCGATCAGGCAGGTGGCGAACAGGGCTACGCGCATTTCGGCTGGATCATGCCTCGTGGGGGCCTCGGGGGTCACGAGACGGCATCTTTTTCGCAACAAATTGGTTGCTTTCCGGCCGGGGGCGGGGTTGTGGGTGGACACTGGCGTCGTGCACCCGGATTCGACCCCGAGTTTCCTGACACTCGCCGACCTGCGCGCGGTGAGTGCGGATCTACTCGGCTCTGGACCGAGCTTCCTGACACTCGCGTTGGTGGGGTAGCCGAGTGCCAGGATCCGCGGCTCGGGATCGGGCAGTGGCGCGAATCGCGTCCCGCCAGCGCATGCTGGTGACCACCGAGCAGCTCAACGAATGCGGACTGCAAAAGGATGCGATTGCCTACCGCGTGAAGAGTAGGCGGTTGCATCCGGTGTTCCAGTCCGTCTACCTGGTCGGGTGCGGCGAGTTGCCTCCGCTTGCACGCGAGCTGGCGGCGCTACTGGCGTGCGGCGAGCGAGCCTTCATCAGCCATCGATCGGCCGCTTTCGTGTGGGGGATGCGGGAGACGCCGCCGGCCGAGGTGGAGGTGTCAGTGGCTGGACGCAATTGCTGGCGGCGGGAAGGGCTCAGGGTGCACCGGATCCGGTCGATCGAACGCCCCGAACTGCTTCGCGAGCAGGGGCTGTGGGTCAGCTCCCCCGCGCGTGTCGCGCTCGAGATCGCCGCTGCCGGCCGCCCGGACGAGCTGACCGCGCTGATTGACGCGGGCCTGGGAGCGCGGCGGCTCACCCCGCGTGACCTCCAAGCTGTCGTGGCCCGCCACCGGGGCCGGCGCGGCGCGGCCCGGCTGGCCGCCGTGCTCGGCGACCGTGACGCCATGGCGATCACCCGCTCCCGCTCCGAGAAGGCGATGTTCAAGCTGATTCGGGACGCCCGCCTCCCGCGCCCCGACGTCAACGTGAGACTCGGGCCCTACCGGCCGGACTTCCTGTGGCGCGAGCAGCGGCTGATCGTCGAGCTCGACAGCTACGGATTCCACGGCGGCCCGGACGCCTTCCAGCACGACCGGGAGAAGGACCTCTACTACCGAGACGCCGGCTACGACGTCCTGCGCTTCACCCGCTGGCACGTCATCCACGAGCCCGCCATGGTCCTGGTCCGACTGGCTCAAGCGCTGACGCGCCGCGCCGCGGCGTGACTCAAGCGGCGCGCCGGCCGGCTTCGCGGCGCTCGACCTCGCTCCGCACGACCGGCGCCACCTCCGTACCGAACAGCTCGATCGAGCGCAGCACATCCGCATGCGCGACCGCGCCCACGCTCATCTGGGCGATGTAGCGCTGGTGGCCGAACAGCTCGTGCTCGAACAGGATCTTCTCGGCCACCTCCTCGGGGGCGCCCACGGCCAGCGCGCCGCGCGGCGAGCGCAGCAAGTCGTACTCGCCCCGGCCGGCCGGTGGCCAGCCACGCTCTCGACCGATGCGGTTCATCATGGCCAGGTAGGGGGCGGCGAAGGCTCCGTCGGCCTGGCGGGAGGTTTCGCCGACAAACGCATGGGTGTTGATGGCCACGGTGGCGCCGGCGCGCTCGTGACCCGCGGCCGCGAACGCCTCGCGGTAGAGATCGACGAGCGGCACGAACCGCTCCGGCTCCCCGCCGATGATCGCCACCGTCAACGGTAGGCCGAGCGCGCCGGCGCGGATGACGGACTGTGGCGTGCCGCCCACGGCAACCCACACCGGAAGCGGATTCTGCACCGGCCGCGGCCAGACGACCGCATCGCCCAGCGCCGCCCGGTGCTTGCCGGACCAGGTCACTCGCTCCGACTCGCGGATCTCCAGGAGCAGCTCGAGCTTCTCGGCGAACAGCTCGTCGTAGTCGTCCAGCGCGTAGCCGAAGAGCGGAAAGGACTCGATGAAGGAGCCTCGGCCGGCCATGATCTCGGCGCGACCGCCGGAGACCAGGTCGAGCTCGGCAAACTGCTGGAACACCCGGACCGGGTCATCCGAACTCAACACGGTCACCGCGCTCGACAGCCGGATTCGCTCCGTACGAGCGGCGATCGCGGCCAGCGCCACCGCCGGCGCCGAGACCAGGAAGTCGGGGCGGTGGTGCTCGCCCACGGCGAACACGTCGAGTCCGAGCTGATCGGCCAGCTCCGCCTCTTCGATCAGCTGGCGCATCCGCTGCTGGGGCGACACACCGGAGGACAGGTCGGCGAAGGTGGCAAGCCCGAGTTCCATATCGCGGATCATAGCAGGTAGTTGTCCCCTCAATCAAATAGAGCGTTCTATATGACGGCGGGGGGATGGCGAGGCGGGGATGTTGAGGAGTGGGGCCCCGCCGGCGCGATCAGCCGGCGGTCTCGGCCAGGGCCTCGGTGGTGATCGCGCGCTGGCGCGCCCTGCGCTTGGCCGCCCCCACCGCTTCGGTGAGCGTGTCGATGTCGTACACGCCGTAATGGCGGCGGCCGTTGATGAAGAACGTCGGCGTGCCCGACACACCGCTCTCGTCAGCGCTCGCCACGTCCTCGCTGACCCGCCAGGCGTACTCGCGCCGGCGTAGCTCGTCACGGAAGCGCTCGGGGTCCAGCCCCACCTGTTCGGCGTAGCGGTTGAGGTCACGCGGGGAGAACTCGCCCTGATGGGCGAGGAGTAGGTCATACATCTCCCAGAACTTGCCCTGGGCGGCGGCCGCCTCAGCCGCCTCGGAGGCGACCTGGGCGGTGGGATGGACGTCGCTGAGGGGCAGGTGGCGCCAGACGTAGCGGACGTCGTCGCCGTGGCCGGCAAGGAGCTCGCGGATCACGCTCTCGGCCTGGCCGCAGTAGGGGCATTCGAAGTCGCCGTATTCGAGCAGGGTCACCGGGGCGTCATCGGGACCGCGGATGTGGTCGTACGCCGGGTCGACCTCGACCGCGAGGTCGAGGATGTCCTCGGCGGTCCGGCCGATCTGGCGGGCTCGGACGGCGTCGGGGAGCCGCTGGATGATCCGCGTGACGATCCACGCCAGCACCGGGGCCACGACCACGGAAGCCAGCGCCCCCAGCCGAGCCTCATTCAGTGCGACCCCGTGGAAGGCCAGGCTCGAGACCAGCAGCGACACCGTGAAGCCGATGCCGGCGCACGCACCGGCGGCGAGCAGGACGGGCTCGCTGACCGGCGAGCGCGGCCCGTGTAGCGCGGGCCGCGATGCGATCCATGACCCGGTGAACACGCCGATCGGCTTGCCCAGGACGTAGGCGAGGAGGATCCCCCAGGTGATCGGGGAGGAGAGCGCGCTGCTCATCAGCTTCGAGGTCAGGTGGATCCCCGCGTTGGCCACCGCGAACAGGGGCACGATCACGTAGCTGGTCCAGGGATGCAGCTCGTACTGGAGCCGTTCGTTGGGCGAGATGGCGGATTGGAGGCTCTGCTGCGCCGAGCGGGCGAGCTCCGGCGTGGGCTGCTCTCGGAACGAGCGGGTGAGCGCGGTGGCGCGCTCGAGGTCCTCGCGCGAGGGCGGGTAGGCGCTGGTGCCCAGTCCGATGGCCAGACCGCAGATCACCGGGTCGATGCCCGACTTGAACATGGCCACCCAGATGGCCAGGGCGACGCCGATCGAGATCGGGGTCCGGCCCCACGGCGCATACCGGAGGCCCACCAATACGCCGAACAGGACGATCGCGATGACCAGCGCCACCACGGAGACGTGGCTCGTGTACACGGTGGCGATCACCACGAGCGCGGCGAGGTCGTCGACGACGGCCAGGGTGAGCAGGAAGACACGGATGCGGGTGGCCGTGCGGGGTGTGATCAGGGCCACCGCGGCGAGCGCGAACGCGGTGTCGGTGGACATTGCGGCGCCCCACCCGTGGCCGCCGGCGCGACCGGCGTTGAAGGCCAGGTAGATCAGGATCGGCAGCGTGATGCCGCCCATCGCCGCGAACACCGGGATGGCCAGCCGGCGGCGCTCGCGCAGTTCGCCGAGATCGAGCTGGCGCTTGGCCTCCAGCCCGACGACGAGGAAGAACAGGGTCATCAGTCCCTGGTTCACCCAGGTGCGTAGATCGGCGGCGATACCGTGACTCCCGATTCGAATCGCGAACTCGGTCGTCCACACCTTCTCGTAGGAGTGCCACCACGGCGAGTTGGCCCACAGCAGCGCGCGCGATCGCCGCGCCCAGCATCACGAACGCGCCGCCGGTCTCGGTGCTCAGGAAGGTCGCGGACCGGCGCGGCGAGGTTGCGCGCCCACGCGGTCCGACCGCCGAACGGGGTGGCCTCAGTGCTGACGCTCATCGGGGCGTCTACTCGACCAGCGGGGGATCGCGGAGGTTCGAGTTGATCTGGCTCGAGAGCGCCTCCGATGCCGCGCGCTGTGCCAGGCGCCGTTGCTCCTCGTCGGCGCGGCCGTGCAAAGCGACGGTGTACGCCTGATCGGCGATCTCGTAGCGCGCCCGCTCGCGCTCGGTGGCGAGCGCCGCCTGGCGACGGAGCGCCTCGGCGCGCTCCGCGACCGCGGCGGCCGGCTCATCCGGCGAGTGCACCTCGCGGTGCTCGACCTCCCGCACGAAGGCGAACCTGTCCGAGCCGGCGAGGACCGGACGATGCCGCATCGAGTGAATCGTGATCGAGCCGTCGTCCTCGACCGTGGTCGAGACCTCGAACCGTGTGTAGGGCTCGATCTCGGCCAGCCATTGACGCCGTTGGGCCGCCACGGCGGAGTTGCTCCGGCTCTCCAGGGCGTTGGCGGAGATCTCGGCGACGTGCACCCACCCCCAGTGCGTGGCGATCAGCACGATGCCGAGAACGAGGGCGACGATGCCCACCGTCCCGACTCCATTCACAGCGCTGTCGATCGCGCCCGCCACGACCAGCGCGATGCCGGCGATCAGCGACACGCCGGTCAGCGTCGCCCCGGCGGCGACGACGGGCCGGCGCATCCGGCTTCGTGGGATTGCCGGCGGGCGGCCGATCGACTCAGGAAGCTGGTCCAGATCCTCGGCCAGCAGACGCTCGTCCGGTTCGCGACCGACGAGTTCGACTGGGTCGGAGAGTTCGCTCATCTGCCCCGCTGAAGGTACTCCTCGATTCGCGCGGCGCCGCGGTGCTTAACTGTAGGAACCGATGCCGTTGTTCTTCTTCACCGTCGCGCAGCAGGAGCGGGCGATCGTCGAGCGCTTCGGGAAGTTCGTACGCGTTGCCGGCCCCGGGCTCCAGACCAAGACGCCGTTCGTCGAGCGCGTGGCCGGGCGGATGAGCCTGCAGGTCGAGCAGTTGAACGCCGAGATCGAGACCAAGACCAAGGACAACGTGTTCGTCCGCCTGAAGCTCGCCGTCCAGTACAAGGTGGGCCCCTCCGACCAGCAGGTCCAGGACGCCTACTACAAGCTGGACAACCCCGAGGTCCAGATGCAGTCCTACGCGTTCGACGTGGTCCGCTCGCACATCCCGAGCATGGGCCTGGACGAGGCGTACGCCGACGCGGACACGATAGCCATGCACATCCAGGACACGCTGCACCGCCAGATGGCGGACTACGGCTACGAGATCGTCAAGGCGCTGGTGACCAACATCGAGCCCGACCAGCGGGTCAAGGACGCGATGAACAACATCAACGCCTCGCAGCGCAACCAGATCGCCGCCGCCGCCCAGGGCGACGCCCAGAAGACGCTGGCGGTCAAGAAGGCCGAGGGCGAAAAGGAGACCATGCGGCTGCAGGGCGAGGGCGTGGCCGCCGAGCGCAAGGCGATTGCCGAGGGCCTGCACGAGTCCCTCGAGATCATCGCCCAGCACGGGCTCGACCCGCGCGAGGCGATGGCGCTGGTCGCCCTCACGCAGTACACCGACATGATCCGCGCGCTGGGGGAGGGGGCGAAGACGAACACCATCCTGCTGCCGCACTCGCCGAGCGCGGTGGGCGACCTTATGGCGCAGATCCGCGACGGCATCCTGGTCGGCGATCTGGCCAGTGGCCCCTCGTCCAAAGCCGACAGCAGCCCGGCTGCGCTGCCGCCGGGGCGTCGCCCCAACCCCCCGAACAGCTGAGCTACCTGCCCGGGACCCTTGATCCCGACCGGACTCGGCGCTAGGTTCCCGCCCGCATCAGCCGCGTGAACGCCGTCAGGGCTGCGGCCAGAGCCGAGGGAAGGAGCAGACATGGCGGACGTCGCCCAACAGGTAGTAGTTGCCCCACCCGACATCTTTCATGGGGAGCTGAAGCGGGACGTCGGGCTGAGAGGGCTGACGATGATCTCGCTCGGGTCGATCATCGGCTCGGGCTGGCTACTCGGAGCGCTAGGCGCCGCCACCGCCGCGGGGCCGGCGTCGCTGCTGTCATGGATCCTCGCCGGAGGAATCCTCGGTGTGCTGGCGCTCGTGCACGCCGAGCTCGGCGCGGCGTATCCGCTTTCCGGCGGCACCGCGCGCTTCCCGTTCCTGGGCTTCGGCGCGCTTGGAGGGTTCACCGGCGGATGGATGTCCTGGATCCAGGCGGTAACGATCGCTCCGATCGAGGTCGAGGCGGCCATGACGTACCTGGAGTCGACCTCGCTCCATCCGGGCTGGGTCGGCTCCGACGGCACGCTGACCGGTGTCGGGATCCTCATCGCCGGGATCTGCATGGCGGTGTTCACGGCCATCAACGTGATGGGGGTCCGCTGGCTGGCCGAGTCCAACAACATCACGATGATCTGGAAGCTCGCGGTCCCGACGCTCACCATCATCGTGCTGCTGATCGTCTCGTTCACCGGCAGCAACTTCAGCGCCGGCGGGGGCTTTGCCCCGTTCGGGGCAAAGGGCGTCTTCCGGGCGCTCCCGCTGGGGGTGGTGTTCGCCCTGCAGGGGTTCGAGCAAGCGATCCAGATCGGCGGGGAGGCGCGAAATCCCCAGCGCGACATCCACCGCGCGGTGATCATCTCGATGATCATCGGCGTGATCATCTACCTCCTGCTCGAGGTGGCGTTCATCGGCGCGATCGAGCCGAAGGACGTCGCCAACAACTGGAACAACCCGATTCCGGGTCAGGGCGCGTTCGGGCCGTACGCGTCGCTCGCCACGGCGGCCGGCGTCGGGTGGCTGGCCACGGTTCTCTACATCGACGCGGTGATCTCCCCGGCCGGCACCGGTCTGGTCTACGCCGGCACGTCGGCGCGCACGTCCTACGCCCTGTCGCGGGTCGGGTACGTCCCGCCCGCGCTCGGGCAGGTGGACAAGCGCGGGGTCCCGTTCGTCTCGCTGATCTTCTGCTGGGTGATCGGGATGCTGGTGTTCCTGCCCTTCCCGAGCTGGGCCGGGATGGTGGGGCTCGTGACCACGGCCACCGTGCTGATGTACGCGATGGCGCCGCCGTCGCTGGCCGCCCTGCGCCGGTCCGATCCGGAGCGGCCGAGGCCCTACCGCCTACCGGCGGCCTGGATCCTCGCCCCGTTCTCGTTCGTGTGCGCCAACTTCATCGTGTACTGGGCGGGCTGGAACACGATCTTCTGGCTCTACATCTTCATCATCGCCGGATTCGTGGTGTTCTTCGTCTACCAGGCGGTCGCGCCGCCCGGGCGCAAGCTCACGATCCACTGGCGCAACGCGGCCTGGATACCACCGTGGCTGATCGGAATCGGGATCATCTCCTACCTCGGCCAGTATCCGGACAGCAAGCCGAGCTCCGGGTGGCCCTTCGGGGTCTCGCTCCTGGCCAAGCAGACGATCCCGTTCTGGGTCGACATGGGGATCATCGCGGTGTTCGCCCTGGCGATCTTCTACTTCGCGGTCAGCCTGGCGATGCCGACCGAGTTCGTCCGCGCAGCGGACGCGGTGGTCGACTCGGAGGCTCACGTCGGAAACCTGCTCGCCGAGGCTCCCTCGGGAACGGCCTGAGCCTCCGACGCGTTCGCGGGAGCGGCCCCGACCGGTTCAGGCCGGCCAGGGCCGCAGCTCGCGCGCGGCGCGTGCGGCGCCGGCGCGCAGGTTGATGCGGTTGTAGGGGTTGTACAGCGGACCGGTGCCGTCGGTGAGCAGCAACCACGCCTGAGCGACCCCGCCGGCCGCCACCGGCCCCGGGTCGTCCAGCGTCTCGGCGAGCAGGCTGAGCTCGTCGCGGGCCGCCGTCACCCATCTGCGAGCGGGGGTGACTCGCCCGAGCGCCGGAAGCTGTCCATGGTCGGCGTCGTGGAGGATCCGTCGCAGCGCCTCCGCGATCGTGCTGCGATGGTCCGGCTCGGTGAGCCGCTGGGCGCGCAGGGCAAGAGCCGCGCTGGCCTCGGGCGGGGTGCCTTCCGCCAGAGCGCGATCGAGCCGGCGTGAGCGCCAGCGGGCGGCCAGCCGATCGCGCAGCCGCAGTTGCTTGGCGATTACGAGGCCGTCCCATCCGGCCCCCAGGAGAACTGTCGATGTGTGTCTGTGATGTAGTGAGTTCATGACCACCAAGGATGCTACGCTGGTCACGCTAACCTGTCAAGCGATTTTGATGGTCACGTGGCTAGAATCGGATTCATGAGCGAACTGCCGTCGTGGTATCCCGGGACCGAGACCAAGCCGGCCCCGATGCCGCTCCTGCGCGTACAGGGCTTCGTGAACACCCGCGATGTCGAAGACGACGCTGATCGGCTCGCCGACCTTCCAGGCGCGCGCAGGTGGTTGATCGACGCCGGACTGCTCGACGAGACGGCATCGCTCACCGAATCCGACCTGGAACTGGCCCGCACCGTTCGTGAGGCCACCCGTGCGCTGATCGAGGCGCCCGACGCGCCCGACGCGCTCACGCCTCTGCGCGCGCTCGCCGCGGCGCACCGTGCGAGGCTGACGGTTCAGGACGACGGTGCGCTCGGGCTCGAGAACGCCGGCAGAGGTGAGTTGGGTGACGGGCTGTTCGAGCTCCTCCTGATCGTCCACCGCGCCCAGGAAGACGGAAGCTGGGGCCGCATGAAGGTGTGTGCCAACCCAGACTGCCGCTGGGCCTTCTTCGACCGCTCGCGCAACCAGCAGGGAAACTGGTGCAACATGGCCTCCTGCGGAAACCGTTTGAAGAATCGCGAGCTCCGCGCGCGTCGTCGCTGAAGAGGCGGGGGGCCGCTGACCCACGCGCCGAGCGCCCCGGCACCTCGAGCTCCGTCCGCGTACGTCGCTGAAGACACGGAGCCGCGCACCCACGCGCCGAGCGCCCCGGCGCCGGCGGGCAGACAATGCGACCCGACCTCCAGCCGCTTGACAGGAGCGAATGTGGTCTGATTTGATCGAGTCTGATCGTTTTGCTCTGAGGGAGCGACGGTGCTGGTTCGTGACGAGCTGTCCGCGATAGGATCGAACACATTCGCGCGCACGCGCCGCGGACGTCCTCGACCACGCCTCTCGAGCCACCGGGGAGCTGAGGTTCTCAGTGTCCTGCCAAGACGAACACAGGAGTCGTCGTATGCAAGAGGTCGGTAGTGACCGTGCGCCGGCGCGGTGGGTTGGTCGGTCGTTGGGTCTGGCGGTGGCGTTGGCGGCGGCGGTGATCACTCTCGCCGCGTGCGGGTCCTCCAGCAGCTCCTCGTCATCGGGCGGCGCGTCGAGCTCGTCCGGCGCCTCGAGCTCGACCAGCGGCTCGAGTTCGAGCGCGGGCTCGGGCGGGTCGCTGAAGAAGGGCCTGAAGGTGTTCGTGATCCCGAAGAACCTCGGGAACAACTACTTCACGGTAGCCGACAGTGTGAAGAGCGGAGGAGCGCTTTCCGCGCTGCAGGAACTCGGGGAGACCGGCACCGAGACGAGCGGATCAGCCGCCACCTCGGCGTCCCAGCTCCCCGCGATCCAGGCGGCGATTGCCAAGGGCGCCAACGTGCTGATCGTCTCGGCCACCGATCCCACCGCCCTGTGCCCCACGCTCAAGTCCGCGATGGCCCGCGGGGTGACCGTCGTCACCTACGACTCGGACGCGCCGACGTGCCGCCAGCTGTTCGTCAACCAGGCTTCGACGGCCGCGATCGGGACCAGCGAGGTCGACCTGCTGGCCAAGCAGACCGGCAGCAAGGGCGACATCGCAATCGTCTCTGCCGCCGCATCGGCCACGAACCAGAACGCCTGGATCGGGTTCATGAAGCAGGAGCTCAAGAAGTACCCGAACATGCACCTGGTGTCGACCGTCTATGGCAACGACGACCCGACCACCGCCACTCAGGTGACCCAGGGCCTGCTCCAGAAGTATCCGCATCTGGCCGGCATCATCTCGCCGACCACGGTGGGCATCGCCGCGGCGGCGGCCGTGCTCGACACCCCGCAGTACCGCGGCAAGGTCAAGCTGACCGGCCTGGGTACCCCGTTGTCGCTGAAGAAGTTCGTGAACGACGGAACGATCGACGGCTTCGAGCTGTGGGATCCGGCCAAGCTGGGTTTCCTGGCGGCGTACGCCGGAGTGAACGTGGCCTCGAAGAAGATCACGGGCGCGTCCGGACAGTCCTTCACCGCCGGCAAGCTCGGCAATTACACCGTCGGCCAGGACAGCACGATCGTGCTGGGACCGCCGACCGTGTTCAACAAGGCGAACATCGATCAGTTCAATTTCTAGAAACTGCAGGCACGAGCTCTGGATCGCCGGCGTATCGCCGGCGATCCGCGCCTCGTGGGCGGTGAGCTGATCCTGTCGCAGCCTGTCCTCGCGCTCGAGCACGCCAGCAAGGCGTTCGCCGGCGTGCACGCGCTCGAGGACGTCTCGCTCGAACTGCACGCGGGGGAGGCGCACGCGCTGGTGGGAGAGAACGGCGCCGGCAAGTCGACGCTGGTCAAGATCCTCGGTGGCGTGCACCAGCCCGACGCGGGCGTCCTGCGTATGGCCGGCGAGGAGGTGATCCTGTCCGGACCGGCGGAGGCGCGCGATCGGGGCGTCGCGGTCATCTACCAGGAGCCCACGCTGTTCGGTGATCTCTCGGTGGCCGAGAACGTGTTCATCGGCCGCCAGCCGCTGCGCCGGGGGCGGCGGATCGATCACCGAGCGATGCAGCGGACGGTGAACGAGATCTTCGAGCGCCTCGGCGTCCGGCTCGACCCGGAGCGGATCGCGCGCGGGCTCTCGATCGCCGAGCAGCAGCTGGTCGAGATCGCCAAGGCGCTCTCACACGAGGCCAAGGTGGTGATCATGGACGAACCGACGGCCGCCCTGTCGCCGGTGGAGGTCGACCGGCTGTTCGGCGTGGTGCGCGCGCTGCGATCGGACGGCACCGCCGTGCTGTTCATCTCGCACCGCCTGAGCGAGGTGTTCGACATCTGCCAGCGGGTGACCGTCTTGCGCGACGGCAAGCTGGTGCTCACCCGGGAGATTCCGGGCATCACACCCGATGACCTCGTGCGGGCGATGGTGGGGCGCGAGGTGTTGACCGGCGCCCACCACCCACACACGCCGGGCGACCTGGTCCTGGCCGTGGAGCGCCTCACCCGCGAGGGCGTGTTCCTCGACGTCTCCTTCGAGGTGCACGCCGGCGAGATCGTGGCGCTGGCCGGGCTGGTCGGCGCGGGACGCAGCGAAGTGGCTCGGGCCATCTTCGGCATCGACCGCTACGACGCCGGCTCGGTCCAGGTCGGGGGACGGAGACTCAAGCGCGGCTCTCCTGATGTGGCCATGGCGGCCGGCGTCGGCTTCGTCCCGGAGGACCGGCGCCAGCACGGCCTGGTCATGGAGCAGTCGATCGCACGCAACGTCGCCCTGGCGTCGCTGCGGCGTCTGACCCGGATGGGGCTTCTTCTCGGCCGGACCGAGCGCGCGTTCGCGGCCGACTGGACCGGGCGCCTGCAGGTCAAGTACAGCCGTATCACCAGCCCCGTCACGTTCCTGTCAGGCGGCAACCAGCAGAAGGTGGTGCTGGCCAAGTGGCTGAGCCGCCGGCCGGCGCTGCTGATCATCGACGAGCCGACTCGGGGGATCGACGTCGGCACCAAGGCGGAGGTCCACCGGCTGATCGAGTCGCAGGCGCGAGAGGGGGTGGCAGTGCTGATGATCTCCTCCGAGCTGCCCGAGGTGCTTTCGCTGGCCGATCGGATCCTGGTGATGCACGAAGGCCGCCTGGCAGCCGAGCTCAGCCACGACGAGGCCACCGAGGAGAAGATCGTGGCCGCGGGTACCGGACAGGCGTCGAGCGTGCAGGCGGCTCCGGCATGAGCGCCACCGCCGAGACCCAGGCGACGCTGGCGCCGGCCAGCCCGCGCAAGCTGGTCGACTTCGTGCTGCGCGCCCGCACGTTCGGCATCGTGGGCGTGCTGGCCCTGTTCGTGCTGATCACCGCGGCGATCGAGCCGCGCTTTCTCGGCGCCTCGAACATCCGCTTCATCCTGAGCCAGACGAGCCTCTATGCGCTGGTGGCCATCGGCGAGACGCTCGTCGTGCTGACCCGCAACGTCGACCTCTCAGTCGGCTCGGTGGTTGGGCTGTCGGCGTACGTCTCGGCCAACATGTTCCAGCAGCACCCGGGGATCGCCATCCCCGTGGTGTTCGGAGTCGGTCTGGGAATCGGCCTGGCCTGTGGCATCACCACGGGCGTGATCACCGCGATCGGTCGCGTGCCCAGCCTGGTGGTGACACTGGCCATGCTCTACATCATCCGCGGCGTCGACACGATCATCGTGGGCAGCGGGCAGGTGGTGGCCAATTCCCTCCCGCAGTCGTTCATCAACATCTTCCACGCCACCGTGCTCGGCATCCCAGACCTGGCCCTGGCCACGGCGGCGCTCGTCGCGATCGCGGCCTACTACCTGCGGTCGTTCAGCTCAGGGCGTGACCTGTACGCGATCGGCTCCGATCCGGCGGCGGCTCGTCTGGTCGGCATTCCGATCGCCAAGCGCGTGTTCGCCGCGTTCGTTCTGAGCGGGGCGATCGCCGGGCTGGGCGGGGTGGTGTGGGCGACGCAGTACAACACGATCGATGCCACTGCGGCGAACGGTCTGGAGCTTCAGGTGATCGCCGCCGTCGTGGTCGGAGGCGTGGCCATCTTCGGCGGGAGCGGCAGCGTGGTGGGCGCGGCACTCGGTGCGCTTCTGCTCCAGACAATCAGTTCCGCGCTCAACGTGCTGGGCGTGCCCTCGATCTGGACCGAGGCGATCGCGGGTTTCCTCCTCCTCGTCGCGATCACGCTCGATCGTGGGATCCAGCTGCGGCTGGCGGCAGCGCTGCGCAGGCGGAGGTCGCACCTTGGAGCGTGAGCCGGCGCCCGCATCCGTGTCGCTCGCGTCAAGCCGCGCGGGATCTCTGCGACGGCTGGGCGAGTCGCTGCAGGCGAGCTCACTGCTGCGCTGGGAGTCGGCGCTGGCGCTGGCGCTCGTCGCCGTGTTCGTGCTCGGCACCCAGATCTCCTCGCAGTTCCTCTCGAGCTACAACATCTTCACGCTGTGCACGAATATAGGCGTCCTGGCCACCATGGCGCTGCCGATGACACTGATCGTCATCACCGGCGAGATCGACTTGTCGGTGGCGTCGATCCTGGCCCTTGCCGCGGAGTTGCTCGGCTACCTGTGGATGCACCACTGGCCGATGGCGCTGATCTTCGCGGTCGTGCTCGCCGTGGGGGCGGTGGCGGGCGCGGTCAACGCGTTCCTCATCACTCGGGTCGGGCTGCCCTCGCTGGCGGTGACGATCGGGACGCTGACCCTGTACCGCGGACTGGCCAACGTGGTGCTCGGCCCCACCACGGTGTCGAACTTCCCGACGCCGTGGAGCAATCTCGGCGTGACCGGCTTCCTGGGCATCTCATGGCTGTCCTGGTCGGTCGCCATCTTCATCGTGCTGGCCGTGCTCAGCGGGGTGGTGCTGCGGATGACTCCGCTCGGGCGCTCGCTCTACGCGATCGGATCGAATCAGGAGGCCGCATTTCACGCCGGCATCCGGGTGAAGCGAATCAAGGCCGGCCTGTTCGTCCTGTCCGGGGTCGTGTGCGCGGCGGTCGGCATGCTCTACGCGTTCGAGCTTTCGTCGGCCGGCGAGAACATCGGCATCGGCTTCGAGCTTCAGGTGATCACGATCGTGCTGCTGGGCGGCGTCTCGATATTCGGCGGCACGGGCACGATCCTCGGCGTCGCGCTGGCCGCGTTCGTCTACGCCGGCCTGCGCAGCGCGCTGCTTCTGACCAGCTCGTTCAACGAGAACGACTTCCAGGTCGTGTCGGGCGGCCTGCTCATCCTCAGCGTGCTGATCCCGAACGTTCCCTCGTTCGCGCAGCGGTTGCGCGCGGTGCTGAGGAGGCGACGTGTCTAGGGCACGGACATTTGGGGCGGTCGATCTGGGCGCCGAGAGCGGCCGGGTGATGATCGGCCACGTTGACGGACACGCGGTGTCGCTCGAACCCGGCCATCGCTTCCCGAACCGGCCGCTGTGGCTGCCCGACGGTCTGCACTGGAACCTGCCGCAGCTGTTCGCCGAGCTGCTCGACGGCGTGACGAAAGCGGCCGGGTCGAACCAGCTCGATGGGATCGGGATCGACGCCTGGGGCGTCGACTACGCGCTGCTCGACGCCTCGTACCGCATGCTCGGGCTGCCCTTCCACTATCGCGACGAGCGCACGAGCGACGAGGTGGTGTCGCAGGCGCACGGGCTGGTCTCGCGCGAGGAGTTGTACGCCCGCACCGGCATCCAGACCCTGTCGATCAACACCGTGTACCAGCTCATGGCGGAGCGAAGCGGCGGGGCGTCCGCGGCGGCCGAGCGGATCGCGTTGATCCCCGATCTGATGAACCTCTGGCTGACCGGTGAGCTGGTCAACGAGGCGACGATCGGCTCCACCACCGGCCTGCTCGAGGCGCACGGCCGCTTCTGGACGCTCGACCTGATCGCCCGGCTGGGTCTCCCTGAGCGACCGTTCACCGGCGAGGTGATCGAGTCGGGCGGCCAGATCGGCTCCGTGCTCGACCGCCACGGCGAGCTGGGTGGCACTCCGGTGCACGCGGTCGCCGCGCACGACACCGCTTCGGCCTTCATCGGCGCGCCGCTCCAGGGCGACGGCGCCGCCGTCCTCAGCTCGGGAACGTGGTCGCTGCTCGGGCTCGAGATGCGCCAGCCGATGCTCGGGACCGAGGCGGCTGCCTTCAACCTGACCAACGAGCGCGGGATCGACGGGACGTTCCGGCTGCTGCGCAACGTGATGGGACTGTGGCTCGTGCAGGAATGCCGGCGTGCCTGGCGCGCCGGCGGCAACGACCTCGACTACGACGAGCTGCATCGGCTGGCCGGCGCGGCAGCGCCCGAGGTCCCGCTGTTCGATCCCGACCATCCCTCGCTCCTGCGCAGCGGTGACATGCCGAGCCTGATCCGCACGGCGTGCACCGACACCGGACAGGCAGAGCCGGCCGGCCCCGGCGAGCTTGTCCGCTCGATCGTCACCTCGCTGGCCTGCAAGTACCGTCTGGTGATCGAGCAGCTCGAGAAGGTGACCGCGCGCCGGATCGAAACGCTGCATGTGGTCGGCGGTGGCATCCGCAACGCACTGCTCTGCCAGCTGACCGCCGACGTCGCCGGGCTCCCGGTGCTGGCGGGGCCCGAGGAGGCGACCGCGCTCGGCAACGTGCTGGTGCAGGCGCGCGCGTGCGGCGAGGTCAGTTCACTGGCGCAGATGCGCGAGCTCGTGGCGGGCTCGGTGGACGTGCATCGCTACGACCCGGCCGGCGGACGCGCGGCGGACCAGACGTACGAGCGGTTTCTCTCGGTGACCGGGCTGAAGACGGGACGACCGGCGCGGGCCGCGGCGTAGTGCAACAAGGAGACGATGTGACAGAGCTGACACACGAGTACGAAACGCTGGCGAATCGACTGAGGAGCCGCGGCGTCGACGTGGCCGGGGTCGAGCGCTCACTGAAGCGCCTGGCGATCGAGACGCCGTCCTGGGGGTACGGCGACTCCGGCACGCGATTTGCCACCTTCCCCCAGCCCGGTCGCCCGCGCGATGTGTTCGAGCGACTCGAGGACGCCGCGGCCGTGCACCGGCTGACCGGGACGGCGCCATCGGTGGCGCTCCACTTCCCGTGGGACGAGGTGGAGGACCTGGCCGCGCTGCGCGCCCACCTCGACCATCTGGGCCTGCGGGTCGGCGCGATCAACCCCAACCTGTTCCAGGACCCGGACTACCGGCTCGGGTCGCTCACCAACCCGGACGCCGGGATCCGTCACAAGGCGCTCGACCATCTGCTCGGTTGTGTGGCAATTGCGGCCGAGCTCGGCGCGACGGCACAGTCGCTGTGGTTGGCGGATGGCACCAACTACGCGGGCCAGGACGACCTGGTCGCTCGCCGTCGCCGGCTCGAGGAAGGCCTGAGCGAGCTGTACGCGAACCTGCCGGAAGGCCAGGAGCTCCTGATCGAGTACAAGCTGTTCGAACCGGCCTTCTACGCCACCGACATCGCCGACTGGGGCTCTGCGGTGCTGCTCTGCCAGCGGCTGGGGGAGCGCGCGCGGGTGCTGGTCGACCTCGGCCACCACGCGCAGGGGGTGAACGTCGAGCAGATCGTGGCGCTGCTCGCCCGCGAGGAGCGGCTCGGTGGCTTTCACTTCAACAACCGCAAGTACGCCGACGACGATCTGATCGTCGGCTCGATCAATCCGTTCGAGCTGTTCCTGATCTTCTGCGAGCTGGCCGCCGGCGCCGGCGAGCTGCCGCGCCTGACGATCGATCAGTCTCACAACATCGAGCCGAAGGTGGAGGCGATGGTGCTGAGTGTGGTCGCCCTGCAGGAGGCGTACGCCAAGGCGCTGCTGGTCGACCGGGGCGCGCTGGCTGACGCGCAGTCGGCCGGCGACGTGCTGGCCGGTCACGAGATCCTGCTCGACGCCTACAACACGGACGTTCGTCCTTTGTGCGCGTCGGTTCGCGTCGCCGGAGGCGGGGTGGCCGACCCGGTGGCCGAGCTCAGAGCGTCCGGGTATGTGGAGAAAGCGGCCGTGGCCCGCTCGGGCGAGGCCGCGCTGTCGGGACGAGGCACGCGATGAGCATTGCAACCCAGATTGTGGCCACGGTCGAGGACCGCTGGCCGGCCGATCGCCAGCCGCACGACGAGGTGCTCGAGGAAGTGCTGTTCGCCTCGCACCTGCTCGGCTCAGATCGTGCGGTGGCCAACTACGGCGGCGGCAACACATCAGCCAAGGGCACCTCACGCGACCACGTGGGGCGGGAGGTCCGGACCATGTGGGTCAAGGGCTCGGGCAGCGACCTGGCCACGATGGCGGGGTCGGACTTCACGCCGCTGCGGCTCGAGGAGATCATGCCCCTGCTCGAACGCGACGCCATGAGCGACGAGGACATGGTGGCCTACCTGGCACGCTGCCAGCTCGATCCCGGTGCGCCGCGCTCGTCGATCGAGACCCTGCTGCACGCGTTCGTGCCGGCCGAGCATGTGCACCACACTCATCCCGACGCGATCAACGTCCTGGCCTGCGCGCAGGGCGGAGCGGAGCTGATCGCCGAGTGTTTCGGGGGGGAGGCCGCGTGGGTGGAGTACATTCGCCCCGGGTTCACGCTGGCCAAGCAGGTGGGCCAGGCAATCCGGGCCGACCGGTCGCTCCGCCTCGTGGTCCTGGCCAAGCATGGCCTGATCACCTGGGGAGAAACGGCGCGCGAGGCCTACGAGCGCACGGTGACCGCGTGCAACCGCGCGGCCGAGTTCGTCAACCGGCGGACGTCCGGAGTGGCGCGGTTCGGAGGGCCCGGCGACCGAGCGCGTGGCCTCGACGTCAAGGAGCGTGCCAGCACCCTGCGGGAGCTCTTGCCCGCCCTGCGAGGGGCGATGTCGAGCGAACGCGCGAAGATCGTGATCGCCGATTTCTCACCCGCGGTGCTCGAGCTGGTCGACTCGCGCGACGGAGCGCAGATCACGCAGACCGGCGCCGCCTGCCCCGACCACCTGGTGAACACGAAGCGGATCCCGCTGTGGGTGCCCTACGACCTGGCGACCGACACCGTGGCCGAACTGGCCGAGCGGGTGCGGGAGGCCGCGGCCGGCTACCGCTCCGAGTACGCCGCGTACGTCGAGCGCCACCGGGAGCCCGATACCGAGCCGGGCGATCCCGATCCGCGCGTGGTGCTGATCGAGAATCTGGGCCTGGTGGCGGCCGGAACCACCGTCAAGACGGCGCGGCTCTCGCGGGACCTGTATCACCGGGCGATCGAGGTCATGGCCGGCGCCGGCGCGATGAGCAAGTTCGTCTCGCTCGACGAAGGCGAGAGCTTCGCGGTCGAGTACTGGCCGCTCGAGCTCTACAAGCTGTCGCTGGCGCCGCCGCCGGGCGAGCTTCAGGGCCGGGTGGCGCTCGTCACCGGCGCGGCCGGTGGAATCGGACGGGCGATACTCGGCACGCTGTCCTCGGCCGGTGCCTGCATCGTGGTCTTCGACATCGACGGGGACGGCGCCGCTGATGCCGTCCGTGCGCTCGAAGACTCCGGAGTGGCCGCCGGCGGCGACGTCACCTCCGAGGATGATGTGCGCGATGCCTTCGCAGCGGCCATCGATGCGTTCGGCGGGGTGGACATCGTCGTCTCGAACGCCGGCATCGCCTCGAGCGCCGCGATCGAGGACACCACGCTGGCCGAGTGGAACCGCAACCAGTCGATCCTGGCCACCGGCTACTTCCTGGTCGCGCGTGAGGCGTTCAGAGTCCTGCGCCGGCAGGGAACCGGCGGTTCGGTTGTGTTCGTGGCCTCGAAGAACTCGCTGGTCGCCGGACCCAACGCATCTGCCTATTCGAGCGCCAAGGCGGCTGAGCTCCATCTCGCGCGCTGCCTCGCCGAGGAGGGGGGATCGGCGGGGATTCGCGTGAACACGGTCAACCCGGACGCGGTACTCCACGGCTCGCGGATCTGGGGCTCGAGCTGGCGCGAGGAGCGCGCCGCCGCCTACGGGATCGCGCCCGACGAGCTCGAGGAGCACTACCGCAGCCGCACCGTGCTCGGGGTGCACATCCTGCCTCAGGACATCGCCGAGGCCGTGCTGCACTTTGCGTCGAGGACCCGCTCGGGTAAGAGCACCGGCAACCTGCTCAACGTCGACGGCGGGGTCACCGCGGCGTACCCGCGTTAGGCGATCGTCTCTGTGCGAATCTACGGCGATGAGGAGCGGGGGCAACAGTAAGCGGCCAGCGGTGCCCGCCGAGCGGCGGCGCTTGATCCTCGAGTTGCTGCGCGCCCGGGGCAGCGTGAGCGTGGCCGCGGTCGAGGAGCAGTTCGATGTCTCGCCGATGACCGCCAGGCGCGATCTCGCCCTGCTGGCCGAGTCCGGTTACGCGCGGCGGACGCACGGCGGCGCCGTGCTGCCCGAGCTCGCCGCCCACGAGGACTCGTTCCAGAGCCGGCTCGAGCAGGACGTCGAGGCCAAGGTGCGGCTGGCCAAGGCGGTGGTGGCCACACTGGAAGCGAACGAGACGGTGTTCATCGACTCCTCGAGCTCGGCCTACTACGTGGTCAAGGAGATCCTCGACACCGGGCTCCACATGACGCTGCTGACCAACTCGGTCCCGGTGATGGCGCTGGTGGGCGGCGCCGCCGCGCCTCAGGTGGACCTGATCGGACTGGGAGGCAGCTTTCGCAAGCTGACCCGGTCGTTCGTGGGCGCCCCGACGGTGCGCTCGATCGAGAGCTTCTTCGCCGACCGAATCGTGTTTTCGGTCAAGGGCATCGAGCGGCAGGGCTATCTGACCGATCCTGATCCGCTGGAGGCGGAGGTCAAGCGCACGATGATCAGCCGAGCGCGGACGGTGGCGTTGGTGGCCGACGCTCACAAGTTCGACGAGCGTGGGCTGAACGTGATCGTCCCGGCCTCGGAGGTCGAGATCGCGTATCTGGCCGACCCGCCGGCGGCCGGCGTGCGAGTCCTCGAGGCGGCCGGCGTCGAGGTCCACCGGGTGTGAGCGAGCGGGTCTGCTTCACCCTCTCAGTGCGGCCGGATCGGCTCGAGGAGTACCGCGCGCGCCATCGCGAGGTGTGGGCCGAGATGCGCGAGGCGCTGCGCAGAACAGGGTGGCGGAACTACTCGCTGTTTCTGCGCGCGGACGGCCTCTTGATCGGCTACCTGGAGTCAGACGACTTCGCGTCCGCGCAGCGCGGGATGGAGGAGACCGAGGTCAACGCGCGCTGGCAGGCGGAGATGGCGGAGTTCTTCGAACTACCGGACGGGGCACGGCCCGACACCGGCTTCGAGCGCCTGCCGGAGATCTTCCACCTCGACTGAGTCAGACGGACAGCTCGCCGGCCGCGCGGGCCTCTTGGATCTCCTCGAGCGACATCCCCTCGGTGCGTGGGCCCCACCGCCAGCCGACCACCGCGGTGACCGTCAGCATGCCCGCCAGGATCAGGAACAAGCTGGGCGCGCCGGCGGGAGAAACCGGCGCGCCCGGGGGTGGGAGGGTCGTCTCAGTCTGTGGGGTCGTTCAGTGCCAGACCCAGCGGGCCAGGTGGATTGTGAACGTCAGCGTCTGACCGCTCGTCGAGGTTGCTGTGACGGTGACCGGCAGCAGATGGAACATGCTGTTCTGCCCCAGAGCGCTGCGGCCGGTCGGGTTCAGCTGCATGTTCTGGAAGCCACCGCTGTCCGCCGGAATCGAGTAGTCGCGCTGAGCGATCACCGTCCCGTCGTGTGACATGGTCAGGTGACCGGTGCACTGGTTCGAGCCGTGGAAGCAGCCGAGCTCGACGCCCACTATCCAACCGGGCGAGACGAAGCCTTCGTGGCCGAGCACGACGGCCTGGCTCGAGGCGGTGGTCAGTGTTTGATCCGCGCCGTGCGAGGTCCCGGCCGAGCTCTGAGCCACCAGTCGGTAGTGAAAGGTGGTGTTCTCGCTCAGGCCGAAGATCGCCGAGTGCACCGCGACCGGGCTGGACCCCGATCCGGCGCTGGTCGGGCTGGTCTGGAGCCCGTATGACGTCGTCGTGCCGTACTGGAAGGAGTACGTGGTGGTCTGACCGCTCGGGTTGACAGTGCCGGTCAGAGTGGCATCCGACGGTCCGACGCCCGATGGCGAGCCAGTTGTCGCGGACGGCGGGGTAGCCGCGGCCGAGGCGGGCGCCGGGTGGCCGGCCGACGCGATCACCACCGCGAGCGCGCCACAGGCAACCACTAAGATTGCCGCGGCGATACGCGTTCTGCGCATGCTGCCTCCATTCGTGTCTGTTCAGTACGACACGTAACAGAGAAGTGAGGTGAGAGTTGCGACTAGACGGAAGTGGATGGTTCGACGGCTGACACCCGAATGGTCAGTCGCGGGATTGACACATGGGCGATCGGGCCGATGCTGAGCGCGTACACGACAGTGCCCAGTCCCACCGTGCCGCCGAGCAGCCAGCCGCAGAGGAGCACGATGAGTTCGATGCCGGTGCGTACCGCGCGGATCGAGTGACCGCGGGCGGCCAAGCCGGTCATGACGCCATCGCGCGGGCCGGGGCCGAGGCCCGCGCCGATGTAGGCACCGGTGGCGATCCCGTTCAGGATGACCCCGGCGCACATCATGGTGACCTGTGCGACAAGGCCGTGGACCGGGGGCACGGTCGAGAGGACCAGGTCGATCACCAACCCGATCACGATCACGTTCGACAGCGTCCCGACACCCGGGCGCTGGCGGAGCGGGATCCACAGGAGAAGGACGAGAGCACCCACGATCACCACCCATGTCCCCACCCCCAGGCCGATCCGGCGCGAGAGCCCCTGATGCAGGACATCCCAGGGATCGACGCCCAACCCGGCCAGCAGCAGCATCGAGCCGCTGATCCCGTAGAGGACGAGTCCGGCGTAGAGCTGGGCCAGCCGGCGCAGGCGAGGAGGTCGCACCCCGTGAAGTCTGCCAGTAAATGGCTTGCCTGCGCGCAGGCCAATTTGCTACAAGTGGCCTGTGATCGTCCCCGCGCACAGGATCGCTGGTCTGCTCGGCGGGTGGCGCCGGGGCGGCACGAGCCACGAGCGGCTGGCGGTGGCGCTCCGCTCGCTGATCCTGGACGGACGCGTGGCGGTGGACAGCCGGCTGCCGGCGGAGCGGACGCTCGCCGCGACCCTGGGCGTAAGCCGGGCCACGATCACCGCGGCCTACAACCAGCTACGCGCCGAGGGCTACGTCGCGAGTCGCCAGGGCTCGGGCAGCCGGGTGACCCTGCCCGGCGGGCATCGCGCGGCGCCCGATGCGATCGTCGGCGGCCCGGGCCTCGACATGAGGATCGCGGCGATGCCGGGGCCGCCAGCGCTCGAGGACGTGTTCGCCGCGGCGGCCGGGGAGCTTCCGCGCTGGCTCGATCACCATGGCTACGACCCGCTGGGGCTGCCGCCGCTGCGCCGTGCCATCGCCGCGCGCTTCGAGCAGCGGGGGCTTCCGACCCGAACCGAGCAGATCCTGGTCACCAACGGCGCGCTGCAGGCGCTCGACCTGACGATCAGGGCCCTTGTCCCGCGTGGACGTCGGGCCCTGGTCGAGCTACCGAGCTATCCGGTCGCTCTCGACGCGCTGCGGGGCGCGGGAGCGCGCCTGGTGCCGGTGCCGGTGAATGCGGACGGGTGGGACGTGGACGCCATCGAGGCGGTCGCGCGGACCGATCGGCCGGCGTTGGCGTATCTGATGCCGGACTTCCACAACCCCACCGGCCTGGTGATGGACGCATCCGCGCGCCGGCGCGCGGTGCGAGCACTGGATCGCGCCGGCACCGCCGTGGTCCTCGACGAGACATTCGCCGAGCTGAACCTCGATCACGTCGCGATGCCGACGCCCGCCGCTGCCCACGCCGGGCGGACGGCGGTCACGATCGGGTCGCTGAGCAAGGCCGTGTGGGGTGGGCTCCGGATCGGGTGGGCGCGGGCCGATCCGGCGCTCATCCACCGCCTGGTCGTGGAGCGAGCCCGCACCGACATGGCGAGCCCGCTGTTCGAGCAACTGGTTGCCGCGCGCACGTTGGAGCGCCTCGACGAGATCCTGGCCGAGCGTTGCAACGTAATTCGGATCCGCCGGGCTGCGCTGGCCCGGGCGCTGGACGAGCGGTTGCCCGATTGGCGCTACGCGCTCCCGTCGGGCGGACTGTTCATGTGGGCCGAGTTGCCGGCGCCGATCAGCACCAGCCTGACGCTGGCCGCGAGCCGTCGCAACCTGCTCTTGACTCCGGCCCCGCGTTTCGCCGCCGCGGGGCTCCTCGAGCGCCACCTTCGGCTTCCGTTCACGCTCGCGCCGGAGCAGTTGGAGCGCGCGGTCGAGATCCTGGCCGACCTGGCCCCGGGTCAGGCTGGGATTCAGCCGGGCGATCGCCTCGAATACGTCGCCTGAACCGTGGCCGCCCCTTCGGGTGTCGATCTGCGCGCACGCCGTTCGTCTTAAGCGCGACCATCCACCAACCAGGAGGACGCACGTGGAGTACATGATGCTCATCAACCTCGGGCCCAAGGCCCGCGACTGGCGCAACCTCTCCGAGGAGGAGCAGAAGACGCTCGCCGAGGGCTTTCAGGCGATCAACGGCACGCCGGGAGTGACCCCGGGCATCGGCCTCGCTCCGCCCGAGACGGCGACCACGGTCCGGGTGCAGGACGGCAAGACGCTGACCACCGACGGGCCGTTCGTCGAGACCAAGGAGGCGCTGGACGGCTTCTTCACCTTCGAGGCGGACGACCTCGACGCGGCAATCGAGTTGGCGTCGCGCGTCCCGGCGGCCAGCCTGGGCGGAGCGATCGAGATCCGGCCGACACAGGATTGGACGCAGTCCTAGAACGCATCTTCCGGGAGCAGTGGGCCTACGTGCTCGCGGCTCTGATCGGCTTCCTCGGCGACTTCGACCTCGCCGAGGAGGTCGCTCAGGAGGCGTTCGCGGTCGCGGCGGAGCGCTGGCCCCGCGACGGCACGCCGTCCGCCCCCGGCGTCTGGCTGATCACCACGGCGCGAAGGCGGGCGATCGACCGCATCCGCCGCGAGCGCGTGCTGGCCGCGAAGACCCGGCTGCTCGAGGTGCGTGAGGAGACCGAAGACGAGGTGGACGACACGACGATATTCCGCGACGAGCGCCTCGAGCTGGTGTTCACCTGCTGCCATCCCGCGCTGGCCACCGACGCACAGGTCGCGTTGACCCTGCGCACGCTCGGCGGCCTGACGACGCCCGAGATCGCGCGGGCGTTCCTGGTCGGCGAGGCGACCATGGCCCAGCGGCTGGTGCGGGCCAAGCGCAAGATCAAAGCCGCGGGGATCCCGTTTCGGGTACCGCCCGATCACCTGCTGCCCGACCGGCTGGCGGCAGTCTTGGCGGTCGTGTACCTGATCTTCAACGAGGGGTATTCCGGTCGGGGAGACCTGGCCGGCGAGGCGCTGCGGCTGGGCCGGGCGCTGGCCGAGCTGATGCCCGACGAGGCAGAGGTCCACGGCCTCCTCGCGCTGATGCTGCTGCACGACTCGCGCCGAGCGGCGCGCTTTCGCGACGGCGAGCGCGTCCTGCTAGCCGACCAGGACCGCACTCTGTGGAACCGAGCCCAGATCGAGCAGGGACGCGCCCGGCTCGACAGGGCGCTCGCGCTGCGTGGCCACGGGTCCTACGTCGTGCAGGCGGCGATCGCCTCCCTGCACCTGGAGGACCCGCGCGACTGGCCGCAGATCGCCGCTCTGTACGGAGAGCTGGCGGGCCTGACCGACTCGCCGGTGGTGGAGCTCAACCGGGCAGCCGCGGTCGGAGAGGCGAGCGGCCCGGAGGCCGGCCTGGAGATCGTGGATCGCCTGACCGGCCTCGAGGACTACCCGTATCTCTACTCGACCCGGGCCGAGCTCCTGCGCCGCCTGAACCGAGCCGCTGAGGCGCGCGTGGCCTACGCCCGCGCAATCGCGCTGGCCGTCGACGACGCGGAGCGCCGGCTGTTCGAGCGCCGGCTGGCCGGGCTCAGCGGGTAGCGGCTGTCCGCCAGCCCTCCGCGTAGGAAAGGCGTGCCGGCTCGGAATACGGAACCGGGCTGACCAGCGCGCGGACGTGGATCTGCCGGTGCGGGTCGACCGTGAGCTTGCGCGTACCGCCGCTCGGCTCGCCCCACACGACCGTCACCTCGCTCCCGATCTCGACCGCCGGGTCGACCGTGGCCAGCGACAGCGCGCGCTTCTCGTTGGCGCTGTAGCCGCTGAACATCGAATAACCGACGCAGTTGCCGTCGGGGTCGAGCACCGAGTCGTAGCCGGCGGCGCCGTAGTTGGCGATCGGCAGGTCGAAGAACTGGTAGGGCTCCTCGTCAGTCTCGAACATCGACGCGAAGATCTTGACCACATCCTCGCCCTCCCAGGCCAGGGTGACCTTCTTGCGCTGGGTCTCGGCATCGATCTGCCCGAGTGCCTCGCGGCCGATGAAGTCGTGGTCGAACTTGACGAACGGGCCGTAGCCGAGCTCCCACGGGTTCAGGTAGTAGTCCTCGATGTTGTCCGAGACGTAGCTCCCGTACAGCGAGGCGCCGGCTTCGTAGCCGTTCGCCGGGAGCCACTCTCGGTAGGAGCGCAGTTCCTCGCCGGTGTAGATGGCGGGCAGCGGCGAGGGGATCCAGCCGGACTCGAGCGTGTTCGACGCGTAGGCGCGGGCGCCGCAGGACTCGATGCCGAACTCATGGCCGGCCTCGAGGATCGTCCCACGCACCTCGTCGTAGGTCTCGTACGGGCCCCACAGTTCGAGCCCGGGCTCGCCCGCCATGCCGTGGCGGAGCGTGCGCACGCGCTGCCCGGCCACGTTCATGTCGGCCAAGCGGAAGAACTTGAGCTGCTCGACCGGTCCGCCGTTGACCTTCTCGATCACCTGCCACGCGTTCGGGCCCTGGATCTGGAAGCGCCACACCTTGCGGGTGACCTCCTTGCCATACGGCCGGCCGGGTGAGCGGTCGTCGTACTCGAAGTCGAGCTTGTAGCCGCCGTTCTGGGCGTGGTAGTTCAGCCAGTTGGCCGCCGGGTTGCGCCCGACCCACACGAACTCGTCATCGTCCAAGTGGAACAGGATGCCGTCGCCGATCACGTGACCGGCCGGCGTGCAGGGCACGAATTGCTTGGCCATGCTGACCGGGAAGTTGGCCACGCTGTTGACCCCGGTGTCGGAGATCAGCTTCAGGGCGTCGGGGCCCTTGAAGAAGAAGTTCACCATGTGGTGGGTCTGGTCGAACAGGACCGCGGTCTCCCGCCAGGCGCGCTGCTCGCGGCGCCAGTTCGAGAACTCGTACGGGACGACCGGATAGATGTAGGCGCCGATCTGCGAGTTGCGCAACCGGTCGACTACGTTGCCCGACTCGTCCAGGGCTTCCTGAAGATTGCCTGCCGCCATCGTCTCTCTCCTTCGCTGTATCGCTTATCCGGTGAATTCCCCGGACTTGGCGTGGTGATCACGGCCGAGCAGATCATTGGCCCAGGCGCTGGTCCGGGCCAGCGCGTTGTCTTTGACCACCACCGGGGTGCTCAGCATGTCCTCTTCCTCGCCGTAGGCCTTCAGACGCTCGTAGGCCTGTGACCAGATGCACTCGGTGTCGTACACCTCGCACAGACCGTCGCGCGTTCCCCCGCACGGGCCGTTGCGCTGGTTCTTGGCGCAGATCGACTCCGGGCACACGTACGCGATGTCGGGCAGCGAGCAGTCGCCGCAGTCACGGCATTTGAACAGCGGCACCTTGGCCGCCTGCTCGAGCAGGTGGGCGGCTCGGCCGACCGGGCGAGGCGCAGCCTCGATCCTCTCGTAGAGGGAGCGGGCCGGCTCGTGCAGCGGGCCCTCGGGATCGAACACCGTCTGGTGAACCCGGCGGCTGAAGCGATACACGAACGGCACGCGCAGGTCGGTGCGCCGCTTGCGCCGGGACTCGACGTAGGTGCGACTCAGCTCGTCCGAGGACAGCCCGGTCTGCGGGTCCGGCTCGAACAGATAGAACTCGCCGGGCCGGCCGAAGCGAAGCGCCTGCGATAGCTCGCGCCAGTCCTCGTTCGCGTACGCCGCGGCGGCGTCGAGGATCTGGCCGAAGGTGTCGGCGGTGGCATGGCCGCCCAGGTACGCGCCGTTGAAGCCGAGCCCGTGCGCCACCGCCATCTGCTTCGCGGCCAGATCGAGGAAGAACGCGCGGCCCTTGTCGGGCCCGGCGCCGTGGCGCTCGGCCAGCTCGAGCAGTTCGTCGGTCACCACCACGCCGGGGATGCGGCCGGCGTGGAAGGCGCGCGCGGCAGGACGCGAGAGTAGGTACACGTTGGCCAGCGCGCGCACGGGGAGGTCCTGGCGCCGAACGTAACGGATTAGCTCGTCGTCCTTGCGCGCGTTGTAGCCGATCTGGTTGATCACGAACCGGGCGCCGGTTCGCACCTTCTTGGCCAGCTTCTGGTACTGGGGAACCACCTCGCGCTCGTGCAGCTTGTGGTTGGTGACCACGCAGCCCAGGAAGAAGTCCGTGCGGTCGAGCCGCTCGCCTGAGCGCGCGACGTGCAGGCCGCCGTTCATGTCGCTGTAGAGCTTGAGCAGGCCGACCGAGTCGATGTCGAACACGGGTGCGGCGGTGCCCCCGTAGCCTTCGAGCGGGTAGTCGCCGGACAGGCACAGGACGTTGTTGAACCCCTCGGAGGCGAGCTTCCAGCCGCGGCTCTCGAGCGCGTTGCGGTTCCAGTCCTTGCAGGCCAGGTGGATGATCACCTCCTGCCCGCGCGAGAGCAGGTCGGTGCCCAGCGTGTCCGGCGCGAGCATGGCGTGACCACCCGGGTTGTCGGTGATCGACAGCACGTCGATGCGCGGGTCGTCGGCCAGCGTGCGGGCCTTGTCCACCAGCGCCCGGCTGCGCTCGGCCGTGACCACCCCGCGCGCGGTGACCAGTTCGACCGCGATCGAGAACGAACCTGGTACATCCAGGCATTCGCGAAACGGCTTCGACCTCTCCAGAGCCTCTCCCACCGGCGCTCCAGCGTAGGTCGACCGGCGGGCGACCGCAATGGTCTCTTCCGCTGAGCGGAAGAAGTCGGCAAAATACGGCGATGGGCGAACCCCGAAGCCGAGTGGCGCGAGCGTTCGCGGTGCTCGAGGCGTTCACGCCGGCGCGACCGAACCTGGCGCTGTCCGAGGTCGCCCGTCGCGCGGGGCTCCCTCTCACTACCACTCATCGGCTCCTCGGCGAGCTGTGCGAATCGGGCGCGCTCGAGCGCGACGGCGACGGGACGTACCGGATCGGCCTGCGGTTGTGGGAGATTGCTTCGCTGGCACCTCGCGGCGTACCCCTGCGCGAGGCGGCGCTCCCGTTCCTGGAGGACCTCTACGAGGTCACGCACGAGAACGCTCAGCTAGGCGTGCGCGAGGGCCACGACGTGGTCTACATCGAGCGGATCGCGGGCCGCCGCGCGGTGGGCGTGCTCACCCGCGTGGGCGGCCGGTTCCCGCTCCACGCCTCCGGCATCGGGCTGGTCCTGCTGGCTCACGCGCCCGAGAACGTGCAACGCGAGGTGCTCGAAGCCCCCTTGCAGCGCTTCACCGACTACACGATCACCGATCCCATCCGTCTGGGGCGCGTGCTTGCCCACGTCCGCCGTGACGGCGTGGCGGTCTCGGACCGACAGGTGACCGACGACGCCATCTCGGTGGCCGCTCCCATCGCCGACCCCGCGGGGGAGGTGATCGCGGCACTGTCGGTGGTGGCCAAGGCGGGCGGCGCGGTGGCGGCGCGGCTGGCTCCGGTCGTGCGGGCGGCGGCGCTGGGTACCTCGCGCGCGCTGTCGGCTCGCGGACACTAGTAGTAGGCAGGTGGACAACTTGCATACAATTTGGGGTTCTGTCTATACGCGGGCCGCAGCGGCGTCGTGGGCCGCCGTCAACCCGGCCTGAAGGAGCAGAGATGAAGCTGGTGACCTACAACGACGGTCGCGTCGGCCAGCTGGTCGACGGTCACCCGGCGGCAGGTCGGCGAGGTGATCCGCGAGGGGCGGGCGGTCGCCGACGCCCTCGGCATCGCGCTCGAGGACGATCCGGAGGAACTGGTCGACAGCCTGGGCCGAGCCAACTATGACCACAAGCCGAGCATGCTCCAGGACGTGCTGGCCCACCGTCCCACCGAGATTGGGACGCTGAACGAAGGCTTGGTCGCCCAGGCCCGCGCCTGCGGCATCCCGGTGCCGGTCAACCAGGCCGTCGCGGAGCTGATCCGCGGCCTCGAAGCGAGCTGGAAAAACCGCACCCGAGGGTAAGATCGGCGCTCGTCCGGGCCCGAAGGCGCACATGCGCAACGAGTTCGACCCGCCTGCCCCACTCGATTCGATCGTCGTCGTGCTGGCATGCGGCCGCGAGCGCGGGCGCCCACGCCGGACTCGTAGATCCTGAGCCCGAGGCGGCCGCTTCAGCTGAGCGGTCGCGACGGCCGGAGGTAGGCTTGCGGTCGTGACCGTGAATATCGCCCTGGTCGGCGACCGCAAGCCTTCCCACCCGAGCCATCGCGAACTCGATGCCGTGCGCGCGCGGCTCGGCGACGACGTGGCCGCCGAATGGGTGCCCACGGACGGCGACCGGGTCAGGGAGCCGGCGGATTTCGACGGGATCTGGCTCGTGCCCGGCTCTCCGTATGCCGATGACGAGGCGGCGTGCGAGGTGGTCAGATGGGCGCGCGAGAACGACGTGCCGTTCCTCGGGACCTGTGGCGGGCTTCAGTACGCGGTCATCGAGTACTTCCGCAACGTGCTCGGCGTGTTTGACGCATCGCACGCCGAGGCGATCGGCGCCGACGTGAGCAACGTGGTCCACCCGCTGGCCTGCTCCCTGCAGGGCGACGAGCGGCTGGTCCGGCCGGTCGCCCGCACCCGGTTCGCACGGCTGGTCGGCGGGGAGCCGTTCGTCGGCATGCACTACTGCAGCTACGGGCCCGGGCCGGACGAGGTGAAGCGACTCGTCTCGAGTGGGATGGTGGTCGGGGCGAGCGCGGATGACGCGGGGGCGGAGGTGATTTCGCTCCCGGCGAGCAGGTTCTACATGCTCACGCTGTTCCAGCCGCACATCGGGGCGCTCGCCGGCAAGCCGCTGCACCCGCTCCTGCGCGAGTTCGTCCGCTGTGCGCGCTCGTACGCTGCCGCGCGGTCTCGCGATGCGGACGTCGCTGCCGGCGCACGGCCCGGCTGATCGTGCTAGTCGCCGGCGCTGAGGTTGTTGGCCAGCATCCGCAGCGCATCGGCGGCGGCCAGCAATTGGGCGGCATCCTCGGGCTGCAGACGGGCGAGGCGCGCGCGGAGCAGCTCGCCCCAGGCGCCCTCGCGCTGGCGCCGGATCGCCTGCGCTTTGGCGGTGGGGGTGAGGCGGGAGATCCGGCCGTCGCGGCCGTCCTGCCGGCGCTCCAGCAGTCCGCGCGCTACCAGGGAGCGGATCGCGGCGCTGGCGTTGCTCGGCTGCAGCCCGAGCTCGCGCGCCACCTCGCCCACGCTGAGCCCCGGCACGCGGACGAGCAGGCGCATGGCCTCGAGCTCGGTGGCGGGGAGCGGATCGAGCCCGGCCTCGGCCCAGGGGTCGACCTTGCGGGGCAGGAGCCAGGCGATGTCGTGGAGCACCACCGCGAGCTCACGGCTCTTGTCGGCGGGCGGTTGACGGACCATGACCCGAAGGCTACCGATGATATAGATACATATAGCTCTATACGTATCTATAAACAGGGAACCGGTTGGAGGTCCGGGGCCGGGTCGGTTGAAAAGAGGACGATGAGGATGGGCTGGCCGCATGCCAGGCCAGCACGAGCGCCTCGAGCAGCGCGACCTCGACCCCCTGCGAGCCAGAACATCGCTGCGTAGAACTGTAGACGTATCGCCAAACTGTATGCAATAATTCGTGTCCACGCAGATCGGCAGCGGATGGTGGCGCGCGGCGGCGGGGCGATCGTCAACGTCGGCTCGACCGTGATCGTCCGCGGCAGCCCACGGGCACCCCAGTACGCCGCCGGCAAGTACGGCCTGCTCGGGGTGACCAAGTCCTACGCCAAGGCGCTCGCGCCGACCGTGCGGGTCAACACATTCGCTCCCGGATTCATGGAGACCGAGGCGCTCCTGATGCGGCCGGAGTGGCAGGCCGGTCGGCGCGAGGTGGTGCTTCCGGGACACCGGCTGGCAAAATCCCGGGGCCGGAGGAGATGACCGGCGCGGCTCTCTTCCTGGCCAGCGAGGATGCCCATCACATCACCGGGTCTTACATGATCGCCGACGGCGGCTAGCGCATGCTGGGGGCGTGACCGAGATGAGCCTGTCCGAGGCCGGCCAGAACACCGACGACGTGTACGCGCGGGTGCGCGAGGCGATCCTCGACGGCGAGCTTGCGCCGGGCGCCGTGATGTCGCAGGTGGCGCTCGCCGAGGAGCTGGGCATCAGCCGGACCCCACTGCGCGAAGCGCTGCGCATGCTGCAGTCGGAGCGCCTCGTCGAGGCCGAGCCGAACCGGCGCGTCCGGGTTGCGCCGATGTCGGCCGCCGACCTGGAGGAGCTTTGCATCGCCCGGATCACGCTCGAGGCCGAGGCAATCCGCCTGTCCGTGCCACGCCTCACCCCCGAGAACCTGGCCAGGCTCGAGGGCTACATGGCGGAGATGGCGCATTACGCGTCGGCCAAGGACTATCGCCGCTGGACGGTCCCGCACCGTAACTTCCACCGCGCGCTCACCGCGCCGGCGGGCGAGAGGATCAACGACCTGCTCGGTCAGCTGTTCGACCACGCCGAGCGCTACCGCCGGTTGCACATCGGCCACGGTCCCACCCCGTGGGCCACGGCGGGCCATCGGGAGATCCTCGACGCCTGCGAGGCCGGCGACCGCGATCGGAGCGCCAGCCTGCTGGCCAGCCACCTCGCCCGGACGGGGTTCGAGGTCGCGGAGCTGCTCGAGCCCGATCACGACCCCGAGGCGCTGCGCACCGCGCTGCTCGACGTGGGCGGAGAGCTGCCCACGCGCCGGGCCCCCCGGGCTCGACGCGCGCGCCGGTCCTAACTGCCCCGAGTCGGAGTTCAACACGCCGCTATGCCCCCGACGGTCGCAGGCTGCACGAGTGCCTGGCGGAGCTTGGTCAGGGCGCCGGCCTCTATCTGCCGCGCCCGCTCGGCGGTCAGGCCAAGCCCGGCGCCGATCTGTCCCAGCGTGCGCGGCTCCTGGCCGAGCCCGTAGTGGCTGCGGATCACCGCGCGCTCGCGTTCGTCCAGCCCATTGGTCAAGCCCAGCACGTCCTGGATCTCCAATTCGTCGAGCACCTTCTCGTACGCCTGCTCGGCGACCGGGTCGACGATCGTGTCCCCAAGGGTGGGGGAGGAGTCGGTTGCACTCAACGGATCCTCGAGGCCTCGGGGCATACGCTCGGTCGCCATCAGGCTCTCGACCTGTGCCGGCGTGAGGCCGGTCGCGGCGCTCAGCTCCTCGTTGGTCGGTTCGGTGCCATTTCTCTGGAGGTACTCGTCGCGCGCCCTCCTCACGCGCGAGAGATCCCGGACCGCACGATCCGACAGGGCGACGGGGCGGGTGAGCTCGGCGACGAGTTCCTGCATCGCCTTGCGCACCCAGAAGGAGGCGTACGCCCAGAACGGTGTGTCCAGTTCCGAGTCGTAGCGGCGCGCGGCGAAGAGCAGGCCGGCCACGCCCTCCTGGAGAAGCTCCCGACGCTCGACCCGGCTGCCCTGAAAGCCGCGAGCGAGCCTCGCGATCGCCGGCAGGAAGACCTCGACCAGCCTGCGGCAAGCACCGGCGTCGCCGCATTCGGCGGCGATCACCAGATCCCGCTCCTCGCGAGCGGTCAGTCGTTGCTCAGCCAGTTGGAGGTCTCCGATCCCGAGAAGGACCGATTGTTGCATTCCCGATTTGGGTTCCCGCAAGGACGGCTTACTGAGGCTCGTCACTGCCCCCACCCCGCCACCGACGGAGGCCGACATGAGCAGCGTCGAAGACAAGAGCGAATCCGCGACCGATACACCCGCCGGCGCGACGATCGAGCTAAAACTGGAGGTCATCGTCGTCCCTGTGTCCGACGTCGACCGGGCGAAGGCGTTCTACGAGGGGCTGGGCTGGCGGCTCGACGCCGACTTCGCCGACGGCCAGGGATTCCGGATCGTCCAGCTCACGCCGCCCGGGTCGGCCTGCTCGATCCAGTTCGGCTCGGGGCTCACGACCGCGCCGCTCGGCTCGGCCACGGACATGTACCTGGTCGTGCCTGACGTGCAGGCGGCCCGCGACGCGATCGCCGCGCTCGGCGTCGCGGTCTCGGAGGTGTTCCACGAGGGGTCCATCGGCGATCGCTTCAACCCGGACGCGCGCGTCGCCGGCGCCGCGCCGGACGGTGCCACATACGGCTCGTTCGCGTCGTTCAGCGACCCGGACGGAAACACGTGGCTCCTCCAGCAGATCACCACCCGGCTGCCCGGCCGGATCGATCCTGCGGCGACCGCTTTCGCGTCGGCGAGCGATCTGTCGCAGGCGCTTCAGCGCGCTTCGGCGGCCCACGGCGAGCACGAAGCGCGAATCGGCCGCGCAGACCCGGACTGGCCCGACTGGTACGCCGAATACATGGTCCGCGAGCGGTCCGGCGAGGAACTGCCGTCATGAGCAGTGACTACGACGTGATCGTCATCGGCGCAGGAGCGCCCGGGGAGCACTGCGCGGGCGCCCTCGCCGAGGGCGGCCTCCGCGTAGCCGTGGTGGAAAGAGACCTGGTCGGGGGCCTGTGCTCGTACAGGGCGTGCATCCCTTCGAAGTCGCTGCTGCGCCCCGGGGAGGCGGTGCACGCCGCGCGCGAGGCGGGCGCCCGAGCCGAGGTCGACGCGCAGGCGGCGCTCGACTGGCGCGACTTCATGGTCTCGAACTACTCCGACACCGGAGCCGCGCAGTGGCTGGCCGACCGAGGGATCGACCTGCTGCGCGGCCACGGGCGCCTCGCCGGGACCGGAGTCGTCGAGGTCGACGGGGTTCGTCACACCGCCGATCACGTCGTACTCGCCAACGGCGCGGACCCGATCGTCCCGCCGGTGCCCGGTTTGCGAGAGCTGGACGGCGTCTGGGGCACGGATCAGGCCACCGGGATGAAGGCCGTGCCGAGGCGGCTGGTCGTGCTCGGCGGCGGGGCGGCGGGGCTCGAGCTTGCCCAGGTGGTTCGTCGCCTGGGCGGTGAGGTGGCGCTGGTCGAGGGCGCCGACCGTGTCCTCGCGCGCGAGCCGGCGCCGCTGGGCGAGGCACTCGGCGAGGCGCTCCGGCGGGACGGAATCGAGCTCGTTCTCGGGATTCATGCGACTGCGGCATCCCGCGACGGCGAGGACTTCGTCCTGCATCTGGAGGATGGACGGGAGCTGCGCGGTGACCGTCTGCTGGTGGCGACCGGGCGGCGTCCGCGCGTCGAGGGGATCGGGCTCGAGACCGTCGGCGTCGAAGCCGACGCCCGGGCGGTTCCGGTCGACGCGCGGATGCGAGTGGGTGAGCGGTTGTGGGCGGTCGGCGACATCACGGGCATCTGGCTCCTGACCCATGTCGGCGAGTACCAGGGTGAAGTGGTCGCGTCGAACATCCTCGGCGAGGCTCGCGAAGCCGACTACGACGCGGTTCCCCGGGTCACCTACACCGATCCACAGGCCGCGGCCGCGGGCGCCACCGACGCCCGGTTCAGCGCCACCGTGCGGTTGACCGAGATCGCCAAGACCGCGACCTACACACACGCCTACGCGGAGTCGAACGGATTTCTGACCCTGCTGAGCGACGGCGAGCACCTGACCGGCGCCTACGCGCTCGGGCCGGAGGCCGGAGAGTGGCTGCAGCAGGCGACGCTGGCGATCCGCGCCCGCGTGCCACTCGACGTCCTGCGTGACACCATCCAGCCGTTCCCGAGCTTCTCGGAGATCATTGCCGCCGGGGTGAAGGCGCTACGCCGAGAGATCGCCGCGGCGCCTCAGGCAGTCGGGACGGGCTCGTGATGAGCGGCGGGCCGGAACCAGAGCTCCTCGGACAGACCGTCGTGCTGATCGGCGGGAGTGCCGGCATCGGCCTTGAAACCGCCCGCCGCGCCCGGGCCGAGGGCGCCGAGGTCGTGCTCACGGGCCGTAACGCCGAACGGCTCGCGCAGGCCGCACAGGATGTGGGCGCGCGAAGCACCGCCGCGTTCGACGTCAATGACACGGAGGCGCTGAAGCGGTTCTTCGACGAGCTGCCGGAACCGATCGACCATGTGCTGGTCACCGGGCCCGGTCCGACGTATGGGCCGCTCATGGAGATGACCGGGGATCAGGTGCGCCGGGAGGTAGGTGACCACCTGGCGCTCGGGCTGGAGGTGGCGCGTGATGCGGCCCCCAAGATGAGGCCGGGCGGCAGCCTGTTGCTCATGGGCGGCACCGGCGGCCGCAGGATCAGTCGTGCGCTGGGGATCGCGTCGGCGGCCACGGCGGCGCTTCCTCCGTTCGTCGCGGCGCTCGCGCTCGAGCTCGCCCCGATCCGGGTCAACCTGATCGCCGCCGGTTTCGTCGACACGCCGTTGTCGGCGTCGTACTTCTCCGCCGAAGGACTCGAGGCCAGGCGCGAGGAGCTGCGTCGGACACTCCCGATCGGGCGGGTGGTTGGACCGGCCGACGTCGCGGCTCTCGCCGTGCAGCTGATGGCCAATACCGCGCTCACCGGTGCGACGTACGACATCGACGGTGGTCAGCAATTCGTGTACTGACTTCAAGGAAGGGGAGAAGTGCGATGGAATTCCTCGTCGGATTCGACGTGCACATTCCGGGAGGGGACGCCGGAGCCCGAGATCAAGGAGCGTGTGGGCGGCGAGGCAACCGCCGCCGCCGGGCTGGCTCGCCGTGGCAACCTGGTGCGCCTGTGGAAGCGGCCGGTCGCACCCGGAGAGAGCAAGGCGGTCGGCCTGTACCGTGCCGACAGCGAGGCTCAGCTCGACGGACTGCTTGGCGCCCTGCCGCTCAACGGCTGGATGCGGATCACGGTGTGTGGTCTACGAGACCTACCTCATCCAGTGAGCATCTCCGACTGAAAGGACCTGCACGATGCGCTCCGACATCACGCGCGGCGCCACGTTCCCCGACTACGAGCTGCCCGATCACGAGAGCGTCCCGCGCCGGCTGAGTGACCTGCAGGGCGAGGATCCGATGATCCTCACGCTCGCACGTGGCCACTACTGCCCCAAGGAGCACCAGCAGCACCTCGAGCTCGCCGCCAACTACCCGAAGATCAATGTGGCGTACACGAAGATCGTCACGATCTCGACCGATCCCCATCACACCAGTCAGGAGTTCCGCAACTCGGTCGGCGCGCAGTGGCCGTTCCTCTCCGATCCGGAGCGGATCGTCCAAAAAGACCTCGATATCCAGGAGTACACCGACCCCGACAACGACCCGATGATCCCGCACACGCTGGTGCTGGGGCCGGGGCTGGTCGTGTTCAGCATCTACAACGGCTACTGGTTCTGGGGGCGCCCCTCGTTTGTCGATTTGTGGCACGACCTGCGAGAGGTCTTCCGCGAAGTGCGCCCGGACTGGGACCTCGGCGCGCCGGGACTGCGCGAGGCCTGGGACGCCGGAGACCTGTCGCGCTTCCACGGCTGGGACAGGCGCGCCGCAGCCACGCAGAGTTAGTGACATGAGCCTCGCCATCCAGCTCGTGGGGGGACCCACCGCCATTCTGGAGTACGGCGGTCTTCGCTGGCTGACCGATCCGGCGCTCTCGCCACCGGGCGAGTACTCCGGGCTGACCAAGCTGACCGGACCGGCGATCGACGTCGGCCACGAAGATCCGATCGATGTTGTGCTCATCTCCCACCACCATCACAGCGACAACCTCGATCCGGCCGGCCGGGCGTTCCTTCCCTCGGCGAAGCGCGTCCTGTCGACCACCAAGGCCGCCGCAGAGCTGGGCGGCAACGTCGTCGGCATGGAGCCCTGGTCGGAGGTTGACGTGGACGGCGTCACGGTGACGGCGGTGCACGCCCAGCATGGACCGGACGGCACCGACGAGATTCAAGGTCCCGTCCTCGGATTCATCCTGTCCGCGTCGGGCTCCGAGACGGTGTACTTCTCGGGTGACAACGCCTCGCGGGACGTGGTGCGTCGGATCGTGGAGAGGACCGGTGAGATACCGGTCGCCATCCTCAACGCCGGCGCGGTCCAGCTTTCGAGGAAGTTCGACGGCGCCTACCTGACGCTGTCGGCCGACCACGCGGCCGATGTCGCCAAGATCCTCGGGGCCCGTGTGGTGATACCGCTGCACTTCGAAGGGTGGGCGCATTTCACCCAGGGCGCCGATGAGCTCGAGGCGGCGTTCTCGGGCAACGGGATCCGTGACCGCCTGGTCATGCTCGAGCGCGGTCAACGCGCCGAGGTGTGACGGTCAGGAGGCGCGCAGCGCGCCCAGGGGGTCCGGCGACAGACGCCGGCCCGTGATCGGATCGGCCACCAGGGCAGTCCACCCGGTCTGGTGCATCGCGCCGAGACCAGCGCCGTTGTCTCCGTGGAAGTACTCGAAGAACAGAAGGTTCTCACGCCACTCGGGGTCGTTCTGCAGTGTCGAGACACCGCCGAAGATCGGCCGCTGATCGTTCTGCCGCCTCCAGAGTGATCTGACGGGTCCCGTGCCGGTCGGGTAGGCGAACGTCGGGGCCCGATCGCCGAGTTCGTCACCGATCCGGGCGATGGCGTCGATCAGGAGGTAGTTCACGGGCATCCACACCGGCCCGCGCCAGTTCGAGTTCACGTGCCGGGCGCTGGCCTCGGCCGGCTCGTACTCGATCGGGTCTGTACCGGGCACGGGTATTTCGTAGGGGTGATCGCGCAGGCGGGCCGAGAGCGAGCGCAAGCCGAATGGGCTGAGGAATGAGTTCTCGTCGAAGACATCCGCGAGCATGGGCGCGAGGGCGGCCGGCTCGACCATGCTGACGAACGCGCCGTCAGCCGTATCCGTCCGCCGCCCGAGAGCACCTTCGCCAAGCTGGGCGAATGCGCCGCCCCCGGCCCCAGCCATGTCGGCGAGGTCAGCGGCGACCCGTGCACTGGCCAGAAGGGGGATCAGCCCCACCATCGAGCGCACCTTGAGCAGGAACGTCTCACCGTCGGCAAGACGTAGGCGGTCGTAGTAGATTGATGCGCTGCCCGTATCTCCAGTCAAAGCCCGTCCGTTCATGCGGCGGGAAGCGGCAGCGCCGCCAGCAGCTCCTCGGTGGGTGCGTCGGTGAGGGCGCTTCGGTCGGTTTCGCCGGCTTCGGACGCCTTGACGATGTCGACCGCGATCGAGCGGACTTGGCCGGCGATCTCGTTGAGGGCGAGGGCGGGGCGCCGGGACACGGCGGCCGTGGCGTCGCCGGCGGCCTGGAGCGCCATCCGGAGGACGTCCCCGCTGCGCCAGGGCTCGGAGAACTGAGCGGGCAGCTCCCACACGGCGAGCGCCAGGTCACCGATCGCCTGAGCGAGCTCGGGCTGCTCGGGCTGGCCACCCCGCACGTAGATCAGGACGTTGCGCGAGAGGCTCCGCGCCCCGCGGGCCGCGAGGTCGAGATGGCGTACCGTACGGGCGTAGCGGTCAAGTTCGGCTCGGGTCGGCCGCCGCAGTGGCGCCCACCGGGCCGTGTCCGTGCCGAGCAGAACCGCGTGCCGCAGGTCGGCGATATGAGTCTCGACGCTGGCGGTGAGGACAAGGTCGCGACCAGGATCGCTGAGACGGCTGCCTCGGTCACGAGCAGTTCGCCGCCGCCGAGCACAACCGCAGCCAGCATGGCCAGCACGACCAGCGCGCCGATCTGCGGCATCCCATTGCCGATTGCCCGGACCAGCAGGTCGGCGAGCACGATTCCCAGCATCACGCCGGCGATCAGCTGTACCGCCCGCTGCCTGCGCTCGGCAAATGCCGCCCCCAACGAGACAACCGCGGCAATCGACGCGAAGGCCGGCCGCGACTCCACTCCGAACAGCAACGCGATATACCACGCTCCGACCGCGGCCACGGCGGTCTGCAGGATCGGCCACAGGCGACCCCGCACGCGGTGGCGAGCCAGCTGAACGAACGCGTTGTCCACTACGAAGACAAACCCGGCAGGCCCGGCCTGTTACATGCGATTGGGTCGTCATGCCTGAGCTCCCACACCTCACAGGGCGGCCGTTCATCACCGACGGCGGGATGGAAACCGACCTCATCTTCCACGGAGGCCTCGAGTTGCCGCACTTCGCCGCATTCGTCCTGATGGAGGATGAACGCGGCCTTGCGGCACTGCGGCAGTACTACCGGCGCTACGTGGCAATCGCCCAGGCGCACGAAGTCGGCCTGATCCTCGACACCCCGACCTGGCGCGCGAATCACGATTGGGGCGCCCGGCTCGGCTACTCGCCCGAGCGGCTCGTTGGGGTGAACCGCCGGGCCGTCGCGTTCGTGCGAGAGATGAGCGATGCCTCCGGCGAGGACCCGGCCATCCTCGTCAGCGGGTGCGTCGGTCCCCGGGGCGACGGGTTCCGAGCCGATCGGCAGATGAGCGCAGTCGAGTCCGCGGAGTACCACGCGACTCAGGTCGGGACGTTCGCCGAATCGCGCGCCGACATGGTCACGGCGCTCACCCTCACCTATGCCGACGAAGCGATCGGGATCGCCCAGGCGGCAGCGGCAGCCGACATCCCCTTGGTGATCTCATTCACCGTGGAGACGGACGGACGGCTGCCGAGCGGCCAGTCTCTGCGCTGTGCGATCGAGCGCGTCGACGACGAGACATCCGGCGCGGTGGCCTACTTCATGATCAATTGCGCGCACCCGACGCACTTCGCCGGTGCGCTCGCGGAGAGCGAGTCGTGGGTCGACCGCATTCGGGGCGTGCGCGCCAACGCATCAGCCAAGAGCCACGCCGAACTCGACGAATCGGACCAGCTCGATGAGGGCGACCCGCTCGCGCTCGCTGGGGACTACCGGCAAATGACGTCGCGACTTCCCAAGCTCACCGTGCTCGGTGGCTGCTGCGGCACCGACCACCGGCACATCGGGGCGATCTGCGCCACACGCAGCCGCCGCTGAGGGCTCAGGGCAGCAGCTCGACGTCGTGCCTCGCGGTGACGGCGCGGAGCCGTGAGATGAACGGTGAACCCCGGTCAAGACGTGGCGACAGCCGCCGGCTGCCGGGCGAACTCCCCGATCAGGTCGGCCAGAACGTCGGGCTGATCGATCATCGAGAACGTCCGCGCGCGCTCGATCAGTTCGAACCGCGAGTGCGGGAGGGAATCGGCCAGTCGGCGCCCATCCTCGACTCCGAAGAACGCATCGTCGGCCGACCAGGCGATCAGCGCCGGCTTGGTGAACTCCGGCAGGCGCGCGCCCGCGTCGATCGTCGTCTGCTGGTGCAGCGACGCCGTGAATCGCCGGAGGTCTTCCCGGACGCGTGCGTCAGTGAGCGCGGGCTGGACCCATTGCTTGACGAGATGGTCGATGTCGGCGTGCGCGAGCGCTCCGAATGCCCGCCGGCGCGCGGTCCTGGTCCGCAGGGGCGCGGCCGCGGCCCGGAACGCCGGGGCGAACTTCGCCGCGGCGATGAACGGCTTGAGGATCGGCGGCGGGAAATGCTCGAAGGCATCGCAGCCGGTCAGCACGAGCGCGCCGAGCCGCTCGGGCGTGGTGGTGGCGACGATCTGGGCGATCGCTCCGCCGGTGTCGTTTCCGACCAACACGACGTCCTCGAGCTCAAGCGAGTCGAGGAACTCGCCCACCATGGCGGCGACACCCTCCATGGTCAGCTCGGCGCCATCGATCATCGGCTCCGTGTGCGCGCCCAGCGGCCAGGTCGGCGCGAGGCACGAGAAGCCGGCGGCAACCAGGCGGTCGGTCAGCGGACGCCACAGCGTGGCGCCCATCGCGTAACCATGGACGAAGACGATCGGACGAGCGTCGTCGGGACCCGACTTCTCATAATGGATCGTTCCGCTGGTGAGCGTGACGGCGGGCATGCAGTTCCTCCAGAGACGAAGTTTTGCGTACAGACTGCACGTAAGATACCAACAGACTGCATGTAATGCCACGCACTCAAGCTGAACGGTCGGCGGCCACCCAGCGTGCGCTGCTCGTCGCGGCCCGGCGCCTATGGGGCGAGCGGGGATACGCTGAGGTGGGAACCCCGGAGATCGCCGAGGTGGCCGGGGTCACCCGCGGCGCCATGTACCACCAGTACGCCGACAAGGCGGCGCTGTTCCGGGCGGTGGTCGAGACCGCCGAGGCCGAGGTCATCAAGCGGCTGATGGCCGCGGTGGGTGGGGCGCAGCCGAAGTCGCCCGCCGACGCGCTGTACATCGCCGCCGACGCGTGGCTCGACATCGCGCGAGAGCCGGACATCCGCCAGCTGATGCTCCTCGACGCGCCGAGCGTGCTGGGATGGGCGGAATATCGCGAGCTCTCGCGGCGCTATGCACTCGGCATGACCGAGCAGCTCCTGGGCACCGCGATCGAAGCGGGGCTCCTCAAGCCACAGCCGGTCCGTCCGCTGGCCACGGTAATGCTTGCGGCGCTGAACGAAGCCGCGCTTTATCTCGCCGGCGATGAGGTGTCAGACGACGACCAGGCGGACGTCAGAGCGGTCGTTCACGGTTTGATCGACGGATTGCTGAGCTGAGCGATCAGGCCCGGTTGGCACGGGTGGCGAGCAGCTCCCGAGCCGCCGCTTGGGCACCGTTCGCCGACCCGCCGTCGCTCTTGCCGAGGCCCGCAGCGATGCGCGCCCCGAGCTGGGCGTCCACATTGCTCCAGTAGGCGATCACCCGCCATTGCATGTCGTCGGTGACCTCGTTCGAGGCATGGGCGACGGTGTTCGCGACCAGGTGATCGCGGTCGGTCTCGCTCATGACCTCGTTGATCAGCGTGCGGGGCTGCGCGAAGTCGTCGTCGCCTGAGTGCTTCTCGTAGGCGTAGCGTCCGATTTCGGCGCCCGGGACCTGCCAGGTGACCTCGCGGCCGACGTTCGGGTCGGCCTGAGGCCCGCCGTAGCTGTTGGGCGCGTAGACCGGCTGGCCGTCCGCATGGACGTAGGTCATCGCTCCGTCCTTGTTGTATGAGTGGACGGGGCACTGCGGCCGGTTGATCGGGAGTTGCTCGTAGTTGGCCCCCACGCGGTGCAGGTGGGTGTCGTGGTAGGAGAAGATCCGGCCCATCAGCATCTTGTCGGGGGAAAGGCCGATGCCGGGAACGAGATTCGAGGGGTTGAAGCTGGCCTGTTCGACCTCGGCGAAGAAGTTCTCCGGGTTGCGGTCGAGGACCATCCGGCCGACCTTGATGCGCGGGTAGTCGGACTGCGGCCACACCTTGGTCAGGTCGAACGGGTTGAAGCGGTAGTCGGCGGCCTCCTCGAGCGGCATCACCTGGACCTCGAGGCTCCACTCGGGGAGGTTGCCCTGCTCGATCGCCTCGCGCAGGTCGCGGCGGTGGTAGTCGGGGTCCTCGGCGACCATCTCCGCCGCCTCCTGGTCGGTGAAGTTCTCGATCCCCTGAACGGTCTTGACGTGGTACTTGATCCAGAACCGCTCGCCGCCGGCGTTGACCCAGGAGAACGTGTGGCTGCTGAAGCCGTGCATGTGCCGGTAGGTGCGGGGGGTGCCGCGGTCGGACATCAGGATCGTGACCTGGTGAGCCGATTCGGGCGAGAGCGTCCAGAAGTCCCACTGCATGTCGTTGGAGCGCATGCCGGTATCCGGGAGGCGCTTCTGCGAGTGGATGAAGTCCTGGAACTTGGAAGCGTCGCGGACGAAGAACACCGGGGTGTTGTTGCCGACCAGGTCGTAGTTGCCCTGCTGCGTGTAGAACTTGATCGCGAAGCCGCGGGGATCGCGCACGGTGTCGGGGGAGCCCAGTTCGCCGGCCACGGTCGAGAAGCGGACGAACAGCGGGGTGTGCCGGCCGGGCTGGAACAGGTCGGCCTTCGTGTACTGGCTGACGTCCTCGGTGACCTCGAAGAACCCATGCGCGGCGGAGCCCTTGGCGTGCACCACGCGCTCGGGCACCCGCTCGCGGTTGAAGTGCTGCATCTTCTGCACGACATAGTGGTCGTGCAGGACGGTGGGGCCGCCCGGCCCGACGGTCAGCGAGAACTCGTCGCTGGGAGCGGGGATCCCGGAGTCGGTGGTGGTGATCGGCGGCCGGCGGGTGGCGTCGTCGGGCATCGTGGCTCCTTGGGCTGGTTCTCGAGGTCCCAGTGTTCATACCCATTTTGGAACGGCTCAATTCTTGGTTTACATCCGGATTACACCGATATAGTGGGCGTTGACGTGGGGATCGATGGGCAACAGCTTCCCGATGAGCTGCGGGCGCGGGGCCTGCGGGTGACGGCGCCGCGGCTGGCCGTGTTCCGTGCCGTCGCCGAGACGCCGGGGCACCCGGATGTGGAGACCGTCGCCCGGCGGGCACGGGCGCTGATCGGGAGCCTGTCCACGCAGGCGGTGTACGACGCGCTGCGCGCCCTGACCGCGGCAGGACTGCTGCGCCGGATCGAGCCCGCCGGCAGCCCAGCCCGGTTCGAGGCCCGGGTCGGCGACAACCACCACCACGTGGTGTGCCGGGTGTGCGGGGTGGCCCGAGACATCGACTGCGTGGTGGGGGCGGCGCCGTGCCTGAGCCCGAGCGAGGCCGGCGGGTTCCTGGTCGACGAGGCCGAGGTCACCTTCTGGGGCGTATGCCCGGAATGCCAGGCCGCGCCGGTGGCGTGAGCAGGGGCGAATAACTCGCGGCCCGGGGGCTCGGGTGGCGCTCGTTCGGGCTTGGCGGTGGCGGTGGGGCGGCGCTCTCTGTCAGGATCCGCGGACAGACACCGATCGGCGGCGGGGCGCCAGACCGCCGCGTCGACTCCCGGAGGCCCTTGAGTGAGCACGCGTGTAATGCCGAGCGTCCGTTCGTTACGAGACCGGCCGGCCTGGAAGGCGCTGGAGAAGCACCACGGCGAACTGCGCGGCACCCACCTGCGTGAGCTGTTCGCCGCCGACCCGACGCGAGGCGAGCGCCTGGTGGCCGAGGGCGCCGGCCTGTTCCTCGACTACTCGAAGAACCGGATCACCGACGAGACCATCCAGCTGCTGGGCGCGCTGGCCGAGCAGTCGGGCGTATCCGACCGGATCGAGGCGATGTTCGCCGGCGAGCGGATCAACGTCTCGGAGGACCGTTCGGTGCTCCACGTGGCCCTGCGCATGCCGAAGACCGCGTCGCTGATCGTCGAAGGGGTCGACGTGGTCAAGCAGGTGCACGAGGTGCTCGACCGGATGGCCGCATTCTCCGAACGGGTGCGCAGCGGCGAGTGGAAGGGCCACACCGGCAAGCCGATCCGCAACGTGGTCAACATCGGGATCGGCGGCTCTGACCTCGGGCCGGTCATGGCGTACGAGGCGCTGCGCCACTACAGCGACCGCGACCGCACGTTCCGGTTCGTCTCGAACGTCGACTCGACCGACATCGCCGAGGCGACCCGCGACCTCGATCCGGCGGAGACGCTGTTCATCGTCTCCTCCAAGACGTTCACCACGCTCGAGACCATGACCAACGCGCAGTCGGCTCGCGAGTGGGCGCTCGCCGGACTGGGCGACGAGCAGGCCGATCGCCAAGCACTTCGTGGCGGTGTCGACCAACGCCGAGAAGGTCGCCGAGTTCGGGATCGACACCGACAACATGTTCGGCTTCTGGGAGTGGGTGGGCGGCCGCTATTCGATGGACTCGGCGATCGGGCTCTCGACCATGCTCGCCATCGGTCCCGAGCGCTTCCACGAGATGCTGGCCGGCTTCCACGAGGTCGACGAGCACTTCCGGAGCGCGCCGTTCGCGCAGAACCTGCCGATGCTGATGGGCCTGCTCGGGGTGTGGTACGGCGACTTCTTCGATGCCCAGACCGTCGGCGTGATGCCCTACGAGCAGTACCTGAAGCGCTTCCCGGCCTACCTCCAGCAGCTCACGATGGAGTCGAACGGCAAGCACGTCACGCTCGACGGCGGCCACGTGGACTACGAGACCGGCGCGATGTATCTGGGGCGAGCCGGGCACCAACGGCCAGCACAGCTTCTACCAGCTGATCCACCAGGGCACGAGGCTGATCCCGGTCGACCTGATCGCGTTCGCCAAGACGCTCAACCCGGTGCGCGACCACCACGACCTGCTGATCTCGAACGTGTTCGCCCAAGCCGAGGCGCTCGCGTTCGGGAAGACCGAGGAGGAGGTCCGCGCCGAGGGCACGGCCGATCACATCGTGCCCCACCGGGTGATGGAGGGCAACCGCCCGACCAACGTGATCCTTGCCGACGTGCTCACACCGCGGGTGCTGGGGAGCCTGGTGGCGCTGTACGAGCACCTGGTGTTCACCCAGGGCGTGGTGTGGGAGCTCGACTCGTTCGATCAGTGGGGCGTCGAGCTGGGCAAGGCGCTGGCGGCGCGGATCATCCCCGAGCTGAAGGCCGAGGACGAGCCCGACCTGCACCACGACAGCTCGACGAACGCGCTGATCCGCCGCTACCGGGCGATGCGCTGAGGTCATTGACAACCCGACAGCCAGGAGAGCGAATCACATGCCGACGGAGAAGCCGATGCAGCTGGGAATGGTCGGACTGGGACGGATGGGGGCCGGCATCGTCCGGCGCCTCACGCGTGAAGGCCACCACTGCGTCGGGTACGACGTCAACGCGGATGCGGTGCGATCGGTGGAGAGCGATGGGATCGGCGGCGCCACCTCGCTGGAGGAGTTCGCGGCCAAGCTCCAGAAGCCGCGGGCGGCCTGGGTGATGGTCCCGGCGGGGGAGATCACCTCGCGCACGATCCGCTCGGTGGCCGAGGTGTTCGAGGCCGGCGACGTGATCATCGACGGCGGCAACACCCACTACCACGACGACATCCGACACGCCGCCGAGCTGCGGGAAAAGGGCATCCACCACGTCGACGTGGGGACGAGTGGCGGCGTGTACGGGCTCGAGCGCGGGTTCTGCCTGATGATCGGCGGCGAGCAGGAGGTGGTCGAGCGCCTGTACCCGCTGTTCGGATCGATCGCGCCCGGGGTGTCGGCGGCGGAACGCACGCCCGGGCGCTCAGGCGATCCGTCGCCGTCGGAGAGCGGATATCTCCACTGCGGCCCCAACGGCGCCGGGCACTTCGTGAAGATGGTCCACAACGGGATCGAGTACGGGATCATGGCCGCCTACGCCGAGGGGCTGAACATCCTGCACAGCGCCGGGATCGGCAAGGACGTGCTGGAGGGCGATGCGGAGACGGCGCCGATGGAGCATCCCGAGTACTACCAGTACGACATCAACACGGCGGAGGTGACCGAGGTGTGGCGCCGTGGGAGCGTGGTCAGCTCGTGGCTGCTCGACCTGACGGCGCAGGCGCTGTTCGAGTCCCCGACGCTGGAGGACTTCTCGGGGCGGGTGTCGGATTCGGGTGAGGGGCGCTGGACGTCGACCGCGGCGATCGACGAGGGCGTGCCGGCGCCGGTGCTGACCACCGCGCTGTACTCGCGGTTTGCCTCGCGCGGGCTCGACAACTACGCCAACCGGGTCCTGTCGGCCATGCGCTACGGGTTCGGCGGACACCGGGAGAAGCCGGGTAGCTGAGCTTGAGCGCGACCAACGACACCGAGCGAGAGAAGCAGCGCGCGGCGGAGGCGGCCGCCCAACTCGTGGAGGACGGCATGACGGTGGGCCTGGGCACCGGCTCCACCGCCGCCTACCTGCTCCCGCCCCTGGCCGCCCGCAACCTGAATATCCGCTGCGTGGCCACCTCGCCGGCGACGTCCCAGGCGGCCCAGGCGCTGGGGATCGAGGTGGTCTCGTTCGCCGGGCTCGAAGCGCCTGCACGATTGGACGTGACGATCGACGGCGCCGACGAGGTCGATCCGTCAGGCTGGCTGGTCAAGGGCGGCGGCGGGGCGCACACGCGCGAGAAGGCCGTGGCGGCGGCGAGCGACCGATTCATCGTGATCGTCTCGGCCAACAAGCTGGTCGACCGCCTGACGCCGCCGATCCCGCTGGAGCTGTCCGAGTTCGGCCTGGCCGCCACGCTGGCGCGGCTGGGGTCGGTCCAGTTGCGCGACGTCACCCACAGCCCGGACGGCGGCGTGATCGCCGACTACACCGGGCCGTTCGACGATCCGGGCGCGCTTGCCACGTGGCTGTCGGCGATGCCCGGCGTGACCGAGCACGGGCTGTTCCCGCCGTCGATGGTGGCCGACGTGCTGGTGGGGAGGGGCGAGGAGGTCGAGCGGATCCCGGTGGCGGGGTAGGTCGCGCGATCCCATGTAAGACTCGCCAAACCCCCCGTCAGCCGACCCGCCTTGGCGACGTAAGCATGGACAGCATGCTTACCTCGCCAAGGGGGCCGGCGGGACGCGAGGCTTGGCGAGGTAAGCATGGCGGCGTGGCCGTTCGATGCCCGCGCCGGTGGCCGGGGGGGTAGGTCAGTCGTCCTCGCCGTCGCCGCCGCCCCGCAGCCGCCTCCAGGCCGTCGCCGCGATCAACGGCGATCCGCTCACACCGACGCTCCCTGCGCGAAGCTGTACGGCGGCCACGGCCCGGTGCACTCGAGCTCGACGTCCTCGAGGCGGTCGTCGAGCTGTTCGACCATGGCCACGAATTCGCGTACCCGGCCGCGGTCGACCAGGTAGGCGTCGAGCACCGGAAGGTTCGGGTGGGGGACCAGCGCCCGGCGGCTCGAGCGGGCCAGCGCAGTGAGGGGATCGAGCGCGCTGGCCACCCGGCGGGCGCTCTGGCGCAGCTCCAACCGGTCGCGCAGGTAGGAGATTCCCGACCGCGGCCGGGGATCGAACGGGGCGCCGTCGCCGTCGCGCCAGCTGGCCTTCAGCCCGATTTCGACCGCGCCGCGCACCCGTTCCAGCCGGATCAGCAGATCGTGGCGGCGAGCACCGAGAAACGCGCGCACAGCATCCCTGTCGGCCAGCACGCTGCCAAACTGAGCGGGCAGCACCGCGCCGCGGTCCATCAGCCGGCGGATCGCGCGCTCATGCGCGTGCAGCGCGGCCGCGGTCGGCTCGGGTGGTCGATCCTCGTGGTCGGAGACGACCGCCTCCAGCGGGCCCTCCGTGACGCCATGCATCGGCCGGTCGTCAAGGCCCCGGCCCCACGGGTCGGCTTCGCCGGCCGCGACGACGCCGTAGACGAGCAGGCTCATCGCGGGGCCACTTCGCCGGTGTCCGTGCGCACCTCGCCTGCGAGCCTGCTCGAACGGCTCGATGAGCCGCGTCCGCCTGTTGCGGATATCGTCCACCTCCTGCGGTTCGACTCCCACGTTCAGCGGGTGTGGCCTGGCTCTACCCCGGACGCGAGCCGCGCACCACCTCGGCTGGACGAATGTTCGATGCCGTGCAAGACCCCTTGCTCGACGTATGGACGACGTGAGCGGGTGATCCGGTGAGCTAACCCACGCCCGGAACCGGGCGGCCGTCCTCGAGGTAAAGGCAGGCCTCTCGGCCGGCGCACTGCGAGATCCTCCGGCGCAGAGGGCCGCTCAGGCAGCTCGAGAGCCTCCTCGAGCCGCGCGAGCCGGAAGTCCTCGATCTCGACCTCCTGCAGCACGATCGATGCGAAGGCGCCCGCGGGCAGCGTGCCGCAGTCGAACAGGAAGCGCACCCCGCCGGGCCGCGATGGCTTCGGCGGGAGGTAATCGACGCAGGCGAGGCGCCCCTGCTCGACGACCAGCCCGCATTCTTCGCGCGTCTCGCGCCGGCAGGCGTCCCAGGGCGATTCGCCCTCGGCGTCGATCTGGCCGCCCGGGATCGTCCATCCCTTCTTGTACGTCGGCTTGAGGATCAGCAGCCGGCCCGCCGGGTCCGAGATCATCGCCCCGGCCGAAGCGGGGATCCGAGGGACGTCCGGCCAGGCGCTCACACCGCGGTGGAGCGCCAGCTTTCGGGCGCGTAGGACCGGCGCACGACCTCGACGTAGGGCACCGGGCTGACCACTGCCCGGATCTCACGCTGGACGTGGGGCTCGACGGTGGGCTTGGATGTGCCGCCGTCCTCCTCACCCCACAACAGGGTCACTTCGGTGCCCGGCGTGGCCTGTGCCGCGTCGACCACGGCCAGCGTCAGCATCTTGGCCTCGTTCGAGCTGTAGCCGAACCAGGTTGAGACGCCGACCGTGTCGCCGTTCGCCGTCACGCGGTCGAATGGGTGCATCGAGTAGACCGCGGACGGCCAATCGATGAACTTGGCTCGGTCTGTCTTGTCGAACATGGTGGCGATGGTGTCCGCCACGTCGCCGTCGTCGAGCGCGAGCGTCACCTTGTGACGGTGCTCGTCGTCGGCCATCTGCTCGAGCGCGTCCCGGCCGATGAAGTCGTGGTCGAACTTGATCAGGTGACCGTAGCCGAGATCCCACGGCGTGAAGTAGTAATCCTCGATGTCGTCCGAGACGAAGCTGCCCCCGATCGAGGCCGAGCCCTCGTAGCCGGTGGCGGGCAGCCACTCGCGGTACGGTCGCAGCGAGTCGCCGGTGTACACCGCCGGGAGCGGTGAGGGGATCCAGCCGGACTCGAGCGCGTTGGACGAGTAGGCCCGGCCTCCCACCAGCCGCATCCCCAACTCCTCGCCGGCGGCGACGAGGGCGGCGTGCACCGCGTCGTACTCATCCCAGGGACCGAATAGCTCCCAGCCCGGCTGGCCGGCCATGCCGTGGCGTAGCGCTCGTACGGAAATGCCGCTGATCTCGGCGGTGGTCAGGTTGAAGAACTTCAGCTCGGGCGGCGGCGCACCCAAGGCCCGCTTGATCACGTCCATCGCGTTCGGGCCCTGCACCTGGAAGCGGTAGTGCTTGCGCCGTCCGTCCGTCCGCAGCGCGCTGCGCTGATCGAGTGTTACCTCCACGTCGTAGCCGCCGGTCTGCGCGTGGTAGGTGACCCAGTTCAGGACGGGCGCTCGCCCCACCAGGTTCAACTCGTGCTCGGCGAGATGGAACAGAATCACGTCGCCGATCACATAGCCGTCGGGCGTGCAAGGCACGAACTGCTTGGCCTTGTCGATCGCGAAGTTGTTGAACGTGTTCACGCCCAGGCGCGAGAGCAGCGTCATCGCGTCCGGTCCCTGCACCGCCAGTTCGGCCATGTGGAACGACTGGTTGTAAAGCACGCAGGTGTTCTGCCATGCCCACTGCTCGTCGCGCCAGTTCGTGTACTCGGCCGGCACGCCGGGGTATACGTTCGGACCCACCTGCGCATTGCGCAGCATCTCGACCGGCGAGGCGATGCTCCGGAGCAGTTCTTCGAGATTACGGTGACTCATGGCTTCCTCCTGTCGACGACTCAGCTTCGCTTGCCACCAGTTCGCTGCCGCCCCCCAGGTAGGCGGCGATCACCCGCGCGTTCTGGCGCACCGACTCGGGCGGTCCCTCGGCGATCACGCGACCGAACTCGAGCACGACGACCCGATCGCAGATGCTCAGCACGAGCCCCATGTCGTGGTCGATCAGCAGCGTCGACTGGCCACGGTCGGCCAGCTCGCGCAGAGTGCGGCCGAGCTCCTCGCTCTCGCGCGCGTCCAGGCCGGCGGCCGGCTCGTCGAGGCAGAGCACGCGAGGATGGCCGGCCAGCCCGCGGGCGACGCCCACCAGTTTGCGTGCCCCCTCGGAGAGCTGGTCGGGCATGGCGGGCGCGGCCCAGCCGAGGTCGACGAGATCGAGTACCTGGGGCGCACCGCCGGCCACGATGACGTTCTCCCCGACCTCGAGATCATCGAACAGGTCGGTGTTCTGCCAGGTCCGCGCCAGGCCCAGGCGGGCCCGCTCGTAGGCCGACATCCGCCCGATGTCCTGCCCGTCGAGCTTGACCTCGCCGGTGAACCGGACGAAGCCGGTGACCGCGTCGATGAGCGTGGTCTTGCCGGCGCCGTTGGGACCGATCAGGCCGACCAGCTCGCCCTCGCGCACCTCGAGGTCGACCTTCTCGAGCGCGTGGACCCCGCCGAAGGCGACCGAGAGGCCGCGCATGGACAGGACGGGTAGGCCCGAGCCCTCGGCGCGCCCGGCATGGACGCCGGGCGCAACGGTCCCAGGGATGTCGAGCGCGCGGAATCCGGCATCTCCAGGTTCGGGCGGCGACAGCGCCCCGGTGCCGGATTCCGTCGCGAGACCCATAGTCGTCGGCGTTTCCGGCGGCCGGACCGGCTCGCGCCGGTGGAAGCGCTTGTAGAACGCGCCGGCCACGCCCTCCGGGTTCTGGATCAGCGTGATGATGAGGATCGCGCCGCCGAAGAGCAGAAACCAGTTTCCGTTGATGCCGAGCCACTTGTCCAGCGCGTACGGGAACAGCGCCTGGGTGGAGATCAGACCGGCGAACACCGCGCCGGAGATCAGCGTGATCCCACCCGCGTAGGCGAAGGCGATCAGGCTGAGCGCGGTGAACGGATCGAACCGGTCGGCGCTCACCGAGCCGAAGTTGTAGGCATACAACGCGCCGGCGAGGCCGGCGATGGCCGAGCTGATGCCGAACGCGATCAGCTTGACCGCACGCGGATCGATCGCCGCCGCGGCGGCGGCTCGCTCGTTGGAGCGCACCGCGAGCATCCGCTGCCCCAGCTTCCCGCGCCGGATGATCCCGACGAGCACGCACAGCGCCACCGTCACCGCGAGCACGAGCCAGCCGAACACCGGGCTCGGGAGATTGCCGTCGAGCCCCCGGAACGCCGCGCGGGGCCCAAGGTCGAGGCCGAGCAGTCGCGGCTCAGGCACGGGCGAGCCGGTCTGGCCGCCGCCCCAGGTCGTGTTGACGAAGCCGAAGTTGGTGATCGCCACGACCGCGGCGAGCGTGACCACGGCCAGGCTGACCCCGCGTACGCGCAGCGCCGAGGCGGCGGTGATCAGGCCGAGGATCAGCGCCGCGCCGGCGCCGAGCAGCGGCGCGATCGGAAACGCGATGCCGGCGTTCACCGCGAGATGCGAGATCGCGAACCCGGACACGCCGGCCAGCGTCAGCTGCACGACCGAGATCTGGCCCACGAAGCCGGTGATAACGACCAGTGACAGCGCGATCAGCGTCCCGATCATCGTGTTCACGAGGGCCTCGCGGAAGTCGAACGGGAGCACCACGAGGGCGACCGCGCACACCACGGCGACCACAGGCGCGGTGATCGCCAGACGGCGCGGGCGCGGCGCATCGGGCAGGCGCTGTTCGACGAGCTCTCCGCGGGTGGGAAGGCTGGCGCCGCGCAGGTACATGAACAACACGATCAGGGCGAACACCACGAGTTCGTACACGCCCGGCAACGCGACCCCGCCGGCGGTCGGGAACCAGGACAGCGCCGTGACGTACTGGAGCAGCGAGCCGATGATTCCGAGGCCGATTCCGGCGGCGCAGGCGATCCCGAACGAGGTGAACCCGGCGATCAGGGCCGCGGCCAGCGCCGGGACGATCTGGAGTGGGAGCGTCTCGGTGTCGAGCTGCGTGATCGACGCCGCCAGGATCCCCATCCCGCCGGCGATCAGCGACGCCAGCAGCGTGTTGAGCATCGAGAGCCGGTTGGGGGAGAGGCCGCCGAGCATCGCCACGACCTCGTTCTCCGACGCCGCCCGCGTGGCCAGCCCGAAGCGGGTGAACCGATAGAGCGCGGCCAGGATCGCGGCCAGCACGATCACGATCCCGGTCAGGATGAAGCGGTCGACCGGGATCACCGCGCTCAGCACCTTGACGGTCTTCTGCGGCAGCACCGTGGGCTCGGGCTGTTGCGTCGTCCCGAAGGCCAGCAACATCGAGGCCTGCAGGACGAGCAGCACGCCCAGCGAGGAGACCAGCTTGGCCAGCGGCGCGGCCGTGCGGAGCGGTCGGAAGGCGACCAGTTCGGTCGCCGCGCCCACACCCATTGCGATGAGCAGGCTGGCGATCAGCGCGGGCGCGGTCGACCAATGGAGCAGGTCGATCCGCAGCGCCCAGAACGCGTAGCCGGCCAGCATCGCCATCCCGCCGGTGGCCAGGTTGATGATCCCCGAGCCTCGGTACGTGAGCACCACGCCGAGGGCGATGCCGGCGATCAGCGCGCCCGAGCCGAGCCCGAGGAGGCTGAACAGCAGGATCTGCTGCACGCTAGTTCTCGGGCTCGGTCACGGTTACAGGCACATCAGGTGTCAGCTCATGACGGGGGCTGGAGCCATCCCGCGGTCTTGACGAACGCGTGCTTCCCCTTGTACAGGAAGAACTGCGTCCTGTCGTTGCAGATCCCGGGCGCGGACGGGTACTTGCCGCACTGCAGCGCCGGCGCGCCGAGCGCCACCGGGCCCTTGAACGCCTTGGCCTTGTCGAGCACGGCCGTCGGGGTGATGTGCCCGTAGCCGAGCTCGTTCAGGAACCGGGCGGTGGTCAGTACCTGGCCGAAAGTGACGATCGTCCATGGGTCGGGGGCCACGGCAGGAGTCCCGTACTTGGCCATCACCTTCATGTACGCCGGCATCCCCGGGTCGGTCGGATCGCCGAACAGAGAGCTGGCGATCGCGTAGGACCAGATGGGGAAGTCGCCGCCCAGGCCGGCCGCGACCAGGCCGTTCAGGCACAGCGGCGCGGACAGGATCTTCTTCGTATCTGTGATGCCGAGCTGCTTGAGGCCCTTGGCCAGGTTCACGCAGCCCGAGGAGTCGCTGTACGGGAGCACGAGGTCGGCGCTGGTGGCGCCGGCGCTCGTCAGCGGCCCGATCAGGTCGGTCTGGCTCTCGTCATAGCCGACCTTCTTGACCTTGACCCCGACCTTCTCCAGCGAGTCGGCGATCGCGGTCGCCCCTTGGGTGATGCCTGCGATGTTCGGGTACACGAGCGCCGCGGTCTTGGCGTGCAGGACGTCCTTGGCGTACGTCCCGAACGGGCCGAGCACGTGGGTGGCGTCGCCGAACAGGACGATGTTGCTCGGCTTGGCCCCGTCGATCGGAGTCACCGCGACTCCGACGATCACGGGCTTGGATGAGCCGATCGTGGACTGGAACGACTGGTCCCCGATGGCCACCGCGCCCTCGTCGATCACCGAGATCGATTTGTTGGCCAGGAATTGCTGGCCGCAGGTGGTGCCTTCCTCCTCGGCCGACCGGATGAAGCAGGTCTTCAGCACGAGCGGATGGCCATCGATGCCGCCAAGCTCGGTGTTGATGTACTTGACCGCGATCTGCGCTCCGGTGGTCGCCAGCGGCCCGATCTGCTGCTGGCCGCCCTGCTGGTTGACGAAGCCGATGGTCACCGGCGGGAGCGACTGGTTGGCCTGGCCGGCCTTACCGCCGACGTAGGTCAGGTAGTTGGTTACCGATTGGGCCCCGGCTCCGCCGCTGCCGTTCGAGGCCGGCGCCGAGGTACTGGTCTCCGAAGTGCTCGAACTCGAGCCGGCGCTCGCGGGCGCCGAACTGGAACTGCTGCTGCTGTTGCTCGAGCCACAGCCGGTGGCGACGATCGCGGTGGCGAGCAGCGCCACCTCCAGCCACCCTTTACGCGTAGTCACGGTCTCCTCCTCTAGTGAAAGGTGATGCGGTCACACCACGGCTTTGGCGCCCCACAGCTCATGCGTGGCCAATCGGGCGCCCACTGCCAGCGCCTGGAGCTTGGCCCACTGGATCTCGGGGTGGACGCGCTGGATGAACGCGCCCTGGGCGAAGCCGCAGTCCGTGCCCGCCAGCACGTTCTCGCGGCCGACGACATTGGCCAGGCGGACGAGCCGCTGGGCCACCAGCTCTGGGTGATCAACCACGTTCGTGTGGTGGGTGACCACACCCGGGATCAGCTTCTTGCCCTCGGGCAGGGACACCTCCTCCCATACCCGCCATTCGTGCTCGTGCCGCGCGTTCGCCTGCTCGATCGCGTAGGCGCCGGCGTTCACGGCGAGGATGAGGTCGACCACGTCCTCGAGCGGAGGATCGAACGCGTGGGGCCCGTGCCAACTGCCCCAGCACACGTGGTAGCGAACCCGCTCCGCGGGCAGTCCCTCGAGCGCGTGGTTGAGCGCGCGCCCCCGGTCCTCGGCCCACCGGCGGTAGTCCTCCCACGACTCGCCGCGCGACATCATCGTGTCGGCCTCGTGCATCATCACGGCATCGTCGATCTGGACGATCAGCCCGGCGTCGACGATCGCCCGGTACTCCTCCCGCCGCGCGTCGGCCAGCGCGAATACGAACTCCTCATCGCTGGCGTAGTGCTCGTTCTGGAGCCAGTAGGCGCTGGCCGGGGCCACCACCGGAAGAAACGCGTCGACGGTTTCGTGTTCGGCCAGAGCTGCCTTGAAGTTCGAGATGTCGCGGTCGATCGCGGTCCGGTCGTAAGTGAGCGGACCCGTGCACACCCAGGCCACCCCCTGGTTGCGGCCGTCGGCGTCCTCCTCGGGCAGGAAGTTCGAGGAGGCGCCGCTGCTCTCCCGCACGGCGGCCTCGTCGAGCGCGTCGAGCGCGGCGTAGGCCCCGGCGAAGGTCTGGCGATCCCGGCTCGGGGGCAGCATGCTGGCGCCCTCGAGCGCGATCGGACGGACCTCGAGGCCGCTCACCCGCTCGTCCAGGTAGGTGATCCAGCTCGCCTTGCCCATATCCCCGTCGTCGGGGACGTCGATCCCAGCCTCGACCTGCCGGTGGACCACGCCGGAGACGGCGTCGCGCAGCGTGCTCTGATAGGCGTCCTCGTCGACGACCTCGCCGCGCTCCCGGGCCGCGAGGAAGGCCAGCAGCTCAGGCGGCCGGATCAGGCTCCCGGTGTGCGTCGCAAGGATTCGGTCCATGTGCAGTCCCCCCCATGGGCACCGTATGACTTGTGAAGGTCACGCGATGCTAGGCGCGGTCTGATGCCCCGGATCATGGCGCCTTTCGATGAGTGCGCGGATGGGCAATGGCCGCCCCATGGCTGTGCACGGATCGGCAAGTGACGTGAGAATCTGCGGGTAGGGGTCGCTCGACAGGTTCCGAGAGCGTCGCTAGAGTGGCCTGCGGCCGCGCGATGGCGGCCAGGGAGAGACAGGTGCTGACACGGACACGTCCGGCGCGATGACGTTGATGATCGACACCAACGCGGTGCCGGCCCAGCACCGGGTCGAGTTCTGGGCCAAGGCCTCCTGCGACGCCTATCACCCGCTGCACATCGGGACCGACGCGACCGACCGGTTCTGGGCTCGGATGTGGGCCGATCGGCTGGGACCGATCGGGGTCTATCGGATCGCGGCTGGACCGAACACGATGCGGCGGACGCCGAAGGACATCTCGGTCGGCGATCCCGAGTGCCTACACGTGCAGATCGTGCTCCGCGGGCGGCTGCACGGCGCCCAGCAGCATCGGGCGAGCGTGCTCGGGCCGGGGGACATCACCAGCTATGACACCTCGCAGCCCGCCATCTTCCGGGCCGATGCGCCGTTCGACCTGCTGGTGATTCGCCTGCCCAAGGCGGCGCTCGGCAAGCACGCCGGCAAGGTCTCCCGCCTGACCGCGCTGCGCATCCCGGGTGACGCCGGACTGCCCAGGCTTGCCGTGCGCTTCTGCTACGAGGCGGCCACCGGGCTGGCCGACGGCAGCATCGCGCGGGAAGACACCGGGCTGGCCGAGCATGTCATCGACCTGGTCCGCCGCCTGTACGTCGACCTGGACGCGTCCCGGCCCCCGCGCCCGCGGTCCACCGCCGAATTGCTGATTCACGCCCAGGCGCACATCGACGCGCGCCTGGGGGATCCGGGGTTGAACCCCGAGGAACTGGCGCGCGCCTGCTTCATCTCGACCCGTTACCTGCACCGCGTGTTCGAGACGGCCGGGCTCAGCGTATGTGACTTCATCCGATCGGCGCGACTCGATCGCTGCCGCCGCGACCTGATCGATCCCGCCTTCGCCGGAGAGCCGATTTCGGTCATCGCCAGCCGCTGGGGCTTACCGAGCGCTCCGCATTTCAGCCGGCTGTTCCGCAAGGCGTACGGTTGCTCGCCGCGCCAGTTCCGCCAGCGGGCGGCGGGGACGGACGGGACGGACGCGGGGTTCGATGCCCCCGATCCGGGGCGCCCGCCGGCCTCCTGGCCGCTCGACGGTGGCGAGGCATGGGCGGTGCGCGGATGGAACTCGATGGCGCGTCACGAGGCGTGACGAGCGCCGTCGCCGACGAGGCTCCTACGTTCGAGGGATCGGCCCTCGAGCTCGATCGACTGAGCGCCGGCTACGACCGCGCGCCGGTCGTGCGCGACCTGACGCTGTCGGTCGCCTCGGGGGAGGTGGTGGCCCTGATCGGCGCCAACGGCGCCGGCAAAACGACCACCCTGCGGACGATCTCCGGGTTGGTCAAGCCGATGGGCGGATCCGTGCGCTTGGGCGGCGAGGACCTCGGCGGCGTCGCGCCCACGGCGCGAGTGCGACGGGGCATCGTGCATGTCCCGCAGGGGCGGGGGATCTTCTACGGGCTGACCGTCAGCGAGCACTTCCGGCTGGACGGGCTGCGCGACCGGGCCGCGCAGGAGGCGGCATTCACCCACTTCCCGGCGCTGCGCGATCTCGCCGGCCGGCGCGCGGGACTGCTCTCGGGCGGCGAGCAGCAGATGCTGGCCATCGCTCGCGCGCTGGTTCGTCGGCCGCGGGTGTTGCTGCTCGACGAGCTTTCGCTGGGGCTGGCGCCGGTCATCGTCGAGCGCCTGCTGCCGGTGGTTCGGGAGTTCGCCTCGGCCCACGCAACCGCGGTGCTGCTGGTCGAGCAGCATGTGCACCTGGCGCTCGAGATCGCCGACCGCGGCTACGTGCTCTCGCATGGAGAGCTGGTGGCCACCGACAGCGCCGAGCGGCTGCGGGCCGACAGCGCGCTGCTCACCGCGAGTTACCTGGGCGAGCGCCGCGCCGCCGGTTAGGATCCGCCCCACACTTTCTCGGGGAGAGGAGAACGGGATGGAGACGGTTGGTGCAGGTGGCGCGGGGCTCGCCTCCGACGACGATCGGCGGCTGGCCAACTTCGGCTACACGCCGCAGCTGAACCGCGTCCTCGGGCTGTTCGGAAACTTTGCGGTCGCCTTCACCTACCTCTCGCCGATGGTCGGCATCTACTCGCTGTTCCTGCTCGGCGTGGGCACGGGTGGACCCGGTTACCTGTGGCTGACCATCATCCCGGTGGTCGGGATGCTGTTCGTGGCGCTCGTGTTCGGCGAGCTCGGCAGCCACTATCCGGTGGCCGGCGCTCTGTACCAGTACTCGAAGTTCTCGGTCGGCCCGGGCTACGGCTGGTTCGTGGGCTGGTTCTACGGCATCGCCCTGCTGGTCACGGTCGCCTCGGTCGACACCGGCGTGGTCACCTACGTGGCGGCGCTCACCCACAACTGGTTCGGGTGGAACCTCAACCCGCTCCATCACGGGACGATCCTGATCGTCACACTGATCCTGCTCGGAATCCAGACCGGGCTGAACATCACGGGGGCCAAGGTGATGGGCGATGTCGCGAAGATCGGGGTGTACGTGGAGTTTCTCGGCACCTTCGGCATCGCGCTGATCCTGCTCATCCACGGCTTCCATCACGGGCTCGGCTTCCTATTCACAAACCAGGGCGTCACGCACGCCGCTTCGAATCCGCTCAGCCTCAACTTCCACGGCAGCTGGCTCGGCGCCGCCCTGATCGCGGTGCTCGCACCCGTGTACATCTTCTACGGGTTCGAGTCGTGCGGGGACATCGCGGAGGAGACGCAGGACGCGGGCCGCCGCATCCCGCGCGCGATGCGCCTGGCGCTGATCTGGGGCGGCATCACGTCGCTCGTGCTGACCGCCGCACTGCTGCTGTCCATGCCGAAGCACAACGCGGTTGGCGCGACCGTCGCCGGCGGTGGCGTCCCGTTCATCCTCGGCCAGCTGTCGCAAGGGGTTCAGGACTTCCTGCTGGTGCTGATCATCTACGCCTTCTTCTCGTGCGGGACGTCGATCCAGGGGGCCGGCAGCCGGCTCGCCTTCTCCTACGCGCGCGACGGCGCACTCCCCGGATCGGGCTGGATCTCGCGGGTGCACCCGCGCTTCAAGACACCGGTCAATGCGCTCCTGGCCGGGGTGGTGATCACCGTCCTGTTCTGCCTGCTGGTGTTCATCTCACCCGCGCACAACGTGCACATCGCTTTCATCACCTATCCCGCGAACACGAACGCGCTGCTGGCGCTGGTCTCCTTCGCGGTCAGCGGCATCTACCTCTCGTTCCTGCTCACGGTGATCGGGTCGATGATCGCGCGGGCGCGGGGCTGGGTGCCCGAGGGGTCGTTCCAGCTCGGGCGCTGGGCATGGGCGGTGTCGATCATCGCCGCCGGTTATCTGGCCCTCATGTTCATCAACATCGCGTTCCCCAGCGGCATCGACCAGCCCGCGGGAGTTCTTCAACCTCGACTGGATCACGCTAATGGTGATGTTCGTGATCGCCGCGGCCGGCGCGGTGTACTTCGTGCTCGCCCGGCCCGATCGCGGCGTGGGCCAGCACGTGCACGACGACCTCGAGGCGACGGGCGCCGAGCGGGCGATGGCGTCCCCGTAAGCCTGTGCGGCTGCTCGAGGTGCTGGCGGCGCTGTCGCTGGCCACCGACCTCGGCTCGGGGTTCGCCCCCGAGAAGGGCCTGCGTACATGCGTCGCCGCGGTGGCGATCGCCCGTCAGGCCGGACTCGACGACGACCAGACGCGCATCGTGCTTCAGACGTCGCTGCTGCGCGCACTGGGCTGCACGGCGTTCGCCACCGAGAACGCCTGGCACTTCGGCGACGACCTGGCCTTCCAGCGGGATCTGCACACCCTCGATCCGAGCGACCCTGAATCGTTCGCCCGCTTCGGGGAGTGGGCCGGCACGGCCCGGGCCGCTGAGCTCCGGGCGCATTTCCTGGCCATCGCCGCCACCGTCGGGCCGAAGGCCGGGCAGGCGTCGTGTGAGGCGTCGCGTGCGCTGGGCACGCGGCTCGGACTGCACGCCGAGGCGGTCGCGGCGCTCGACCAGGTGGCGGAGCGCTGGGACGGGATGGGGTTCCCCGGGGTGGCGCGCGGCGAGGGACTGACGGCGGCGGCGCGGATCCTGCACGTGGCCGAGCAGGCCGTGCTGGCGTGTCAGGCGGGTGGTGCAACGGCCGCGCTTGCGGTGCTGGATCGACGGAGCGGCGGGCAGTTCGACCCGGGGTTGGTCGCCATGGTGCTGGGTTCCCCGGACGATCTGCTGGGCGCGCTGGCGGTCGACGACCCGCTGAGCGCAGCGCTCGAGGCCGAGCCGGCGCCCAGGGCGAAGGTTCCCCTCGACGCGCTGGATCGCCTGTGCGAGGCGTTCGCCGACCTGGCCGACCTCAAGTGCCGCTTCACGCTCGGCCACTCGCGGGGGGTGGCGGTGCTGGCCGAGCGTGCGGGCGGGCTGGCGGGTCTGGACGACGAGGGGCGGCGCCGGCTGCGGCTGGCGGCGCTGCTGCACGACGTGGGACGAACCAGCGTCTCCACCTCGATCTGGGAGCGGCCCGGCCGGTTGAGCGCCGGCGAGACCGATCAGGTGCGGCTGCACCCTTACTGGTCCGAGCGCGTGCTCTCGCGCGCGCCGGCGCTGGCGCCGCTCGGGCCGCTGGCGGGCGCGCATCACGAGCGTCTGGACGGCTCCGGGTATCACCGGGGCGCGGCCGGCGCCGCATTGTCGCGAGAGGCGCGTCTACTCGCTGCGGCCGACGTCATGCACGCGCTGCGCGAGCCACGTCCGCATCGGCCGGGGCGTGATCTGGGTGCCGCGAGTGCCGTTCTCGATTCGGAAGCGCGCGCCGGCCGGCTCGATCCGGGCGCGGTGGGGGCGGTGGTGGAGGCCGCGGGCTTTCATCCGCCTCGGCGTGCCTGGCCGGCCGACCTCACCGATCGCGAGGTCGACGTGCTGCGGCTCGCCGCCCGCGGCCTGTCGAACAAGGAGATCGCTGCGCGGCTGGTCGTCTCGGACCGGACCGTGCAGCACCACCTAGCCCACGTGTACGACAAGACCGGCCGGCGGACGCGGGCGGGAGCCGCCCTGTTCGCAATGGAGCACGGGCTGGTCGAGCCGGCCGCCGCATAGCTGCGAATAGGCCAAATTGCCGATGCGCCCGTGGACGGGCGAACGCGATGATCCTCGCCGTTCATCGACCGCAGGAGGAAGTCATGTCAACCGAAAACGAGCAGGTGGTGCTCAGGTTCTTCGAAGAGTTCTGCAACGGGCGCCGGGGCGAGGTGGCCGACGAGATCATCGCCCCCGACTACGTTTCCCACGGGCCGCAGGCGCCGCCGGCCACCGGTCCCGACGAGGTGCGGGCGCGGGTGGGCCTGTACCAGGAGGCGGTCGCCGGGCACTGGGACGTCAAGGAGATCTTCTCGGTCGGTGACCGGGTCGTGGCTCGGTGGGTCGGCAGCGGACGCCACGAAGGGGAGCTGATGGGCGTGGCGCCCACGGGCGCTCCGATCGAGGTGGATGCGATCTCGCTGTTCCGGATCGCTGACGGCAAGATCACCGAGGAGTGGACGGTGTGGGACGCGCTGGGGCTGCTCCAGCAGGTCGGCGCCGTGCCGGTCCCGGCCTAAGGTACCCGAGCTGTGTCGTGCGCCGGCGCCGGCTCGGCGCCGGCGCGCGAAGCTCCTTTGCCGCGGTGGCGCGCGAACATCGTCTCGACCCAGCGGTAGCCGGGACGCTGCGCGACATCGTTGCGGAATTCCGCCACGGCCGCCGGGGGGTCAAGCTGCAGCGGGCCTTCGGGCGGCAGCACGAGCGGATAGAACAGCGCGGCCGCGGTCAGGTCCGCGACCGTGAAGCGATCGGCGACCAGGTACTCGCGGCCGTCGAGCTGTGACTCGAGGCGGTCGAGCGCGGCCAGGGTCCGCTGGCGCGCCTGTTGCGCCTTGTCGTCGCTGACCGTCCGGAAGCGGGTGCCGGTGTGCACACGGGCGTAGCCGCCGGCCAGGCGACCAGTAGTGGGACACAGGGAGGTGCCAGAGGACGGGGCGGTTCATGGCTTCAGTATGTCCCGCCCGCGGCGGTGCCGAGTCAGTGTGTCCAATTACACACTCGACCGCCGGCGCTCGCCGAGGGTGGGCGCCAATCGCATTAGCGACTAATATAAGACGCTCATGCGGAGCGCTCGTCTCGATCGCCGCAGCAGCCAACTCGACGAGATCGCCGAGGCGCTGCCGCAGCGATCCGCCGCGTTGTCGCGGCTGTTCCTGACCCGGACCAGCGTGTGTGTGTCCCGGACCGAGGTCGGGGTGCTCCGGGTGCTGCGTGGCGGTCCGCGGAGGATCACCGAACTGGCGGCTGAGGAGCGGGTCACCCAGCCGGCCATCACGCTGCTGGTCAACCGGTTGGCCGAGCGCGGCTGGGTCGAAAGGACCCCCGACCCGAGCGACGGGCGCGCCGTGCTGGTAAGCCTGACGGCGGCCGGGGAGGAGGTGTTCCAGCGCCTCCGGACCGAGTACCGCGCGCTGCTGCACGAAGAGATGGCCTCGCTCGAGGACGCCGAGGTGGAGACGCTCGCCGCCGCGGTAACGATCCTCGACAGGCTGATCGACCGACTGAAGGAGCGCGAGACATGAGGTCGGAGCACTACAAGTGGATCGCGCTGTCGAACACCACGCTGGGGATCCTGATGGCGGTGATCAACCAGTCGATCGTGATCATCGCGCTGCCCGCGATCTTCCGCGGGATTCATCTGAACCCGCTCACTCCGTCGAACACGAGCTACCTGCTGTGGATGCTGCTCTCGTTCATGGTCGTGATGGCGGTGATGGTGGTCAGCCTGGGCCGGGTGGGGGACATGTTCGGCCGGGTGCGGATGTACAACCTCGGCTTCGCCGTGTTCACCGCCGGCTCGATCCTGCTCTCGGTGACCTGGATGCAAGGCAGCTCTGGTGCGCTTTGGATGATCGTGATGCGCGTCGTGCAGGGAATCGGCGCCGCCTTCCTGATGGCCAATTCCTCGGCGATCCTGACCGACGCCTTCCCGCCCGATCAGCGCGGTCTGGCTCTCGGGATCAACATGGTGGCGGCCATCGCCGGCTCGTTTATCGGGCTGGTGCTGGGCGGTGTGCTCGCGCCCGTGTCCTGGCGGTTGGTGTTCCTGGTGTCGGTGCCGTTCGGCCTGTTTGGCACGGTGTGGGCGTACCTGAAGCTCGAGGAGCGAGGTGTCCGCACTCCGGCGAAGATCGACTGGCTCGGCAACGTCACCTTCGGCGCTGGCCTGATCGCCGTGCTGGTCGGCATCACGTACGGGATCCTGCCCTACGGCGGGCACACCATGGGCTGGACGGCGCCCGGCGTGATCAGCGCGCTGGTCGGTGGCGTGGCCCTGCTGGGGTTCTTCGTGTGGATCGAGCGCCGGGTTGAGGCACCCATGTTCCGTCTGCAGCTGTTCCAGATTCGGGCGTTTTCTGGCGGGAGCGTGGCCGCCTTTCTGGCCGCGCTGTCCCGCGGCGGGCTGATGTTCATGCTGATCCTGTGGCTGCAGGGCATCTGGCTGCCCGAGCACGGCTACAGCTTCGCCGACACGCCGCTGTGGGCGGGCATCTACATGCTGCCGCTATCGGCCGGCTTCCTGATCGTCGGGCCGTTCGCCGGCCGCCTGGCCGACCGCTTCGGCGCTCGGCCGTTCGCCACGGGCGGCATGATCCTGTCGGCGGTCGGCTTCCTGCTGCTGGTCGCGCTGCCGGTCAACTTCCCGTACTGGGCATTCGGCGCGGTGATCTTCCTGATCGGCGCGGCCATGGGGCTGTTCGCGGCGCCCAACCAGACCGGGATCATGAACAGCCTGCCCCCCGACGCACGCGGCGCCGGCGCCGGGATGGCGGCGACCTTCCAGAACGCCGCCTCGGTGCTGTCAATCGGGGTGTTCTTCAGCCTGGTCATCGTGGGTTTGTCTTCGACGCTGCCGGGGGTCCTGTACCACGGATTGACGTCGCACGGCGTGCCGGTCGCCACCGCGACCCAGGTGTCCCACCTGCCGCCGGTCGGCAGCCTGTTCGCCTCGTTCCTCGGCTACAACCCGATGGGAACGCTCCTCGCGGGAGAGCTGCCGCATCTGCCGCACGCCACCGCCGCCTTTCTCACCGGGCACCGCTTCTTCCCGACGCTGGTCTCCCACCCGTTCGCCAGCGGGATCCACACGGTTTTCTACTTCGCCGCCGGGTGCTGCCTGGTGGCGGCGGTCGCCTCGTGGCTGCGGGGCGGGAAGTACTACCACGTGGAGGAGGCGGTGGAGCCGGTGGAGACGAACGAGCTGGTCGAGGTCGCCTGAGTCAGTGAGTGAGTGAGTGAGTGAGTGAGTGAGTGAGTGAGTGAGTGAGTGAGTGAGTGGGTGGGTCATAAGTGCGCACTCGGCGCGGTGGCGGCGGCGAGATCGCGCTTGTGACCCACATATGGCGCTGAATCGGCACTCGCCTCCGGGGAGACGCCGAGTGCGCGGTTATGACCCGAGGGTCAGCCGGCGAGCAGGCGGACGAGTTCCCCTGCCGACCGGATGTCGCTGATCCGGGCCACGCTCTCGCCGGCGTACAGCGGCGCGGTGTCGAGCAGGTGCGCCGGCCAGCTGACCAGCGGCGCCGCGGGGCCGGCCTCCGACACCGCGGCGGCCAATCCCGCGCCGGCGATTCCGCCGCCCATCCCGGCCTGCACAACCGGCAGGCTGATGCCGATTCGCTCGAGCAGAGTAGGCAGGCGGGCTACGCTACCGCGTGGGCGGCGCCGGGGTCAGGCGGCTGGGAGAGTCGGGGCGGGCACATCTGCAGCGACGACCTCGGTCACCGGGACGCCGAGACCACGGATCCGGCTCGGCAGTTCGAGGTGCAGCCACCGCGAGGCGCGCGGGGGCAACATCGAGAGGATCACCTCGTCGAAGCCCATCAGCTCCAAGGCGTCGCGAACGGCCGAAAGCGGGTCCTGGCCGCCGATCACCGCGACCACCTCGGATCCCGCCGCATGCGAGAGCACCGGTACCGCCGCGGCGATCCGCCGCTCGGCGGCGCGCTGTCCCGCGTCCGTCGAGTCCCCAACCTCATGTACGCCGCGCGGGAAAGCCGGCACGAGCAGCGTGAAGTTGCAGGGTCCCCGCTCGGCGCGCCGGGCAACCGCCTCGATCAGTTGTGGGCTGTCGGCGGTCCTGCGTGCCACGATGAGCACGCGCGCCGAACGGTACGTAGCCACGGTGGCACCCCTCGGGCTGGTGATGAGCTCAGCTGGAAGGACGCGCGACAGGGGACATTCGTTCCCGAGCCTGGGTATCGGCGCCTCGCGCACACCCGGGTAGCATCATGGCGTCGTGAGCCCGCGGCTCTCGGACCGGTTCCTGAACTCTCAGTCCGATGAGCGGCTGGTCGGGCTCGCCCGTGCCGGGCATGAGCGGGAATTCGTGGCGATCGTCGAGCGCTACCGTCCCGAGCTCCAGGCGCTGGCGCGGCGGCTCTGCTCGGAGGGCCGGAGCGAAGACATCGTCCAGCAGGCGTTCCTCAGCGCGCTCACAGCCCTGCGGGCGGGCGCCCAGGTCAGGCATCTGCGGGGTTGGCTCTACCAGATCGTGCGCAACGCGGTGAACCGCTCGGAGGGGCCGATCTGCCTCCCGCTCGACGGCGCCATTGTCAGCACCGAAGCCGTCGAGGACATCGTCCAACGACGGGCGCTGGTCATGACCGCGCTGTCGGAGATGGCCCGGTTGCCCACCCGACAGCGAGAGGCAATGGTCGGGACCACGCTGGTGGTCACGATGGCCGCACCGGAACCGGATCGGACGGCGCGCAGATGGCCTCCGCTTCGGAAACGCTCGATTCGGCCGGCGATGGGGGGGACTCGAGGCATGAATCGGGGTCTGGCAGCGCCTCTGGGCCCGGTGATGGCTCGGGCTCCACGTCCTGCGAGGACGGCGGGGGGTCGAGCTCCGGCTCCGGCTCGGGCTCCGGCTCGGGCGGGGGGTCGGGCGCCTCCTCGGGGGACACCGCTGGCTCGGGCTCTCCGGACGGCGGGAGCAGCGGCGGCTGACGGTCTTTTTTCTTGCCGGTCGCGTGACCTTTTCCGCCGACTCGGCTCTTCCCCGTCACAAGAGCACACTAGGCGTCGCCGACCAGGCAGGGACGACGACGCAAGGAGGTAATCCATGCGGAGGATCTTGCTGTCGGTCGTGGCGTGCTGCGCGGTGATCGCGTTTGTCCCGGCCAGCGCCCCCGCGCAGGGGCACCATCACAAGCGCCACCATCACCGCGGGCACCATGCGCGCGTTCGCCATTTCGGCGACGACCAGAACCAGAACAACCCGGGCGCCGGCCAGAACCAGGATCAGACCGCCGGCACGGTCCAGTCGTTCAGCAATGGCGTGCTGACCATCGCGCTGAACGACGGCTCGATGGTGAGCGGGACGGTCACGGGCGATACGGAGATCGAGTGCCAGGCGCCCGACAGGTCGTCCGTCATGCAGAGCCACGATCGCCACGGCGGCGATAACGGCGGCGGCGACAACGGTGACAACAACCAGGGAGACGACGACAACGGCCAGGGTGACGACAACAACGAAGGCGCCGCCCAGACGTGCGACATGTCGAGCCTGACCCCGGGCGCGGTCGTGCAGGAGGCCGAGCTCAAGATCTCGAGCGCCGGCGCGGTCTGGGACAAGGTCGAGCTGGTGAGCGCGTCGGCTGCCGACAACGATAACGACGACGACTAGTCGTGCCCCCACCGCGGGCGAAGCGCTGGCATGCCCCCCGCCGCGCTTCGGCGGGACCGCGGAACTCAGAGAGCGGCGGCCTCACGAGGCCGCCGCTTTCTGCTTGTCATCCTTGCCTGAGCCGGTCGCTCAGTGCCGGTGCCCGAACCGGCCCACCTCGAAGATGGCCCGGTGGTCCAGGTCAGTCGAGGACGTGCCGACGAGCGCGGTGTAGCGGCCCGGGGCGACGGTGAATCGGCCCGCGCCCGTGTTGTAGTACGCCAGGTCGCTCGGCGTCAGCCGGAACAGGACGAACCTGCTCTGGCCCGGACCGAGGGTGACGCTGGTGTAGCCCTTGAGCTGCTTGGGTGGCTCCTGCGCAGCGGCCGGCTCCTGGAGGAACAGTTCGACCGTCGCCGGTCCCGAGCGCCAGGAGGTGTTGGTGACCCGCGCCAGCACGAACGCATCGCCCTTGAACGGGTTGTAGAACGTGCGCACGCCCGACACAGCGAAGCGCTCATAGGACAGCCCGTAACCGAACGGGAACAGCGGCCGCTGTCCGGTGGCGTCGTACCAGCGGTAGCCGACGTCGATCCCCTCGTCGTAGCTCTCCACCCCGTTCACGCCCGGATAGTGGTTGGGCTGGGTCGCGGGGGCCGGCCCCTGGCTCTCTGAGGCCGGGAAGGTGACCGGCAGGCGCCCGCCGGGGCTGGCGTCGCCGAACAGCACGGCCGCGATCGCGGTGCCGAACTGCTGACCGGGATACCACGCCTCGAGTACGCCGTCGACGCTGCTCAGCCAGGGCATGAGCACCGGCCCTCCGGTGTTGAGGACCACGATCGTGTGACGGTTCGCATGAGCCACCGCGTCGATCAGCTGGTTCTGGTCGCCGGGGAGCGACAGGCCGCTGCGATCCATGCCCTCTCCCTGCGCGTCGTTGGCGAATACGACCGCCACGCCGGCTCGGCGGGCGGCGGCCACTGCGGCCGGGATGCCCGACTGCGAAGGCGGCTGCCAGCCGAAGTGAATCTCCTGACTGAACAGGCCACTGATGCTCGAGTAGTCGATCTCGACCCGCACAGGTTGGCCTGCATCAAGCTGCACCGCTCCCTGGAGCACGTAGTGGGGACCGATCACGAACTGGGTGGCTTCACGGTAAGCGGGTCCAAACGTCTGCCCGGCGATCGTCATGGACGCGATCCCTGACTCCGACAGTGTGAACCGGTGGAGCCCCGTTTCGGTCGGCGTCAGCGTCCCGGTCCACTTCGCCGACCACAGCCCGCCGGTCTGGCTTGGGGCGCTCGACAGATCGACCGTCGGATCAACCCTCGTGAGCACCGGAGCGCCAGTCCGGTCGCCGTTACTCCAGTACTGGCCGAAGAGACCGGATCCGGCGCCGGAGGACGGCGTCAGCACCGAGGACGGCACGATCGTCGGTGAGGCGACGTCACCGGCCGATCCCTGCACGGTCGCGATGTTGACACCCGCCTGCGCCGCCCGGGCGCTGATCCCCTGCGCGGGCGTGATCGCCTGACCGGGGGTCAGCGGGACCCCGGCCGAGCCTCCGGTCACGAACATCGCGTCGTCGCCGGTCGGCCCGATCAGCGCGATCGAGCGAGTGTGCCTGGAGAGCGGAAGCGCGTCGTGGTCGTTCTTGAGCAGCACCGTTCCCGCCTCGGCGACGTTCGTCGCCACCTGCTGATGCTGCGGCGTGCTCACCTCGGTGGCGGGCGTGGCCGGTAGCGGATTGTCGAACGCCCCCGAGTCGAACATCGCGAACAGGATCCGCCGGGCCATGTCGTCGAGTCTGGACGCCGGGATCTGACTGAAGTCGGGGATCTGGGCAGGGGCGCCGGCGAGTTGCGTGAGATCGACGCCGGCCAGCGCCGCGGCGGTCGGATTGCGCACCGCGAACCCGAAGTCCGGGACCACGAACCCCTGGAGACCATCGCCCTGCTTGAGGTCGCCCAGGGTGGTCGGGTTCTCGCAGCTCGGCACCCCGTTGATCTGGTTGTAGGAGCACATCACCGAGTCCACGCCGCCTCGCTGCACGGCGATCCGGAACGGCGTCTCATAGATCTCCTGCAGCGCGCGCTCGCTCACGGCGACATTGACGCCTGGCCCGCGGACGAACGGGCTGTCGGCTGGCGGGATCTCGAACCCGATGCGGCCCCAATCCTGGTTGTAGGCGGTGTAGTGCTTCAGCGTCGAGATGATGTTCTGGCTCTGGGTGCCGAGGATCACCTGGGTCGAGGTGTTGCCGGCCAGGAATGGATCCTCTCCCTCGGCCTCGGGCTGACGGCCGGCCAGCGGCGTACGGGCGATGTCCACCGCCGGGCCAAGCCACTCGTTGAACCCCTCGCCGCGCGCCTCGGACCCGACGACCTCGCCATAGTCGCGCGCGAGGGCACGATTGAACGACGCCGCGAGCGCCTGTCCCGAGGGAAGGGCGGTCGTCCCTGGATTGCGCAGCCCGTCGGGACCGTCGTCTGATTTCAGCGCCGGAATGCCCAGGCTTGTCAGATCGGGCGCGAAGTTGCCGGTCACCAGCTCGATCTTCTGGGTCGTGGTCATCGCCGCCAGCAACTCGTTGGCGCGCACCAGCGGCGGCTGAGCGGCGTTCAGCCACGGCTGGTCGCCGGCGGTCCTCGCGTGGTGAGCGCCCGAGCCGGCGCCGCTTGCGGCCGAGGTCGAGGCCGCCAACGCGACGGCAGACAGCACGGCAACGGTTAGCACCACCGCGGCAGCGCGGCGGCGTCGAGGCGGGAACATCCTTCTCCTCCTGTTGTGCGTGGGGCGCCGCTCGGGCCGCGGCGGCCAGGAGTCCTAGCAGCGCATGCTGACTCGTGTCAAGCGCCCAGTTATTAAGCTTTCTGATGGCCTTTTGGTTGCGCCCACGGCGACGGCGCCGGCTTGCCGCGGTGGCGCCCGCGAATCGCGGCGCGACCGACGCGCTGATCAAGTGGTTTCGCCGAGCACGACCGCGGGCTCCGAGACGGTCGCGTCCGGATAGGCGGCCTCGCCGGAGATCATCGCGTGCAGGTGGCGGGCGATTTCCCGCCACCTGCCGTGCTCGTCGAAGCGCAGCGTGGTGAGACGCGGTCGAACGCGCTCGGCTGCCGGGCTGTCGTCGCAGCCGATGATCGCCATCTGATCGGGTAGCGAGACGTCGCGTTCGCGGAGCACCTCGAGCGCGACGAGCGCCAGCTCATCGTTGAAGGCGTAGATGGCGGTGGCGCGGTCGTTTCGGGCGAGCTCGCGGACGAGGACGCGTCCGATCGCGGCGCGACTGACTTTCACCTCGACCGAGCGAACGGCGACGTCATGCTCGCGACCGGCGGCGAGTGCCCCGGAGAGCCGCTGCTGAGCCAGCGGCGCGCAGCGTCTCGTCATCCGGCGTGAGCGCCAACACGCGGCGGTGACCGCGGCGGGAAAGGTGCTCGACGGCGAGGCGCCCGATGCGGGTCTGATCGATCACGTACGTGTAGACGTGCGGTAGCGGCTGCTCGGCGAACGCCACGAGGCCGCGGGCTCCGAGTGCGCGTAGGCGCTCCGCGAGCTCGCGTGAGAGGTCGGCTCCGGGCGCGATCACCCCGACCGGGTGAACGCGCTGGCTGGCTCTCTCCAGGCTACGCGGATCGGCGCGCTGGAAGTGCACGAGCGGGGTGTAGCCGAGCTGCTCCAGCGACTCGACCATCGTGTCGATCGCCTCGGCCACGGGTGGACCAAGCGGCCAGTTCGGCATCTCCACCAGCACGATCTCGGTGCGACCCGCTCGCAGGGCCAGCGCCACCGCGTTCGGCTCGTACCCGAGCCGCTGGGCCGCTTCGAGCACGCGGTCGCGGGTAGCGGCCGTGATCCTGTGCTTCTCGTCGGCGCCGTTCAGGACGTAGCTGACCGTGGCACGGGAAACGCCGGCCTCCGCGGCGACATCACGAGAGGTTGGCCGCCGGCGGGTCGTCGCCGGGCTGCCAGGGTGCTGCGTGCCCACGCAGGGAGTGTAGGTGCGGATCCGTCAGCCGCTGACCGTGAACGGCTGCGAGGTCCCGAGCGTGCGGCCGTGGGCGTCGAGGGCCTGGACGCGGAACGTCTTCGTGTTCGGCGGCGCGGCGATGGCGGTCTCGAACCCGGACTTCGCGGCCACTGCCACCTGTGCCTGAGCGCCGCCGGTAGACCCGCCGAGCACTCGCCACGAGCGGACCCGGGTGGCGCCGTTCCAGCTGGCGTAGACGATCGTCCGGCCATTGGAGCGTCGTGCCGCGCCGACGGGCGGGTAGAGCGGCTGGCCGACCCACGGCTCGCGGGTCGCGCGGTAGCTGATGTCCGAGCCGGGCAACCGAGCGTCGAGCAGCATGTTGCCGGCCGAGTCGTACTCGGTGAAGAAGGGCGCCGAGCCCCAGCCCACGAACTCATTGCCGTTGGACAGCGGCTCCAGGCTGCCCATGTACTCCGAGTTGAACTTGTCGCCGTGGGTGTACTGGCCGGCAAGTGTTGCCGTCCGGGCCTTCTGATCGAGCTTGAGGACCAGCCCGCGTGAGTACGACGTGGGGTTGACGTAGGTGCCGCCGCCGGTGATCTGGCAGCAGTGGTCGTCGAAGAGAGTGACGAGCGGCGACCCCGGATACGCGACCACGTTGTGCTGCCACTCGAAATCGGCGCCCTTGGAGAGCTTGAAGCTCGAGTGGCGCCCGCCGAGCGTCCACTCGATGTTGCCGCTTGCGACGTTCACCTTGTAGGCGGCCCAGGTGTTGCGCATCGAGACGACGAACGTGCCGTCGCCGGCCAGGTTGATCGAGTTGACGTGATAGGCGTCCCAGGGGAAGCCGTTGGTGGGCAGCGAGGCGCGGCCGTCGCTGAGCGGGATGTGGTTGAGCGCGTCCCAGCTGTAGAGCAGCTTGCCCGTGGTCAGGTCGTACTGCTGCACCGCCGAGTCGATCAGCGCGCCGTTGTACGCGCCGCCGTACCTCGACAGGTTCATCGGGATGTTCTTGTTCGCGGTGACCCAGGCGGTGTGGCCGCGGATGATCATCTCGTGCAGGGTGACGACCCATCCGTTGGTCGCTTTCAGCCGCGCGATCGGCCGGTAGTGCTGGTCGACCACCACGTCCTCGCCGGTCTCGGTGTCGCCCGTGGTGGTGATCGTGCCCTGCCACCACGTCAGCACCGGCTTGCCGTCGTAGACCTGGAGGCCCAGGTTGCCGGCGACGTCTTCCTTCGGGACGGGCTTGAACCAGACCGGTTGGAGGCGGTTGTCGAGGATCAGCGGGCCGCTCTGGCCGATCATCGGCGGGTGGTTCAGGTCGTAGAAGTTCGCGGTCAGGATGTAGCCGGGGGCCAGCTTCGCGCTCTTGGTGGGGATCGTGGAGCGGATGATCGGGGGGTTGAGGTCGGGCGCGGACACGTAGCTGTAGGCGCCGCTGGTCGTGTAGTGGCCAAGCGGCGCCCCGTGGGATCCGCCGACCGCGAAGGCGAGCACGACGAACCCGGCGATGACCCCGGCGACCGCGAGCACGATCGCCGGCGCTCGGCGCGTCGACGGCGCGCGCTCGCCGGCGGCGGGTTTCGGAACCAGCAGGAAGGTCACCACAGCCGCCGCGGCGCACAGTCCCGCCGCGATGAAGTAGCCGAGCCGGAAACCTTCGGTGAGCGCCTGGAGCACGCCGTGGCCTCTGCCGATCAGATGGCTCGTCAGCGTCGTGGCCAGGGTGATCAGGACCGCGATGCCGAGGCCGCCGCCGACCTGGCGCGAGGTGTTGACCAGACCCGAGGCGAGCCCTTGCTGCCCCTGCTTGGCTCCCTGCGTGGCCATGATCGTCGACGGGACGATCGACATGCCGATCCCGGCCGCGGTCAGGACACCGGGAACGACCACGTAGACGATCGCGCTGCCGCTGGCGGCGATCTTGGTGAACAGGAGCATCCCGGCGGTCATCATCAGCAGCCCGGAGCCGAGCACGGCACGTACGCCGAAGCGGCCGACGAGCTTGCCGGCGCTGCGGGCAACGAACATGATCGTCAGCGCCATCGGCAGGAAGGTCAGGCCGGCGTGGAGTGGCGAGAGCCCGAGTACCTGTTGTAGGTAGAGCGAGCTCAGGTACCACATCGGGAACAGCGCGGCGCTGAACAGCAGCACGATCCCGTTGGACACCTGAAGGGACTTGGTCAGGTCCTTGAACGGGACGAGCGGGTCTTTCTCGCGGGTTTCGATCACGCAGAACACGGCCAGAAGGGCGAAGCCGGCGAGGATCGGACCGATCGCCAGGCCCGCGTGCCAGCCCCGCAGCCCGGCCTGGACGACGCCGTAGACCAGCACCATCTGACCTAGCGTGAGGGTGACCGCGCCCGGGATATCGAAGCTGCGACGGGCTTGGCCCCGGCGTCGGTCGGCCACCACCGTGTAGGCGACGATCGCGGTGGCGATGCCGATCGGCGGGTTGATCAGCAGCACCCACCGCCAGCTGATCGCCTCGGTGATGATCCCGCCGAACAGCGTGCCGGCGGCGCCACCGAGCCCATTCATCGCCGCCCACAGGCCGATCGCGCGGTGCAGTTGGGGCCCGGGTGGGAAGGACGAGGTGATGATGGCCAGCGATGAGGCGGCCATGAACGCGCAACTGAAGCCCTGCACGCCGCGCGCCACGATCAGCATCTGCCGATTCACGGCCGCGCCACCGACGAGCGAGGTGATCGAGAACAGGATCAGGGCGGCCACGAACACCCGGCGCTGCCCGAGTTGGTCGGCGGCCCGGCCGCCCAGCATCAGGAAGCCGGCGAACGCGATCGCGTACGCGTCGACCACCCACTGCAGGTCGGCCGACGTGAAGTTCAGGCTCGACTGGATCGAGGGCAGCGCCACGTTGACGATGCTCAGGTCGAGGATGACCATGAACTGCGCGACGCAGCAGACGACGAGGATCAGCGTCTCGCGCGAGCCGAGCCCCCGGGGTGGTCCCCGCCGTGCGCGGGCGCCCTGGTCCGTGGCACCGACCGGCGGCCGCTCGGGGGTCAGCGCAGTCCGAGCAGCGGTGCCCGCGACGGCGTCCCCACTTGGAGCGACGCCGTCCATGTCCTGGGGGACAGACGAGGTACCCGATGCCTCCATCCGCGCCGATACCTTACCCGGCCCGGTTGCCGGAACGGCTCGCCGATTGGCTCGGCAAGGTCCAGCGTCGTCCGAACGTTCTTCGGGCGAGGCGGGCAAATCGACCTATCCGGGCCGCAACGTTGCGGCATCCCAGGTGTCTTGTACCCTGGGAGGAGGCCTTGGAAGCGACCATTGGAGCGGGGACTATGAAAAGAGCGCTGCTGAGCACTATCGCTGCCGCGATAGCGGTGGCTGGATGCGGCGGCACATCCGCCTCCTCGACGAGCTCGACGCCGGCAGCGGCGACGCCGCAGTCGCAGACCACGACCGCCACCCAGGCGGCCGCCAAGAAGAAGGCCAAGGCGCACAAGCAGGCTCATCACAAGGCGGCCTCGAAGCCCAAGTCGACCACGACCAGCGCCGCGACGACCTCGGCGCCGTCCGCGACGACCTCGGCGCCGGCCACCACAAACTCTTCGCCGCCGGTTACCACGACGTCGGCCGCGCCGGTCGTGGCTGCTCCCAAGCCGACCGGCAGTAGCACCACGCAGAGCGGCAACAAGAACAAGAACAACAACAACCAGTACAGCATCACCAACCAGGGCTATTGAGCCGGCGCCGGCGGGTGCCGGCGTGGTTGGGCTGATGCAGTTGGGCGGCGGGCGCCACGAGCGCCGATCCTGGCGTGGCGCGGACTCTTCGGCGTTGAGCATGGTGGCGTCCGACCGGGCCGTCGGGATGTGCGTCATATCCGCGCACTCGGCGCGACCCGCGATGTGAACGCCTATTCAAGGCCATATGTGGGTCATAAGCCCGCACTCGGGGTGGCGCGGCGGGCGAGTGCGTACTTATGACCCAGGCGCGGTGAGCCGCGGGCGCCGGCGCGAGCCTCGCGTCCTGGTCAGCGGTTCAGCGGCCAGGCGGAGCCGCGCCGCGCGGTCCCACTCACAACGTCGCAAACTCCCCGCGCGGGATCGCGGGGTTTGGTGAGTTATGCATCCGCTCGTGGGGAGGGGGGCGGCGGAGGACGTAGGGCCCGGCCGGGTGCGTTCAGACCGTAAACCAGGCCGCGGTGTCGGCGGGAACCTGGCCGCCGGCGTCGAGCGGGTCGCTCGAGATCAGCAGTTCGGATGAGCCCGGTGGCGCGAGAGGGTCGGCGGACAGGTTGACGAGGCAGGCGAAGCCGGGGTCGCGGGCGAAGCCGAGCGCACCGGCCGGCGCGGGCAGCCAGGTCAGCGTGCCGTCCCCGAGCGCGGGATGCGAGCGGCGGAGACGAAGGGCGCGGCGGTATAGCTCGAGCATCGAGGCGTCGTCGCCGCTCTGGACCTCGACGGTCTGGCTCTTCCACGAGGCTGGCTGCGGTAGCCAGGGCGAGGCGGTTGCATCCGGGGGGCTGAAGCCGAACGGCGCCTGCGCTCCGGACCAGGGCATGGGGACGCGGCAGCCGTCGCGCCCGCGGTCGGTGTGCCCCGACTGCTCCCAGCCCGGGTCCTGGAGGACGTCGTCGGGTAGGTCCTCGACCTCGGCGAGGCCCAGCTCCTCGCCCTGATAGACGTAGGCGCCGCCCGGCAGCGCGAGCATGAGCAGCGCGGCGGCGCGGGCCCGGCGGCGGCCGAGCGCGAGGTCCGAGGGCAAATGGATGACATCGCCCAGGTGACGAAACGGCAGCCCGCCCTGTGGACGCGCGTACCGGGACACCTCGCGGACCACATCATGGTTGGAGAGCACCCAGGTCGGCGGGGCGCCGACCGCCTCGTGGGCACGCAGCGAGACGGTGATCGACTCGCGCATGGCGTCGGCCTGCCATGGCGCGAGCAGGAAGTCGAAGTTGAACGCAGTGTGGAGCTCGCCGGCGCGGACGTAACGCGCCAGCCGCTCCGGGTTGTGCACCCAGGCTTCGGCCACGAACACCCGCGGGTCGTTGTAGGCGTCGGCGAGCGCGCGCCACGAGCGATAGATCTCGTGGACCTCGTCGCGGTCCCAGTGCGGATGATCCACCGCCTCGCCGGGGGCCGGCGGCCACACGAGTGACCCGACGTCGGGAAGCCCCGCCGCTTTGGCCAGGCCGTGCGCCACATCGATCCGGAAGCCGTCGATGCCGAGCTCGAACCAGAACCGGATGATCGCGGCGAACTCGTCCCGAACCTCCTGGTTGGTCCAGTCGAGGTCGGGCTGGGCCGGTGCGAACAGGTGCAGGTACCACTGGCCGTCGCTCACACGAGTCCAGGCCGAGCCGCCGAAGTTGCTCGTCCAGTCGTTGGGAGGCTCGACGCCGCCCGGTCCGCGCCCGTCGCGGAAGATGAAGCGGGCGCGCTCGGACGTGCCGGGGCGGGCGGACAGGGCCTCGCGGAACCAAGGGTGCTGGTCCGAGACGTGATTCGGGACGAGGTCGAGCAGCACGCGGAGCCCCAGGCGGTGTGCCTCGGCGATCAGCCGGCGGGCCTCGTCCAGCGTGCCGAACCGCGGCTCGATCGCCCGATAGTCCGCGACGTCATAGCCGCCGTCCTTCATCGGCGACGGATACCAGGGCGTGATCCACAACGCGTCGACGCCGAGTTCGGCGAGGTGGGACAGCCGCGAGCGCAGCCCGGCGATGTCCCCCAACCCGTCGCCGTCACCATCGGCGAAGCTGCGGACGTAGACCTCGTAGATCACGGCGCTCCGCCACCAGGAGGCGGCGGAAGGCGCCGATCCGGGGCCTGCGCCGCCCGGGGTGGAGCGCGTGGTCAAGCGCTCAGTACTTGTACTCGCGCAGACCGTGCCAGTACTGCCGGGCGCAGAAGCGCTCCAGGCGCCAGCAGACCAGCGCAAAGGCCAGCATCAGCAGGCCGAATCCGGCCAGGCCACCGAACGCGCTGTTGACCACCGGAACGAGCGCCATCAGCCAGCACCAGACGGCGAACCAGGCCAATGGTCTCCACGGCAGGCGCCACGTCCACGGCGGGCGCTCACGCGAATCGTCCTCGGACGGCTCGGATCCGTGCTCGGGAGGTTCCCATCCACCGCCGTGCACAAGGCCGAAGACGAGCATCGTCAGCCCAGTATATGCCCGTGGGGTGGCTCGGTTTCCGGCGTGCGGCGCCAGGTAGTCGCGCCGTCCGGCGCGGTCTCGCCCTCGATCGCTCCGGTCACCGCCAGGGCCGCGAGTTCTGCGCGGAAGGCGTGGTAAGGGATCAACCCCAGACGAGCGAGGTTGGGGTAGCCGATGCGGTCATAGAGCTCCGACGTGCTCGCCGGCTCGGGGGTGATGACCGCCATCAGCGCCGAGGTGCGTGACATCCGGTTTCACGGTAGCTCAACGCCGCCGCAGCCACTCGCCGAGCAGCGGGTCGAGCAGGTAGGGGCGTCCCCGCTCATCGCGCTGTACGTTGCGCTCGTCGCCGATGAGCCGGTCGAGCGCATCCTGCAGGGTGGAACGGGCGATGCGGTGCTCCGCGGCCACCGTGCTTCCGGTAGGCGCCTGCCCGTCCGCCAGCGCCATCAGGAGGATCCGCTCCGGCCGGCCGAGACTGTCCCAGACGGCCTGGTGGGAGTCCCGGGTCTCGACGAGGCCGAGATCGAGCGCCGCTGCCGCCGGATCGTCGGGTGGATGCGGCGCGTCGAGCACGTTGTAGAGATGGTGGGCGAGGAAGACGGTCCGCTGCGGGTGGCCGCCGGTGAACGCCAGCAGCTCATCCACGGCGTTGGCGGCGTCGAGACCGTCGGCTGCCAACAGCGCCTCGATGTCGCGGGCGGCCTCTGCGAGGGGGAGAACCGGCAACTCGACCGGGCGTGCCTGCCCGTAGAACGGTCGCTCGCGATCGGAGAACAGCGCCCGCATCAGCGAGGGCTGGCTGCCGGCGAACACGTAGGCGGCCGCGGCCGCATGGTGCTGGATCACCGAGCGAAACAGCCCGTCGAGCGAATCGTCGGCGACCAGGAGATCCTGAAACTCGTCGAGGCAGACGACGGTCAGCCCGCCGTCCTGCTCGTGGAGCCCCCGCGGGACGTCCAGCAACTCGAGCAGCGCCGCACGGGCCTCGTCGGCCGCCGGCCGCACCGCGCTGGGGGCGAGTGACAACTTCACCCCGGCAAGCTGCGCGCTCACGCCGAGCCGGGCCGCCCACCGCCTGACGGTCCGGCGCGGATCATTGGGCAGGACGCTGAAAGCGCCGGCGACGCGCGCGGCCACATCACCCACGGTGGCGACCTTGGACAGATCGACCCGCAGCGCGCGATGACCGACCGCGCGCATGGAGGCCACGTGCGCGTCGAGCAGGCTGGTCTTGCCGAAGCGGCGTGGCGCGGCCAGGCGCATGGCCACCCCATCGGCAGCGGCGCGCTGAAGGACATCCAGCTCTCCGCGCCGGTCGATCAACCGAGGCGGCGCGACGGGACCTTGATAGTTGAACGGGTTCACCGTACAGCATTGTACGCGTTTTCCGTACAGATGGGTCGATTGCCGCGCGTCAGGTGGCCGGCCCGAGCGGGAGCGGCGAGGCCGGCTTGAGCTCCTCGAGGCGAAGCAAGGTCATCACGCGCGCGGCCCCGCCCCGGGTCGATAGGCGTACGAGGACCCGCTGGAGTTGGGCGACCTCGCGTGCCACCACCATCAGCATCGCATCGGTTTCTCCGGTGACCCAGTCCCCCGAGATCACCTCCGGCATCGCTCGGATCGCCTCGGCGAAGCGCCGGTGGGCCGCCTCCCCGTGGCGCTGCAGGGTGACCGCGACATACACCTGAAGCGGAAACCCCGCGGTGGTGGCATCGAGCCTGGCCACCACGCTGCGCACGATCCCGGACTCCTTGAGGCGCCGCACGCGATGAAGCGTCGCCGCGGGGGAGAGACCGACGAGACGCGCAAGCTCGACGTTGGGGCGATCCGCATCGGACTGAAGCTCCTCGAGCAGGGTGATGTCAATCAAATCAAGCGAAGTCGCCATTTCACAAAATATTGCATCGTGATTGGGGCGATATGTCAAATCCGACTGGACCTTTTCGGCGATTTGCCGATCCTCATTCATATGAAGACGCAGAACCGATCCGCACTGTTCGCGCTCGCCGCGGCGGGCACGCTGTGGGGACTGAACGTCCCACTGACCAAGCTCGCGCTCGGTTGGCTCGGCCCGGGCTGGCTCACGGTCGCGCGCTTCGTGGTCGCGGCCCCGGTACTGGCCCTGGTCGGGCGACGCGGGCTGCGAGGGGCGCTGAGCATCCCCGTGCTCGCGTCGGGCGCGATCGGCTTCGGTGTGGTGATCGTGCTCCAGAACGCCGGCATCGAACGAACCAGCGTGAGCCACGCGGCGATGATCGTCGGCGCGATCCCGGTGCTCGTCGCCCTGATGGCCGCGGGTCTCGGTGAGACGGATACGCGCCCGCTCACGTGGGCCGGCTATGCGGTCGCGCTGATCGGAATCGCCTTCGTGGCAGCCGCCGGCGCGGGCGGGGCGAGCCCGCACGGGGACGTGCTCGTGCTTGGCTCGGCCGTGCTGTCGGCGGGATTCATCGCGCTCCAGCCGCGCCTGCTCGCCGGCCGCGACGCCGCGGCGGTGACCGCGGTCCAGTTTGCCGGCGGCGCGCTGGTCGCTTTCCCGGTGGCCATCCTCACTGACGGCGTGCCGCACGGGCCGACGGCAGCCGTGCCCGCCGCGGCGCTTGCAGCGCTCGCGCTGGCCGGCACGCCGCTGCCCTTCTGGCTGTTCGCCTTCGGCCAGGCGCGCGTTCCTGCCGAGCTGGCCGGCGCCTTCCTGAACCTCGAGCCGGTGGTCGGCGCCGGCGCCGGCTGGCTGGCGCTGGGCGAGCCGGCCGCGTTCTGGCAGCTCGTCGGTGTCGCGGCCGTCCTGGCCGGGATCGCGATGAGCACCGCGCGACCCAAGTCGACCGGTTCGCACGCCCCCGTCGCCGTGCGCCTGCGACGCCTGGCCTACGAAGTGCTCAGCTTCCGGGCGTGAGGCATATCCGGCGCCGCCGTCCGGATGACGCGCCCGCTCACCGGGTGACGCGCCCGCTCACCGGATGCCACGCCCGCTCACGAGCCGTCAAGTTCGGCCAGGAGCTTCTCGACGCGCCTGGCGATGTCATCGCGGATGAGCCGGACCTCCTCGAGCGACCGGCCGGCGGGATCGGCCAGCTCCCAGTCGATGTAGCGCTTGCCCGGGATGTAAGGGCACTCATCGCCACAGCCCATCGTGACCACAACGTCGGCCTGCGCGGCGAGCTCCCCGAGTGAGCAGACGCGGCTGGCGGCCGGCCAGGTCGATTCCAAGCTCGCGCATGGCGTCGAGCACGACCGCATGGATCTGCTCGGCCGGCGTGGTTCCGGCCGAGCCGGCGCTGTGGGCTCCGTCCGCAGCGCGCTCGAACAGAGCCTGGCTCATCTGCGAACGCCCGGCGTTGTGGAGGCAGACGAATAGGACGTGCGCCATGGGCACGACACTATCCATTGACGGATGGCAATTCAATCGATAGCTCCGAGCGCCGTGGCCTGTGGGCCTATTACTTCGTGATCCCCGATGCGTTGAAGGAGCTCTCCGCATGGCTGAACTGACCGACGTGCGCGAGGCGGTCCGCAAGAAGTACGCCGCGGCGGCAACCGGGGCGGCCGGGTGTGGCGCCGGCCGCGGGGCGGCCTGCTGCAGTCCGGCGGATGCCACGGGAGTGTTCGGGGCATCGCTCTACGGCCGCCGGACCGCGCAAGATGCACCGCCGGCAGCGATCGGCGCGTCGCTCGCCTGGGGGGTGCCGACGGCAATCGCCGAGCTGGGCGAGGGCGAGGTGGTGCTCGATCTCGGCTCGGGTGGCGGCGCCGACGTGCTCATCTCGGCGAGACGGGTGGGTCCGACTGGCCGGGCCATCGGCCTGGACATGACGGACGAGATGCTCGAGCTGGCCCGGCGGAACGCCGCGGAGGCCGGCGTGGAGAACGTGACGTTCGTGAAGGGCTACATCGAGGCGGTTCCGCTCGAGGACGCGACGGTCGACGTCGTGATCTCCAACTGCGTGATCAACCTCAGCGCGGACAAGCGGCGCGTAATCCGGGAGGCCGCCCGCGTGCTCCGTCCCGGCGGCCGGTTCGCCGTCTCCGACGTGATCGCCGACGAGGAAATGGACGACGCGACCAGGACCGACGTGGCGGCGTGGACGGGCTGCATCGCCGGCGCGCTGACGCGCCGTGAGTTCGAGGCCGCGCTCGAGCACGCCGGGTTCGCCGCGGTTGACATCGAACAGACCCACCGCGTCCACGAGCACGCGGCGGCCGCGGTGATCCGAGCGCGCAAGCCCGTCCGGTAGCGCCGCCTCTCACCGCCACCACGGCCGGCGGCGGATCTCGGCCACCTGTGCGGCCGGGCGCACAAGTTCGGCGAGATGCTCTCCGAGATGGCTGAGATGCTCGCAGAGCCATACTCCGTAGTAGGACTCGGGCTTGCGCTCGACCGGCGCGAAGGCGGGCGGCTGGAGCTGGTGGGCGGCGGCGTGGTCCGGCCGGTCGACCAGCGCCGCCAGGTCCTCGTACCAGGTGGCGAGTGTGGTCGTGCGCCGCTCGAGCGGATCACGCACCGCTTCGATCGCGCGCGCATCGCCCGGCAACTCGGCGATGGCTCGCGCTGTCAACCGCAGCCGCAGCGAACCGCCGACCAGACGCCACAGATCCTGCCGCGCGATGTGCTTGGCGCCCTGCTCGGCGAGGAAGCCGCGGAGCGCTTCGTCGAGGCGCGCCCCAGCCGCGGCGGCGACGAGGGCGCCGTCTGGCGCGGCCTCGCTCACCCCGGCGGCCCAGTCGACGGCTTGCCGGAGGTAGGCCGCGCCCGAGCGATACGCATCGGCCAGGTCGTCGCCGACGACGGCCGCCACGCCGCGAGGCCAGAACAGGGCGCCGACCGCCACACTGACCGCGCAGCCGATCGCCACGTCCTCGATCCTCACTATGCCGACGCCCCACCCGACCGGCGCGAGCAGGTTGAAGAGCACCGCGACGGTCACCGTGAACGCGGCCTGGCCGACCACGAACGGAGCGGTTCCCGGGGCATATGCGGACACGAATACGGCGACCGGCAAGGCCACCCACAGGGCCGTCGAGTCGCTTCCGATGGCCACGAGGAGGATGCCGCCGACGACAAAGCCGATCGCCGTACCGGCGAGCGCTCGCACCGCGGTGGCGCCGGTTGAAATGGCGTTCGTGCGAAGCACGGACAGTGTCCCGAGCACGACCCAGAAGCCGTGCTGGACGCTTCCCACGTCGGCCACCGCCACCGCCGCCGCCAGCGCCACCGCGCCCCGCAGGCTGTTGACGAACCAGACCGAGCGGACGGTCGCATGCGTGTGCGCCGCGGTCACCACGCTCGACACCCTCCGCGCGGCTCGCGTCGCCGTGGTCGACGCCGCGTACCAGCGCCGGCGCCGGGCTTCGACCCAGGCCGGATCGACCACCCCGGCCGCGACCAGCGTCTCCGCGGCGAGGGCGAGCACCGCGACTGCGATCGCGTGGGCGTGGAAGGAGACCTGCGCTGCCTCCCGGAAACCGTTGCGCCCGCGCGCCGGCTCGTGGAGCCCGGCCACGGCGTCGGCCTGGCAGCGATCGAGGAGATCGATGTCGGGTCGGGCATCGCCGCCTGCGAGTAGAGAAGAGACGTCACGGAGAACTCCGGTCGTGGTCGAGAGCAGCCGGCGGGATGTCGCCGGGGCCTCGCGCAGATCGGCTCGCTCACGGATCGCATCGGCGCTCAGCGCGGTGCACCACTCGAGCAGCTCGATGGCGTTGGCCAGCGCCTGGTCGGCGGTCGCGAGTCCGGTCGGCCGGTAGGGCGTCGCCGTGAAGCGGGCGATCAGGTCCTGCTTGAGGGCGAGCGTGGCGGCAAGCTGCTCCTCGCCGGCGGCTCCCGCCAGCGCCGCGTCCAGCTCATCGGCCACGGCCGTCGCCAGCTGCGCGGCCGCCCGGCGCAGCGGGTCCTCGTCCGGGCGGGGCGAGAGCAGCAGCACCGCCGCGGTCCCCGCCACCGAGGCCAGCCACCATCCCGCGAGACGATCGGGGACCATGGACATCGTGCCGAAGGACGCGGCAGGGAGCACGTAGGCGAGTAGCGCGCCGGTCACGCCCGAGGCGGCGTTGGGGCCGGCGATGCCGGCGAAGAACACGGCGAAGGTGACCGGTACCGTGGCGAGGGCGGCGAACAGGGTGGAGGAACTCACCGCGGTGCCGATCGTCAGCAGCACGCTCCCGCTCACCGCCAGCGCCATGTGGGCGAGGAACCTGTCGCGGCGGCTGCCGCCGAAAGAAGCCAGCACGAGCGTGGCGAAGCCGCCGAACGCGGCGAACGTCGCCATCTGGAGGTTGCCGATCACCTGGTCGGTGAGGGCGAAGAGGCCACAGACGACGAGCACGGCGCGAACCGCGCGCAGGGCGGCGGGCAGTGACCACACGGGAACCCAGCCCATCGCTCGCGCGCGATCGAGCATCGTCTGGGGAGCCGCCACCGCCGTCACCCGGACAGTGTTGCGCCCCGTCCCATCGGGCGTCGTCGTCCGCCGTGGGAGCAGGGGGGCCCGTCGGGGCCGTGGCGGCCGTGGCGGCGGTCGGCCGCGGCTACGGTCAGCCGTCCAGCTGGAGCACGAGCTTGCCGGTGTTCTCGCCGCGGAACAACCTGAGGAACACCTCGTGGAACTGGTCAAGGCCGCCGTGGACGATGTCTTCGCGAGAGTGCAGTTGGCCTCCGCGCCGCCACTCGGAAAGCTGGGCGATGCCCTCGGCGTAACGCTCGGCGAAGTCGAAGACGAGGAAGCCCGTCATCGATGCCCGGGCGACCAGCAGCTGCAGGTAGTTGACCGGCCCGCGCGGCGGGTGCTCGGCGTTGTACTGCGAGATCGCGCCGCAAATGACCACGCGCGCGCCGCGGGCGAGGCAGCGCAGGACCTCGTCGAGGGTTTCGCCGCCGACGTTGTCGAAGTAGACGTCGACGCCGTCCGGCGTATGCCGGCGCAACTCGGCGCGCACCTCGCCGCACTTGTGGTCGATCGCGGCGTCGAAGCCGAGCTCGTCGACCAGCCAGGCACATTTCTCCGGTCCGCCGGCGATGCCCACGGCCCGGCAGCCCTTGATCCGGGCGATCTGCCCGGCCACGCTTCCCACGGCACCGGCGGCGCCTGAGACGACGACGGTCTGGCCCGGTTCGGGCCGGCCGACGTCGAGCAGCCCGAAGTACGCGGTCAGCCCGGTCATGCCGAGGACGCCGAGATGCACCGGGGGCGGTGCCAGCGACGTGTCGATCCGAGCGACGCCGCGTCCGTCGGACACCGCGTAGCGCTGCACTCCGAAGAGTCCCGACACAAGTTCGCCGACGGCGAAGTTGGGATGCCGCGAGGCGTCCACCCGGCCAATCCCGCCCGCCCGCATGACCTCGCCGATCCCCACCGGAGGCACATACGAGCGGCCCTCGTTCATCCAGCCGCGCATGGCGGGATCGAGCGACAGGTACTCGAGCTTGACCCGGAACTCTCCCGCGTGCGGCTCGGGCGCCGGCTGCTGCACCCACTCCCAGTCGGAGGCCTTGGGCAGGCCGACCGGACGCGCGGCCAGGCGCCACTGGGCATTGAGCGCGGTCACGGCTCGAGCCTACTCGAGCGGCTCCGGGCGCGCGCGCAGCGAGCCGGCATGGGCGCGCCGGCGCGGGTCGCGGCGGACCCGCAGCAGGCTGGCCGCGGTCGTGATCGCGAGCACCCCTGCGATAACCCCCAGCGACAGACCGGTCGAGATCTCCGGGACCTCATGGTCGTGCAGGTGGAGAAAGTGCAGCACGAGCTTAATGCCGATGAAGCCGAGGATCACGGCCAACCCGCTCGACAGGTAGACGAGCCGGTCGAGCAGCCCCGAGACGAGGAAGTACAGGGGCCGCAGGCCGAGCAGCGCGAACGCGTTTGCGGCGAACACGATGTAGGCGTGCTGGGTGACCCCGAACACGGCGGGGATTGAGTCCAGCGCGAAGACCAGGTCGGTTGTGGCGATGGCGAGCAGCGCGAGGAGCGCTCCGGGCAAGCCGCGGCGCCGGGCCGCGGCCACGACGACGTTGTCCTCGACCGATGGATCGACGTTGCGGTGGCGGAACAGCTGCACGGCGGTGACGGTGAGGGCGACGCCGAACAGGAGATAGGTGAACGAGAACGCCTCGAGCATGGCCGCTCCCAGCACGATGAACACAGTGCGGAGGATCAGCGCGCCGACGATCCCGCTCATCAGCAGCCGAGGCTGCTGCTCGGCCGGCACCGCGAACGTGCTCATGATGATTACGAACACGAACAGGTTGTCGATCGACAGACTGCGCTCGACCACGTATCCCGCGAAGTACTGGGCACCGTAGTTCCAGCCGGCGATCAGCGCGAACGCGACACCGAACAGCAGGGCGGCAGCGGTGTACGACACCGACCAGACGACCGCCTCGCGCAAACCGACGACATGCGGGCGACGGCGCGCTTGCCAGAGGTCGAACGCGATCAGGCCGCCAATGACGGCGAGGGTGACCGCCCACCCGGTGACTGTGGCCGTGAACATGCGGATTACATCTTGCGTCGAGCCGGCGCACATTCCAATGGGGGTTAGGCCCCATGAGGCGCGGTCTGCCAGACTTGCCAACGTGGTGGTCCGGGGGATTCGGAGGGTCGGGAGCGCGTGGCTCACGGGCAAGCGACCCGATCGCAGCGGTGCTCGCTCGGATGAACGCGATCGCGGCTGAGCTTCCTGCCAGCGACGGCGAAGCGCGCTTCAACCACCTTTACCTGGAAGAGACGGTCGCGGTTGACACGGCCGTTCGGACCGCCGGATTCGAGGATCCGGACTTCATCAGCGCTTTGGACGTGGTCTTCGCCGGTCTGTACTTCGCGGCTGTCGACGCCTGCAAAGCGCGCAAGCCGGTACCGCGCAGTTGGGCGCCTCTGTTCGCGGCGCGCAGTGATCCGAGCATCGCACCGATCCAGTTCGCGCTCGCGGGCATGAACGCCCACATCAACCACGACCTTCCCCTCGCGCTCATGTCGACGTTCGCGGCGCGCTCGGTCGACCCTGGCCGAGGTTCGCCTCAGCACCGCGACTATCTGAAGATCAACGACACGATCGCCGCCACCGAGTCGCGGGTCAAGCAGGAGTTCCTCACCGGGCTGTTGGGTCTCGCGGACGAAGTCCTCGGTCGCATCGACGACGTGATCGCGATGTGGAGCATCACCGAGGCCCGCAACGCGGCCTGGACGAACGCAGAGGCGCTCTGGGCTCTGCGCGCGCATCCGGATCTGACGGCAGCGTTCGTGGACACCCTTGACGGTACGGTCGGCTTCGCGAGCCGTGGCCTGCTCGTCTCGACGCTTCCGGCCGGTTGACCCATAGCCTTACCGGTGTGAAGTGGATTGTGGACGTACCCACGACGCCCCCGCCGCTGCCGGGTGTACTGGCTGCGGCGGTGAGCGAGGCGGTGGCGCGACCGGCAGCGCAACAGCCGGCCTGGCCGGACCCCGAGGAGCTCGCGCACGTCCGGGCGATCCTCGAGACGGTTCCACCCATCGCGGTACCGGCAGAGGTCGACAGGCTCCAGGAACGGCTCGGCATGGTCGCGCGCGGCGAGGCGTTCCTGCTGCAGGGTGGCGATTGCGCAGAGACGTTCGTCGACAACACCGAATTGCATCTGCGCGGGACGGTCCGAACGCTGCTGCAGATGGCCGTGGTGTTGACCTACGGCACATCGATGCCGGTGGTCAAGGTCGGTCGGATCGCAGGCCAGTACGCCAAGCCGCGGACCTCGGAGCTCGACCGCGCCGGTCTGCCGTCATATCGCGGCGACATGATCAACGCGCTGGACGCGACGCTGGAGGCCCGGCGGCCGGACCCGAGCCGGCTCGTCCGTGCATACGCCAATGCGGCCGCGGCGATGAACCTGGCCCGCGCGATCACGGGCGCGGGCCTGGCCGATCTGCACCGTCTGCACGAATGGAACATGGACTTCGTGCGCCATTCCAGCGCCGGCGCGCGGTATGAGCGAGTCGCCACCGAGATCGATCGCAGCCTCCGCTTCATGTCGGCGTGTGGCGTCGACGATGGATCCCTGCGCACCGTCGAGCTGTATGCCAGCCACGAGATGCTGGTCCTCGACTACGAACGCGCCCTGCTGCGTGCAGAGGGCGATCGCGTGTATCTCCTCTCGGCGCACCAGCCGTGGATCGGCGATCGCACCCGTCAGGGAGACGGGGCTCATGTCGCCCTGGGCGCGCTGATCGCGAACCCGATCCAGGTCAAGCTGGGTCCGACGGCCACGCCCGCAGAGGCGGTGGAGCTCGTCGAGCGGCTCGATCCCCAGCGGATTGACGGACGGGTCACGCTCGTCTCGAGGATGGGCAACCAGGCGGTCCGCGAACTCCTACCGGCGGTCGTCGAGGCCGTGACGCGCTCGGGACATCGCGTGGTGTGGCAGTGCGATCCCATGCACGGCAACACCGAGGAATCGCCAAGCGGCCACAAGACGCGGCACTTCGATCGCATCATGGACGAGGTAGAGGGCTTCTTCGAGGTCCACCAGCAGCTCGGTACGCATCCCGGTGGAATCCACGTCGAACACACGGGGGAGGACGTCACGGAATGCCTCGGGGGTGCCCAGATGATCTCCCACAGCGAGCTTTCCTCGCGCTACGAGACGGTCTGCGACCCGCGGCTCAACACGCAACAGGCGCTCGAGCTCGCCTTCCTCGTCGTCGAGATGCTGCGGCGGACGGCGCCCTGAGACAAGGCGACGGTCAGCGCGCGGTGACGCGCTCCGCGAAGCTCGCCACGATCTCGATCGTCTGCTGCTTGCCGAGCTCGTTGAAGACCTCGTGGCGGGCGCCGTCAAGCACGTGCAGCTCACTGTCCGGTCCGGCCAGGCGCTCGATGACGGGTCGAGCCAGGACGACCGGCACGAGCTGGTCCTTGGCGCCGTGGACGTAGAGCAGCGGGAGCTCCTCGAAACCGGGCCCCGCGGCGATCGCCTCCTCAGCGGCCACCCACGCCTCGAGGGTGGGGCGCTTCCAGCCGCCATGCCACACCAGCGGGTCGGATGCGTAGGCCTCGCCGACGGCGGCATCGCGTGAGAGCGTTGCGACGTCGATCGGATCCGACGGAAGCTCGGGTGCGGCGAGCCAAGCCCCGAACACCGGGGTGAGGCCCACCGCCGGACCGCTGAGGACGAGGCCGGCGAGATCGTCGCGGTGGCGCTGGGCGTAGCGCGTGGCGATCAGGCCGCCCATCGAATGCCCGACCATGACGACGGGGAGATCGCCGCGCGTCTCGACCACGACGGCGCGCACGTCGTCGACGATCGTCTCGAAATCCTCCACCAGCACCCGGTCGCCCGCTGTGGTGCCGTGGCCGACGTGATCGGGGCCGACGACGGTCGAGCCGCGGGCGCGCAACCCCTCCGCCACATGCCCGTAGCGGCCGATGTGCTCGCCGTAGCCGTGGACCAGCACGATGACCCGGGTCGGGTGATCCGCCGGCCAGCGACCCACCTGCACACGCCCGATCGTGGTCATCCCGGGGGATCGTATGGGACTCACAGAGGCGGCATTTGGTCTTCCCACGGCATGAGCCTCTCCCACGCCGCGGCCACCGCCAGGAGCGTGGCCTCGCCGAAACGGCGCCCGATGATCTGGAGCCCGACCGGAAGCCCGTCGTGGCCGAACCCGTTCGGCAGCGAGATGGCGGGCTGCCCGGTCAGGTTTGGCGGATAGCACAGGTGACACCAGTCGTCGAAGAACGGATCGACTGGGATGCCGTCGACCTCGGCGGGCCCGGCGATCCCGACCTCGAATGCGGTCAGCTGCATCATCGGTGTGATCAACAGGTCGAAGTCCGTGAAGAACTCGAGCCACTCACGGGTGTACGCCGCGCGCTCGCTCTGTGCGTCGAGGTAATCGCGAGCGCTGTGGGTGGCGCCGCTGCGGATGATCTCGGCCGTCGCCGGCTCGATCGACTCCGGTGAACGTTCGAGCAGCGGCCCTTCCGATGCGTAGCCCTCGATCGTCGCGATGGTGTTCCACAGAGGCACCGGGTCCCGCGGGGGCGGATGGTCCTCGACGAGTTCTAATCCCGCGCCCGCCAAGGCCTCGATGGCTGCGTGGAAGCGGTCACGCACGTCCGGCTCCACCGGCGCGAAGCCGAGATCGGCCGACCACGCGACGCGGAGCTTGGAGAGATCGCACCCCTCGGTCGCCCCGGCCAGGTAGCCGCGCTCCGGCGAGGGGTAGGAGAGGTCATCGGCGGGAGCCGGACCGGCCATCACCTCGAGCGCCAGCGCGGCGTCGCGGACGCTGCGGGTCAGCGGCCCGTCGACCGAGAGCGTTGGCCAGCCGCGAAAGCCGGGAAGCTTCGGGATCAGGCCGAACGTGCCCTTGAGGCCGACGACGCCACAGAACGCGGCCGGGATCCTGACCGAGCCCCCGCCGTCCGTACCGAGCGCGAGCGGCACCATGCCGGCCGCCACGCAGGCGCCCGATCCGCCGCTCGAGCCACCGGGCGTCCGGGACGGACCCCACGGGTTCCTCGTGACGCCGAACACCTCGTTCGCGGTGAAGGCGCGGTAGCAGAACTCGGGGTTGTTGGTCTTCCCGACGATGATCGCGTCGCAGGCCTTGAGGCGAGCCACCGGGACGGCATCCTCGGCGGGGCGAAAGTCAGCCAGCGCCCGCGAGCCGTTGGTGGCGAGCTCGCCCGCCAGCCAGATGTGGTCCTTGACCGCGACCGGAACGCCGGCCAGCGGACCGCCCGGCTCACCGGCGCCGAGTCGTCGCTCGAGCGCTCGCGCGGTCGCGCGCGCCTGCTCGCCGAGCACGACCGTGAACGCATTGATCTCTCGATCGCGTTCCTCGATCAGGGACAAACAGTCCTCAACCAGCTGGACGGGGGAGAGCTCGCCCCGCCGAACCGCGGCGGCCGTGGCGTGGGCGTCGAGGGTGTTCATCCGCCGTCACGCGCGTACGGACGGCAGCCGCTCGGCCAGGGCGCGACCGAACGCGTCGATGAACGGCGGGCACGGTGAGATGGTTGCCCTGAAGCGCAGCTCGGTGTCCGACGTGTTGTACGGGTCGCGGTGAGGGGTCGATCGCGGGATGCTGATGGTGTCCCGGGCGAGCAGCGTGCGTGCCCGGCCCGAGACCTCGAGGGTCGCCGATCCGCCCAGGATCTCGTAATCCTGATCGCAGTCCAGATGGACGTGCGGATCGGCCTTTCCCTTGCCCGGCGGCATCACCCTGTCGAAGACGATCCGCGCGCCGTCGTTGCCGGCCGGCCCCTCGATGAGGGTGAGCGCGCTACCGGAAGGGGACAGGAACGTGTCGCCGCTCTCCAGCATCGGGGCAGCTTATCTAGGCCGCAGGTGGCGATGCCGGCGAAGCGGGCGGTCGTAGTCGAGCGCCGAGCGGGCTCCGGCCGCGACCCCGGACCGGGCGGCCTTCGGCGCGATCGTCCGCAGGATCAGCTGCCGGCGCGCCTCGAGTTCGGTCTTTGCCAACCCCAGCCGCGTGCCGATCTCGCCGGCCACCGTCCCGTGGACGAGCATCGAGAAGATCGCCTGATCGGTGGGCTCCAAACGAGCGGACAGCGCGCCCGTGATCGACTCGGGGATAGCCGGGAAGTACTGGCGGCCGTGGACCAGCCGGCGGATGGCGATGGTCAGCTCCTCGCCGAGAGTCGTCTTGGACAGCATCCCGTCGGCGCCGGCGACGATGGCCGCGACGGCAAGGGCCGTGTCGGCGAAGGCGGAATAGATCAGGACCGGTGGGGAACACGGCCGCTGCTTGATCTGTCGAGTCAGCCACAGCCCGTCGCGGTCGCCTAGGTGGTAGTCGACGACCGCCACATCGGCCCAGCGCGCGACTGCGCTGGTGTCGCTCGATGCGCTCGAGTGCTCGGCGACGGTGATCATGTCGGGCTCCTCGGCGATGAGCTGGCGGATCCCGTGCCTGACCGCGGGATGGTCGTCGACCAACAGCACATGAATGGGCGGAGCTCCGCCGTCGAGCAAGGGAGCCGAGGCCTCAGTGAGCATTCGCGACCTCGAGGGGGATGTCGAGCCGCACCTCACAGCCCGAGCCCGACGGCCGATTGCCGATCTGCAGGCGTGCACCGATCAGTGCGGCTCGCTCGCGCATGCCTCGCATCCCGGTGCCAGGGGTGTTCCCGGGCGTCAGCCCCAGTCCGTGGTCGCGCACGGTCAGACGCAGGTAGTCCTCCTGGCACTCGAGCGAGAGCTCGGCCCGGCTGCTGGCCGAGTGGCGGGCGACGTTGGTCAGCGCCTCCTGCGCCACGCGGTACAGGACCAGCTCGGCCTCTGGCGCCAGGGCCGGGATGTCGAGCGGGATGTGCTCGGCGACCTCGAGGCCGAGCTGGTGCGAGAAGCGGTCGGCGAGCACGGCCAGGGCGCTGGCCAGGCCGAGATCGTCGAGTGCCTCGGGTCGCAGCTGGACCGCGATCCGCCGCACGTCGTCGAGGCTGTCGCGCACGGCGTCCTGGATGGTCAGGACCTCTCCCTCCAGGCTGGTCGGAGCCTGCGCGCAGACCCGCGAGAGTCCGAGCAGCACGGCGGTCAACTCCTGGCCGACCTGGTCGTGCAGCTCCTGGGCGATCCGGAGGCGCTCGGCCTCCTGCGCGCGGAGCACCCGGCCGGTCGACTCCCGCCGCTCGGCCTGCAGGCGCTCCAGCATCTGGTTGAAGGTGAGCGCTAGCTCGCCCGCCTCGGAGGTGGGCTCCGCGGGCTGGATCCGCTCGCCGAGGGTGGAGTAGTCGACCTGGCGGGCGAACGCGGTCAGAGCCTCGACAGGACCGATCACGCGTCGGAGCAGCCATACGTTGACGAGCACGACCAGCCCGACCGCCGCCAGCACCACAAGCACCTCCTCGTCCAGCGCCAGTACCGAGATCTTCGACGGGGCGAGCACCACGATCGTCAGCGTGACCGCAGCGACCATGAGCAGGGCGTTGATGGCGGCCACGCGGTAGAGCAGGGGCACGTATCGGCGCCGACGCGAGGCCGGTGAGCCGGCTGGCGACCCGGCGGGCGTCACGATCGGGGCGCCCGCCTCGACCTCTGCCGTCGGCACCCGGGTCATCGTCGCGGCGCCGCTGGTAGACCCTCGAGTCGCTGGAGCAGCTCCCATAGACGGGACTCCATGGTCCCGGGGGCAAGCCCCAACGTGACGGCGACCTCGGCCGGCTCGAAGCCGGCCAACAGGAGCCCGAATATCGCCTGCTCCTCGTGGTCGAGCCGGCGCCGAAGGCTTTCCGCCAGCCGCGGCGGGAGCGCGGGCAGGTGCCGCTCGCCCGCGGCTGCCCAGCGGATCTCCTGGCACAGCTCGGATCCGATGCTGCCCTTGCTGACGATCGCGTCGGCTTCGGCCACCACCGCGGCCGCACTGAGCACCCCGTCGGTATACGCCGAGTAGACCAGCACGGCGGGCGGCTCCGGAAGGCGCTTGAGCTTGCGGCTCAGCCACAGCCCGTTGCGGCCGCCCAGTTGGTAGTCCACGACGGCGACGTCGATCGGTTCACGCCCGGCGATCTCGACGGCCAGTTCGGCGGTCTCGACGGCGGCCACGACGTGGAAGTCGGGCTCGTTGGCGAGCAACTCGCGCAGGCCCGCTCGCACGGCCGGGTGATCGTCGACCACGAGCAGGCGCGTGGGGGCCAGGGGGTCGTCGCGCAATAGGGCGCGGTCAGCGGCGGGGGGTGGGGCGACACAGATCATCGGTCCTCCTTCGGGTCCTCGGAGACGGCGAACCGGGCCGCGCTGCGGATTCGGTGCCGACCGCCTCGGTTGCGGCGGGTGTCGGTCAGGTCTGTCCCGCCGCGGGTGCCCGAGTCAAGTGCGTTTGTGTTTTTCGATTACGAAAGGCAGGATGGCGGAGCCGCAGGCGGTCGACCATGGGTGCCAGCCTGTATCTGCGGGGCTACGGCTCGATCAGGCCCTGGCGGATCGCGTAGCGCGTGAGCTCGACCCGGTCGCGCATCCCGAGCTTGTCGAGGATGTTCGCGCGGTGGCGCTCGACGGTCTTCTCCGAGATCACGAGCGTCTCGGCAATCTGCTTGTTGCTATAGCCCTCGGCGACCAGCTTGACCACCTCCTGCTCGCGCGGGGTGAGCGGGTCCTCCCGGACCGGGAGGTCCTGGCGGGCCCGGTGCAGGAAGTCCTCGATCAGCGGCGTCATCGCTCCCGGATAGAGGAACTTCTCGCCACGCATCGCCGCCCGGATCGCCTCCACGAGGTCGCGGTCGGCCACCGACTTGAGGACGTAACCCGACGCGCCGGCCTTGAGCGCCTCGTACAGGTAGCGCTCGTTCTCATGCATGGACAGCATCAGGATGCGCAGCTTGGGCCGTCGGCGGTGAAGTTCCCGCGCCGCGTGCAGCCCGGTCATCCGCGGCATCGTGATGTCGATCACGGCAAGGTCGACGTCAGCGTCGACGCCCCGTTTGACCGCCTCGGCGCCGTCCCCGACCTCGGCCACCACCTCCATGTCGGGTTGGGAGTCGAGCACCATGCGCAGCCCATGGCGGACGACGGCGTGGTCGTCGGCGAGCAGGATCCGGGTCTTCAGCGGGATCACGATGTCACCTCGACCGGCACCTCGAGACGGACCTCGGTCCCCGGGCCGGGACTGACATTCTGGATGGCCAGCGCGGCTCCGACCAGAGCAGCGCGCTCGCGCATGCCTCGCATCCCGCTGCCGGGCCCCTGGTCGTCCCCGAGGCCGATGCCGTGGTCGCGCACGGTCAGGACGATCTGGCTGTCCCGGGGCTGCAGTATGAGCTCGGCCTGATCGCTGCCGGAGTGGCGGGCCACGTTGGTCAGGGCCTCCTGCGCGACTCGGTAGATCACCAGCTCGGTCTCCGGCGAGACGTCGGGCAGCGACTTGGGGATCCGGCACGCCACCTCGAGTCCCGACCGCTGGGCGAAGCGCTCGCAGAGAACGGCCAGCGCGCTCTCGAGGCCGAGATCGTCGAGCGCCTCCGGACGCAGCTCGATGGCGATGCGCCGCAGGTCCTCGAGGCTCGACCTCACCGAACTCTGGACCTCGACCACGGTGGGCTGCAGCTCGGCCGGGACGCGCCCCTGAAGGCGGGAGAGCAGCAACAGGACCGCGGTCAGCTCCTGGCCGACCTGATCGTGCAGCTCCTGAGCGATCCGCAGCCGCTCGGCTTCCTGGCCCGCCAGGACCCGGCCGGTCGCCTGGCGACGCTCGGCCTGGAGTCGCAGGAGCATCTCGTTGAACGTGTGGGCGAGCTCGCCGGCCTCGGAGTTCGGCTCCGCGTCGGCCACCGGCGGGACAGGATCGGTCAGATCGACATCGCGAGCCAGTGCGGTCAGGCGCAGCACGGGTCCGACCACCCTGCGCAACAGCACGAGGTTGAGCAACACCACGAGGAGGAGGGCCGCCACCAGCAGGACTCCTTCCTCATCGACCCGGTAGGAGGCCTGATGGCCGGGCACCAGGATCACGATCGTGAGCCCCACCGCGACGAGCAGGAGCAGCGCGTTGATCGCGGCGACGCGGTGAAGCAGCGGTAGGTAACGCCGGATCGCGGTCTTAGGCCGGTCGTTACTCGGGGACGGCGGCATCCCCCGAGTCTGGCACTCGGGAGCGCCACCGCCCCAGGCGGCGCCCCGAGTACAGGACCTGCCGCCGTGTGCAATTTCCGCCATTGCGCACCCTCGCCCGTCCGGAATGCCGGATTTTGCCTCTCCCAGAGGCAAAATCCGTCAAACCGCGGTGGCGGCTGCGCGATTGACGGAAATTGCCCCGTGGCGGGGGCTGGATACCCGCCTGTGAAGACAACCGTCGAGCGCCGCCGGCCGGCTGGTGAGAAACACCGCGGCCGTGGAATCGATGATCAGCCACTGGTGATCGCGTCACCCGATGGCGTCAGCAGCCACCACTTGGCGCCGAAGCTGTTGCTGCCCTGGCCCTTGATATCGCCCTTCGACTTGTCGGCGATGAAGTAATACAGCGGGTGACCGTTGTAGGTGACTTCCTGACTACCGTCTGACCGTGTGGTAGTGCCGAGCTTGCTCGCATCGACGCCGGGCCCTGCGGCCGGCTTACCCTTGGTCTCCACCGGTGGCCAGGCCTGAGCGCAGGCGCCCGAGCAGACGGACTTGGTACCGGTGTCGGCCACCCACAGATAGATCGCCCGCCCCTTGGCATCGGTCAGGTACGTTCCAACCGATCCCTTTGCGGTGCCGATTTGCGTGCCGCTTCCGGCGGTGCCCGATGTCGTCGAGGACGTCGATGAGGCCGTGGCGGGGGCGACCGTGGCGGCGCTCGAGCTAGAGCTGCTGCTGCCGCCACATCCGGCTAGGGCCAATGCTGCAACCGCCAGCGCGACGACACCGCCTCCGAAGCTCGCTGGTCTGCGAATGGTCATATCTCACTCCAGGTTCGAGGTTTCATCCGACCCGTCAATTGGCCGGTCACTGATGAAGACCCCCGTTTCCGGCGGATCCTTCCTGGGCGCGAGCGGGCCGGTCGGCCTGCGCTCAACGTCAACCCGAGGCTGCTTCAGCCGGCGGCGCGGAACAGCGACGCGCTGTACAGCGCCAGCAGCATCTCCGCCGACCCCTCGGTCCACAGCACGTTGGGCGCGCCGGTGCCGATGTAGGGCTCGAAACCCGTGAGAGGCCCTTGGCCGCGTACGTCATGGATCGAGTTCGTGGCCGACCCGGTGTGCTGGAAGGACGTGCGCGAGGACGTCAGGGGCCTCTCGCGCCAGCGCCGGCGGTCGCACCGCGGGCTCGGCCAGACCCTGTGGCGTCATCGTGAAGCTGTGGGCAACCCGCGCTACGGCGCATTCGGGGTGCTCGCGCTGCCCTACTTCGTGCTGTTCGAGTTGCTCGGGACGGTGATCGAGACCTTCGGGTCGGCGCTGACCGTGCTCGCCTTCGCGCTGGGGGATCTCTCAACCCGCTCGTTCGTCGCCTTCCTGCTGCTGGCCTTCCTGGTCGGGATCGTGCTCTCGATCGCCGCGCTCGCTCTGGAGGAGTTCAACTTCCGCCGCCACCGGCGAACCCGGGACGTAGTGTCGATGGTGCTCTACAGCGTGCTCGAGAACTTCGGCTATCGCCAGGTCAACGACATGTGGCGGGTCCTCGCGCTGGTCGACCTGGCGCGCCGAAGCAGGGTTGGGGGGCGCAGCGACAGCGCGGGTCATAGGCTTACCAGCCATGGCCCACGGCACGCACGACTTCGAGGACGACGCGCGCAACGAGCGCATCCTCATCTGGGTCAACGGCGAGCTCGTGCCGCGCGAGCATGCGCGTCGTGTCGGTGTTCGACGCGGGCTTCGTCCTCGGTGACGGCGTGTGGGAGGGGCTGCGCGTGCGGGCGGGCCATCCCGCCTTCCTCGAGCGCCATCTCGACCGCCTGTTCGAGGGCGCGAAGGCGATCATGCTCGACGTCGGCCGCACCCGCCGCGAGTTGACCGAGGCGATCTACTCGACGCTGCGGGCCAACGACATGACCGACGGCGTGCACGTGCGGCTGATGGTCACCCGCGGCGTCAAGCGCACGCCGTACCAGGATCCGCGGGTGACCATCGGGCCCGCGACCGTCGTGATCATCGCCGAGCACAAGGAGCCGCTGCCGGCGACGGTGACCGACGGCATCACGCTCTTCACGACCCACGTGCGCCGCGCCGGCGCCGGACACGCTCGACCCCAAGCTGAACGCCCACTCCAAGCTCAACGACATCACCGCCTGCATCCAGGCCTACACCGCCGGCGCCGACGAGGCGCTGATGCTCGACCCGCACGGGTTCGTGGCGACGTGCAACTCGACGCACTTCTTCGTCGTCGCCGGCACCGCCGACGCGCCGGAGGTGCTGACCTCCGACGGGCGCTACTGCCTGGCGGGGATCACGCGCGCGAACGTGCTGGAGATCTGCCGCGCCAACGGCATCCCGGCGCGCGAGACGACGTTCAGCCTCACCGACGTCTACGCCGCCCGCGAGGCGTTCGTCACCGGCACCTTCGCCGGCGTCGTGCCCGTCCGGTCCGTGGACGGTCGCACGATCGGCGACGGCCGCCGCGGGCCGATGGTCGAGCGCCTTCAGGCGCTGTACCGCGAGCTCGTCGACGCCGACGTGGCGGCACGCGTCGCGCCATGAGCCGACGGTCGTGCGCGTGGCGATGTGGTCCGGCCCGCGGAACATCTCCACGGCGATGATGCGCGCGTTCGAGAACCGCCCCGACACGGTCGTCGTCGACGAGCCGCTGTACGCGGCCTACCTCGCCCGCACCGGCATCGACCACCCGGCGCGCGAGGAGGTCATCGCCTCCCAGCCCACCGACCTCGCCACGGCCATCGCCGGCCTCTCCGCGCCGCTGCCGCCTGGCCGCCGCGTCCACTACGCCAAGCACATGGCGCATCACGTCTCCCGCGACATGGACCTGCGCTGGACGCTGCGCTTCCGCAACGTGTTGCTGATCCGCGATCCGGTCGAGGTCGTCGCCTCGTACGTGCGCTCCCGGGAGGCCTGCGAGCCGGACGACATCGGGCTGCCCCAGCAGGGGTGGCTGCAGGAGCTGTGGGACGAGCACGGCGTCGAGGTGCCGATCCTCGACGCGAGCGACTTCCTGCGCGCGCCCGAGGCGCACCTGCGCTGGCTGTGCGACTGGCTGGGCATCCCGTTCACCGCCCGGATGCTGTCCTGGCCACCGGGCCCGCGCGCTCCGACGGCGTGTGGGCGCCGCACTGGTACGCGGCCGTCTGGTCCTCCACCGGGTTCGAGCCCTGGCGCCCGCGCGAGACGACCCTCTCCGAGCACGACGCCGCCGTCGCCGAGGCGTGCCGCCCGATCTACGCGGCGCTGCACGCCCGGCGGGTGCGACTGCCAGATAGACGCGCCTCTATTCGGTGACCAGCCGACGGCGGCGCGGGGCCGCGCGCGTCGGCCTGCGTGCCGTTTCGTAGACCGCGTCGTCACTGATGCTCTGGTGCGTGCGATCGGGCAGCATCAGCGTGGCGATGAACCCGACGACGCACATGGCGACGATGTAGCCGGCGATCGACCACACGCCGTAGTTGTGCAGCAGTGCGACGGCGATCAGCGGCGCCGGCCGCCCGCGATCAGCGACGCGAGCTGATAACCCAGCCCGGCTCCGCTGTAGCGCAGGCGCGTCGGGAAGCTCTCCGCGATGAGCGCCGCCTGCGGGCCGTACTGCATGTCATGCGGGACGAGCGCGGATCACGTGCGATCAACACCACCGCCGGCACGCCCGTCTGGAGCAGCCCGAAGTACGGGAACGCGATCAACGCCGTCACGGTCACGCCGATGAGGTACATCCTCCGCCGGCCGATGCGGTCGGACAGGTGTCCGAAGAACGGGTTCGAGACCATCGACAGGCCGGCCGCCACCATGATCGCCGCGACCATGAAGTCTTGCTCGTCAGCCCGAGCGTCTCGTGCCGTAGGTGAGGACGAACGTCGTGAAGATGTAGAACGGCGCCTGCTCGCCCGATCGCACCAGGGCGGTCAGGATGATCTCGCGCCAGTTGCGCTTGGCACACTTCGACGACGGGCTGCGCTCGACCTCTTGCTCCTCGAGCACCTTCGCGAACAGTGGAGTCTCCGAGCACGCGCAGGCGCAGGTACAGACCGACGCCCACGATCACGGCGGAGAACCGGAACGGATAGCGCCAGCCGCGTCATAGTCGGTGCCGTCGTCGCCGCCGACGGTCGCGAAGACGAGCACTGCACCGTTGGCCAGCAACAGTCCCACCGGAACGCCGAACTGCGGCCAACTGGCGATGAAGCCGCGCTTGCGTTCGTGAGCCCATTCCATGGCCAGCAGCACCGAGCCGCCCCACTCGCCGCCCACGCCGATTCCCTGGAGGACGCGGAGCAATACCAGCAGCACCGCCGCCCACACCCCGATCGCCTGGTGGCCGGGCAGGAAGCCGATCGCGACGCTCGACAGCCCCATGAGCAGCAGCGTCACGATGAGCGTCGCTTGCGTCCCAGCCGGTCGCCGAGATGACCGAAGATCATCGCGCCAATCGGCCGCGCGGCGAAGCCGACCGCATAGGTTGCAAACGCGGCGAGCGTGCCCGCATAGGTGCTCGCCTTGGGGAAGAACAGATGCGGGAAGACGAGCGCCGCCGTCGTCCCGTACAGGAAGAAGTCGTACCACTCGATCGAGGTGCCTATCGCGCTGGAGATCAGCGCGAAGCGCACCTGTTTGCGCTCCTCCGCGCCCCCTTTGAGGTTCGCGTCGAGCGCTGCTGCGCTCTCTCCGGACATCTCTCCTCCTTACACGAGACATATCGCCTCGGGAGACAGCACCGAGGCCGTCACTGTCAGGCTTACCTCGCTCGAAGTGAACGTAAACCGTTACGTTCAGGACCCGGCGAGGGCCTGCCGGAGGTCGGCGACCAGATCGTCGGGGTCCTCGACTGCCGCAGCTGAGGCGGACCAGGTCGGGCGGAACCGCGGCCGCCGAGCCCTCGACCGACTGGTGGGTCATCGCCTGGGGCACCTCGATCAGCGACTCGACGCCGCCGAGCGACTCGGCCAGCGTGAACAGGCGGGTGCGCGCGGCGATCTCGCTCGCGCGCGGGTGGCGGAAGCTGACCATCCCGCTGAACCCCGGCCAGCGGACGTCGCTGACCTGCGGCGTCGCTCGCAGCAACTCGACGACGGCGGCCGCGCTGCGCGCGTGCGCCGTCCATCCGCAGGTGCAGCGTGCGCAGCCCGCGGTGCACGAGGAAGCAGTCGAACGGGCCCGGCACGGCGCCGACCGCGTTCTGGACGAAGCGCAGGCGCTCGTAGCGATTCGTCGTCGCGCGCGATCACGACGCCCCGCCGACGACGTCGGAGTGGCCGCCGAGGTACTTGGTCGTCGAGTGCACGACGAAGTCGGCGCCGAGCTCGAGCGGGCGCTGGTTGGCCGGCGTGGCGAACGTGTTGTCGACGGCGACGAGCGCGCCTCGCGCCGCCGGGCGACCACGCCCTCGATGTCGACGACGTCCAGCAGCGGGTTGGTCGGCGACTCGACCCAGATCAGCCGCGTGTCGTCGCGCACCGCGCGCTCCAGCGCGGCGAGGTCGGTCTGGTCGACCAGGTCGTAGGCCAGCCCCCAGCCGGCGCAGCACCTTGTCGACGAGCCGGTAGGTGCCGCCGTACAGGTCGGCGGGCAGCACGACGTGCGAGCCGGCCTCGCAGACCGCCGTGATCAGCGCGTGCTCGGCGGCCAGGCCGGAGGCGAACGCCACCGCGAGCCCGCCCTCGAGCTCGCCGAGCGCCTTCTCGAGCGCCGCGCGGGTCGGGTTGGCCGAGCGCGCGTAGTCGTAGTCGTCGACGAACTCGCCCGGGCTCGCGCTGGGCGTAGGTCGAGGTCTGGTGGATGGCCGGGATCACCGAGCCGTAGCTCGGGTCGGGCGTCAGCCCGGCGTGGACCGCGCGGGTGGCGAACGCGTCCCGCCGGCGGTCGTCCTGAGCGTCGGCTCACGAAGCCAATGCTTCCAGCAGATCGGTGCGCGTGACGAGTCCCTCGGCCCGGCCGTCGCGCGTGACGAGCAGCGCCTGCTGATCGCCGACGAGCAGCTCGACCGCCTCGCGCACCGGATCGTCGATCGAGACGGCCGGGAACGGCGGCTCCATCACCTCGACGATCTCGGCGTCGAGCAGCGCGGATCCTCGGCGGCGCGCTTGAGCAGCCCGCGCTCGCCGATCGCGCCGACCACGGTCGCCGGATCGTGCGCGCTGACCACCGGCAGCTGCGAGACGCGGTGCTCGTGCAGCAGCGCCACCGCGTCGCGCACCCGGTAGTGGGTCTGGACGGTGACCAGCGGCGGGATCTCGCCGGCCTCGCGCTTGCGGGCGCAGCACGTCGCCGACGACCAGGTTGGTGTCGCGCTCGAGGAAGCCGTACTGGCGCATCCAGGCGTCGGAGTAGATCTTCGACAGGTAGGAGCGGCCGCCGTCGGGCAGGATCACCACGATCAGCGCCTCGGGGTCGTCGATCTCCGCGGCGACGTGGAGCGCGGCGTGGAGCGCGAGGCCGCCCGACCCGCCGGCCAGGATGCCCTCGAGCTGGGCCAGCCGGCGCGTGGTCAGGAACGCGTCCCGATCGGACACCGTGACCCAGCGGTCGACCACCGCTGCGAGTCGAACGTCTCCGGCCAGAAGTCCTCGCCGACGCCCTCGACCAGGTACGGGCGGACGTTCTCCGGGCCGCCCGAGTAGATCGAGCCCTCGGGGTCGGCGCCGATGACGACGAGGTCCGGCTTGCGCTCGCGCAGGTAGCGGGCCGTGCCCGGTGATCGTGCCGCCGGTGCCGACGCCGGCGACGAGATGGGTGATCTGGCCCGCGGTCTGCTCCCAGATCTCGGGACCGGTCGACTCGTAGTGGGCCTGCGGATTGGCCTGGTTGAAGTACTGGTTGGGCTGGAAGGCGCCGGGGATCTCGTCGGTCAGCCGGTCGGCGACGCGGTAGTAGGACTGCGGCGATTCGGGCGGGACGTCGGTGGGGGCGAGCACGACGTCGGCGCCGTAGGCGCGCAGCAGGTCGATCTTCTCCCGCGACATCTTGTCCGGCATCACCGCGATCACCCGGTAGCCCTTGAGCCGGGCCGCGATCGCCAGGCCCGGTGCCGGTGTTGCCCGAGGTCGGCTCGACGATCGTCCCGCCGGGTCGCAGCCGGCCGTCGCGCTCGGCGGCCTCGATCAGGGCGACCGCGACCCGGTCCTTGATCGAGCCGCCGGGGTTGAATGCCTCGAGCTTGGCCACCAGCCGCGGGCGCAGCCCGGCCCCGATCCGGGACAGCCGCACCAGCGGCGTGTCGCCGATCGTGTCGAGGATCGAGTCGTGGAGAATCGGTGCGGTGGCGGTGATGGACATGCCTTCAGTCTGATGATCCTGCGGCGAATTCGACAAGCGACCGCAGATCCTGCGACAATCAGCGCGGCTGATCGGATATTCTTCGCGTTCGAGCCGCCATGGCCTCGGCTCCTGCCGAATGATCCACAGCCCACCGTCGACGCCGTCGATCGGGCGATGCTCGAGTTGCTCGCCCAGGACGCCCGGATCACCAACCAGCGGCTGGCCGAGCGGGTCGGGGATCGCGCCCTCGACCGCGCTGGCGCGGCTGCGCTCGCTGCGCGAGCGCGGCGTGATCCGGGGCTTTCACGCCGAGGTCGACCTCGCCGCGCTGGGCCGGCCGCTGCAGGCGCTGATCGCCGTCCGGCTCGCCGTCCACGCCCGCGAGCAGATCGACGCCTTCACCGACGCGGTCCGGCGGCTGCCGGGCGTGCTGATGGTGTTCCACCTGACCGGCGTGACCGACTACCTGGTGTGGGTGGCGGCGGCCGACGCCCAGGACCTGCGGGAGTTCGTGGTCGACCACCTCGCCACGCACCCATCGGTCTCGCACGCCGAGACCTCGCTGATCTACGAGCACCGCCGCGGCCCGGGATCTGGGGAGCGGCGGACCCGGCATGAGCCCCGCCGCACGCCTCGCCGGCCTCGGGACGACGATCTTCACCGAGATGACCGCGCTGGCGGTGCGGACCGGGCGCGATCAACCTCGGCCAGGGCTTCCCGGACACCGACGGGCCGCCGGCCGGTGATCGAGGCCGCGGTGGCGGCGCTGCGCGGCGGCCAGAACCAGTACGCGCCGCTTGCCGGGCGTGCCGGCGCTGCGCGAGGCGGTGCTCGAGCATCAGCGGGAGTGGTACGGGCTCGAGCCCGAGGACGTGCTGATCACGTTCGGCGCCACCGAGGCGATCGCCGCCGCCCTGCTCGGGCTGTGCGATCCGGGCGACGAGGTCGTGGTGCTCGAGCCCTACTACGACTCCTACGCGGCGTGCATCGCGTTCGCCGGCGCGCCGCGGCGGCCGGTGACGCTGCGCCCGCCGGATTTCGAGGTGACCGCAGAGGCGCTTGACGGCGGCGATCGGGCCGCGCGCCCGGCTGCTGCTGCTGAACTCGCCCCACAACCCGACCGGGCGGGTGCTCAGCCCGGTCGAGCTCGAGCTGGTCGCCGACGGCGTGCGTCGAGCACGACCTGATCTGCGTCACCGACGAGGTCTACGAGCACCTGGTCTACGACGGCGAGCACATCCCGATCGCCACGCTTCCGGGGATGGCCGCGCGCACGCTGACGATCTCGAGCGTCGGGCAAGTCGTTCTCGTTCACCGGCTGGAAGATCGGCTGGTGCTCGGGCCCCGCGCCGCTGGTCGCGGCGACCCGGATGGTCAAGCAGTACCTCACGTTCGCCGGCGGCACGCCGCTGCAGCACGCCGCCGCGGCCGCGCTCCGCCTGCCGCCCGCGGAGCTGCGACGCGTTGCGCGACGATCTGCGCGCCAAGCGCGACCAGCTGTGCGCCGGGCTGGAGGCGGCCGGCCTGCGCCCGCTGCGTCCCGCCGGCACGTACTTCGTCAACGCCGACGTGGGGGACGATGCGGTGGAGTTCTGCGCTGCGCTGCCCGAGCGGTGCGGGCGTGGTGGCGATCCCCACGAGCGTCTTCTACGACGACAAGGACGCGGCGCGGACGCTGGTGCGGTTCGCCTTCTGCAAGCGCCGCGAGGTGATCGACGAGGCGGCGCGCCGGCTGGCGACGCTGCGATGAGGTCGATTGCGGAAGGGACGTCGTCCGAGATCGTCCTCGCGCGGCGCTCGGCGAATTCGGGCTGACTGGGAAGGATCGGGCACTCGGTGCGTCGCCTTTGAGTAATGACGCCGTACACGAGAAACAAGGAGTTCCTTCACATGACCATGCAAGTCATGCGCCGCCTTGGCGCAGCAGCAATAGTCGTCGTAGGTGCTGTGCATCTCCAGCAGTATCTCGGCGCATACCGCGAGGTTCCGACCATCGGGACGCTGTTCCTGCTGAATGCGATCGGAGCGGGTGTGGTGGCGGTTGGCCTGCTGATCCCGTTCGAGCGCCGGCTTGGCTCGGGTCGCGGCGAGCTCGTCGTCGGGCTGCTCGCGCTGGCCGGAACTGCGATCGCGGTCGGATCGCTGATCGGGTTGTATATCGCGGAGACGAGCACGCTGTTCGGCTTCTCCGAGGGCACGCTCGAGGCCCCGATGTGGATCGCGATCGTCTCGGAGATCGCCGCGGCGCTCCTGCTCGCGCCCGTCGTGGCCGGCCTGGCTCGACGCTCCTCGCAGCCCCGCGGGGCGCGCTCGCCCCGGCCGCTGGGCTCAAGCTGACGCGAGGAGGCGTCAGTCCTTCGGGCTGACGTGCTGGAACCCGAAACGGCCCTTGATGCAGAGGTTGCCGCGCGTGATGTCGTGGTCGTCGGGCGAAGTCACCTTGACGATCTGGTTGTCCTGGACGTGCAAGGTGAGGTTGCAGCCAACCCCGCAGTAGGGACAGATCGTGTCGGTCTGACTCTGGCGGGTCTCGTCCCACGCCGCGGCGTCGCGCAGGTCGTGCTCGGATTTGAACATGAGCGCGCCGGTTGGGCAGACCGCGATGCAGTTGCCGCAGTAGACGCAGGCCGAGTCCGGTAGCGGGTTGGCGAATTCGGTCGAGATCCGTGCGTCGAAGCCGCGGCCGGCCACGGCGATCGCGAACGTGTTCTGGTACTGCTCGCCGCACGCGTCCACGCACTTGTAACAGAGGATGCACTTGGAGTAGTCACGCACGTACAGGTCGTTGTCGAGCTTGACCGGGGCGCGCACGGTGGCGGCGGTCTGGCCATCGGGGCGCTCATGGTGCCCGGCACGCTTCTGGTCGCGTTCCGGGTCCGGCGGCGCCGGCGGCCCATAGCGCTCGGGCCTCCCGTGGTAGCGCTCAAGGTATTCCTGTGCGGGAGGGGCGATCGACAGGTCGACGGAGGAGGCAAGAAATTCGATCACCATCTTCCGGCTGTGGCGGACCCGGTCGGAGTTGGTCCGAATGACCATGTCGGGCTCGACCTTGCGCGAGCAGGCCGGCACCAACGTGCGGGCGCCCTCCAACTCGACCATGCAGATCCGGCATGCGTTGGCGGGCATGAGAGTCTCGCCGTAGCAGAGCGTCGGGGTGTCGATCCCGATCCGGCGGCAGGCGTCGAGGATCGTCGAGCCCTCGGGCACCTCGACCGGCTGGTCGTCGATGGTGAGCGTCACGCGGCGCGGGGTCGGCTGCGGTGGGGCCATGGTCAGTTCGATCGGGTTCACAGGGTCGATCCTCCGTGGGTCGAGAACACTCCCAGTCGCGAGATGGCCGACTCGACCGCCGAGGAGGCGGTCTGGCCCAGGCCGCAGATCGAAGCGTCGCGCATCGCCTCGCCGATCTCGGCGATGAGGTGCAGCTCGTCCTGCACCGTGCCGCGGGTCCGGCCGGAGACGAGGCGGGCGAGCGCTTCCTCCTGGCGAACCGTGCCCACCCGGCATGGAACGCACTGCCCGCAGCTCTCGTCGCGCATGAACGCGGCGATCGTCATCAGCAGCTCGGGAACATCGGCAGTGTCGTCGAGCACGAGCACGACGCCGGATCCCAGCGTCGTGTGGACTTCCCGCGCGCCCTCGAAGGTGAGCTTCAGGTCCAGGTGGTCGGGGGTGACGAAGCTGCCGGCCGCCCCGCCCAGTAGGACCGTTTGCAGGGTGCGCCCGGCCGGGATGCCGCCGGCCAGCTCGAGCAGCTCGCGCAGCGTCGTGCCGAACGGCACCTCGTAGGTTCCGGGCTGCACGACCGCACCCGAGACGCAGAACAGCTTGGGCCCGGTGGAACGCTCGGTGCCGATGCTCGCGAAGGCGGGGCCACCCTCGAGCACGATCGGCAGCACGTTGACCAGCGTCTCGACGTTGTTGACCACGGTCGGCTGTCCGAACAGCCCGCGCTCGGCCGGGAACGGCGGCTTGTTGCGCGGCTCGCCGCGGTGGCCCTCGATCGACCCGAAGATCGCGGTTTCCTCTCCGCAGATGTACGCACCGGCCCCCTTGCGCAGCTCGACGTCGAACCGGATGCCGTGGCCGAGGATGTCGTCCCCCAGGAGCCCTCGCTCTTGCGCTCGCTCGATGGCGTTCTCGAGGCGGTGTTGCGCGAGGGGGTACTCGCCACGCAGGTACAGGTAGCCACGCTCGCAGCCCGTGGCGTAGGCGGCGATCGTCATCGACTCGATGAGCGAGAACGGGTCGCTCTCCATGATCACGCGGTCCTTGAACGTCCCGGGCTCGGACTCGTCGGCATTGCACACCAGATAGTGGGGCCGGCGGGGCTGGCGAGCCACGGCGTCCCACTTTCGTCCGGTGGGGAACGCGGCACCCCCACGTCCCATCAGCTTGGAATCGAGCATCTCGCGCAGCACTCCGTCGGGGCCGATGTCGAGCGCCCGTCGCAGCGCGTCGTAGCCTCCGTGGGCGCGGTAGTCGTCGAGGCTCTCGGGGTCGACCACCCCGACCCGGTGCAGAAGGCGAAGCCGCGACTGGCCGGGCTGGGAGAGCCTGGGCGATGGCGGCGGCGCCGGCGTGGCGCCCTGCAGGATCTCGATCAGCGCATCGGCATCGACGTTTGTCAGCTTCCCGCTCAACCGGGTCCTCGCCCGACTGCACGAGGAAGGCGGCCGGCGCGCGGTCGCACTGGCCGAGGCACGGGGCGCCCTCCCACGTGGCGTCGTTCGCGGCGCTTCCGGGGGGACCGACCCGTTCGGTGAGCGCGTCGATCAGCTGCTGTGAGCCTGCACACCGGCACGCCAGGTCGTTGCAGACGTGGACGACGCGGGGTGGCCGCGGCTGCACCGAGAACAGCGCGTAGAACGTCGCGACGCCGAATACGTCCGCGGGCGGGATGGTCAGCCGGCGCGCGATGTAGTTGAGCGCCCCGGGGCTGATCCAGCCCGCGCGTTCGTGCAGGGCGTGCAGGGTGGGGAGAAGCTGGTGGCGCTGCGCCCGGGCGGCGTGGCCGCCGTGGCCCGAGTGGCCGTTCTCGATCGCGTCGGCGCCGGCCCAGGCCGAGACCGGCGGCCCGAGGAACGCGTCGATCGCGGCGCGCTCGTCGGTCGTGGGCTCGGCGTCGAGGAAGCGGAGATCCACGGCTCGTGTTACTCGCCGGCCTCGCGACCGGCCACCCCGGCCGTCTCCTTGGGGGCTCCGTTGGTCTTCTCCACACGCACCGCGGTGGCCTTGAACTCGGCAGTCCCCGACTTCGGATCGGTGGCGTCGATCGTGAGCACGTTGACGTCGACCTGCTCCGGGAAATGGAAGGTCATGAAGGCCAGCCCGGGGCGCAGGCCGGGATCGAGCCGGACCGGAGCGTCGACCGAGCCGCGGCGCGAGCTGATCCTGACGATCTCGCCGGGCTCCACGTCGAGCTTGGCCGCGTCCGCGGGATAGAGGTCGAGCGTCTCGCCCCGGCGCATCGGCGAGCTGTAGAGGCCCGACTGAACGCCGGTGTTGTAGGAGTCGAGTCGCCGGCCGGTGGTGAGCCGGATCGGGAATTCGTCGCTCAGCTCGTCGACCGGCGGCGCCCAGGTGGTGACCGAGAAGGGCGCCTTGGGGCCCGACACCGGGTCCTCCCACAGGCGGCCGTGCAGGAACAGCGAGCCCGGGTGGTCCTCGCTCGGGCAGGGCCACTGGATGCCACCGAGCTCCTGGAGGCGGTCGTAGCGCATGCCGCGGTTCATCGGGCTGAGCGAGCGCAGCTCGTCCCAGACCTCTTCCAGAGTGGGATGGCCCCAGTCGTGGCCGAGACGGCGGGCCAGCTCGCAGATGATCCAGTGGTCGTCGCGGGCCTGTCCCGGCGGATCGAGCGCCTTGCGCATCAACTGCACGCGCCGTTCCGAGTTGGTGACCGTGCCTCCGTCCACCTCGCACCAGGAGGCGGTGGCGGGCAGGACGACGTCGGCCATCTCGGCCGTCTTGGTTATCAGGATGTCCTGGACGAGCAGGAAATCGAGCCCCTCGAGCAGCCCGAGCGCCCGCTTGGAGTCGGCCTCGGAGCGGGCGGGGTTCTCCCCGAACACGTACAGAGTCTTGAGCTCGCCGCGCTCCATCCCGTCGAACATCTGCGACAGGTGCCAGCCGTACTTCGGGATGATCGGCGTGCGCCAGGCCCGTTCGAAGCGCGCGCGCGCCTCGTCGTCCTTCTCGATGTCCTGGAAGCCGGGGAGCTTGTTGGGGATCGCGCCCATGTCGCCGCCGCCCTGGACGTTGTTCTGCCCGCGCAGCGGGTTCAGGCCCGAGCCCCAACGGCCCACGTGCCCGGTCATCAGGGCCAGGTTGATCAGCGACAGGACGTTGTCGACGGCCGTGACATGTTCGGTGATCCCGAGTGTCCAGCAGAGCACGGCCCGCTCGGCGCGCCCGTAGGCGTGAGCCAGTTCGCGGATGGTCTCGGCGGGGACGCCGGTCACCCGCTGGCCCTCCTCGAGGGTCCATGCCTCGACCGACGCCTTGAACTCCTCGTAGCCGGTGGTGGCGCGCTCGATGAATCTGTCGTTGATCAGGCCGGCGTGGATGAGCTCGCGCGCGATCGTGTTGGCGAGGGCGATGTCGGTGCCGACATCGAGGCCCAGCCAGGTGTCGGCCCACTGAGCGCTGCTGGTGCGCCGGGGGTCGACCACGAACAGCCGAGCGCCGCGGTGGATCGCCTTCAGGGCGTGATGGAAGAAGATCGGATGGGTTTCGCGCGCGTTCGAGCCCCAGAGGATCAGCAGATCCGTCTGTTCCACTTCCGTATAGGACGTCGTTCCGCCGCCCGCACCGAAGACCGTCGCCAGACCGACGACGCTGGGAGCGTGTCAGGTGCGGTTGCAGGAGTCGATGTTGTTCGACCCCATCACGGAACGCACAAACTTCTGCGCCAGGAAGTTGACCTCGTTCGAGGCCTTCGAGCAGCTGAACATGCCGAAGGAGCGCGTCGCGTCGGTCTCGCGGGCCCGGGAGAGCCCGGCTGCCGCCATGTCGAGCGCCTCATCCCAGCTTGCCGGGCGAAGCGTCCCGTTCTCGCGCACCAACGGCTCGGTCAGCCGTCCGTGTTGCTTTGGCATCCAATCACCTCCCTTCATCGGTCCGGGGCCGCGCGGGCCGTTGGACGAATATGCCCAAGGTTAGACGAAGGGGTGGGCGGGCTCAATCGGGTTGGCGTCCCGATTGTGCGCCTTCGGACAACCCCAATTTTGCGCCACTCGTCGCCAGGAGGCAGTCGAGTGGCGACTTTCTCGCCCTCCCCGGCCGGGGGAGAATGGGCTTCCGCCACCGGAGCACGAGGAGAGAGAGACGCATGTCGAGCACCACCATCAGCCCGGCCCGGGCCGAGATCGATCAGTGGCTCACGCGCTTCGACGATGCGCTCGCCAGCGGCGACGCGGCCGGCGCCGCCGAGCTTTTCACGACCGAGAGCTACTGGCGAGACCTCGTCGCGTTCACGTGGAACATCAAGACGGTGGAGGGGCCGGAGGGCGTGAGCGACATGCTCGAGCACGCGCTGAACCGCACCAAGCCGCGCGGCTGGCGCGTGACCGGGGAGCCGACCAGTGCCGACGGGGTCACGGAGGCCTGGCTCGAGTTCGAGACCGAGGTGGGGCGAGGCAGCGGCCACGTACGCCTGATCGACGGGCGGGCGTGGACGCTCCTGACCTCGCTGGATGAGCTCAAGGGGCACGAGGAGAGCCTCGGCTCGCGCCGGCCCAAGGGCGTGGAGCACGGGGCCAGCCCGGAGCGGCACACCTGGCTCGAGGACCGCCGCCGCGAGGCGGACGAGCTCGGCTACACGACCCAGCCCTACGTCGTGATCGTGGGCGGAGGGCAGGGCGGCATCGCGCTCGGCGCCCGGCTGCGCCAGCTCCGCGTGCCGACGATCATCGTCGAGCGAAATGCACGCCCCGGCGACTCGTGGCGCAACCGCTACAAGTCTCTGTGCCTGCACGACCCGGTCTGGTACGACCACCTGCCGTACGTGAAGTTCCCGCCCAACTGGCCGGTCTTCTCGCCGAAGGACAAGATCGCCGACTGGCTGGAGATGTACACGCGGGTGATGGAGCTGAATTATTGGGGCTCCACCACGGCCAAACACGCTCACTACGACGAGGCCGCCGGCGAGTGGATCCTCGAGGTCGAGCGCGAAGGGCGAGCGATCACTCTGGCACCCAAGCAACTGGTGATGGCGACCGGGATGTCCGGCCGTCCCCACGTGCCCCGGTTTCCCGGCATGGATCGCTTCAAGGGCGACCAGCACCACTCCTCGGCGCACCCCGGGCCGGACGCCTATCGCGGGAAGCGAGCCGTGGTGATCGGCTCCAACAACTCGGCCCACGACATCTGCGCTGCGCTGTGGGAGCAGGGCGCGGACGTGACGATGGTGCAGCGCTCCTCGACCCACGTGGTCAGGTCGGACACCCTGATGGAGATCGCGCTTGGTGCGCTCTACTCCGAGGAGGCGGTCGCCGGGGGGATGACGACCGAGAAGGCGGACATGACGTTCGCGTCGATCCCGTACCGGATCATGGCCGACCTCCAGATCCCCGTCTACGAACAGATCCGGGAGCGCGACGCGGACTTCTACCGGCGCCTCGAGGACGCCGGGTTCCAGCACGACTGGGGCGAGGACGGGTCAGGGCTGTTCATGAAGTACCTGCGGCGAGCCTCGGGCTACTACATCGACGTCGGCGCCTCGGAGCTCGTGGCGAGCGGTGAGATAAAGCTTCAGCCGGGCCAGGTGGATCATCTGACCGAGGACGCGGTCGTCATGGCCGATGGAACGGAGCTGCCGGCCGACCTGGTCGTGTACGCCACCGGATATGAGTCGATGAATGGCTTCGTGGCGGACCTGGTCTCACAAGAGGTGGCCGACAGGGTCGGCAAGGTGTGGGGACTCGGGTCGGATACGAACAAGGATCCCGGCCCGTGGGAGGGAGAGCAGCGCAACTTGTGGAAGCCGACCCAGCAAACGGGCCTGTGGTTCCACGGCGGGAACCTGCACCAGTCGCGCCATTACTCGCTGTACCTGGCCCTCCAGCTCAAGGCGCGGGCGGAGGGCATCGACACGCCGGTGTACGGCCTCCAGGAGGTCCACCACCGAGGCTAAGGGATCGGCTCAGATCTGCACCCGGTGGTGGTCGAGCAGTTCGCCGGCGCGGGCCAACTCGGCCGGCGTCAGGTCCGCCGGCGAGAGCCGGTATCGCTTCGAGTATTCGGCCAGCAGGGCGCCACGCACGTCATCCACATCCACGCCCGGCGCCTCGTCGGCCACGGCACCCACGGTCCGCGGATCCCACTCGAGTCCGAGCCCGGCGTAGACGTCCTCGAGCACGGCGCGGAGCCAGTCGGACCCCTGGACGACGACCAGGCTGGAGAGCAACCACGCCCCCCGCACGAGTCGCTGGGCCGCGCCGATGAGCTTCACCCGCCCGCGGGCGTTGACGCTGAACTCACCCGGGCAGTATTCGCCCGGGACCTCGCCGACCCTGGCGTCGACGCCGAGGCGCTGCAAGGCGCGAGCTTGCCGGTGCGCGTCGTCGGCGAAGCGCTCGTGGATTCCGGCGATCGACTCGGCCGCAGGCATGATCTCGTCGAAGATCAGGCAGTCCTCGTCGTACGCGGCGGCGCGGCCTCCCGCCCCACGGACGACCGGCGCGAAGCCGCGCCGGCGGGCGGCGGCGGCCGCGGCGCCGAATCCGGGCAGGAACCTGTCCCGGCGTCCGAACGCGACGGTCGCCGCCGGGCGGTAGCAGCGGACGATCGGACGCCGCCCCGAGGCGACCAGCCCGAGCAGGGCATGGGGGAGCGCGACGTCGAGGGCCGGATCGGCGCCGGCGGAGCGCGTGAGGAAGTCGACCTCAGTCAGCGATTCGCTGCACGGTGGCGGCATCGACCTCGAGTGCGGCGACGTTCTCGGCGATCTGGGCCGGGGAGGTGGCGCCGAACAACACGCTGGCCACCGTCGGGTTGGCCAGGGCGAAGGCGATCGCCAAGGCCGCCGGGCTCGCGCCGAGATCAGCCGCGGCGCCATGCAGGTGGCGGCCGAGATCGCGCGCGGCCTGGTAGCGCGGATCTTCGAGTTGCCCGGCGGCTCGGCCGGTCCCGCCGACGTCGTACTTGCCGGTGAGCACGCCGCCCGCCATCACGAACGACGCGACGACGCCCGCGCCCGAGCGCTCCAGGGGTGCACGCATCTCGTCGCTCTCGACCCAGTCGCGCTGTACCAGGCTGTAGGGAAGCTGGGCCGCGCAGGGCAGCGGGATGCCCTGGTCCTCGGCCTCGCCCACGGCCGCGAGGAACGGAGGAGCCTGCCAGTTGACGATGCCCCAGGCCCGCGCCTTGCCGGAACGCACGAGATCGCCCATGGCGGTGACCAGGTCGCCCACCGGGAGGCCCTCGGGCGGCGGGTTGGCGTAGATCAGGTCGACGTGGTCGAGTCCCATCCGCCCGAGCGACTCCGACAACTCGGCGTCCGCGCTCTGCTCGGGCCAGAACTCCCACCACAGCTTGTTCGCCACGACGGTGTCCGCGCGATCCCACCCCGCCGCCCGGAACAGCTCGCCGAACAGCACCTCGGAGTAGCCGGTGCGCATGGGCGCGGTGCCGGTCTCGTCGTCGTAGCGGGCGTCATCGAGGAAGTTGATGCCGTGCTCGCGAGCCGCCTGCATCACGGCCAGGCCATCCTCGCGCGGGATGCGCTCGAACGTCCGCCAAGAGCCGAGCGCCAGGCGCGAGACCTCGAGCTCGGATCGGCCCAGCGTCAGCCTGGGCATCCCGGCCTCAGGGGGCAAGTCGCTCGATCCTCCAGCCGGTGTTGCCATCCGGCGTGTACAGGAGACGGTCATGCCGGCGGCTCTCGCGGTGCTGCCAGAACTCGAACCGCGCGGCGCTCAAGCGATAGCCGCCCCACTCCTCGCCCAGCGGCACCTCATCGCCGGCGTAGCGCTCGGTCAGCTCCGCGAGGCGCTGCTCGAGCCAGTCACGGCTCTCGATCCGGCGGCTCTGAGGCGAGGCGAGCGCGCTCAGCTGGCTGCCGCGGGGGCGGGTGCGGGCGTAGGCGGCCGACTCCTCGCGGGAGACCGGCTGCACCGACCCCTCGATCCTGACCTGGCGCCCCAGCCGGTGCCAGTGAAACAGCAGCGCGGCGCGCGGGTTGGCCGCCAGCTCGGCGCCCTTGCGGCTCTCATAGTTGGTGTAGAACACGAAGCCGTCCGGTCCGGCCTGCTTGACCAGGACCATCCGGACCGACGGGCTTCCATCCAAGGTCGCGGTGGCGAGCGCCGCCGCCTCGGGTTGAGAGGTTCCCACGCCGGCTGCCTCCTCGAACCACCGCTCGAACTGGCGAAGCGGGTCGGCGTCGACGTCCTCCTCACGGAGCGGCGTGTCCGTCTCGCTCACGGAACCCACGCGTCCGCCGACAGACCCATCTCCCTGGCTTGGTCGACCGAGACGATCTCACGCCCCAGCGGCAGGAGCGATATCGGGATCAGCTTGAAGTTGGCCAGGCCCAGGGGGATCCCGATGATCGTCAGGCACTGCGCGATCCCGGTGACCAGGTGCCCGAGCGCCAGCCACCACCCGCACAGCACGAGCCAGAGAACGTTCCCGATGCCGGAGGCCACGCCCGCGTCAGGACGCCGAACCACGGTGCGGCCGAACGGCCACAGCGTGAACAGCGCGATCCGGAACGCCGCCACCCCGAACGGGATCGTGATGATCAGGACGAAGCAGATGACCGCGGCCAGCGTGTAGGCGATCGCCAGCCACACGCCGGCGAAGACGAACCAGATGATGTTCAGCAGCAGTCGTATGGCGAGCGCAGCGTAGCGCCCGTCAGCCGCACGAGTAGACGATCTCGACCGACCCGCCCGGGAGCGCACGCTCGCGCTCCCACGTCAGCGCGGTGTCGACGCTCAGGGCCGGGGTGAGCCGCAGGCCGTCGCCGAGCAGGTACGGCAGGACGACCAACTCGAGCCGGTCGAGCGCGCCGAGTCCGCGGTAGGTCTCGATTGTGGTCGGTCCGCCGATCAGGTGGACGTCGCCGCCCCGGTTGCGTTCTCGGATCCTCTCCAGCAGGCGCGCCGGATCGCTGTCGGTGACCACGTGATCGGGGGTGCCCTCGGGTCGGCGCGAGGCGAGCACGAACACGTCGAGGTTCGGCCATGGCCAGCGTCCGGCGCTCAGCGCCGGCTCGAACGTGGTCCGGCCCATCAGCGCGGCCTCCTTGCCGACCAGGAACTCGGGAATGCCGTGGCTCGTCCCGGGGTCGAAGATGGGGTCGGCGACCTGCGCCGGCCAGCCGTCGGGCGTGGTGACGTAGCCGTCGGCACTCATGGCAAGGCGAGTGATGATCTGCATTACTCAGGCGGCAAGCGCGTCGAGCGGATGTCGGCGGTGAGCGTAGACGTACGGGTGGTTGAACGCCTCGCGGGCGTCGCTGCCCGGGACCTCGAGCACGAACACCGCGCCCGTGCGCTCGTCGTGGACGGCAACCGACACCTCGTCGGTGTGCGAATTCCAGAGCAGCCTCACGTCGATGCCATCGCTGACGCGATGATCGAGCTCGCGAATTGGTGTGGTCAACATGGTCGTGTCTCCTGTCATCGAGTCGCTTGCCGGTAAGACCCCGCACGAGCCTCAGGTTCATCGGCCCTCGCGGGATTAGGCTTCGGTTTCGTCTCCATGACGCTGCAGCCGCCCAAGATCATTCATCTCGGCCAGATTCAGTCGATTCCGGGCCCGGGAAGCCTCACCTGGCGCCCGGTCCGGCTGACCCTGGGGGTCCGCGCGTTCGGCTGCAACGCCTACACGGCCGGCGAAGCCGGGCAGGACGTGGTCGAGCCTCATACCGAGGATCCCAAGCTGGCCCACCAGGAGCTGTACTTCGTGGCTGGGGGGCGTGCCCGGTTCACGATTGACGGGACGGCCTATGACGCGCCGGCCGGAACGTACGTGTTCGTCCCCGATCCCGCCTCGGAGCGTCACGCGGTGGCGGTCGAGGCGGGCACCACCGTGCTCAGCTTCGGTGGTCCGCCCACCTTCGAGCCGTCGGCCTGGGAGTGGGCGTTTCGGGCAGGTCCGCTGATTCGCTCAGAGCCCGAGCGCGCGCGAGAGATCCTGGCCGAGGGCCTCCTGCAGCATCCCGAGTCGGCCTCGCTGCACTACAACGTCGCCTGCCTGGAGGCGGTCCAGGGTCGGCGCGAGGCGGCGCTGGCCTCGCTCCGCCGGGCGCTCGAGCTCAGGCCTGAGGTGGCGAGGTGGGCCCGGGAGGACGAGGACTTCGTGAGCCTCCGCGACGTCGCCGAGTTCCGCACGCTCGCGTCGCTAACGTAGCTCTGGCGATGCGGATCGCCACCTGGAACGTCAACTCGCTCAAGCAGCGTCTGCCGCGGCTGCTCCCCTGGCTGGACCAGCGCCGGCCCGACGTGGTGTGCCTCCAGGAGACCAAGCTCGCCGACGCGGCGTTCGCCGAACTACTGGGCGATCAGCTGTCGAGCCGCGGGTACGAGGTGGCGGCTCATGGCGAGGCGACCTGGAACGGGGTGGCGATCCTGTCCCGGGTGGGTCTCGAGGACGTGGTGCGTGGCCTGGATGGCGCGCCCGGTTTTCCCAACCCGGAGGCGCGCGCGGTGGCGGCGACGTGCGCCGGGGTCCGCGTGACATCGGTCTACGTCCCGAACGGCCGAACGCCAGGCTCCGAGCATTACGAGTACAAGCTGGCCTGGCTTCAGTCGCTGCGCGACGCCATCGCCGCCGGACCGCGCGACGCGATCGTCTGCGGGGATATGAACATCGCGCCGGCCGACGAGGACGTCTTCGATCCCGAGGCCTACATCGGCCAGACCCACGTCACCGCGCCGGAGCGGGCCGCGCTGGCCGAGCTCGAGGCGCTCGGGCTGCACGACGTGGTCCGCGAGCGGTGGCCCGATTCGCGCGTCTTCACGTACTGGGACTACCGGGCGGGCATGTTCCACCAGGACCTCGGCATGCGAATCGACCTGGCGCTGGCCAGCTCCCCGGTGGCCGATCGCGTCAAGGCGGCATGGGTCGACCGGCACGCCCGCAAGGGAACCGGCCCGAGCGATCACGCGCCGGTCATCGTCGACCTCGACGAGGCACCCGACGGCGACATCGGCCCGGTCGTACCGCCACCGTCGGCTCCGGCCCGGCGGCGCGTCGCTAAGAAGGTCAAGCTGCCGCAGTCGCCCTGAGGGTGTGCTGAATTTTGCCCGCTCCCCGGGCAAAATTCAGCAAAGCCCGGTTGGAACGGGGCCCTCAGCGGAGGCGATCGCGGTCGCGCGAGGGCTGCACGCGCTTGGGCTCGCCGGGCATCTTCGGGTAGTCCGGGGGGTAGGGCATGTCGCCCAGGCCGCCGGCCAGGTCGGTCTCGTACAGCTCCAGCAACGGCTGCAGCGAGTGGGCGCGATCGTTTATCTGGGCGTGGCGATCCCCGACGTCGGCGAAGCGGGTCGGCATGGTGGCGACCGTGAAGTCCTCGGGCGCCACGTCCGGCAGCTCCTCCCAGTCGAGCGGGGCGGACACGGTCGCACCTGGCTTGGGACGGATGCTGTAGGCCGAGGCGATCGTTCGGTCGCGCGCGTTCTGGTTGAAGTCGACGAAGATGCGCGCTCCGCGCTCCTCCTTCCACCAGCTCGTGGTGACGTGGTCCGGAAGCCGTCGCGCCAGCTCGCGGCCGAACGCGATCGCGGCGTGGCGCACGTCGGTGAACGTCCAGCGCGGTTCGATCCGCACGTAGATGTGGATCCCACGGCCGCCCGAGGTCTTGGGGAACCCGGCGAGGCCGAGGTCCTCCAGCAGCCGCCGCGCCTCGCCGGCAACCCGCACGGCGTCGTCCCAGTCGGTGCCGGGCTGGGGGTCGAGGTCGAGACGCAGCTCGTCCGGATGGTCGACGTCATCGCGGCGCACGGGCCAGGGATGGAAGGTGATGGTGCCCATCTGGGCCGCCCAGCCGACCACCGCCACCTCGGTCGGGCAGACCTCGAGCGCCTCACGTCCCGACGGGAACTGGATCTGCGCGGTCTGCACGTACTCCGGGGCTCCCTTGGGGATCCGCTTCTGGTAGAAGGCATCGCCCTGCCGGCCCTCACGGGTGGACAGGACCATGCCCGGATAGACGCCCTTGGGCCAGCGCTCGAGTGTGGTCGGTCGCCGCTCGAGCGCGCGCAGGATGCCGTCGCCGACCGACAGGTAGTAGCTGACGATGTCGAGCTTGGTGACCGGGGCGGTGCGCTCGGTGGCGGGGAAGATGACGCGATCGGGATTGGAAACGCGCAAGTCGCGTCCGCCGGCGTCGAGGATCGTCTCCGGCACGGGAGCCATGGAAGGAGTTCTATCGTGGGGCGGGCGCAGGGTAGGGTTGCTCTGAGCGCATGGAGCTGGAACGCCGCCGCCTGACCGCCGAGATGATCGCCCCCGATACCGGCGAGTCGATCCGGACCACGATCGAGGTTCGGGTCGACCCGCTCACAGGTGACAGCTCGCGGATCGTGCCCGACCGCGGCCTGATCCCGACCAGCGACCTCGACCTTGAGGCGTTCGGACGGGAGAACCAGGAGCGCTGCCCGTTCTGCCCCGGGCGGATCGAGACGCTCACGCCGAGGCTGCCGCCGGCCATCTACCCCGACGGTCGGATCACGCGCGGCGAGGCCGTCCTGTTCCCCAACCTGCACGCCTACGCATCGCACAGCTGCGTGTCGGTTTACTCGCCACGGCTGCACTACCTGCCGCTGGGGCAGATGACCGCGCGGTTGATGGCGGACAACCTGTGGACGCAGGTGGCGTACGCCAAGGCGGTGATGGCGGCCGAGCCCGAGGGGCGGTGGGCGTCGATCAACGCGAATCACATGCTCCCCTCGGGTAGCTCGCTGTTTCACCCACACCTGCAGGGGATCGTCGACCCGGAGGGCACCACCCTCCAGCGCCGACTGGCCGCGGTGCCGCCGGCTCGGTTCGAGGGCTATCTGAAAGCCGAGCGAGGAAGCGGCGAGCGGTACCTCGCGAACACCGGACGGGTGCAGTGGCTGATGAGCTTCGCGCCGATCGCGCCGGCCGAGCTGCGCGCGTTCCTCAGCGGTGTCGCGTCGCCCGTCGAGCTCGACGACGAGTTGATCGCGGAGCTGGCGGCCGGGCTCTCCCGCACGCTGAACGCATACGCCGACCTCGGCTATGAGAGCTTCAACCTGGCCATATACGGCGCGCCGCCGGGGACCGACGGCTATCCCCTGAACCTGCGCATCGGCTGCCGCTCGAACCTCAGGCCGTTCTTCCGCTCGGACTCGACTTTTCTCGAGCGGCTGCACTGGGAGGGCGCCATCGACGTCGCGCCCGAGGCCGTGGCGGAACAGATACGCCACCGCTTCAGCGCCTGAGCGGTCGGTTGTGTCCGAAGCCCCCCGCGCCGATCCGGCTATCCTCCGAGTCGAGCGATGAGGCTCGCTCCGAGCGCGACCGCGGGTCGCTGATGGCCTCTACCGAGTAAAGCCCCCTCGGCTCGTGGAGGTCAGTACCCATCGGAACCACTCCGGACAGACGAGAGCTCGCGGCGATCTCGGCCGGCGGCGCGGTCGGAGCGCTGGCGCGGGTCGCGCTGATTCAGACCGACGCGGGAACCGCACCAGGATGGCCGTGGGTCACGTTCGCCGTGAACATCCTCGGCGCGCTCCTGCTCGGCTACTTCGTGACCCGGCTGCAGGAACGACTTCCCCTTTCGGCCTACCGGAGGCCGCTGCTGGGCACCGGGTTCTGCGGCGCGTTCACCACGTTCTCGACCATGCAGGTCGAGCTACTCGAGATGCTCGACGTACATCGGTACGGCCTGGCCGCCGGATACACGGCAGCGAGCCTCGTGCTGGGCTACGCCGGCATCCACCTGGGAACCGCGCTCGCGCGGCGCACGAGGACGGTGGCATGAGCCCGCTGGTCTGGGCGGCGGTGGCTGGGTTGGGAGCGATCGGGGCGGTGCTGCGCTTCTTAGTGGACGGAATGGTGGCCCGCCGAGCCGGGCGCGAGCTTCCGTTCGGAACCCTGATCGTCAACGCCTCGGGCGCTCTGGCGCTCGGGCTTCTGGTTGGCCTCGGATTCGCGGGGGATCGCCTCCTCCTGGCCGGGACCGCCACGCTCGGCTCCTACACCACCTTCTCGACCTGGATGTTTGAGACCCAACGTCTGGCCGAGGAAGGGGAGTTCATCTTCTCCATGGGCAACGTGCTGTTCAGCCTGGCCGTCGGGCTGGGCGCGGCGGCGCTAGGCCGGCTGCTCGGGGGCCACCTGTGAACGAGGACTGCCTCAAGCTCACCACGTACTTCGGTGAGCGGCACCGTACCGAGGACGGGTTCGTGGCCGACGCGCTGCTCGACCTGTACGGAGAGCGGGGTGTCGAGGTGAGCGTGATGCTGCGCGGCGCCGAGGGCTTCGGCCACCGCCACCGTCACCGAACCGATCGCCTGCTCACGCTGTCGGAGGATCTGCCGGTCGTGTCGGTTGCCGTCGATACCCGGGCCCGCATCGAGGGCGTGCTCGACGAGGTGGTCGCGATCAAGCGCCGCGGGCTGATCACGCTGGAGCGTGCGAGGATGCTGACCGGCGAAATCCTGCCCGCCGCGCTGCCCGAGGAGCTGCACGAGCAGACCAAGCTCACGATCTACGTCGGGCGCGAGGAACGGATCTACGGCGTCCGGGCGTTCGTCGCCGTGTGCGACCTGCTGCACCGTCGCGGCATCGCCGGCGCCACCGTGTTGCTCGGCGTCGACGGCACCGCCCACGGAGTGCGCGAACGCGCGCGCTTCTTCGGCCGCAACCCCGATGTTCCGTTGATGATCATCGCGGTCGGCAGCGGCGCGGCCATCGCGCGCGTGCTGCCCGAGCTCGGCGCTCTGCTGCGCCGGCCGCTGCTCACGCTCGAGCGCGTGCGGGTGTGCAAATGCGATGGCAGGCTGCTGGCGCGGCCGGACGCGCTGCCGGCGACCGACGAGCGGGGCCTGGCGCTGTGGCAGAAGCTCATGATCTACACCTCCGAGCAGGCGCGTCACGGCCGCCGCCCGCTGCATCTGGCACTGGTGCGACGACTGCGCGCGAGCGGCGCCGCCGGTGCCACCTGCCTGCGCGGGATCTGGGGCTTCCACGGCGACCATGAGCCGCACGGCGATCGCCTGCTTCAGCTTCGCCGCCGCGTTCCGATCGTGACGATCGTGGTCGACACGCCCGCGCGTATCGCGGAGTCATTCGGCATCGTGGACGAGCTGACGGGCGGGGCGGGGCTGGTCACCAGCGAGATCGTGCCGGCGGTCACGGCGCTGGCCGGGGACGGTGCGCGGCACGGCGGCCTGCGCCTGGCCCGCCATCGCTTCTGACGCCGTGCACGCGGGTAGTGGTAGGGGAGCGAGCGATCGAAGGAGGACCGAAAATGCCACCCCGCGGAGTCAAGCCGGGCAGCGAGCGCGCCCGGCAGTACGAGCACATCAAGGACAGCCAGAAGGACCGCGGCGCCGGCGAGGGCCGGGCCGAGGAGATCGCGGCTCTCACGGTGAACAAGGAGCAGCTCGAGCGCGCGGTCGATCGACGCAAGTAGTGAGTCAGGGCACGGCGAGTAGCCCGCGCAGTTGACGTCGCGCGGGTCGAGATGACCGAGTCCGTTGGCCTGCACGAAGCCAGGACGCACCTCTCGAGGCTGCTCGAGCGAGTCGCTGCGGGAGAAGAGATCGGCATCACGCGGCGCGGGAGATCGTGCTCAAGCACCTGCCGGGCAAGCTGCCCCTGCTGGAGGAACCCGAGCGCTACGTCCCCAGCCGGATCATGGCGATCGGCGCCCGGTCCCTCGCGATCGAGCACCCCCATGCACTCGCGGTCTCGACACTGCCGCCGCTTCACCGCGATCCTTTCGATCGCCTGCTGGTGGCGCAGGCCACGCTGCTCGATCTGACGATCGCGACCGCGGATCCGGCGGTCGCCCAGTACCCGATCTCGACGCTGCTCGTGTCCCTCGCCGCCGCGCACCCGCCGGCGGCGCCACCAGCGGGGATGCGCTCCCGCCGGCGGCGCCACCGACCGATCAGCAAGCTGCGCGGAGTGCGCGCAGCCGACCGGGCTATCCGCCGGCCTCGAGCCTGAGGAACTTCTTCGCCTCCCGAACGCAGGCGCTGAATGGCGTGCCGGACTGACCCGCGACGTGCTTCGTGCTCTCGTCCTTACAGGCCTTGGCCAGGTTGGTGGCCGAGCCGTTGGCGAGCTTGGCCAGGTCGGCCACGCACTTCGAGAACGGGGTTCCCGGAGTGCCCGCGACGTGCTGCTTGCTCTCGCTCTGGCAGAGCTTGCCGTACGCCTTGGCCTGGCTCGGGATCGTGTGTTGGGTGGATCTGCTCGGGTGAGGGCCGGCGGCGGCGACAGCGACGGCCGGGAGTGCGCCCAGCGCCACGATTCCGGCGATCACCGCGAGCTTGGCGGACGATCTCATCGGACCTCCTCAGGGTTCTCAGGTGACATGTGGAGGCGCTCCGGCGAGACGATCGCCCAACGATGCGTCCCAGGCCGCGGCCGTTGCACCCGGCGGGCTTCAGTGATGGCCGAGGCGATCGACAGCTCGCGCGTCAGGGCGTCGCGCAGCGCGATCATCGTCGCGTCGGAGTACCGCCGCTGCCCGCCTGGCGCGCGCACTGGCACCGGGTAGCCGAATCGTTGCACCCACAGGCTGAGGATCGTCGGACTCGTCCCGAGCAGGGCTGCTGCCGACTCTTCGGTCACCTTACCCTCCGACTTCCGTGTTGCTGTGGGTCGCGACCAGAGCCTCCGTCATGTTTCCTCCTGCACCGCGTTGCGCCACCGCATGAGGCCCGGCCGGCAAATTCCGGGTGCCGGCCAGGCCTCATAACGGTGGCGTGTCCTCTGAGACCGACTACGCGCCGGCGCGCAGGAAGTCAGGACCTAACCGGCTCGGACCGCGCCGCACCCGTCAGTGAGCGTGCGCGTGACCGGCCGAGTTGGCCGCCCCGGGGGTGCCGGCAGGAGGACCGGCAGGCACCGGGTGCGGAGGAGTGGCCGCCGGAGCGGCTGCCGAGGTGCCGCCGGGATTTGCGGGCGGTCCGCCGGCGGGCGCCCACGGCGGCGGCCCGTTTCCAGCGCTCGCCGGCTTGCCGGATCCGGCGGTGCTCGGCTTGCCGGACCCGGCGGTGCTCGGCTTGCCTGAGCCGGCCCATGGGGGAGGGCCGTTGCCCGAGTGTGGCTTCGCGGCGCCGGCACCGGGCCGGCTGGCCCGGTGCCGGCCGGGCACGGCTCCAAGCTGAGCCGTTCCGCTGGCGCCCTGCCCGGTCCCTGCCGATCCGCCCGCCACCGATCCGGCGGCCCCCGGCGCGCCGGCGCTGGGCTGTGCGCTGCGGGCCGGCGCGGGGGAGGGCCTGCCGCCGGTCGACGACGCCGCCGGGATCGAGCGACGGCCGCCGGCACGGGCCGGGGCGGCGCCGCTTGGGGCGGGGGAGGATCGGACGACCCGGGGCAGGGTCTCGCTGACCCGACCGGCCGGCCGCATCAGGGTCGCGCCTGCCGGCGTGCGACCCGGGCCGGTGGTCGACCGGGCCGCCGGTGGCGCCGAGTGTGTCGCGCGGGTGCCGTGCGCCAGCCTCTCAACGCCGATCGTCACTCCGATCGTTGCGGTGGCCACAAGCGCGATCCCCGCCAGCGCGTTGGCGGCGATGGCCGCGCCGGCGGTCTTGCCCGCCACACCGGCGGCGAGGCCGGCCAAGGCACTGCCGCCGCCGTGCGTGGCGCCCGCTCCGGCCATCCGGCCGAGCAGACCGGCGGCGGCCAACCCGGGCAAGGGCGGGGCCAGCGCCGACAACTCCAGCCTGCGGGCCGGGATAGCGGTGGCGAAGGCGGCGCAGCCGGAGCATTCGCGCAGGTGGGCGCGCACACGACGGCTGCGCAGGAAGCGCCCGTCGGCGTCCGAGATGCTTCGGCGGATCTCATCGCACGGCATCGCTCGACCTTCCGAGAACTCGAACAGGGACCGTCGCGCCTCGTAGATGGTTTGCTTGGCCGCACCGACCGAGGTGTCCAGCGCGATCGCGATCTCCTCGTGGGACAACCCGCTGAGCTCGCGCATGACCAGCGCAGAGCGCTGCCGCTCATTCAACTCACGCAGATCGCGGAAGAGCACGTCGAGTTCGGCGCGCTCCTCGACCTGATCCTCAACCGACATTGTGCAACAACTCGCGGCCGCCGACAGGTCGGCCGCGGGCCGACGGCGCCGAAGGGTCGACACCGCCTCGTTGTGCGCGATGCGGAACAGCCAGGGACGGATCGGCGCGTCGGGCCGTCCGCGTCGCAGGGCGGCGAACGCGGCGGCGAAGGTCGACTGCAGCGCGTCCTGTGCGTCCGCGTCGTGGCGCAGGATGGAGCGGCAATAGCGATACAGCGCCTGGTGGTGACGCTCGTAGACGACTGCGAAGGCCGAGTCGTGACCGGCCGCGGCCAGCCGGGCCAGGCGTTCGTCGCCGAGCAACCCGAACGGCGTCGTCCGTGGGCGCCCGCCCGTTCGTGCTGCTACCGACACCTGCCGCTCCCTGACTCACTCCTACGAATGACGCACATTGAACCCGATCGTCAGGGGCTTGACCAGCAACAGAGCCCGGGCGTCCCGGCGCCTGGCGCGGCGCCGGGACGTCCAAGCGAACGTCAGGTGCTACGGCGTGACCTTGAACACCTGGCCGGTGAGCTCGCCCACGTACAGCGAGCCGCCGTGCACGCCGAGGCCGACGGTGGGAGCGACGAAGCCCTTCACCACGGGCTTTGCCTTCCCGCCGCTCAGCGGCATCGAGAGGACCTCACCGCCGGGGCCCTTGCCGCCGACGCCCAGGAACGACGTCATGTACAGCCGCTTGCCGATGATCGCGAGCCCCATGATGTCGGTGTGAGGGACTGAACTGCTGGAACGGCTTCGTGAAGCCCGTGCACTTGCTCGGCGTGATCCAGTTGCAGCTCGGGAACCCGTAATTGTCACCCTGATGCAGCCGGAGCACGAAGTCGGGCGGGTTGATGCCCCTTATCCTGCCCTAGGTCGGACACGAACGGCGATGAGGAGCCCTGCCGGGAAGGCCGATCTGCCACGGCTGGCGGATCCCGGTGGCGAACACCTTCATGTCCGTGCCGTTCGCCTTGAACGACAGGATGTGTACACGAACGGCGTCTTGGCCGGGCCATGGTCGTTGGGCGGGACCAGTCCGACGCCGGCCCCCACGTAGAGCCGGCCGTCGGGACCGAACGCGATCCCGTTGAAGCCCGCGAACTTCTTCGGGGCGGTGTAGATCGCCTGGCGCTTGCTGAAGGTCTTGCCGTTCCAGCCGCTCCACTTCGACAGCTGCCACTTGGCGCTCTTCGGCCCGGTGACGCACCGCCGCTGACGTAAAGGGCGCCTCCGTGCCACGCCAGCCCGGCAACGAACTGCGGTGAGCCAGGGATCAATGTTCCGTTGCCACCCTTGATCGCGAACACGCCCCCGTCGGGCGGCGGGCCGCGTTCTCGTCTCGAACCGCCGTCACCTTCGAACAGGGTGCCGGCGCCGAAAGCGAACGAGGTCGGGGTGTGCAGACCGGCTGCGACTTGCTGGACCTTGGCGCCGCCCACTCCCTTCGGCGGCGGCGGCGGACCCTGCGCCGCGCTGGCGACGCCGGCGGCCCCTCCCACTGATACGACAGATGCGGCCAGCACGGCCGCAGTCTTTCCACGCATACCTTCTCCTTTCAATGAGCCCCACGTCGGCCCCCTGGGTCCCACCGGCGTAAGGTAGGAGCCTAACAGGCGAATACCCAGGGCCGGGCGCGTCTCATGTTAGGGGGTGAAGGCCGCTTGTGTAGATCTCGTGAACGCCCGCGGGGTCATCGGTATGTGCCGGAATCGACGACACCGGCGTGGTGGAGGGGGATGGGCGTGGGTGTAGGTGTGGTTGCCGGCGATGTTGAGGTTGGGGGTGGGCCCGAGGGTGAGGTCGGTGCCGAGGAAGGGGTGGAAGTTGGAGCCCGCCGGCTACCTATCTTCGGCCGGCGATAGACCTAGTCGCACCGCCTCGGCGGCGGCCTCGCCGCGCGTGCGCACGACCAGCTTGCGCAGGACGGCCGACACGTGGTGGCCGACGGTCTTCTGCGAGACGACAAGGCGCTCCGCAATATCCGCGTTGCGCAGACCCTGGCCAAGCAGCGCAAGCACTTCGAGTTCGCGAGCGGTCAGTCCGCGCGGGTTGCCGCTTGTCTGCGGCCGCGGCCCGCGGGGGAGGCCGCGCACGCCTCGTTCGCGCAGACGGCGGGTGAGGATCGCCGTGGCCGGACGTGCGCCGAGGTGCCGTAGGTCGTCGAGCGAGGTCCGCACGGCCTCCTGGTCGTCGGCTTCGGCGAGCGCGAGGGCCGCTTCGTAGGGGCAGCCGATGCTGCGCCAGCGCTCGGCGGCCGCCGACCACTCCCCGGCAATCGACAGGCCGTACGGACCTACGTCGAGATCGGCCGGAAGTTCGTCGCTCCGGCCGGCCTGCCACCGCCAGTAGGCGAGCTCGCCGACCGCCCAGCGTGAGCGCCGTTGCAGGGCCATGGCGAGCGGCGCCTCGGTCACCTGCGCCACCGTCGCATCATCCCCGGCCAGCCAGGCCGCCTCGGCCAGTGCGGCGACGACTGGCCCGATCTGCATGAGCTCACCCGTCCGCTCGACCATCGGGACGGCTTGGAGGAGCGGCGCTCGGGGATCCGGATCGCCGCGGCGGGCGCGCAGCAGGCCAAGCGTGGCGAGGGCCCACACCCGCGCCAGGGGCGGACTGCGCGGATCGCGCAGGACCAGATCGACGGAGTCGCCGGCGGCATCCCACTCGCCCCGCTGGAGCTGCAGCCGCGCCCGCTGGGCGAGCAGATACCCGCGCGGGGTGTCGAGGCCGCGTTCGGCGCAGTAGGTCAGCCCGGGCTCCAGGTAGGAGTCGACGAGCTCGAAGTCGCAGTTGCGCGTGCCGTAGATCGCGAACAGGGCGAATACTCGCCCTACATGGTCTTCGAGGCCGAGTTGCTCGGCCAACGAGCGGACACGGTCGAGCTTGTCCCGGCCCGCGCGATTCCCGGCGTCGAGCTCCGCGGTGCCGATGTTGGTCAGCGCGTACACGTAGGTCTCGTCGTCGTCCAGGCGGCGTGCCAATTCCAGCGCTCGAGTGCCCCACCGGACCGCCTCCTCGTACTCCTCTACGACCATCCGCCGCTGCGACATATTCGCGTACGCCATGGCCAGCTCATGGCCTGGCGGAAGGCGCTCGAGCAGCTCGATCGCCTCCAGCGCCGCCCGCTCGCCCTCATCGGTGCGCCGAGTAAAGAACAACAGCCTCGAGAGCGACCGGAGCGCGTCGCCCTCGCCGCGCAGATCGCCGAGTCGGCGGTGGCATTCGAGCGCCTCCTGCTGGGCGTTGATCGCGGCGTCGAACTGGGCGCTCAGGCGGCATTCCTCGCTACGGCGTCCAAGAAGCGGGACGCGCGCCTCGAGCGGCAGCTTCCCGGCGGCATCGAGCGCGCGCGCGTACTGCGCCGCCGCCTCGCGATGCGCTCCCGACTCTGCGGCAGTCTCGGCGGCGCGGGGAGCCCAGCGAAGCACCGCGTCGTCGTCGCCGGCCGCCTCGGCGTGGTACGCGAGGCGCGCGAAGTCCGGCTTCTCACCTCCGCGCGCGGCCAGCGCCGCGATGGCGGCGCGATGGAGGACGATGCGGCGAGTCGGCGCGATCGCCTCCTCCACGGCCAGCCGGGCCAGGTCATGGCGGAACGCGAGATACGTGCGCTCGGCGACCAGCATTCCCGATGCCAGGCATTCCTCGACTCCCTCCTCGAGTTCGCCGGCCAGCGCCTCGAGCAGCCACGGCTCGATCTGGCCGGGGACGACCGCCACCGCGTCGAGTTGCCTGCGGGCCGACGCCGACAGGCGCGCCGCTCGCGCCAACACGGCGTCGCGCACCGTCTCGGGAATCCGTTCACCCCCGGCGGCGATGACCTCGGTGACGAAGAGGGGATTGCCGCCGGTGCTGCGATATAGGTCCTCGGTGTCGAGGCCATGTGGGGCAGCCAACTCCGCCACCGCCTGGCGCGAGAGCCGCTCCACGGTCAGCCGGCCCCGGCGGCGCACCAGCTCGCCGAGCAGGTACCGAAGCTGGGCGGCTCCGTCGAGTTCGTCGTCGCGGAAGCTGCCGACCACCAGCGCGGGAGCCGACGCGATCCGAGCGGCCAGGAGCGCGATCACGTCCAGCGTGGCCTCGTCCGCCCAGTGGAGGTCCTCGAGCACGAGCACCGAGAGCGGCCGGAGCCGCAGCTCGCCGAGCAGGGCGCTCATCACCTCGTGGGGCCGCGCCGCCGCCTCGACGAGCGCTTGGAGCTCGCCGCCGGTGTCCTCGGCCACATCGAGGAGCGGGCCCAGCGGATGCGGCGTGCGCAGCGGCTCGCATGCGCCCCAGAGGATCCTCAGGGTTTCGGGCTGACCCGCACAGAAGGCACGCAGGAGCGCCGTCTTTCCCACCCCCGCCTCGCCCCCGACCAGGACCAACCGGCCCTCCCGGCTCGTGCGAATGCCGGCCAGCATCTCGCTGAGCGCCGCCAAGCTGTCCGCGCGCTCCAGCAGCGCCGGCGCCGCCTCACCCATGGTGCGCAACCTACCGAGCGGTCCTGATTTCCGTCAATCGACGGCGCGGAAATCGGGCCCGAAGGCGGCGGCCCGCGTCAGCTTCCCGCGTAGTTGGCCGCCGTGCCCGGGCTGGCGCCACGTGAGCGCCCCATCCCACGATGAGCTGCTGGCGCTGCTGAGCCGCCGCCAAGTGCTGGCGCGTGCGTCGACGTTCGCACTCGGATTGCTGGCGCTGCCGCAGCTGCCGCTGCCCTCTTTGCCGGGTTCCACCCCGGCCATCGGCGTCTCACCGTCCGACGCGACGTTCCAGGCGTTCGCGGACACGATGCTACGAGGGTCTCTACCGCATCGACGGCTCGATCGTGCCCACTTCGCTGGGCGTCAACCCCTCGCTGACGATCTCAGCCTTGTCGGAGCGATGCGCCGAGCGACTCGTAGACCGGGGGGCGGACTTCGCTCTTCCGGCGAGGCCGTCGGGGTTCCGGACGCGGGTCCCGCCGGAGCACATCGGCCCGCGAGTGGTGCCGTCCTCGACAGCCACCGGCCGGCCGCGAGCCGGTCATGCCCGCTCGAGGTCTTCCGTGTAGCGAACTCGCTTGGCATCGAGCGTCTCGACAAGCTCGCACAGCAGGTGCTGGACGCCACGCAAGCGAGTCTGTGCGGCTTCATCGTGCACCTCGGCGCGGAGGCGATCGCGCCAGAGGGCGAAGGCGCCGTCGTGGTGTTGGCTGAAGGTCGCGTAGCCCATGCAGAGGACCTTGCCGTGCTCTTCGACGATCATCAGTTCCCCGAGCGCGCGCTGCTCGTCTCCCCAGATCATCAGCGCCAGTCCGGGCGTGTGGGTGAGGAATCGCTTCGAGATCTCGGACTGCAGGCGGGCCACGCGCCGCGTCTCAGCGTCCTCGGGAAAGCTCAGGAACTGGATGTCGCGGCGCAGGATCTCGGTCCAGCCGAAGTACTGCGCGAGCCGGAAGAGGGTCGTCCGGAGCGCTTCCTCGGCCCGCGGGTGGCCCTCGCCGTACCTCGCGAAGAAGTCCAGGCAAAGGATGTTGTAGAGGCGGCTCTGGAGGTCGAAGGCGGCCGCGGCGAGTGGCTCGCGGTACCGCGTCAGCACCTCATCGGCTCGAAGGTCGCGGTCGATGAGGGCCGTGCGTCGGTGTACCTCGGCCTCGAGATCGCTGTTGAGCCGTGCCAGCCGCTCGGCCAGACGCGCCTGACGCAGCGCGACGATCGCGCTGATCACCGCGGCCACGATCCCGCCGGCGAATCCGATCCATGCCGCTGCCATGAGCTACCGTCGCGGAGCGGCTGTCACTCGCAGCTGTCCTGGTAGGAGATTCCCGGGGCGTACGTTGCCCATTCGGACTGGCTGAGGCCGGTGCCGACCAGTCGGCACGTCTCGTCTCGCAGCTGGGCGAAACTGCGCCAGAACAGCCCCGGCCACAGCCTGATTGTGTCGTCGGCGCCGGCGGAGGCGAACATGTCGCCGTCGGGGCTGAAGGCCGCGGCGTAGACGGTGTCCGCGTGCTGGTCCAGCGGGAAACCCAGCGGGATGTGGGTGGCGACGTCCCACAGCCGAATCGAGTTGTCAGCGCCCGTGGACGCGAGCGTGCGCCCATCCGGACTGAAGGCGACACCGTAGACCGTGTTGGTATGCCCGGTAAGTGGCGCTCCGATCTGCCGGTGGGATGCGACGTCCCAAAGCCTGACCGTGTTGTCATCGCTGGCCGAGGCCAGCGTTCGCCCGTCCGGGCTGAACGCCACCCCATAAACCGTGCTGGTGTGGCCGGTCAACGGCTTTCCCAGCTGCGTGCGGGTGGCGACGTCCCACAACCTAACTGTCCTGTCAGCGCTGGTGGTGGCGAGCGTCCGCCCGTCAGGGCTGAAGTCGACTTGGATGACCGCGTCGGTGTGGCCCCGCAAAGGCTTTCCGAGTTGCCGGCGGGTCGCGACGTCCCAGAGCCTTACCGTCTTGTCGACGCCGACCGAGGCGAGCATCTGACCATCGGGGCTGAACGCGACGCCGATGACGGCACCGGTGTGGCCGGTCAACGGCGCGCCCACCTGCGCACCGGTGCTGGCGTTCCACAGCCGCACCGTTGCATCGGCGCTGGCCGAGGCGAGTAGGCGACCGTCGGGGCTGAACGCGACATCGGTGATCTCGCCGGTGTGCCCGGTCAACGGTTTCCCACGCTGCGTGTGGGTGGCGAGGTCCCACAGCCTGATCGTCTTGTCGGCGCTGGCCGAGGCGAGGGTGCGTCCGTCGGGGCTGAACGCAACGTCGTAGACGTCGCCGGTATGGCCGGTCAACACTCCTCCAAACGGATGTTTGGCGGCGTCCCACAGCATCAGGGTGTCGTCGGCGCTGGCGGATACGAGCGTTCGCCCGTCGGGGGTGAACGCGACGCCGTAAACGGTGCCGCTATGCCCGGTGAGGGGCGCCCTCAGCGGCTTGCGGGTGGCGACGTCCCACAACGTGAGCGTGTTGTCGGAACTGGCGGAGGCAAGCGTGCGTCCGTCGGGACTGAACGCGACGTCGTAGACGGTGCTGGTTTGACCGGAGAGCAGTCCCCAGTTGCCGGTGGGTGGTGACGTCCCACAACCTGACCGTGTTGTCATCCCCTCCCGAGGCCACCGTGCGCCCGTCGGGGCTGAACGCCACGGTTTCGACAGTGTTGGTGTGTCCGGTCAGTCGCGCTCCGAGTTGCTTGTGCGTGGCGGCGTCCCACAGCCGAACCGTCTCGTCGCCGCCGCCCGAGACGAGCGTGCTCCCGTCGGGGCTGAATGCGACGCCGTAGACGACCGACGTGTGGCCTTTCAGCGGGCTTCCGATCTGCCTTCGGGTGGCGATGTCCCATAGCCGGATCGTGTGGTCGTCGCCGGCCGACGCGAGGGTGCGTCCATCGGGGCTGAACGCGACGTGCTCTACCGTGTTGGCGTCGTGGACCGAGCGGCTTTCCGAGCGGCCTGTGGCTGGCCACGTCCCACAGGCGGATCGTGTTGTCGCTGCCGGCCGACGCGAGCGTGCGTCCGTTGCGGCTGAATGCCACGCTGAGGACACTGCCGGTGTGGCCGGTGAGCGGTTTGCCGAGCTGTCGGAGGTTCGAGACCGACCACAACCGGACCGTATAGTCACCGCTGCCGGAGGCGATCGTCCTCCCGTCGGGGCTGACCGCGACCGCGTGCACCTCATCGCTGTGTCCGTGCAGGATCGCCCGGAGGCCAGACTCGCGCGCGAGCAGCGCCCCCTCCCGCGCAGCGATCATGCTGCTGCGGGCTTCGGCGTGCTGCGAGCGCACTCGCGTGATAGGGCCTCATGGCCTCGAGACCGAGCAGCAAGCCGACATCGAGCCGGCTCCCGAGCTTCGACTGGGCGTAGGCGAGCCCGAGCGAGCGCCCGGCCTTGGCTGCGGTCCGGGCTTCGATCCGCGCGTGGTCGCGCTGCGCTAGCGCCCACACTGCGAGCGCGGCGACCAGAGCGGCGACGAGCACCAGACCGCCGGCAATCGAGCCCAGGATGAGCAGCCGTCTTCGCTCGCGGTGGCGCTCTTGCTGTCGTCGCAGCTCGGCGCGTCGCTGGCTGATCCAGGGGACCAGGAACTCGCTCGTGATCTCGTATAGGTAGAGGTCGCGGCGCCGCTCGCGCCGGACCAGCCGCGACTCGCTGAGGCGCGCGAGGGCGTCTTCGAGGAGCGCCGGGGAGAACGCGCTCCCCTCGTGGCGGACGCGCTGGACGAGATCCTCCGCCGAGACGATGTTCCGGGTGCCCGCGGAGGTGATCATCTGGCCGAGCAGCGCGATCGCCGCCGGTCTCAGCTGGGCCGGCAGCCCCATGAGCGCCTCGCCGAGGTAGTCCTCCAACAGGCCCTGGGGGCCCTTTTCGGCGAGCGCCGCCTCCGGATGGTCACTCTGCCACAGCCGCAGGCAGACGATCTGCACCTCGGACAGACTGATTTCCCCGGCGCCGAACCGCTCCCCGAGCGCGGCCACCAGCTGATCGGCCAGCGCCGGTGAGAGCTCGCGCTCGAACTGTCCGGGGTAGCGCTCAAATGGGCCGCGGATGATCGTCGGTAGCGCCTCGGCCGCGGGCGGCACGAGCCGGAGCGCCTGGTCGACGAGCTCCGGACATTGATAGAGCAGCTCCTTGACCTTGCCCAGGTAGTCCTCGCGAAAGGAGAACAGGATCTTTATCGGGAGGGGTCCGCGCAGCGAGCTCCACGAGCAGGTCGACGAGTCGTCGCTGTGCCGCGGTGGCGCCCGGCTCGTCGAACAGCGTCACCAGCTCCTCGAACTGGTCGAAGATCAGCAGCAGCCGATGGTTGGCCGAGGCGGCGCGGACGCGCTCCTCGAACACCTCGATCGACAGCACGCTCCGCGACGACGCATCGTACGCGTCGTCCTCGGGAGCTAGGACCGACGGCAGCTCCGTCCCTTCGTCGGTCCCGGATAGCCGCTCCACGACCAGCTCCTGTCCTCCCCGCGGCTGGACGCGGAGTCGCTCCGGCGTGAGGCCCAGGCGGATCGCTTCCGCGATCAGGCCGGCATTGATGAGCGAGGACTTGCCCGACCCCGAATCGCCGTACAACATCACACCCCGGTACACCGACACCAGGCTTGCCAGGTGATGCGTCTCCTCCGCGCGAGCGAAGAAGATGGGGTGGTCGACGTAACGGAAGGCGTCGATCCCGCGGAACGGGACCGTGGGAAGCCCAACGGCACGTTCCTCGAGGACGGCTACGGCGCTAACTCCCTGCCGACGACGAGCTCGTACAGGCTCGGTACGAATGTCCAGACGTCCTGGGCGATGAACTTCACGTACCGGCGCTGGTTGTGCCACACGTCGAAGATCAGCGGGTCGGGATGGTAATCGACCGAGTACATGTCAGGGACGCTGGCGCTGTCGATCTTCCACCGCAGGGTCTTGAACAGCAGACGCAGGTTGTAGTCGAGCAGGCTGTATCCGAGGAACAACGTCGTCCACCCTGTGAGGTAGTACTTGAGCGTGAGTGGAACCGGGTCATACGGGTCCTTGTTGCTCATCCGCAACACGAACTGGATGTAATCCTCGTCAGTGATCACGAGCGTCTCCGGGCGCGCAATGTCGCCGTGGATCTTGAACACGATCGGGCTCTGCGCCGTCGGGTCCCGATAGTCCGTGGTCGGCTCGAGCATCGGCGTGTACACGGCCACGCGTGGCTGCTTGCCCGCCTCGACGAGGGCAGTCTCGAACAGGTGGTCGTAGTTCGTGGTGATCACGAGGGGAAACCCGAGCGTGGCGAGCGCGCGCAACATGGGCGACGGGCGCTTTCCCGTTTGCACGGCATCGGTGACGGCCTCCACGAGTTGATGGCGCGACCGCGCGATCTCGTAGAACAGCGACACCCGCTGTAGGTTGGCCGGGTCTTCGCTTGGGAAGCGTCGCTTGAGGTCACATGTGCCGGCGAGGGTTTGGCTCAGCGCGGCGCCGATCGGTGGCCTGCATTCGGCGGGGTACTCGAACAAAGAGTCTTCCGGCGGTGGAGCATGAACGCCGGCGCCGAGAAACAGGATGCACCGTCCCTCGCTGACCGCCCGGGCCACAAGCTCGAGGGCGTCAGCGACCCCCAGATCAAGCGCTATGACCTCATCCCCTCACTCGGTGGCCGACGCTTCGTCCAACACAAAACCTCTTGCCCCTCTCTGATCATCGGGGGTTTGCCCACTCAGCGCCCGCAGGGGACAGTCCCACGCCGATCCCGTGGCGTCAAGGGTTCGGTGTGTTCCACGTCTTTACACCGATATTTTGGCAATCATGGATTTGGAGGAATTGCCCGCGGTCCGCTCGCTGGGAGGCGTTCACGTTCACGATCAGGCCAGCGGGTCCACCCGGCGAACAGGAGGCTTACCCGTAGCTCCGCCGCCGTACATTCCCTGCCACGCGAGCCCCCTGAGGTCTGGAGACGAGCAAATGGATCCTGTTTCGATCCCGCCGAGGTCAACATCGTCCAAATCACTGAATGGCTCTACCGGCCGCAGCAACTTCGAGGCAGGCGGCCCGGTCAAGTTCATGCCCGATCTGGCCGATCTGTTCGGGTATGAGCATCGAGGTGGCGGTCTCGCGGATCGACCAGATCGTCGCGGCCCAGCAGCAACTCACCCTCCCAGCCCAGGCGACGGCTGCTGCGTCGACGAGCGGCGCCCTGGTCGGCCCGTCGTCCGGCGCCGCTCTGAACACGACAACCTTTGCGCAGGCGCTCGCCGCCGCCCAATCCCCGTCGGGGGGTGCCGATGCGGCCGGCACCGTGGTTCCGCAAGCCGCGTGGAACCCGCAACAGAAGCCGATCGCCGCGTGGATCGCCCCGATCCTGCAGTGGGCATCCGAGCGCGGCTGGACCGGCACGGTCACCAGCGGGTACCGCACCTACGACGAGCAGGCCGCGATCAACGCCTCCGGCGCCTACAGCGCCCCGGCCGGGAAATCCAACCACGAAAGCGCCACCTATCCCGGCGGGGCGGTTGACGTCACCGAACCCGGCCAACTCATGAGCGTGCTCCAGGGCTACACCGGACCGCTCAAGCTGATGGGCGGCGTTCTCGGTCCGGTCGACCCGGAGCATTTCTCGGCCACCGGGCACTGACGCGAAAGCCGCAGCTCAGGGCTCCGGCGCGCATGACCGGAGTCGCTAAGCGATTGCAAGTGAGGTTGCGAGACAGCTCTCGCGCCGGTCGAACTGGTAGCTTCGCGCGCTGCCGATCGTCGACCGAGCGCGGTCGGCTGCCGTCAACGCATGAAGCGACACCTCGGAACTCGCCGCAGGGCCTCAGCACTGGCCGCATTTCTCGCCGTTATCGGCTTGCTGGTGTGCACTCCCCTGAGCTCGGGCGACCTGAGCTCGCGCGAGCGCTCGCTGAAGCAGCGCGTCAACGCGGACACGGCTCGACTCCAGGTCTACCGCGGCCGACTCCAAGATCTTCAGACACGCCTGGCCGGCATCGAGTCGAGCCTGGCCATCCAGCGCGCCCTGCTCGTGCGCATCGAGCACCAGCTAGCCGCCGCGCGCGCCCGTCTGGTCGTCCTGCGCGGCGAGCTGGCGCAAGACCGCCAACGGTTGGCCGAGCAGCTGGTCGCCGAGTACGAGTCGCCAAAACCCAACCTGGTCAGCGTCGTGCTCGATGCGCACGGGTTCGCCGACCTACTCGAGCGCGTCGACCAGCTCAAGCTGATCGCCCATCGAAACGCCGAAGTCGTCGCATCCGTCGCGCGCGCCAAGGCACGGGTCCAGGCGCAGGCCGTCCGGCTGGCGGACGCCCAAGCCCGCCAACGGCGCGCCACCGCCGCCGTCGCGGTCGAGCGCGATCAGGTCGAGAACCTGCGGCTGACGGTCCTACAGCACGAGCGCGTGGCGGCGCGCGACCGGGCGCGCCATCAGGCAGAGCTGCGGCACGTCCAGCACCAGCTCGCGGTCCTCCAAGCGCGCGCGGCCGCCGCTCAGCGCGCGTCGTTCGCCGCTCAGCGCGCGTCGTTCGCCGCTCAGCGCGCGTCGTTCGCCGCCGGCGACGTCACCAGCGCAGGCGCGGGGACGGACGGTGGGCTGTACGGGTTCTTCCCCGCGCCGGGAACCAACTACAGCGTGGGGAACGAGCCCGCGATCGCCGCGCGCCTCGACCGGCTCGGAAAGGCCCTCCATCTGCACCTGATCGGCCTATCGGGCTATCGCTCGCCGCAGCACTCGGTCGAGGTCGGCGGGTTCGCCGATGACCCCCATACCCGCGGCGAGGCATCGGACACCCCGGGCGTCGAAGGCGTGCCCGAGCAAACCCTCCTGCAGTTTGGGTTGACCCGCCCCTTCCCGGGCCCGGCCGAAGCCGACCACATCCAGCTCGCGTGAGACGCCGGCGGCGTGCGATGGTCGTGCGACGGGCGGCGCGCGGCGCTTGCTGAGTGTCACACGAGACGCCACACGACAGGCGCGTGCATGTATCACAGCGCGTTAAGCCTTCTCTGTAATAGTTAGATCCGACCGGGAGCAGGCGAAGTTTGGGGGCCGCAGTATGGGGACCGGGCTCATCGAAGTCGAAAGCGCATGGATGCTGGCCATCGCGCGATGATCGATGCGCGGCCGCCTCCTCGAGACGCCATTTGTAGGGCGGGATCAGGAGCTCGCGCTGCTCGACCGGTGCCTTGCCGAGGCCCGGCGCGGTGAGCCGCGGCTCGTCGTCCTCGACGGCGAGGCAGGAATCGGAAAATCGACGCTGCTCAGCCACTTCATCCGTTCGATGCCCAACGCCGCGGTGCTGCGGGCGACCGGAGACGAGGCCGAATCGCTCCTGCCGCTGGGCGTCGTGACGCAGCTGGTGGCGGGCGCGGAACCGACGCCGGGCAAGCAAGATGCCCTGCTTCGCCGGACGCTTGACGACGACGCCGATCCGGTGGCGATCGGCAACGAGCTGGTGGGGATCTTCGACGCCTTGAGCCGTCGCAGCCAGGTCGTCGTCGTGGCCGTCGACGACCTTCACCTGGCCGATCATCCATCCGCGACCGTGCTGCGAGTCGCGATGCGCCGAGCCCGCCGCATCCCGCTGCTGGCGTTGTTTGCGTGTCGTCCCGGCCAGACGGTTCGGTTGGGGGAAGACTGGGCTCGGTTCGTCTCCGGCGACCATCGGGTCACACGCCTGCGGCTAACCGGCCTGGCGCGGCATGAAGTGGTCTCGCTCGCGGAAGCCTTAGGGGCCGGACGACTCTCGCCCTGGGCCGCCGCGCGGCTGCTCGAGCACACGGGGGGCAACCCACTCCACTGTTGCGCGCTGCTGGAGGAGCTCGAGCCAGAGGCATGGAGGAGACCGGGCCGCCTGCCGGCGCCTCGTGCGCTGGCCAGCCTCGTGCTCGCGCGTCTCGGCAAGCTATCGGCTGAGACGCAAGACTTCGTCAGCACCGCAGCCGTCCTCGGGCGCCGCTGCCGGCTCGACGTCGCGGCGGTCATCTGCGCGTCCTCGAACCCGGTCGCCTCGCTGCAGGAGGCGGTCGAGTCGGGATTGCTCACCGAGACACAGGAAGGTCCGGTCGCCGAGATTTCGTTCACGCATGCGCTGATCCAGCGCGCGGTGTACGACGACCTGGGGCCGGTGCGCAGGCGCGAAATTCACCGCTTGGCGGTCCCCCTGGTTGATCGCCTCGATGCGCTCTCGCACCGCGTTTCCGCTGCGTATGGGCCCGACGAGGTACTGGCGGGTGACCTGGAGTCAGCGGCCAGGAGCGCTCAAAGTCAGGGTCGTCTGGCCAAGGCCGCCACGTGGTGCGCGCAGGCCGCGGCGGCGAGCGCGGCGCCACCCGCGCGCCACGGACGTGCGCTTGCCGCGCTCGAGCTTCTCGTCGACGCCGGGCTGGTGGCCGAGGCCGACGCCTTGCTGGCGACTTTCGGCGACCTACCGCCAAGTGGCCGTCTCAGTGGCCTGAAGGGGGAACTCGACCTCCTGGCAGGCAGGGTCGCCATTGCCAAGCAGCGTCTGCATGAGGCTTGGGTCACGTCGGCGCGTGGCGCTGAGCCGCGGCCGGACGCGCGGGCGGCACTCTCGCTCGCCGCCACCTGCATGCTCGAGGGACTCGTGTCCGAGGCGATCGAGTGGGGCGAACGGGCAGCCGCCGCGGCCGGCGCCGACCCGGCGCTCCGCGGTCAGGCCCTGGCTCGATCCGCCGTCATCCTCGTGATGGCCGGCCGAGTGCCGGACGGGCTGGCCCGCCTGGGGTTCATGCCGTCGATGCCAAGCGAGGTCCCACTCCGCGAAACCGAGTTGCTCGTCTGGCGCGGGATCGCGAGCGTCCTCACGGACGACCTCGATGCGGCGATCGCCGACCTGTCAACCGCTGCCGCCCGGCTGCAGGCCTTGGGCAATTCGCGCAGCCTGGGGCAGTGTCTCCGCTGGCTCGCCGCGGCCGAGTACCGGCGAGGTGATTGGGACGACTCCGCGTTCCACGCCGAGATGGCGGTGACCCTCGCCCAGGACGCCGCCCGACCCTCCGACCTGGTGTTCGCGCACGCCGAGGCCGCGCGGGTGCCGGCGGGCCGCGGCGACTGGGCTGAGGCAACCGCGCACGTGGAGGCGGCACGTGACGCTGCCGTCGGCTTCGCAGCGACGATGGCGTCGGCGGCCGCCGCCTCGATCGCCGCCGACCTCGCGTGGGCTCGAGGTCGTCCGCAGGAGGTAGTGGATTCGGTGTCCTCGATGCGCGCGTTCGGCAACCTTGCCGAACCTGGCTATCGCACTCTCGTCGATGCTCGATTGGTCGAGATCGATGCGCTGGCAACCCTCGGCGAGCTCGAGTGCGCACGCGACGCACTCCGCGAGGTCGAGGAAGCTCTCGGCGGCCACACGCGGGCGTCCGACGTCGTCACCATCGCACGACTGAGGGGGAAGCTGGCCGAGGCAAGCGGAGATGCGCCCGGTGCCGAGAGGGCGTTTCGTCAAGCCTGGAGCACGGCGCCGCGGCTGAAGTCGCCGTTCGAACTCGCTCGACTGGAGCTCGACGACGGGTGCCGGTTGAGACACTCGGGTCGCCGAGCCGAGGCGGTGGAAAGGCTGCAGGGGGCTCGCGCGAAGCTCGAAGGCCTGCGCGCCTCTCCGTATCTCGAGCTGTGCGATCGTGAGCTGGCGGCGTGCGGGCTCGATGCTCGCGCCAAGGTGCTTCCGTCCTCGCTCGGGCTCACGCGAAGCGAAATGGCGGTGGCCGGACTCGTGGCCAGGGGCAGGTCAAATCGTGAGGTGGCGGCCGAGCTGTTCTTGAGTGTCAAGACGGTCGAGTTCCATCTCCGCCACGTCTTCTCGAAGCTCGACATCCGCGGACGACGGGAACTGGCGGAGCTGATTCGCACCTAGTTCTGCACCAGGGTCGGGACCCAGGGTCAAAGTCCAGGGTTACATCGAGGGTCGCTCACTGGTGACAGGAACCAGCACGGCAGCCAAACTCGGCGACATGCCACAGCCCCACGCCCTACACAGTCCGCGAGGCGACAGCAATGCGACTGATCGCAGAGATCACGAAGTCCTCCGACGGCCGTTTCGAGGGGACCATCTGGTGCGGCGAACACGGCGTGCCGATGCCATTCTCAGGTGTGCTCGACTTGTTGCGCATCCTCGAGGACGTCATCCCGCCGGGTTGTGCCACGCCACCGGGCGGCAGCGGCCACAGCATCGAACTCCCAGAGAGGATTGGCAATGAGCGTTTTTGAAGCGTCCTCCACGGAGGCCCTATGGCCCGGAGAAGCCGAGCAATGGTTCGAGACTCAAGAGGTGGGGGCTGGCGAGATGGAGGGGACAGGTGCTGAGCTCGAGTCTCCGTTCCGCTCGGCCGCCACGTTTGGAGAGGCCGAGGGAACCAGCTATCCGGAGGCGCCGGTGACGCTAACCACGCTCGAGTCTCCGTTCCAATCGAGCTTCGCCGAGGTCAGCGAATCCGAGACGACGACGGAGGCATTCCGCGAGCTTCTGGCCGAGCTCGAGAACGAGCAATTCGATGAGGCGGTCGCGCAGCTGGTGGATGAGGCTGCGGGCCTCCACCTGGCCTCAGGCACGTCGTGGTCGTCGGCTGAGGCCGCGCCGAGCCTGGCGTTGTCCGAGCTCGAAGCGTGGATCGAGCCCCTGCGGCTCGAGACCAATCGGATGCTCGACAACATGGCCGAGCGGCTTGGAAACGAGGAGCTGGAGACGCTCCGCGATTCAGAGCTCGAAGCTCTGCTCGAATCGTTGCACCCGGATACGGGGTTCCTTCCGGAAGCGTTCGAGAACTTCCTCGGCGGGCTGTTCCGTAAGGCGAAGTCGCTGGTCTCCGGTGCCGTCAAGCTGGCCAAGAAGGGTGTCGGCGCGGCGTGGAATCTCGCCAAGCAGGGCGTCGCCGGGGTCGGCGGCCTGCTGTCGCTACCGCTCAAGTTCCTGCTCGGCAAGCTGAAGGCGCTAGCCGGAACGCTGCTGCGCGGCGTCCTCCAGAAGGCCATCGGATTGCTTCCGAGCTCGGTACAGCCGATCGCCCGGCAGCTCGCGGCGCGGTTGCTCGGTGAGGCCGAGGCCGAAGCGATCACGGGTGCTGATCCCAGCTTGGCGCGCCAGTTCGACATCCACGCGGCGAGCCTGATGATGGCCGAAACCGAAGCCGAGGCGGAGAACGTCGTGACCGAAGCCGAGGTCGAGTCCGAGCAGCCTGGCTCCGGGGCGCTGAGCAGCTCGACGACGCTCGCGCACGGCTGGCCGAGCAGCTCACCGAGATGCCGCCCGGGAACGCGCCGGTGGCGGAGCTCGAGCAGTTCCTGCCCGCTCTGCTCGCCGCTCGCCCTGCGATCAGGTTCGGTCTCAAGCTGATCGGAAGGGACAAGGTCGTCAACTTCCTCGCCGACAAGATCGCCGGGCTGATCAAGGGGATGGTTGGTGCCGACGCGGCCAAGGCCCTGTCCCCGCCGCTTGTCGACGTCGGCCTGAGCGCGCTCGGCCTCGAGGCGCCCGGAGCCATGGAGGCCACGCTCGGCGGAGAGGCACTTGCCTCCACGGTCGAGGAGACCGTCAACCACGTGCTCGAACTGCCCGCGGAGGCGTTCGAGGACACGTTGCGAATGGAAGCCGAGATCCAAGAGGCGTTCGCCGAGGCGGCGGCCCGCAACATTCCCGCCGAGCACCTTCGGCCCGACCTCCCACAGATCGAGACGGCCGGCGAACGCGGTGTCTGGGTGCTCATGCCGCGCGCCGCCCGGCCGCGCTTCCGCTACAAGAAATACAGTCGCGTGCTCCTCGTCCCGATCACGCGGCAGATCGCCCGCGCCATCGCGACGGCCGACGGGGGGACGGTCGAGGCCGTGTTGCTCGATCGCGGTGTCACCAGTTGGCCGGTGAACGCTGAAGTGCACCTCTACGAGACGCTGCCGAACGCGACCCATCTCGGGCACATCGCGCAGTTCGAAGGTGAGGCGACGTCATCGCTGTCGGAGACTCTCACCGATCTGCACCCGCTCACGCCCGAGGCGGCCGCAATGCTGGTTCGGGAGCCGGGACTGGGACGGCCGCTGATGCCCGACACCCGGCATCACCACCATTCGCATGGGCACCACGCGGGCCACGTCCCCGACCATCCCGATTTCGGTCACCGGCCGGACGTCGCTCATCACGGAGGGCACGGCCCACAGGTGAGAGTCGATCCGACGGCGAGCCATCCGGCCACCAGCCCGGCTCACCGCTCACGTCCGCTTCCCGGCGGTCAGAGGTACTTCCGCCTGCGGCTCCCGGGTCAGGTCAGACCGCACTCGGCCCGACCCAGGCGGCGGATCCACGTCACCCACGGCCTCGGCCCTCACCGGTTCGTCCGGGTGCACATCCGGCTGAGTGAACGCGAGGCGCAGAGCCTGGCTGAAATGCTCCAGCGGAGCAGCCTGCCGGCTGCGGTGGCCTTGCTGAAGCACCGCTACCAGCGCGTTCTCCCGGCGATGATGACGGCACACCTTCTCACCCATGGCCGGGCTATCTTCGGCGCGCCGGTGAGTCAAGGCGGTGCCGTGAGGTTCGCGCTCGGCGCGACCGAGCGTGTGACCCAGGCGCTGACGGCGTTCATGCGGGACCAGCGCGCCCAGTTGAGTGCCGCGGTGGCCAGCCCTGCTCAGGGCGCCACCTTGACGTTCACGTTCCCGCTTCGCGGGACGGGAACTCCGGCGCCCGGTGATCTGCCGGTCCCGCTCCTCGTTGTCCGGCCCGGCTACCACGATGGTGCGCGGCCGTTGCACAGGCGCCACCGCGAGTCGGAGGCGTTCGCTGGCGAATACGGCGAGTCGGAGGCACTCGATGGCGGATACGGCGGCTGAGCTGACGGCCCTTGCGACGCGCGGACAGCTCGCCAGCGAGATAGCGCACTGGCGCGCTGCCGCCCACTCGCTGGCCGACCTCGACTCGGTCGCGGCGCCGGCCGCGTGGGCCGCCCTGGAGCGGTACCTCGACCGCCAGGTCCGCTCCCGTCTCCTCGGCATCGGCCTCTCGCTGGCCTGCGAGGCCGATCAGCTCGCCGCCGCGGCGGCAGGCGCGGTGAACACCGCGGACCTCGCCCGGATCCGCGAGCGCCTGGTCGCGTTTCGCCGGCGCTACCTGCAGGCTGAGACCGTGATCGACTTCTACGCCGAGGCGGTGAACACCCGCACCACGCCCAGGCTCGGGCGGCTGCTCCGCGGCCTGGACAGCATCGCGGTGGACAGCATGGATGCGGTGCTTCGCCCGCTCGGAATCGAGTCGCCGCCTGTTCTGACCTACCTCGACAAGGGACTCGGCGCCTCCATCCTCCGCGCCGGCGTGAGGCTTTGGGACAGCGGCGCCCTGTCGCCGGCGGCCGCGATCAAGATCACCCGGCACAACCTCCTGAGGCCGACTTCGTTGATCCACGAGACCTTTCATCAGGTTGCCCACCTCACCGGATGGAACGATGAGCTGGCCGCGGCGCTTCATGGCGCGCTTCGCCCGTTCAGCCCTATCGCCGCCGCCGCCTGGCAGCAGTGGGCTCGCGAGGTCGCGGCCGACGTGGGCGCGTTCGTACTTCTGGGCTACGCCCCGGTCCCTGCGTTGGCCAACGTCGTCGACGGCACGACGGGGCAGGTGTTCGCGATGCCGGCCCGCGACCCCCACCCGTTTGCCTGGCTGCGCGTGCTGTTCAACGTCGAGCTGTGCGCCAGCTGGTTCGGCGCCGGGCCGTGGGACGCGCTGGGCGAGGTCTGGCGCCGGCGGCACCGACTCGACGATGCTCCCCCCGGCGCACGTCATGTCGCGGCCGAGAGCCTTCCCCACCTGCGCGCCGTGGTGGAGGTGTGTACGCGCAAACCGATGCACGCGTTCGCCGGGCGTTCGCTCGTGCAGGTCTGCGATCCGGAGCGTGTGAGCCCGTCCCGCCTGATCGAACTCGCGGCGCGGGCGGGCGACTCCCTGTACACGTCGAGCTATCTCCAACGCCACGAGTCAATGCGAATCCTCGCCTACAACACGATGCTGGCGGCCACTTCGCCGGAGCGTGCTCCGGAGCTGGCCAGACAGCTCGATGGATGGCTCGGGCGCCTCGGGGCCGAGCCGCTGGCGATCGCCGCATGACCAGTCCACTATCGATTCGGAGATCCTGATGCCACCAACGAAGACGCCGCCCGAATCCGGGTCACCGCCTGAGCGCGAACCGGAACCGCTGCACGAGATGGTGAAGACCCTCATCGCGCTTCAGGAGAGCGCGCAAGCAAGCCGGCAGGACGTTCTCGAATCTTCGGGAGCCTTGATGGAGGCCAACCGTTCGAACCTCGAGCAGCTTGCCCAACGGCTGATCGAGGCGACGCAGCGAACCGCCCACGAGCTCTCCGAAGCGATCCGCGAGGGGAGGCCGGACCGGATCGTGATCGAACAGGCCCCGCCCGTCGAGGATACGATCACGAGGGAGCAGCGCCTCCGGCAGCGACAGCTGGTTCTGAGCTACGACGCGTGGCGGACGATGCTCGGTCGTGCTCCCACGTCGGGCGCTCCAGGCGCCGCGGCTGTGTTCACCGCCGTGCGCGTCGACGACCGCAACCAGCCGGACGAGGACGGCGATTCGATCAGGATCCTCGTCCCGGCGCCGTTTGCCGTCGTGGAGCACGGTTGGACGCTCCTGGCGATCACGAACACCAACCACACGCTGCGCGCCGACCTCGAGCCGCACGCGCCCCCGTTCCGGGTACACGTGCCGCACCTGGCCGCCGACGTCGACATCCGCCGGCTCGAGATCCGGGACGCCAACGACGATCCGATCTACCTCGGGGTGGGACCGGCCACGCAGACGCACAACGCCGAGCGCCACAAGCGAGCGCGCCACGCCGCCGCCATCGAACGCGACGAACACGGCGAAGAGGGCGCTCCGGCAGACACGCAGGAGCTTTACAACCGCATTCCAGTCGACCGAGGGACCCGGTGATCAACCATGTTTCGGACTCTGGCCCGCCTACTCAACGACCCGACCCTCACCAATCCGAACGCCGACTATTCCGATCAGGTATTCCGGATCCATCCCTACCAGCTCAGCCAGTGGCTCGAGCAGGCCTGGGGGTTCGCCGAGGCAGCGACCTTCGCCAACATCCCAGGCCAGCAGCCGTTCCTCGGCGACCCGGCGATCGTGAATGCATTCGCGCTTCCCACGACCCCGACCAATCCGTTCGACCAGTTCCTGCGGTCCGGGATCCGGCCCGGGCCGGGCGGCGCTCCGGTGGACCGGTTCGCCGACGCGCCCAGTCCAGGCGAGGCATTGCCGGTGCCGTGGGAGCACCTGATCTACGCGTATCTGATCGAGAACACGGGCGTGGTCGAGATAATGAGTGAGGTCGTGCGGCGCTTCGCCGTGGGGGAGACGCTCGAGACACCGAGCGTCGACACTCAACGCTGGCTGCGGGCAACCGAGGAGCTGTTCTTCAGGGACCCGCCGCTGTTCCACGTCGCCGGCCTGACCAGCCAACTTCGGCCGAACATGCGCGTGGCCCGCCGCAACGCCTACTGGCGCCTGTTCGGCATGGATCTGTCACACCCTCTGGCCGGCGGTGCAGAGCAGCTCTGGAAGCGCGATGTCGGCGTCGCCAACGTCCGGTTCCACGAGCTGTGGGTGAACTTCCTGCGCGCGGTGTGGACGGCGATCGAGAACGCCAAGAACTCGAGCGGACCGAACCCGACTGACGATGCCTACGTGCTCGAAGTCAGCCAGTACCTCCGGGATCTGCTGCAGATGCGTCGGCGCGGTGGCAACCTCGCGCGCGAAGAGTTCGTGCACGTCGCCACGCTGAGCTGGTTCCATCTGACCGTGGATCTCGACTCGCCCGTGATCATCGATCTGCGCTCGCAGGGCACCGACGCGGCAGACCGGCTGATCAAGCTTGGAGACCGGGTCGGGATTCGGCCGCCCGCGCATGCGCGCGAGCTGTTCGAGATGGCCGAGCTCGTCTCGGGACTCGTGCGGTTCATCGAGCTCGGGTACTTCAACTCACCGGTCAACGTCAAGGCGTTGTACGCCGCGCCGTCCCAGCTCCGCGACGACGTCCAGCGAATCATCGATCTGTGGGAGATGGCCACGGGAAGCACGCTCAAGGCGCCGGCGGTCCGGGTCGTCGGCCAGGCTGGCGCGCCGGTCCGCATGGGGGCGCCCCCTGCGCGCTCGCTGCATCAGCCGCCGCCACGGGCTCAGGCGCCGCGGCCGAGAGTCAGCACGAACGGGTCACGAGCGCACACCGTGCCGTCCTGATCGGGTCTGGGCGGGTCGAGAGTTCGAGAGCGGGGGGTGCGATGCGCTCCGGAGCGTTGAGGCATGCTTGAGTCGTTTGACACGGCGGTGTTCGTCCCGGGCCGGGGGCTGTACGCGTTCGCCGGCGACCTCGTGTGGCGTTATGGCGATGGCCTGCGGCTGCCCGATCCGGGGTTTCCGAGGCCGATCACGGCTGAGTTTCCCGGCGCGTTCGCGCGTGCGCTCGACGCCGCGGTGGTCCATCCGGACGGAGGGCTCTACCTGTTCCGCGGCGATCAGCACATCCGCTACGACGTGACCGGCCGTCGCCCCGAGCTCGGTTACCCGCGCCGCTACGCCGACGACTGGCCGGGAGTGTTCCCGCACGGCATCGACGCAGCTGTGACATGGAGTCCCGACGTCATCTATTTCTTCTCCGGAGACCGCTACACGAGCTTCTCGCCGCGCCGCGGACACGCTCGCCTCGGGTTCCCCAAGGCGATCCACCCCAACTGGGCGGGTCTGCGCGGCGGCCCAGTCCGGGTGGCGATGACGCTGGGCGGCGGACGGCGGGTGCTCCTCGCCGGCGATCATCACCAGGCCTACGACTACGAAGGACGAGCGATCGGCCGTGACACCGCCTGGCCCCGTCGGGATTCTGCGGTCGTGGAGCAAGAGTCGCCGTTCCGGACGGGGATACCGAACGCGCTGAGATTCGAATCCAAGCTCTGGGAGGCATTCGAGCCCAGGATTCCGCTCCTCAAGGTCAATCCGGGTTTCGCAGGCCTGGAGGACGCGGCGATGGTCATCGTCGCGCTGAGCGATGATCCAACGGCTCCGCGACCATACGTTGGCCACGACGCTACGAGGATGTTCTACTCCGGCAGCATGCTCAAGGTCGCGGCTATGTACGGCACTTTTCAGCTAAGGGCCGCGGTGAACAAGCTCGGCACGTCGCTGACTGACGGTACCGACGCCCAGATCTTCAAGAAGGTCAGCGATGCGCTCGACCCGCAGATAAAGGCCGCGGTCCCGCGCATCGCCAACGCGCCCGGGATAACCGCGGACATGCTCACGCCGAAGTACGCCCAGATTTTCACCATCACCCACGGCACTCCAGTCAAATTCGACTTTACCGACGGGCCTGATGACGCCGATCCGAAGAAGGGCAAGCCGGCTTCGACATTCCGTGCAAATCTCAAGCGCATGATAGTCGGCAGCCACAACGAGTCGGCCAAAGCATGCATCCGCGCACTCGGTTACAACACGATCAACGGCGCTCTTCAGAGTGTCGGGCTGTTCACACCGAACACCGACAACGGGATCTGGTTGGCCGGCGACTACGCCAACTGGCAGGTCGTGACCGTCAAGAGCGACAACGACGGCAAAGTCAAGCAGGCCACGACATGCCTCGACATGGCCAGGCTGCTCGTGCTGATCAACGACGACAACCTCATCGAGGACGACCCGCACAGTCATCCAGACACGGGGAACGTCGAGATGAGGGCCTTATTGCAGGATGCCGTGACTGATTCAGGCGCCAGGACTCTTCTGCTCCGGCCATTCGAGCCGGACACAACAACCGCGCCGTTCAAGGTCCTGCAGAGCAAGATCGGCGTTGGCGAGCTAAAGGGCGGAACCTGCCGAGATGACATCCCTAAAGACAGGTGCAGCTATTCCGAGGCTGCGGTAGTGCAGAACTCGGCCGGACGGAAATTCGTGGTGGTGTTCCAGAACCTGGTGCTGTTCAAGGCTCACCCGTCGGCTTGGGCCGCTGGCCTGCGGAACATCACGAAGGTCATCAGTGAAACGATCGAGGCGTTTCACTAGGGGCGCGGCGGGCCTGGGGCATGCTCGAGCCTTTTGACACTGCGGTGTTCGTCCCGGGCCGGGGGCTGTACGCGTTCGCCGACGACCTCGTGTGGCGCTTTGGCGATGGCCTGCGGCTGCCCGATCCGGGGTTTCCGAGGCCGATCACGGCTGAGTTTCCCGGCGCGTTCGCGCGTGCGCTCGACGCGGCCGTGGTCCATCCGGACGGAGGGCTTTACCTGTTCCGCGGCGATCAGCACATCCGCTACGACGTGGCGCGGCGCCGGCCCGCGCCCGGACATCCGCGCCGGTACGCCCGCGACTGGCCCGGAGTCTTCGACGATGGCGGTATCGACGCGGCCGTGGCCTGGGCGCCCGACATCGTGTACGTCTTCTCGGGCGATCGCTACACGAGCTTCTCTCCCTTGCGCGCCCGGGTGCGCAGCGGCTTTCCGAAGCCGATCGCCGGCAACTGGCCTGGGCTCGATAGTGGGCCGCTCCGGGCGGCACTTGCCCTCCCGGGCGGCCGGCTCGTCCTGATCGGGCCGACGCGGACCATGGCTTATGACCGCGACGGTAACCCGCGCGCGCAGGAGTTCGAGCTTGCGCTCCGTACCGGTCCGGCGAACGGCGCCGCCGGCGATCCGGGCGCGCCGGCGCTGCGGAGCCGGCGCTTTCCGGAGAGTCCGGTGCGCGCGGATCTGGAGGCGGTGGCGTCGACCAAAGCGACCGGGCCCGACCGGGCAACCGGGTACCTCGCGCCCGAGTGGGCGGCCGCCGCCGACATCCGCGAGCACGAGGGCGCGGCGGCTCGCGGCGAGCGATGGGCGATCGAGACGTACGAGCCCGGCCGTGCCGATCTCCAACCCTGCGACGGCGCGGTCCGCGTCGCCTGAACCATGAGTCAGCGGCAATGAGCGAACCACCCTACGAGGCAGTCGTCGTCAGCGATCTGCACATCGGCGACAACACCAAGACCTGCTGGTATCAGGACTCGCTTCACGAGAAGGCACTCGCGGCCGTGCTCAGATGGATCGTTGCGCGGCAGGGATCCGTTCGCGAGGTGATCCTCCTCGGCGACATCTTCGACGTGTGGACTTACCCGCCGGCGGTGCGGCCACCGTCACTCGCACAGATCGTCCGCGCCAACCCCCGCTTGTTCGACCCGTCAGGACCAGTCGCCGCGCTCGTGAAGGCCTTCCCAAACCGAGTGCACCTCGTGCTGGGCAATCACGACGGCACGTTGGGCGGCCACGACGTGGACCTACTCAACGCGTGGCTCGGTGGCGACGTCGCGCGCGGTGAGGCGATCCAGTTTCACGGCTGCCCGGTGCGGGTGATCCGCTCCCTGACCGCCGCCACCGCGTTCTCGCACGGCCACCACTGGTGCATGTTCAACGCCCCGGACCCGAGGTCACCGTGGGCGCCGCTTCCCCTCGGCCACGTCGTCTCCCGGGCGATCGCCCACAAGTGGGACCGCGACCTCCCGGCCGGCAAGACGGTCGCCGATCTTCCGGACCACGGCAACGGCATCATCAGGACGGCCATCACTGAGGAGATGAACCTGGGGGACCTCTGGTCGCTGGTCGCGAACCGAGCGAAGATCCGGGACGAACTCGTGACAAAGCTCGTCGCCGGGCTCTACCGGGCGTCCGGCATGACCCCGACCACCCCGATCAACCTGCCCAGTGGTCGTGTGACCACGCTAGGGGACGCCGAAAAGGCGTTCAAGAACCTATGGCGCCGGTGGGTGACCGAACGGGAGATCCGCGACGTCGACGCCGACCGCGCTGTCACCGCGGACTTCTGGTGGCCTCACCTCGCATGGTTCGCGCAACGCGTCGCGATGCAGGCGCGCGCCGACCTCGTCGTCCTGGGTCACACCCACCACGCGGTGCGGCGTCTCGCCAAGTCTCCGGTCGACTATGTCAACAACGGATACGGCTGCGTGGCCGGGCCCGATTCGGCGAAGACGCCGTTCACCTTCACGGTCGTCGATCTGCGGACGGCCAAGACGACTGTCTACGGGGCTGATCTGAAGACCGCGGCGATCTCGCCGGTCAGGGAGGACAGGCTCGCCGTTCAGACGCCGATCGTGATGCCGGCGAAGGACTACTCGTGCTACATCCGCGTTCGTAACGCCACCCCATCCCGACTCAGCCTCGCCGGTTCGCAAGCTGTCTACGGCGATTGGATCGTTCCGCCACCGTCGCAGATCGAGCCGGGTGCCCGCGTCGACCTGTGGCTCCAAGACAGATGGGGTGGCCCGGGGGCGTACGGCACCCTCACGTATACCGGTGCCGCGACCTCGGCGCTCGAGTTCGAGGTCGCCTGCCCGGTCCTCACACGCAACCGCGTCGTCTCGCCCGTGGCGGATTGGTCGAGCTCGACTGACGGCGAGCGCTGGATGGCGCGGGACATCGCTAGGGGAAACCCCCTGCTCACCAGGTTCCATGTCGTCCCGGTCCCGGTGCAAGTGAGCCGACGGCGCACGGCTGACCTCGGGCTGTCCCAGGCGACGCGCTACATCGCGGTGGCGTGCCCCAGTCCGACGACCGACGACGAGTGGAAACGTGCCGATCCCAGACGCCCTACGCCACCACCCGTCTACAGCGACTACGCGCTGATGAAGGTGCTGTACACGCTTCGCATCCGGGGCATCGGCAAACCTCCCTGGGACGTGCACGCATTTCAGTACGACAAACCGCGGCCGACCCCCCTCGATTTCTCCGGGCTCCAGGATTCCGATGTCATCTTCATCGCGGGGCATGGCAACCAATCGGGGCTCTACACCATGGGCCCGAACACCAGTGACGGAGTGGACCGGCTTGTCGAGATCCTGACCGGCGACGGGAACCTGAAGAAACTGCGCAAGGGCAAGAGCATCACGATTCTCCTGCTGTCCTGCCGAGCCGGGCTCGGATTCCACAAGACCCTGGCCAGGCGGCTCAGCAAGGCGCTCTCCATCAAGGTGACCGTAGGTGGTGCCGAGGGGTTCACTTTCGGATCGAACCGGACCGCGCTCACCGCGCATAACGAAGTCCTCGTCCGGGGGATTCCGTGGATCATGGAATATCCCGGTTCCCTCGGGCAGCGCGAGGCGGAAAACGAGACCTCGGCCCGGGAGGGCAAGACCATAACCGTCGCCGGGAAGCAGACGGAGATCGATCGGTTCAAGCGAGACAAGACGGACCTGGAAAACCAGATGAAAGCCATCGTCTCGCAACTGCGGTCCACCGAGGTCAACCGGGCGCTGAACGAGACCGACACCCGGTTCCGCTCGCAGTGGCTGAGCGTGCTCCAGGCTCAGTTCGAGCTCTATGCGCTCGCCAAGACGAGGAGCAACCTCGAGTTCGACATGTGGTTCAACGATCCCGCCGATGGCTACTTGTGGACGGACGCGACGCTGACCACAGACGACGCGGTCAATGCTCTGCTCGCCGGCCACCTCGACCCGGTGGACGCGACCACGCTGACGTGCACGCGCTGAGATCGCGTTTGTCCGCTTCGATCTCCGACGCGCGCCCTCATCGCACCGCCGACGCCACGTAGGCGGCGACTGCGTCGGCGTCCCCGTCGGTCAGGATGCCGGCCGGCATGCTCCCGCCGCCGTTGTCGATCTGATCTCGCACGACGAGTTCGAGGTCCTCGCCTCGCCTCCCCGTGAGCAGCTTGTCGAGGTCAGGCCCGACGGTTCCCCGGGTTCCGGCGGCCGCGAGCGTGTGGCAGCTGCCGCAGTTGCTGACGAACAGTTGAGCACCGCTGCTGTGAGATGCGCCCGGACCGGATCCACCGCAGGCGGTGGTTGACAGGGCAACGGCGACGGCGAGCACCGCAGCGGCCGGTAGTCGTTTGTGAGTTTTCTTAGCCACGAACCCGAAGTATCGCTGGCGCTCCCAACCGGGGGGGCCGGCCGGCAGCCCGGTACCGGCTGCGTTTCCCCTCGTGGTGACGTTGGCCATCATCGCCCGCAGGTCCGCGACCAGGCCACCGGGTAGCCGCGACGGCGGCCGCCTGTCGTCCGACGCGCCCTGTACCAGTCGAGGCGGGCGGACGAGGCCGCTGTCGATCGCCGCGGCCACCTGGGCCATACCGAGTGCTGAGAACGTCAGCCGCCCTTGTCCGATCGCGTCGGCCGCCAGCTCGGTGTGGCTGGCGGGTCGTGGAACGTTGGCCGAGAACGCGCGCAGCCCGAGCTGCGGGGCGCGCGCCAGGCCATAGAGTCGGGCCATCGCCGGGAATGCCGTGGGCGAGACGTTCGCGGTGGCCAAGCTGATGGACGCGGTGTTGCAGGACTCGGTGAACGCGGCGTCGAGGTGCGCAGAGCGACGAAGGATGCGTGAGAGATTCCGAGCGCGCGAAACGCCTGCGAGTTGACCGCCGTGAAATCCGCCGGCGCCTCGAGGACCTGTGAGCGCATGGCCGCCCAGTCGCCACGGGCCCACGCGGCGAGATAGCGCGTCAGGGTTGATCGTGGTGACGCAGACGACCCACCGCAAGCGCTGACGGCCAGCGCGACGGCGACCGCAACGGCAGTCCATCCCAACCCGCGGGTGATCGACCGCCTGCGAACTCCATCCGGGCTCGGGCCGGTGACGCGCTGGGCGCCGGGCGGATCGCGGCGACCCCAAACCCATGCCGTGAAGGCGTCGACCCCGGCGATCACGTGCTCGAAGCGGACGGAGTACAACAGATCGAAGGAGTGCTGGGCTCCCGGGAGCTGCGCGTAAACAACCGGGCTCTTTGAGACTGCGCGTAGCGCGTCGACAAAGCTCGCAGCCCCCGCCACCGGGACGAGGGTGTCATTGCTGCCGTGTACGACGAAGAACGGTGGGGCGTCACGGCGGACGTAGGCGCGCGGCGAAGACGGCAATCGGCCTGCGGCCTCGCGGTTCCCGTAGTAGCCGTAAAGGCAGACCGCGGCGCTGACCGACGTGTCCGAATCCTCAAAGCCCGGCTGAAACACCGGATCGTTCGCCGTGAGCGCGGACATCGACGCCAGGTGCGCGCCCGCAGAGCCTCCGGCCACGACCAGCCGCGAGGAGTCCAGACCGTACTCGGCCGCATGCTCGCGCACCCACGCGATCACCCGCTTGGCATCGACCAGCGAGGCCGGGAAGCGGCCCGCCCGGTGGAGCCGGTAGTCCGCGCTGATGCACACCCAGCCCCGGCTGGCGAGGCGGAAGAACAGGGCCCGCGCTTCGCGGCTCTTACCGCCCATCCGGAAGTGCCCGCCGTGAAAATGAACGAACACCGGGGCGCCGGCCGGACACGACCGGTGGCGATACAGGTCGAGCCGATTACGGCGCCCGGCAGGCCCGTAGCTGACGTTCGCGATCCGCTGCACGCCGCGGGCTCCGAGCGGCAAGGGCCAGAACACGGTCCGTGCCCGCAAACCCCTGCCCACCCGGCGACCGACGGACAAGCCAGACGTCCCGCCGGGCCCGAGATCACGGCTCAGGGCACGCGCGAGGACTGGGCCTGCCATCACCGCTCGCCACGTGATGACCACAAGACCACCCGCCGTAAGCACGGCGACACCGAGCACCGCCAACCCGGCGCCCGAGCCCAGCCTCTCGCTCCCGAGCGCGAGCAGCGTCGACGCCACCAGCCAGCACAAGGCAAGGAACGGGAACTCGTTGACCAGGTAGCCGAGCCAGAAACCCACCGCGGCCGCCGATCGCGGGCGGCGCGGCGGCGCCAGCGCGGCGAGGGTGACAAGCGCGACCGGCGCCATCGTCAAGACATGGCTCATCGCGACGGCCTTCGTTCCGCAATGTCGAGGTTCATGGTTCCTTCCTGGTCATCCGTCGATCGGCCAAGGATCCGCGCTCGCGCCCAGATTCACATCAGCGACCTCACCAGTCGTTGCACCAGTCCGACGGCGGGGCGGCGATGGATCGGTGTCACGGCGCGAAGTGCCGTCCCGTCTAGTTATGACGAGGAGCGAGCCAAGGAGGTAGACCGACATGCAGGAGTTCCGAGAAGCTATCGAGCGGGCACGCGCGAGCGTTGACGTTGAGGGCTGCGACTTCCTGCACACCAACGCTGATGGCCTGATCGATCAGTTCTACGTCATGGTCAGGCCGCTCTCGGCGGCGATGGCGCTCTCGGAAGCGATGGAGCGGCAACTCGCCGTGGCCGACGGCGCCGGTGCGACGTGAGACCGTGCATCGGCGGATAACGCCGAGAGGCGGCTACAGCCCCTCCGGCTTATTGCCTGGCGTGGGTTGGGCGGGTCGCGTGGCCCGGCTGCGCCACCGGCCCGGGGCGATCCCTTCGTGGCGTTTGAACGCGGCGGCGAACGAGAACTCGGAGGCGTAGCCGAGCGATTGCGCGATCGCGGCGATGGCGTCGTCCGTGTCTCGCAGCTGTTCACGCCCGAGCGCCATCCGCCAGGCCGTGAGGTACGTCAGCGGCGCGACGCCGCGTGGCGCGCAGCGAACTGCCGGCGGCCGGCTGTAGGCGGAGCGTCGGGGGGAGCGAGGACAGCAGGCCTGCGGCCAGATCGCCCTCGAAGAGGTACGCGCCGCAGACGAAGGCCGCAGTGGCTGGTCCGGGCGTGCGAGCGCGTCAGTAAATCGGTGAGTACATCCACAGAGAAAGACGATCTCATATGGATCAGCGCATTTTAAGCATTGACAGTCTGCGATCGTGATGATTTGTTGTATGTATAACCAACCGAGGTTAAGGAGCATCGAGAATGTCAAGCGCAGTGCGATTCGAACGTAGTGCGTACCCGATCGTTTCCGTCTGGGGTGATTTGTAGCTTGACTGGGTGCCGCGGCCTGGGTTCCCTTGGACGATCATGGAGTTCCAAGAACGGTTCGCGACCGTGGAGGCGTGTCGGGAGTACTTGTTCGCGTGTCGGTGGCCGGAGGGGTTCCGCTGTCGCCGGTGCGGTGGGCGTGAGGTCGGTGCGATGCACGAGCGCCGGCGGGTATGGCAATGCAAGCGCTGCGGGGCGCAGACGTCGGTCACGGCCGGGACGGTGATGCACAACACGCAGACGCCGTTGCGGCTGTGGTTCTGGGCGGCGTATCTGGTCGCGACGCACCATCCGGGGATCTCGGCGGTGCAGCTGCAGCGGCAGCTCGGGATCCAGCGTCACGAGCGGGCGTGGATGATGCTGCACAAGCTCAGACGGGCGATGGTCGCCCCAGAGCGCGAGCCGCTCAAGCGTGATGTTGAGGTTGACGAGTTCTTCCTCGGCGGCTGTCAGCAGGGCATGAAAGGCGGCCGTCAGCGGGGGAAAAAGGTGTTGTGCGGGGTTGCGGTCGAGGTTCGCGGCCGCGGTTCCGGGCGCCTGCGCCTCGGGATCCTCGAGGATGCCAGCAAGCCCTCGCTGAGCGCGTTCGTGAGCGACACGACCGCGCCCGGCGCGATCGTGCGGACCGACGGCTGGAAGGGCTACAACGGGCTGACCGAGCTCGGCTACGACCACGCCCCGTTCAGCCAGGGCCCCGACCCCGTCGGCGACCCGCCGTACCTCCCGCGTGCGCACCGGGCGATCTCGAACCTCAAGGCGTGGCTGCACGGCACCCACCGCCGCGCGTCACGCCAACACCTCCAGCCGTACCTCGACGAGTTCGTCTTCCGCCACAACCGTCGCGGCAACCCGCACGCCGCGTTCCAGACCCTGCTCGGCCTCAGCACCCGCCACGAGCCGGTCAGCTACCGCCAGATCATCGACGAAGCCGCCTGACACCCCCGCGGAAACGATCGGGTATGCACTTCGAACGTTATGGCCCTGTCGAGGTCCTCGAGGTGGTGGAAGCGGAGCGGCCCGTGCCGGGACCTGGGCAGGTGCTGGTCAGGGTCAAGGCCGCCGGGATCAATGTCGGCGAGGCGAAGATCCGCGAGGGACTGTTCCACGAGCGCTGGCCGACGAGGTTCCCCTCCGGCCAGGGCAGCGATCTCGCGGGGGTCGTCGAGGAGCTCGGCGAAGGGGTCGACCAGGTCGCCGTCGGCGACGAGGTGATCGGCTTCACCGAGAACCGCGCCAGCCACGCCGCGCTCGCCCTGGTCGAGCAGGACCATGTCGTGCCGCGCCCGGCGAACGTCCCATGGGAGCAGGCCGGAGCGCTGTTCGTGGCGGGCACCACTGCCTACGCGGCGGTGCGAGCGGTCGCGCTACACCAGGGCGACACGGTCGTGATCTCGGCCGCCGCCGGGGGAGTCGGCACGGTCGCCGTGCAGCTCGCGCGCCTGGAGGGCGCGCGTGTCATCGGGCTCGCGAGCGAGCCGCACCACCCGTGGCTCGCTGACCACGGCGCGATTCCCGTCAGCTACGGCGAAGGCGCCGCCGAGCGCATCCGCCAGGCGGCGGCCGGGCCGATCGACGCGTTCATGGACGGCTACGGCCACGGCTACGTCGAGCTGGCGCTCGAACTCGGCGTCCACCCTGAACGGATCAACACGATCGTCGACTTCCCAGCGGTCGAGCAGCACGGCGTGAAGTTCGAGGGCAACGCCGTCGCCGGAAACGCCGGCGTGCTCGCCGAGCTCGCCCGGCTGATCGACGAAGGCCGGCTCGAGATCCCGATCGCCAACACCTACCCGCTCCGCGACGTACAAGCCGCCTACCGCGAACTCGAAAGCGGCCACCTCCTGGGCAAGATCGTGCTCAAGCCCTGAGCGAGCCGGAAAGTCACACCGCGAGGTTCCGCGGTTCAGTCAGGCGACGTGCTTCGCTCGGTGACGCCGTTGTCGTTCTCGCAGCCCGCAGGGATGTTCGGCGTGCCAGCGCTGGGTTGCGGAACGGGTGGCGTCGTAGAACACCAGGTTGCATTCCGGGCGGGCGCAGCGGCGGAGCCGCCCCGGCTCGAGGTCGCTGAGCTCGCCCATCGCCGCCAGGAGCAGCGTTGCCGGACGCGACGTGCGCTGTGGACGCGACTTCGTACGCAGCTTTCCGTCCGGCTGCGGTGTGAGCGAGTAGATCGCAGGCTCCCGCGCAGCCAGTGCGTTGAGTGCCTCGAGCCGAGGTTGGGAGCCGTCGATAAGTCCGTCGACGATCGAGGCGACGGCCCGCTGCAACGCGCGCACCGCCGGAAGTTCGCGCGCATCCAGCGGACTGTCGAGGAACCGCCCGAGCAACTCGTTGGCGCCGGGCGCGTCCGCCAACGCGTCGTACGTCACCGCGCTACGCGCGTGGGTAGGGCGCCTGGCGGCATGGGCATTTGCGAGCGCCACGACAAGCGCGGCGTCGGTCACAGCGCGGCACCGACCGTGCGACGGCGGGGCTCGCTCACGAGCTGGTTCGCCCGCGTGGCATTCGGGTGAGACGCATAACTCATCGCGGCATCAGCAGCCTCGCGGCTCGCCCAGCGGCTGACGACGAACAGATGCCCCGGCTGATCGAGATCCTGGATCAGATCGTGCGCCAGGTAGCCGTCGAAGGCGAGCATGTCCCGCCAGATCGCCTGCGTGACGGAGATCCCCTCCTCCGCGGTCTGCGCCGGAAACCGGGCCTCCCAGATCGAATAGACGCTCATACCAATCTCCTAACGGTCTAAATAAAGAACGACCGTTACATCATACCGAACGTCGGTTCCGTGGCCGGAGCGGTGCTGCTCACCCGCGCTTACCGGCGATTGCTAGGCACTGTCACAGGCGGCGCCCGTGGCTCGTCTAACCAACGGATAATAAGACGAGAGGAGCAGTCGTGAAGATCTTCGTAGCCGGTGCCACAGGCGTTCTCGGCCGAGCACTCGTCCCGCAGCTCGTGGCGCGAGGCCACGACGTCGTCGGGATGACCAGGAGCGTGTCCAAGCAGGATCTGGTGCGCAGCCTGGGCGCGCGCCCGGTCGTGGCCGATGCCCTCGACCCCGACGCGGTCGCCCAGGCGGTGGCGTCTGCAGAGCCTGAGGTGATCGTGCATCAGCTCACGGCGTTGTCCGGGCCGATGAGCCTCAGTGACGCGCGCCACCCCGAGCGCTTCCGGGGGGCGATCATGACCAACCGCCTCCGTACCGAGGGGACAGATCATCTCCTGGCCGCCGGCCGCGCCGTCGGGGCACGGCGCTTCGTGGCGCAGAGCTTCGGGGCGTTCCACTTCGCCCGCACGGGCGGGCCGGTGCAGACCGAGGCCGATCCCTTCGATCCCCCGGCGGCGCAACGGACGGTGGTGGCGGCGATCCTCCATATGGAGAGGGCGGTGACCACGATCGAGTGGGGCGACGGGCTCGCGTTGCGCTACGGCGGCTTCTACGGCCCGGGGACCACAATCAGCCGGGCTCCGGATGCGCAGATGGCGGCGCCGGTCCGAAAGCGGCGGTTCCCGATCATCGGCGACGGCGGTGGCGTCTTCTCGCACATTCACATCGAGGACGCCGCGTCCGCGACCGCGCTGGCGATCGAGCGTGGCCAGCCGGGTGTCTACTACATCGTCGACGACGAACCGGCGCCGGTGCGGGATTGGCTGCCCGTGCTGGCCAGCGCGCTGGATGCCAAGCCACCCAGACGCATCCCTCGCTGGCTGGGGCGGCTGGCGGCGGGTGAGATCGCAACGCTCAGGATGACCGAGGCGAAGGGTGCCTCGAACGGGAAGGCCAAGCGCGAGTTCGGCTGGCAGCCGCGCTATTCGAGCTGGCGGCAAGGCTTCGCGCAAGGGCTCGGCTAGAGCGATGACCGTTCGGTCGCTGTGGAGACGCCCGGCGGACGGCGGTGGAAGGATGTGGTCTGACGGGCTACGGCGCCGGCGTCCGGGCTTACCGTGTCATTCCTGCGTTCCGGCTGGACTTGAGCGACTCCGGATCAGCGAGGAGACGACTGGCGCCGAGATCCTAACGACGGCCGGGTGCCTGCAATCCTTCGCAGGCACCCTTACTCGATATCTGAGGTCAGCTAACGATGCGACCGGGCCGGCGTGAACCGATACTCGTACGAGTATGTGTTGCCCGCGGGCCCGCCCTGGAACGGACCGCCGCCACGCAGGCCCGCGAGCCCAGCTGATCCGCTGACGAGAATCTCATTCCCCTCGATCCCCGTCGGAGTGCTGTGGAACGCGAACACCGCGGTGAACGACCCGGTTCTCCCTCCGATCGTGCATGTGTCGCAGGTTTCGGTCCCGTAGCCGATGACCGAGCCGTCGCTGTGGACGATGAGGAGATCGTTGGCGTTGGCGATTCCGGTCAGGCCGCCGGTGTATGAGATCGACGCGACCTCGTGGATGAACTGGTTGCCGCCGGCCTGAGCTATCGGCGTCTTGGTGTCGGTCAGGAACTCAATAGCACCTGTGGCCGTACCTGCGGGGTGGGCGCCGGCAGGCATGGCCACTGTTGCTGAAACGACCAAGGCCATCGCCGTTCCCAAGAGCATGCGGCGCGCTGCGGTTGTCGGGAGTCTCACATGACCCTCCTGATTGGGGTTGCCTAATCCGCAAGCGACGCTACGGCGCGAGAGGGCGAATGGAAATTGCGAATGTCGCCACAGTTTGGGCGCTTCGCTTGTGGTGTTTGAGAACCCGGTTTGCTGGGGATTGAAGGGCTCAGTCGAGGGCCGTCACGACGCCTGTGTGGCCGTCGACGCGAATTCGATCTCCAGTGTGGATCCGCTTGGTGGCCGACCCGGTGCCCACCACGGTGGGGAGGCCGTACTCGCGGGCGAGGATGGCGGCGTGGCACATGATCCCGCCGATGTCGACCACGACGGCCGAGACTCGGCTGAAGAACGGGGTCCAGCTCGGGGAGGTAGAGGCCGCGACGAGAATCTCACCGTCCTCGATCTGGGCGAGTTGCTTCGGGTCGGCGATCAGCCGCGCCCTGCCCTCGGCCACTCCGGGTGAGGCGGCGATGCCGGTCAGCCTGGCGCCTCGCGGGCCGCCTGCGGGCGCGAGCCATCCCTCGACACGCTCCGGGGTGACGCCGAAGAGCATGATCGTCACCGGATCGGTAGTTGCCTCCGGCGTACCTCCCACCGCCACCGGAGGCACCCAATGACACTGTGCCTCGTACATCGACTTCCGCCGCTCGACGACCCCGGGCCAGTAACCCGGCCCCAGGGGTGCGCCGGCATCGCCAGAGCTCCACGCGAACCGGAGCTCGTGTAGCGCCTCGCGCACCTCGTCGTATCGCAGATAGAACACGTCGTCGGCCTCCGCGAGAAATCGGCGCGATGCGAGGAGTGCTCCGAACTCGCGCACCTTGTTCCAGAAGACCGTCAGGTACCAGTGGTCGACGTAGAAGCTGTGATTCTCCACGTGTGAGAACACCGTGCGCGCAAGTGCAAGCTGCTCGTCGAACGTGACACGCAGAGGCTCGGGCATGAGCGCGCGATACTCGGCGGTTACACGGTTGCGCTCGGCCACTACGGCGTCACGCGGCCGCGAGATCGCCTCACCGGCCTCGAGGCGTGCGATGTACGCGGCGATCGTCGCGAGTGGCAGCGTTGTGTCGTCGATCCACGACCGGTGATGGCTGACGAGGCCGTTCCCGTAAGAGAAGTAGAACCACGGCTCCTTCGCGGCGTCCCAGCGCGACAGCCACTGCACCCCAGCCGTGCTCTCCTGGAGAGCGATTCGAAGCTGATGCTCGCAGGCCACCGCCTTCACTTCGTCCGCGACGCCAAGCTCGATCGCGAGCGTGGCGAGACGTTTCAGTTCCTCGTCGGGGCGCAGTGGCAAAAGGTCGACGCCTGAGACCAAGCTGGCGACCGCTTGGTCTGCGATGTCCGGAAAGGCCTCCCGGCAAAGCGCGTAGAAGGGGACGTACGCCGCGTAGCCGAGGTTGAGCAGCTCGAAGTGGTACTGGATCACCCGATCGACGCTCTCGAGCAGGCGCGCGTAGGCGACGAGGAGAGCGTGGGTTGAGCCATAACCGCGTCCTGTGGTAACGATCGACTCGTCCTCAACGTGCCGCAGCTCAGGAACCTCGAGATCTCGAAGCTCCGCGATCGCGTCCTGGACCTTGTCGACCCATCGTGCGTGGAGGTCGTCCCAATGCCGGTAGTAGTAGCCGCCACGCTGCTCGAACAGCTCGGCTCGGCGGGCAAGGGCCGCGGCATCCGCAACGACGTTGGGGCTCGAGTAGACGTAGCCCCCGAGCAGTCGATACTCCGCTCCGAGCGAGGGCGGGATGGCGAACAGACGCGCGCTCATCTGATTCAGACCCACGAACATCGCCTCGACCACGACCGCGTCGAACGGGTGGATGGGCTCGGGCCAGTGCATCCCGTCCTGGAACCAGAAGCGGTCTTCGTCGAAGACGCGACGACCGTCGTCGAACAGCGCGTGGCGGGGATACATCTCCTCCCATCCCTCGCACCCCGGCGGAGAACACTCGAACGGACTCGGAAGAGTCCCTTCAGTCATGGCCGCCGGGGCTTTCCGTGGCCGCCAAGACGAGCAAGGTTTGAGGGCAGCTCGGAGCGCGAGCTGATCCCAAGCTTGCGGTAGATCTGCGTCAGGTGGGCGCCGACGGTGTGCACGCTGATCAAGAGCTCCGCGGCGATCTGCTTGTTAGACCGTCCGGTTGCCGCAAGCCTGGCCACCCGCTCCTCGCTCTCGGTCAGGCTGTCGGACCCGCGACGTCGACCGCTGATCCGTCTCAGCTCGGCGGTGGCCTTCTCCGCCCAGAGCCGGGCGCCGAGCTCGATTGAAGATCGTCTCGCTCCGTTCCAGCGCATCGCGCGCGGCGCCCTTGCGCTTCGCCTTGCGATAGACGGACCCCAGGCAGAGCAATGCCCGGCTATGTTCGAGCGGGTAGGGCAACGCCTCCAGTTCGCTGACCGCTCGCTCCAGACTGTCGAAGGCTGCGCCGAGGTCGCCCTCCGCGGCCGCGAGCAGACCACGGCACCGCCCGACACACGCGAGGGCGAGCGGACTACGGGCCCGTCGGGCACAGTCCTCGTGGTGGTCCAGGTAGGTCCGCGCGCGCTCGAGCTCGCCGAGCCCGAGCAACACCTCGACCGCATCCGCCCACACCGGGGCGGTGGGGTCCCGATAGCCCAGGGAGAGCAGTCTGCCCGGGAGGTCCTCCAGGTACTGCCCCGCCGCGGTCAGGTTGCCCAGGGCCAGCTCGAGACGTCCCAGCGCGCCGAGGCCGAGGATCTCCCACTCCTGGTCCGATAGCTCGCGGGAGATCGCAACACCTCGCTCGGCAGATGCGCGCGCCTCGTCGATCCGCCCAAGATCCACTTCGAGCAGCGCTCTGACGCAGGCGGTGAACGCCACGCCATGCGGCGCTTGCATCTGGTCCCAGAACTCCAGCGCCAGTGTCGTCCGCTCCAGCGCCGCCTCCCAGTGACCGGCGAGCCAATCGACCCTGCCGAGGCTGCGCAATAGGACACCGCGGAGTTCCTCGCTGCCCCACGCCGCGGCCTCGCTCTCCAGGTCCTCGAGGATGGCGCGTGCACGATCCAGCTCTGCGGTACCGATCAGCCTTCGGGCCAGCGCCACGCGGGGGCTCTGGTTGTACTCCAGCCGGATCCCGAGGCTGTCTTCGAGCTCCAGGCCGCGCTCGAGCAGGCCCGGCGTGATGTCGGCGGCTCGCGTTTCCACGGTGGCCACCTGCGCGATCGCGATGGTCAGGAGCATCGGATCGCCCACCTGCTCGGCCGCACGAAGCGCCGCTCTCGCGTCGCGGAGGGCGGCATCGATCTCGGCCTCGAACAGGTAAGCCCAGCTTCTGTAGGCGAGTATCTGGCAACACCGGTCGTCGTCGCCGGCGGCTGCGGCGAGCGCCTCGTCGCACAGCGCGACCATTCTCGGCAGATCATCCTTGCGCGTCGTGGCCAGCTCCAGCAGGACATCGGCACGTTCGAGGCCGGATGGCAGTTCGGCGAGCAGCTCCTCCAGCAGCGTGACCGCGCGCTCAAGATTCCCGGCGAGACGATGTAGATTCGCGGCGCGGAGCCGCCGGCGTCGCGACTCGGCCGCATCATCGCTCGCCGTGAGCGCTGCGGCCAACTCGGACAGATCGGCGCCGGCGGCGGTCGCCCCCCGGGCAGCCGCGTGATCAGCCGCCGCGTCCAGGTCTGCCGCGGCGATCGCGTCAGGCCCGTCGGCAGCGAGCGCGAGATGACGGGCCCGCTCCTCGACGTCAGCCACCGCGCCGGCCAGCAGTCGGTGTGCCGCCCGACGTTTCTTCGCTGGAGCCTGCTGGTAGCAGATGGACGCCAGCAGCGGGTGGACGAAGCGCACGCGCTCGCCTTCGAGCACGAGGACCCCCTCACGAACGGCGATGTCGACCGCATCGCGGACGGCATCGACACCGCCGAGGACAGCAGCGATGAGATCGATCGGCGGTCGTCCGGCCACGGCCACGGTGAACACGACGTCGCCGACCTCGCCCGGCAGAGAGGCAAGGCGCTCGCCGAGCAGCACGCTGAGACTGTCGGGCACGCGCAAGCGAGATCGACGCTCGAGGTGTGCCCCAGACCGGGCCAGCTCCAGCGCGAAGAACGGGTTACCGCCGGAAGCCTCATGAAGCAGAGCCAGGTCGCCCGGGCTGAGCTCAGCTTCCAGTCGCGCTCTGAAGAGTTGCGTCAAGGCCCTCCGCCCGAGGGCGCTCAGCGAGAGCCGCGTGATCTGTTGCCCTGAGAGCGAGCGCTCTAGTTCGAACGGCATTCGCGAGCGAGGCTCGTCGCGCAGCGTCATGAGGACGCCGACGGGCTGTTGACGCAGTCGGCGCAACGCCACCTGAAGCACCGCCACCGACGACGCGTCCAGCCACTGAACATCATCGAGTGCCAGGAGCACCGGCCCCGTCTCACAGAGTGCGCCCAGAACGTCCACGAGCGCCAGCCCGATCGCATGCGCATCAGGCGCCTGGCCGTCTGGTTCGGCAAGCAGGAGAGCCACCTCAAGTGCCCGCCGGCGCGGGCCGGGGAGCGTCGGCGCCACACCATCCAGCACCCCGATGAGCAGCTCGGACAAGCCGGCAAAGGCGAACATCGCCTCGGCCTCGACGCCGCGCCAGGAGAGCAACCAGCCGGGGTGCCGGCGCGCATTCTCGCACGCGATCTCCCATAGCACGGTCTTCCCGATCCCGGGCTCACCGGATATCACGAGCGCCGCCGGTCCCGCAGCCAGCTCCGCGAGAAACCGCCGAATCGTGGAAAGCTCCTCCTCGCGCCCAGCAATGGCGGTGATGCTCATCGGACGAGCCCATTCTGACGGCCGGTTCACCGGTGTGCCACTCGCCTGCCCCATCGCGATGTGGGTACGTGCCGACGGTCGCGGACGGAGCCGAGTCCGGGGCCTACGCGATAAGGAAGTCACGCATTGGCGAAAAGCCGCGGCGAGCTCGAGCCCCGATTGACTGCTCAAGTTTGCCGTCCCATCGGCGTTGTCGCCTCACACGCGAGTCGGGTGATCTCAGCCCAGTCGTGCGCATCAGCCGTTCGGGTCGGGGACCCGGGCCACGGCGCCGAGCGCCGGCAGGCTGACGACCGGGTGCGCGACGGCACGCCGGCTACGGGTCGGGAGCCAGGCGACCGCGCCAAAGTCCGGGCTCGGCGGCTCGTCGCCCGAGGGTGTTTGTGACTCGATCACAGCCAATTTCCGGTGCGTCGACCTTGCGCGACAGCGTCCCGGGGCCGGCGCGCCGGCCAACCCTTGAGGGATGAGAATCCCTGGGGCCCGGATAGACGCCGGTGAGGCGTGGTGCGTTAGAGCCCGTGCGACAGCGTGGCGCGGGGACCTGTGGGACCGTTGATTGCTGCCGTGAGCGCGTAGGACAGACTCATCCTCGGGAGGTTCCCACCGGGCGACATGTCAACCGTCGTCTCGAAGGGAGCAGCACAATGGATGTGATCGTGGAGCGGTGCGCGGGACTCGACATGCATCGCGACGAGGTAGTCGCGACCGTCCGGGTGCCGGGCAGCGGTCGGCGCCAATGGGAGAAGCAGACCCAGACGTTCAAGGCGACGCTCGCCGGCCTCGCGGAACTCGCTCTGTGGCTGGCGGAGGCCGGCGTGACCTTGGTCGGGATGGAGGCCACCGGCGTGTACTGGAAGACGGTGTTCCAGGCGCTCGAGGATCGGTTCGAGTGCTGGCTACTCAACGCGCACCACTTGCGCAACGTCCCCGGGCGCAAGACCGACGTCAAGGACTCGGAGTGGATCTGTCAGCTTGTCCAGCACGGGCTGGTCCGCCCGAGCTTCGTACCGCCAGTGGAGATTCGGCGGTTGCGTGATCTAACGAGATTGCGCAGGGCGCAGACCAACGAGCGCGCGCGCACGATCCAGCGGCTCGAGAAAGTCCTCCAGGACGCCGGGATCAAACTCACGAGCGTCGCCTCGCACACGTACTCGAAGTCCGCCCGCGCGATGCTCGAAGCGCTCCTCTCGGGCGTCACGCGATCCCGAACAACTCGCCGAGCTCTCCAAGGGCAAGATGCGCGCGAAGATCCCGCAGCTACGCGAAGCGCTCGAGAGCCGCTTCCAAGTCGAGCACCACGGGATCATGGTCGCCCAGCTGCTCGCGCACATCGACACGCTCGATATCGCGCTGCAGAACCTGAGCGAGCGGATCGAGTTCGTCCTCATCCCACACGCCGAGATCATCGAATTGCTGTGCACAATCCCGGGCGTCCAGACACACGCCGCCCAGGTCCTGATCGCCGAGTGCGGCCTGAACATGACGTTATTCCCAACAGTCGGGCACTTCGCTCGCCAGCTCCAGCTGACAACTGAACGCGCTCACCCAGGCCCGGCCGATGGCCGGGCCCGCTTTGCGTGCACGTTGCCGGCTGGCCCCCACCTCTGATTCACAGGCCAGCCTCTATCCGATGGAGTAGGCGATCGCCACCGCGAGAAGGCCGATTGCGTGGCCGGTCGCCGCGCACGCCGCCCACAGCGCCGCCATGTCCAGGCAGAGAAACCCGGCCGTGCCGAGCAGCCGCCGGTGCGGCGCACCCACCGACCTCCACGCGCCCTCGAGCCCCGGCGGCGATTTCGCGAACGAGGCGGGGCGCGGCCTCGTCCACCCGCCGGATTCCCACCGCCAGCAACGCCGCGAGGGACAGGACCGCGATCGAGACGAGGATCGGCCCCCCGGCGTGGAGCAGGTCGTGCGGACCGTCGGACACGCCGGCAAGTAGCAGAACCCCGGCCAGTCCGTTGACGATGAAGCCGAACGCGGTCAGCAGGCACAACAGCGCCGCACATCGGGTGAGAAGTGGCCGGGTGCCGATCTCGTGTCTGCGCAGCAGCCAGCCGGCAGCCGCGGCCGAGGAGAGATTCCCACCGGGCAGCACCGCCCCGGCGCCCATCGCGATCCACGCAACGCGGCGGCTGACCGCGGGCGGCGGCTCTGGAAAGAAGCGTCAAAATACGACCACGTAGCTCGCACATGAGCCGAGCTCCAGCGCGATCGCGGCGAGCACCCAGGCCGGGCTCATCTCGCGGATCTGATCGATCACCTCTCCAGGAGGCGCGACCCACAACAGCAGACTCAGCGACCCGAGGCCCAGGAGCGCAGCGCCGAGCGCGCGTGGGCTCGTGCACTGCTCGAGGCCTGTCGGCCGCCCCTTAGGCGTCGATATGCCGACCTCGATCGACATGAATCGTCCGCAGACTCAGCTCGCGTTCGCTGCCGCACCGTTGACGGCGCGAAGCTGCGAGGAACGGGATCGATCGAGCAGGATGTCGCACCAGACGCGGGTACCTCCCGTCCCGTCGCGCGCTACTCCCCAAGCCTCGGACAGCTCGTTGACGAGGAACAGGCCATTACCGCCCACCCTCTCGTGATCGGGCGGGAGAATCCGAGGTTCGATTGGTGATCCTGGATCGATGACGCTGATTCGTAGCCGGTCATCGCGCGGAATGAGCTCCAGCGTCAGCATCCGGCGGGGGCTGACATTGGCGTGAAGCACACTGTTCGTGACCAGCTCACTGACGATCAATGCAACGTCCGCCGCTGTCGTCGGCGCGATGCTGCTCCCGAGCTGTGACAGCACCGACCGCCGGGCCCGACTCGGCGCGTCCATGCCGCCACGGATTCGCATCGAGATCGAGCCGTGCGGGTCCGATGGCTCAAGCGCCGGCGACATCAAGCGACATCCGTTTTCTGCGGGGAGCGACCGACCCCGGGGTCGGAAGCCCCCGCGACGCCGCGGCTCGCCCCAGCCGCGACGTCACCCGCTCGGCCCGTGCCCGCTGCAGCGGGCCGCTCTGCGGATCGAAGCGCGTCTCGGCCGCGAGCCGGTCGTCGGCGCGGACTGCGTCGTGTCGCAGCGCCGCGGATGGACGCGTCAAGTGAAGACAAGGCCCCCAGGCCGGCCGTGCTGTACCTCATCCCGCGAGGCTCCGGTCGGCGACTGCGGCCCTCGGGCGCACGCGTTCGCTACGCCGCGTGCGCGGTGTTCTGCGCCGGGTGAGTATCAGCACGGCGGCCGGGGGTGGGCCGCAGCCCGCCACGCGCGCCACAATCTCGATCGCAGGATCACCGACGGTACGCATCGCCACCCTGGCGGCCAACCTCGATCCGCCGACGGCGCGCCCCACCAGGCCGGCCAGATCGATTTGGTCCTGATCGGTGCGGCACACCAGGAACTCCGCGAGGGGGACGTCGATGGTTGCTGGCTCGTCGACCTTCAGGATGACCTCGGCGTGGTGGGACACGGCCTGGAGGCGCAAACTCGCGTCGACGATCACGAACGGCTCGTAGAACCGCGGTTGTAAGCCGGGTGGCGCGCGGAGAACCGTCCCCATCTCGCAGCGCATGCACACCCGATGAGCAAGCGAGCGCCAGCGGCCCATCGGCGGATACCCGCAATAGCTACAGAACGCCTGGCTCAGATCGGCGCGCGATGCGTGCATTCTCTCTCCTTAGGGGAGTCGCGTTGCCTGTTGCAACACCTCCACTGGCCGCCGAGAGAGGCCGCTGCGGACGCGCCACTGCGCATTCATGTCCCGGACCCCGCCGGCGCGGCCGCAAGGCCACAGCCAGTCAGCATCCAAGTCCTTAAAATCTACCGCGTTTCGGGCGTGACAACCGGAGGTTCATCGTCCGGTAAGATCCGACCACAGGCTTGATTGGGCGCCCTGGCTCGTGTCAGGGCAGGTATCCGTAGCACCAGTGAGCACGGCACAGGGCGAAGCACCCGAGGGCTAGAGATGAGCGCCGGCGGCCCGGAGCACGGGTTCAAGCCGCTCGTCGGTGGGAAGCTGCTGGCGGAGGTCACGAATCGGATCGTCGCACTCATGCGCGAGCACTACGGCCGCGGGCCGATCAAGGCCAAGACCTACGTTCTCGACAATCTGATCGTGTGCGTACTCAGCGACGGGTTCACCGCGATCGAGCGCACGATGGTGGAGGGAGGCGAGCCGAACCGCGTGCTCGACATGCGGCGCGACTTTCAGCGGGTGATGAAGCAGCGCTACAGCGAGATGATCGAGCAGCTCACGGGGCGCAAGGTGCTTGCGTTCCTCAGCCAGGCCCATATCGAGCCCGATCTCACGATCGAGATGTTTCTGATGGACGGCCCGGTTCCAGGCTTCGGCGCATTGGAGCTCGTCGACCCTTCAGCTCCCGGGGACCCAGGCCAGGATTCGTAGGACGCATAGGACGCTGGCTGAGGCGACGGCACTGGTGGCCTGGCCCGCCCAGATCGGCACTCGCGCACTGTCGGTGGTGGCTGACGAGCCAGATCTCGAGTAGCCTAGGATCTCCTCGAGACAAGCTGGCGGAACCGCTCCTGCTCGGCCGGGTTGTTTCGACCAACAGAGGCTTGCGCCCATGGCGGTCTGAATGGCGGCCCGTGGGGGTTGTGCTTTGGAACAACAACCCCCTGCAGCGGAGCGGAAATTTTGCCTCCATCGGATTGCCGGCTCGCGCATGAGCAGCTCGCCGCCTACACGCGCCCATGTGTCAGCCGAAGCGTGCTGGACATCCTCACTTCTGTAGTGCCGTACCTCGCCGCTTCCATCCTGATGTATCTCGCGCTTGACGTCTCGTATCTGCTGACGCTGGCGCTCGTGCTGCCGGCCGCCGGCTTCCTGGTGCGGACGTTCGTCGTCTTCCACGACTGCGCGCACGGATCACTCCTGCCCTCCAAACGCGCGAATCGGGCGGTCGGGCGGCTCCTCGGTCTGTTCGTGCTGTCACCATTCCAGCGCTGGCGCCACGATCATGCGGTCCATCACGCAACGTCGGGAGACCTCGAGCGCCGCGGCGTCGGAGACATCATCACGCTGACCGTGGGCGAGTACCGGACGCGCCGATGGCCCGGTCGCCTCGCCTATCGCCTGATGCGCAATCCGGTCGTGATGTTCGGGCTCGGTCCGGTCATCGCGATGATGATCGGGCCGCGCATCGCAACCCGGTCACAGCGCCCGCGGCTGCGCCACAGCGTGCTCGGCACCGACCTAGCGCTGCTCGTGATCATCGGCGGGCTGTGCTGGCTGATCGGCTGGCAGAGCTTCCTGATCGTCTGGGCGCCTTCGGCGATACTCGCCGGCTCGGTCGGGATCTGGCTCTTCTACGTCCAGCATCAGTTCGAAGATGCCTACTGGCAAAGCGCTGCCGACTGGAGCTACTCGGACGCGGCGCTCCGCGGCAGCTCCTACCTGAAGTTGCCGAGAGTGCTGCAGTTCTTCACCGGGAACATCGGACTTCATCACGTCCACCATCTGAACTCGCGGATTCCGAACTACAACCTTCAGCGTGCTCACGACGAGAACCCAATCTTCCTCCACGTCCCGACGCTGTCGTTGTCGGATGCGTTGCGCGCCGTCCGGCTCAAGCTGTGGGACGAGGAACACGGAAAGCTGGTCACCTTCGCGCAAGCAGACCGCGCGCAGCCTCCCAGGGTGCCAAGTCATGGATCAGCGCCAACCCAAGTCGCGCCTGGGCACGCCGAAGCGCCAACGTAGGCCGCGATTACGCCGACGGGCACAGGCGCGCGCCGGCGTTTCTCGCCCCACGAGCGACGGCCTGCTGGAGCTGAGTCGCCGTGGCGCCGGCGGTGATGCACAGACTGAACTCGTACGGTCTAAACCGCAGGCTCATCGACCTGGCCGCTGCTGTGGTCGACGGCTACCGATTGCTTCCCAAGCGCCCGGACGCTTCTGTTGTGGAGCCGTGAGCTTGGTTTCGAATTAGGTCGGCTAGCCGATCGAGCCTTCCATCTGGAGTTCGATGAGCCGGTTCATCTCGACCGCGTACTCCATCGGGAGCTGCTTGATGATCGGCTCGATGAAGCCGTTGACGATCAGCTTCGAGGCTTCGTCTTCGGGGATTCCGTGTGACTTCAGGTAGAAGAGCTGCTCGTCGCCGACCTTCGAGACGGTTGCTTCGTGACCGACGTTGACGTCGTCCTCGCCGATCCGGATCGTGGGGTAGGTGTCCGAGCGCGAACGCTCGTCCAGCAGCAACGCGTCGCAGACGACCTTGGACCTCGAGCCGTGGGCGCCCTTCGCGATCTCGAGCAGGCCTCTGTACGAGCCGCGGCCGCCGTCCTTGCAGATGGACTTGGCGAAGATGTTCGAGGTCGTGTTGGGTGCGGCGTGGATGATCTTGGCGCCCGCGTCCTGGTGCTGGCCGGCGCCCGCGAACGCGATCGACAGGACCTCGCCATGGGCTCGCTCTCCGAGCAGGTAGATGCTCGGGTACTTCATCGTCAGCTTGGACCCGAGGTTGCAATCGACCCACTCGACCGTGGCATCGGCGTACGCGATCGCGCGCTTCGTGACCAGGTTGTAGACGTTGGTCGACCAATTCTGGACCGTCGTGTAACGGATCCGTGCGCCGGGCTTAGCGATCAACTCGACCACCGCCGAGTGCAGTGAGTCAGAGCTATATGTGGGAGCGGTGCAACCCTCGACGTAGTGAACGTACGAGCCCGGCTCGGCGATGATCAGCGTGCGCTCGAACTGGCCCATGTTCTCGGTATTGATCCGGAAGTACGCCTGCAACGGCATCTCCACGTGGACGCCCTCGGGCACATACACGAACGAGCCGCCGGACCACACCGCGGAATTCAGCGCCGCGAGCTTGTTGTCGTTGGGCGGGATGACCGTCGCGAAGTACTTACGCACGATGTCCTCGTGCTCGCGCAGCGCCGTGTCCATGTCGGTGAAGATCACGCCCTGCTTCTCGAGGTCCTCATGGATCTGGTGGTAGACGACCTCTGACTCATACTGCGCACCGACTCCGGAGAGGAACTTCCGCTCCGCCTCGGGAATGCCCAAGCGATCGAAGGTCCGTTTGACGTCCTCGGGCACGTCGTCCCAAGACCGGCTGGGCGTCTCCGACGCGCGCACGAAGTAGCGAATGTCGTCGTAATCGAGCTCGGCCAGCATCGGGGAGCCCCACGTCGGCTGCTTGCGGGCCAGGAAGTGGACGAGCGCCTTCAGTCTGAAGTCGCGCATCCATTGGGGCTCTGACTTGAATTCGGAGATCTTCTCGACGATCTCCCGGCTCAGCCCCTTGGGCGCCTTGTACAGATAGTTCTCGGCGTCGTGGAACCCGTAGCGCTGCTCGTAGTCGGCATTGATGCCCGTAAGCTGCTCGTTCTCGGTCAGCACGGCTGCCTCGGAAGTAGCCACTACTCCACCTCCGGCTTGGTTCGGCATCCCGGCCTGGGCATGGCGATGGAGACCGCAGTCGCGTAGGGATACTCGTGGGGGAGGTCCTCCGGTCCGACGGCGCGGAAACCGAACGTGAGCTCCAGGCTCGCGATCGGCTGCGGCGAGCCTCCGCATTCGGGGCAAGCGATGATGTACGCCGCTGCCGCGGGAGTGAAGCGAAGCCGGCAGTGTGGGCAGCAGAGACGGGTCGTTGGGCGGATCACGACGGGTTCTTTCCCGGTAGGGCGTGCCCGCATGATGGGCACATCCGGTTCATGACAGGGTCCTGTGACCGCTCGTCACTCAGCTCGAAGTACACACGGTGGCGACCCAGCCCGGACACGCGCAGGATGTGCCCGCACTCCGGACAGCTATAGGTCGGTCTTGGATCAGACTCGCTTTGGGTCGGGAGCGGCTCTGCCGGCGCGATCAGCGTGGCGCCGGTCACTGGGCCACCGGCTCGCTGTTGAAGCTGCCGTCGTCAGAAGCAGCGCGACGCGCGGCGAGATCGACTGAGCCTGCCCCGCTCTCGCGGCGCTGGAACCGCGCCGAGGCGGCACCGCTGCAGATCTGCTGTGCGCCTTGTTCCGCCGCGGCGTAGGAAGCGAAATCCCCCGACTGCCCGAGGGGTGAGCCGTCGCCGGCGAGGATCTCCCAGTGATAGGAGCCGCCGTTGTCCTCGAAAACGAGGAACTCCATCGGTGCCGGCCCATGCGCGCGAGCCCGGGGACGCGCCAGCTGTCTCGACGCGCGGGACTTCTTGTCTGCGGAGGCCATCGCCAACCGCCTCTCTGCCCTTCTGACCGAACACGTCGCCCGGGAAGCGAGAAGAGCGAGGGCTCACTGAGCGCACCCACAACGATACCACATTCCGACCTCCGTAGTAGGAATTGGCATTCGCCGATCGCACGCCGGGACTGGGCGCTGGCGGAGTCACGGGTGCGAACAGCAGCCGGCTGCAGCGATGCAGCGGCTCTCCCTGTCGTCCAACCGGGATGGGATCCGAGCGCTTGAGCTCGCACGCTAGGAATCGCACAACTGGTGCCCCGCCCGGGCCGCCCCAACGTGTGAGCCGTGTTCTAACTCACCCGTGCCGGTGCCTGATGCAGAGCGCCCCCAGGTCCATGCCGTATGCCGGTTCGAAGACCTGGCAGCCGATCCGCGCGCCGAAGAAGTCGGGGCTCGACAGGTTGCCAAACGCGACCAGCGGGGCGGCGTTCCGAGCGAGGTCCGCGTCGAGCCGGGCGTATGTCAGATAGCGCTCGGCGCCGGTTAGCTGTGCCGCCGCCGCCAGCCGCCGGCGCCAGGTCGGGTCGTCGAAGGTCGGGACGACCGTGCCGCGCTCGAGCAGGGTGTTCAGCATCGCGGCCGGGTCCAGCCAGTTGGGGAGCCAGCCGTCCCAGCCGATGTCGAATGGCTCACCGGGCGTGGCGAGCTTGGTGGACAGCGTGCCGTACGGGAGGGCCTCGACCTCGACCCTGAGGCCGATGGCCGCGAGGTCGGTCTTGACGATCTGCGCCTGCTCCGGGCAAGGCGTGACGTTGCAGGTGTAGAGCACGACGGTGGCGCCCTCGTGTCCCCTGGCGAGCCGCCTCGCCTTGGCCAGGTCTGGGGTGAGGGGATAGAACTGCACGTTCCTGTACCCGGAGGATCCCGGCGGAAGGTAGTGGTCGGTTGGATGCTCTGGCACCGGCAGGAAGTAGTCGCCAAGGCGAGCGAGCCGGGCGCGGTCGATCGCGTAGCTGACTGCCCGCCTGAGTCGCAGATCGGCGAACAGCGGACGGTGAGTGTTCAGTGCGAGGAAGTCGAGCTGCGGGTAGGCGTTGACGAAGTACTGCTGATGACCGCTCCTGGCGGCGGGGGTTCCCGGGCCGTAGCGCGCCGCGAGTGTGGCGGCCTGCGCGCTGTCGAGTGCGGCGCCGATGGCGTAGGCGGCGGTGCCGGCCTCGACTTCGGCTATGGCGCGCTGGGCGGGGATTCCGACCGCCAGCTCAATCCGCGCAAGCCGGTGGGGGCGGTTCCCGTGGTAGTTGGGGTTGCGGGTGAGCACGACGCCCTGCTTGGGCGTGTAAGAGGCGACCTGGTATGGGCCTGCGGAGGGAATCCCTCGCTCGCCCCGCGGTTCGATCGGGGTGTCGGTCGGCACCGCGCAGACGGCGGACTCCGCCATCCGCGCCGGCAGGTCGCCGGCCGGCGCGATCAGGCGGATCGTCAACCGATTTCCTCGGGCTATCAGGCCGGAGATGTGACCCGCGTTGCCCGCCATGAAAGCGCGGGCGCCGACAATGTCCGCGTAGTCGCCGGCGACAGGGCTCCGCATCCGCGGGTTCAGCGTACGCTCGATCGAGTACTTGAACGTCTGCGCGGTGACGGGCTGGGTCGACGGCGCGGAAAAATGAAAGCCACCGCGGATCGTGAACGTGTAGCTCCTGCCGTCGGCCGAGCGCACCGGCAGCGATTGCGCGACCTCGGGCACGAGCCGGGACCCCGCCGGGGCGGCCTCGTCGGGATAGTTGACCAGCTTGGCGCAGGTCGAGTACAGCAGCAGCACCGCAACGGGGTCGTAGGCCAGAGCCGGGTCCATGGAGGTGACGTCGTACGGCGTGACGAGTCGTGCGCTGCCGCCGGCTATGGATCCGGCCGGGGTCGTCCGCGCGTCGACCGTGACCCACACCCGATTGCCTGCGATCGTGATCGCCTGCGGGCTGCCACCGACCTTGATCGTCGCGATCGGTTTGAGGGTGTTGGGATCGATGCGCGTCACGGTTCCATCGCCGCTGTTGGCGACCCAGACGGAACCCGCTCCGATCGCGACGCCGGCCGGGGCTTGGCCGACCGGGATCGTCGTCGTCACCGCTCGGGTGTTCGGATCGATCCGGACCACCGCGTCGTCGCCCGAGTCGGCCACCCAGACGCCGCCCTCGCCGATCGCGATCGCGCTGGGGTAGTGGCCAACGGCGATCGGGGTCACCGCGCCCGTGGCGTCCACTCGGGTGACGTTGTCGGCGTCGGCGTCGATGACCCACACGGCCCCGTCTGCGCCGAGATCGACTCCCGTGGGGCCGGCGTTCGGGTCGAGATGGGCGAGGACATGCCCCGTGAGTGGTGCCAGGCGCGTCAGCTCACCCGAGGACGGCGCCACCCAAAGCGCAGCGCCTCGCGCCGCGACCGCTCCCCCGCTGCCGGGCGCGACGTTCGGGATCCGGACGGTATGGTCGATCGTGTCGAACTGCGGGTAGATGTGGCTGGCCGAGACGAACGTCGCAGTCGGCCCAGCGGTGACGACCCACGCCCCACCCTGGGCGGCCGCGATCCCGGTCGGGGGATCACTGAGTCGGATCGCAGGATGCGTTTGGAGCGAGTGCGGATCCACCCGCGAGACGGTCTGATCGTCGACGTTGGTCACCCACAGCGACCCTGCGGCGTACGCGACCGCGTCGGGTCGAGCACCCACTGAGATAGCCGCGGTGACGCGGTTGCTCCGGACGTCGATCGCAGCCAGCTGGTTCGGCGCCACGAGGACGGTGCTCGCACGAGAGCCCGCCAGGCTCACCGCGACTCCGATCAGCACGGCCAGCAGGAGCGCTCCCCCCGCGGCGATCACCAGACCGCCGCGGCGCCCGCGAGGACCGGTCGCAGGCGGGGAGCGAACGGCGTCCCGCGCGGGGGGATCCAGCTCTGGATCCTGGGCCAGGATCGCTCGCTCGAGCTCCTGGAGCCCACGGCCAGGCTCGAGCCCGAGCTCGTCGAGCAGTCGCCGACGAGCGACGCGATACGCGTCCAGCGCGTCGGCCTGGCGCCCCGATCGGTACAGCGCGAGCATCAGCTGACCGAGAAGCCGTTCGCGCGAGGGATGCTTGTGGACGAGCGCCTCGAGCTTACCGACCAGCCGTGCGTGGTCACCCAGCGCGAGCTCCGCGTCGACCTGCTCCTCGAGAACGTCCAGCCGCGATTCCTCTAGCCGGGCGATCTCCGCTTGGGCGAACGAGTCGTAGGCAAAGTCCGCCAGCGGGGGACCGCGCCACAGCGCCAACCCCTCACCCAGCCGCGCGGCCGCAGTCTCGGGATCGCCCTCCTGGAGCGCGGCTCGGCCTTCCGCGACAAGCGCCTCAAAGCGGCCCAGGTCGGTCTGGCCAGGCTCGGCGTGGAGCAGGTAGCCACGCCCGCGCGTCACCAGCAGGCCCTCATCGAGCACCTTACGAAGGTTCGAGACGTACCCCTGAACGATCTTGATCGCGCTCGGGGGGGCCTGCTCCCCCCACAGCGCATCGATCAGGCGCTCTGAAGAGACCGGCTCGCCGCGATGCACCAGCAGCACCGCCAACAGCGCCCGTTGCCGGAGCCCCCCGAGCGCCAGCGGGCGGTCTCCTTCGACCACCTCAAGCGACCCAAGGACTCGAAACTCGATCACCAGATATGCCCCGCGGTCAACGCTACCACCGCACCACCAGTCCTCAAAGCGCCCGTCTCATGAGGCATTTACCGAGCATTGACCGGCTTCGACCGCTTCTCGACCAGCAGAAGTCATGGTCCTCCCATCGGATCGCACACCGCGATCGAGAACCAAAAGGAGACAGTCCGTCATGACCACCACCCACCGCATCAGCACCGGCGTCGTCCTGGCGCTTGCACTCGCCGCCGGCGGCGCGCCCGGAGCCTCAGCAAGGCCTGTCGGCCCAGACACGCCGGCCAGCGGCGCCAACCCGCCGGCCACCGCCGTGTACAGCCGTCAAGACAAGTCGATCGTGCCTTCCACCGCCCCGTCGAGAACCGCCCGGCTCGCGCAGGCAAGCGCTCCAGCGGCGGTCGTCCGCGTCCAGGTACCGGCCAGCGGGTTTGACTGGGGCGACGCAGGCATCGGCGCCGCCGGAGGCCTGGCGCTCTCGATGATCGGCCTCGGCGGAGCGCTCGCCGTATCGCAACGGCGCACACGCCGCGCCCGCCACACCACGGGCCTGACGACCTGATCGATACCGGCACGGCCGCCGGCACAGGACCACATCATGTCCAGCTTGCAGACGCTCCGGGCGCGTCGCGACAGTTCCGGCGCGCCGGGGGATCGGCGGGATCGCACCAGGGGCCCGGCAACGACCGCAGTCATCAGACCACGCCCCGGTGATCCAGTACCGGAGCACCACAGAGCCACCAACAACGGCCGGCATCCGGACGACGCCGGCCCAGGAAGGCGGGCATACCAAGGGCACGGTCCCGTACCGCCCAGGGCACCGGGTGCGTACATCCCACCGGGAAGGGCCGTCATCGATAGGGGCCCTTCCTCTTCCCTCGACGCGAACGTGGCATTCATGTCCCAAGCGATCATCGCGATCCGCACCCAGATGATCCGGCACTGGTTCCACGCGCTCAGGCGCCGCAGCCAGCGCTTCTGACGGCCGAAGTCATCCTCTGGACGGTCAGCCTGGCCGGCTAAGCGATGCCGTCCGCCTAATCGACGGACTCCGCACCCGGGTGGCGGCCGTCGGACTCGGCTGCGAGCCACGTCGAACCGTCCCGAGAGCCTCCAACCATAGAGAAAGCCCCGCTATGCAGGGCTTTCGTAGTGCGCCCGAGAGGACTCGAACCTCCACGGACCATAAAGTCCACAAGGCCCTCAACCTTGCGCGTCTACCAATTCCGCCACAGGCGCTGGAGGCGGCCAGTATAGCCCTGGCCGGTCCTTCGCAGGCGACCTAGGCACGCTGAACGGTTGCGCGACGGTCGATGGGGTCGGCGGGACCGCGCCTCGGCAGTGGCCACCGCAGACGTGCCGCAAACACCGCATTGTGTCCGTCCTAGAGCCGCGCTAGAGTGCCGAACACACGTTCGACTGTCTCTTGATCGCCGAGCCAAACGAGCAAGGAGCGGACTGATGGATCTGACCAAACGCCAACAGGAGATCTTCGATTTCATCAAGCGCTACTCGGCGAAGTACGGCTATCCGCCAACCGTGCGGGACATCGGCAAAGCGGTCGGGCTGGCTTCGTCGTCGACGGTCCACGCCCACCTCGCGAACCTGGAGCGGATCGGCCTGCTCCGGCGCGACCCAACCAAGCCGCGGGCGATTGAGCTGCTGGACCGGGCCGCCGCGGGCGTGCGAAACCTGGTCCGGCCCGGGCTGCCGCTGGTCGGTCACGTGGCCGCCGGTCAGCCGATCCTGGCCGAGGAGAACATCGAGGACTACGTGCAGACGCCGTCGGTCGCGGGTGGCGAGGAGGGCGACTACCTGCTGAGGGTGCGGGGCGATTCGATGAAGGACGCCGGCATCCTCGATGGTGACCTGGTCGTGGTGCGGCCGCAGGAGACGGCACAGGACGGCGAGATCGTGGTGGCGCTGGTGGGGGAGGATGCTACGGTCAAGCGCTTCTTCCAGGAGGCCGATCACGTGCGGCTGCAGCCGGAGAACGAGGCGATGGAGCCGATCCGCAGTCGCGACGTGCGGGTCCTGGGGAGAGTCGTGGGATTGATGAGGAGCATCACGTGACCGTGTGCGCCCCCGCAGCACCGCCATCGCCCCGCGACCCTTTCCACGACGAGGGGACGCTGGACGAGCTGATCGTCGCGCTGTGGGGTGGACTGGCGGCGGACCAGAGGGTGGCGTGTCCGGTGTGCGGGGCGGAGATGAAGCCGGAGTACGGAGCGCACGCGCGCGCGGTCGGTGGTCGCTGCTCTAGCTGCGGTTCGACGCTGCACTAGCTGCGGTTCAGCGCGCCGGACTAGCGGTTCGAGGTCGCGCTGGCTGCGGGTCGACGTCGCGTGAGCTGCGGTCCGACGCCGCACTGGCGGCGGTTCGGCGCGCCGGACTCGCGGTCCGAGGTCGCGCTGGCAGCGGGTCGACGTCGCGCGAGCGGCGGTCCGACGCTGCGCCGGCGGCGGTCGGGGGCGCTCCGGCGTAGAAAGACCCCGCCGGGGCGGGGTCTTTCCGTAGGAGTCCTATAAGCCGGATTCTGTCGAGAGCAGTCATCCATCTTCGCGGCCTACCCGGACCTTGGCGGGTCACCTGCGAACGGTCCTGCTTGGCCTAGCATCGGGTGGGGTTTACCTCGGCCGCCGCGTCACCGCGACGCCGGTGCGCTCTTACCGCACCATTTCACCCTTACCGGCCTGGAGCTCTGCAGCGGCCCCAAGCTTAGGCGGTGTCGTTTCTGTGGCACTTTCCCGCGGGTTTCCCCGGGTCGGCGTTACCGACCACCCTTACCCTGTGATGTCCGGACTTTCCTCGAAGGCTCATCACCTCCGCGACTGCTCGGCCTCCACCGTCAAGCATAGCCGTGCGAACCCCCGGTGGCGAGAGGCGGTTCGTCGAGGGCGCGTGTGTCGCGGGCGCGGCTCGCAGGGGCGTCCGGAACGATGGCGCGCGCATCCGCGGGCGGGGTCGGCGCTCCGAAGCCCGCTGGGTCACCGCCCGCGTTCGCGGAGGCGCTCGCCCAGCGCCCCCACCGCCGGTTCCGGCCCCGTCCGTTGGGATCGCCGTAGGCGGCAAACGCCGGCAGGAGCACCTCCTCCTCGAGCCGGAAATGCAGCCGCTCCTCCTCCATCCAGTGCTCGAGGAACGCCCGGGAGACGTCAGCGGCGTCCTGCGCGTTCGCCCGGCGCAGCTTGCGCGCCAGCACCAGGGCGTGGTGATGATCGCGGGATAGCGGGGCGAGCGCAGGATGCCGCTTCATCGAATCAGCCTCAAAACCCCCCGCCGGGACGAGACATCGGCCAGCGCAGCCCGTGCCGCCGCGTCACCCGGCACGCCGTGGACGGCCCCACCGGGGAAGGCGGCGGCGCTGCCCAGGTAGAGCCCGCGCAGCGGCGTGCGGTAGGGCGAAAGCCCCGGCACGGGACGGAACACGACCTGGCGCAGTCGATAGCTCCCGCCGCCGACGTCGCCGCCCACCAGGTTGCGGTCGCGCCGCTCGAGTTCCGCCGGACCCATCACGTGGCGCGCGAGGATGCAGCTCGCGGAAGCCGGGCGCGAACCGCTCGACCTGCGCCTCGATCCGCTCCACCGTCGCGTCGAGCTGACCCGCCCAGTCGACCCCGTGACGGGGCCCGTGTGTGTAGGCCCATGCCGTGTGCTTGCCGGCGGGCGCCCGCGACGGGTCGGCCAGGGACTGCTGTCCCAGCAGCAGGAATGGCCGGGGCGGGAGGCCGTGACGGCTCTCCTCGATCGCTTGCACCAACTCCGCTTCCCCGCCGGCCACGTGGACGGTGCCGGCGCCACGAGGCTCAGGCGCCTCCCAGGGAATCGGCCCGTCGAGCGCCCAGTCGACCTTCACCGTGGCGGGGCCGTACCGGTAGCGGCACAGGAGCGCCCGGTAGGGCTTGGCCAGCGCATCGCCGGCCAGCGCCACCAGGGCGTGCGGCATAACGCTGGCGATCACCAGGTCGGCCGGAAGCCGCTCTCCGCCGGCAACCCTTACGCCGGTGACCCGACCATGCGCGGACTCGATCGCCTCGGCCGCCGCCGCCGTGCGCAACGAGCCGCCGAGTTCGCCCAGGCAGCCGACCAGGGCATCGATCAGGCGTTCGGCCCCGCCGGCCGGACTGGGCCAGCCGACCGCATGCCCCATAAGGTTCAGGTAGGCGACCGCGACGGCGCTGCCGGCGTCGGTAGGGGGAACGTCCCCATGGCCGGCGGATCCGTACAGCCAGGCCCTGGATCCGTCGCCGGCGAACAGGCGCCGCCCCAGGCCCTGGGCCGAGCCGGGGATGAGCAGCCCGAAGCGGGCGGCGCCGGCCGGTCCGAGGTCGCGCAGCAGGCGCAGCGACCCGCGGACGGGCGGAAAGCCCGCCAGCATCGTGGAGCGGATCGCATCGAAACCGCCGAGCAGCGGCTCGATGAAGCTCTGCCACCGCCGCCCGTCGCCGGGATGAGCCGCGTCGAGGCTGGTCGCGGTCGCCTCGAGGCCGCGATACAGCGCCACCGCCCGTCCGCCCGGCAACGGATGCGCGTAGCAGGCGGCGGGATGGATCCAGCGCAGCCCGTGGCGCTCGAGCGGGAGGCGGGCGAATACCGGCGAAGCGGCACCGGCCGGATATACCGAGGAGAACGTGTCGTGCCGGAAGCCGGGGAGCGTCAGCTCGTCGGTCCGCACGGCGCCGCCGGCCCGGTCGGCGGCTTCGAGCACGGTCACCGAATGCCCCGCCTCGGCGAGTCGGATGGCGGCGGCCAGCCCGTTCGGGCCGGCGCCGACCACGACACTGTTCATGCGATCCACCGATCGCGTCCTTCAACGAGGACGACCGCGTTCACGTGATCTGCCGGGCGAGTTGGTGCAGCAGGCTGAGCCGCGCCACCCCACCCTCGCCCCAGAACGCGTGCTGCGCCGTCCGGCCGGCCAGCCGGTAGGACTGCTCGATGTGCCACGGCATGGGGTCCCACGTCCCGGCTGCCTTTACCCAGGCACGACCCTCCTGCGTGTAGAGGACCAGCCGGTTGTGGCCGGCCCCCATGAAATGGCCCTCGTGGGTGGTGAGGTCGAAGCCGACGACCGGCTCGCCGCCCTCCGGCACGGCCCGGGGCTCGTTGTCCCCGTACTGCGCCAAACCGGATTCGAGTTCCTCGAAGTACGTGCGCAACGCGTCAGGATCGTGGGGCGTCACCAGCCGGGTGATCGTGACGTAGCCCCGGGTGAAGATCGGGCGCCCGGATTCGGTGCCCGCCGCAACCTCGATCTCGAACGTCTGCCCGTCCAGGCCCCCGGGCCGGAGTGGAGTGAACCGTCCGATCTCGCTGGCGTAGTTGGGCCACATCTCGGGTTTCGTCAGCGCAGACACCACGCCCTCCACCGAAGGCATCGCCACCGCGGGATAGGTGTGCCAGGTCTGCTGCTCAGCCGGTGCAGACTCCGGTGTGAGCTTGCCTAGCTTGGCGAGTTCGAGGCGCCGGGCGGGGTCGTAGGAATCGCGCTCCTCCAGCGAGGGAAAGGCGATGCCCCAACCCCGCCGAGCGTCGTCGGCGCAGGCGTCGGGGAACCAGTCGCCCAGCAGCTGTGCCGCTCCCTCCAGCAGCTGCTCTCGGTTCAGCGTCCCACGTCCTGAGAGCTCGGTATCGAACCGATGCCGGCCGTAGGCCCGGTGAAACGCGCGCAGATCGGTGACGCGTAGGCGGCGCGGCGCCTCTCGCCGGTACCAGTACGTGGTCAGGATGGCGAAGGCCAGGCGCAGGTCGTCGACCTCGCGTTCGGCGACCGCTCGCCGGTAGTAGGCGGCGTTGAGGAAGTCGGTCACCCAGCCGGCGGCATCCCGCGCGGCGATCGATGACCCGGTCATCCGGGCGAAGCGAAGCGGGCCGCCGGGCTTGACCGCCTGCGGTGACGTATCCGGAACCGGGTCGTCGAGGTGCTCGGCCACCTGGTCGAGCTCCGCGGGTCCGACCCCCGCCTCCGGGTGTCTGGGCTCTTCTTCCATCGCTAGGTCCTCTCAAATCGAGCTGGCCTGCCCTCTGTATAGCGGCTTCGCAATCCCGGCCCTGGGCATGCAGACCGCGCGCATCCCGCCGTCACGGCGGCACCGGTGCGCCGGCGAGGGCGGCGATCGCCCCGACGATGCCGGCCGCGAGCAGTGTGACGACGATGCCCCGCCGGGCCAGAAGCAGGGCGATGGCGGCCGCGCCCAGCACGAAGAACTGCCAGGTCTCGCGCAGCGCGGCCGCGAGCGGTATAGCGGCGCCGAGGATGGCACCTATAGCGGCAGGCCCCGCCCCGGCGAGAAAGGCCCGCGCCCGAGCGCTCGTCCGTATTCGCTCGAAGTGTCCGCCCCCGATCAGCACGAACGCGAACGACGGCGCGAACGCCACTGCGGCGGCCAGCCCGGCGCCGGCGACGCGATGCGCGGCGTATCCGACCGCCGCCACGGTGGCGACGACGGGGCCGGGTGTGATCTGGCCGAGCGCGACCGCGTCGAGGAACTGACCGGACGTCATCCAGTGATAGTTGTGCACGGCGTCGTGCTGCATCAGCGGCACGATCACGAAACCGCCGCCGTAGGACAGTGCTCCCACCTTGAAGGCCACCCACGCCACCGAGGCGAGGCCGCCGGCGCTCGCCGCCACAGCCGCCGGCGCGATGATCGGGGTCCAGCCGTGGAGGCGGCCTCGTTCGCTTGGGCGGGCGGTAATGACGAGCTCGGCAAGACCACAGGACAGGAGAACCAGAACCAGATACGCGCCGAGGAGTGCACCGGCGGCGATGCCGCACCCGACGTAGACCAGCCAGCGGCCGTGGCTCGACGTCCGCCCAAGGCTTGGGCGGGCCAGATCGACGCCGGCGCGCACGGCCACCGCCGCCACGGCAGCGCCGGCTCCCGCGCCTGCGCCGCGTACCCACGTCGGGGGCGTCTCGCCGAAGAACACGGCCGAGAGCGCCACGATCAGGATCACCGCGGGCAGGATGAAGCCGAGGCCGCCGACCACCGCGCCGCGTGGGCCGCCGATCCGCCGGGCCAGGAATATCGCCAGCTGGGTCGAGGCCGGGCCCGGCAACAGGTTGCAGGCGGCAAGGGCGTCCTCGAACTCGCGCTGATCGACCCAGCGCCGCTGTTCGACGACCAGCCGGCGGAGCAGCGCGATGTGGGTGGGCGGGCCTCCGAACCCGGTCACCCCCATGCGGGTCCACTGGAGCGCGATCGTCCGCAGCGGAACCGCGGCGGGCGGGGCCATCAGTCGCTCGATCCTCGGCGACCGGCGACCCGGCACAGCGCGTCGCCGTCGAGCCGGTGGATCTTCCAGTCGTCCAGGCGCCCCGCGCCGAGCTTGTCGTAGAAGTCGAGTGCCGGCGTGTTCCAGTCGAGCGCCGCCCATTCCAGGCGGGTGCAGCCGCGCGCGACGGTGATCCGGGCCAGGTGCGCGAGCAATGCGCCCCCGACCCCGGCACGGCGTCCCGCCGGCGGGACATAGAGGTCTTCGAGCCAGAGTCCGGGTCGGCACTCCCAGGTGGAAAAGGTCCCGTGAAACAGGGCGAACCCGGCAGCCTCCCACGGTCCTCCGTTCGCACGCGCCTCGGCAACCAGTGCCTCGGCCGAGGGCGCGGGCCCGAACAGCGCGGCCTCGAGCAGCTCGGGGGTTCCGTTCACCTGATCGCGCGCGCGTTCGTATTCGGCCAGCTCGACAATCCAGCCGTAGATCAGATCGACGTCCTCACGCCGCGCGGGGCGGATGCGGAGCTCCACGCTCAAGGCGGGCTGACAATAGCCGGTGGCGTCGCCGGCGCCGTGCGAAACCGGATAAGGCAGCCACGAGGGAGTTCGGAGAAGATGTGCGCGCCGATGTCGCCTCTGCCGAAGACGATCACTGCACCCGTGAGCCGGATAGGCGCCGTGGCTCAGAACGCGCTCGAGGTGGCGCGGTTCGGCGGTCTGAGGACCGACGACGAGCCCTCGCCGTACGAGGTCACGCATGAGCAGCGCGTGTTCCGGCTGCGCCAGTACTACCCGGACGCCGGCGGCGGTGAGGCGCCCCAGATGCTGCTCGTGCCGCCGCTCGTGCTGGCGGCCGAGATATACGACGTGTCCCCGAGGTGGGCGAACGCATCGACAACGTGGTGCGCGGCCTGATCTCGATCGGGGTCCGCCAGGGCGAGCACGTCGGGGTGGTGATGGGGCCGCGGCCGACCGCGCTGGCGCTGGTCGTGGCGATCAGCCGAATCGGGGCGGTCGCCGTGCTGATGCGCCCGGATGGAGATCTCGCGCGCGAGGCGAGACTGGGTCAGGTCGAGCGGATCATCGCCGACCCGGAACGCGCGTCGCTCGTCGCCGGGCTGGGCACCGTGCACACCTTCGTGCTCGGCGGCGGGGCCGGCCCGTGGGACCTCGGGACCGAGGGCGTGATCGACATGGAGGAGATCGATCCCACCGGAGTCACGCTGCCGCGCTGGTATCGGCCGAATCCGGGTCGGGCCGGAGAGGAGGCCTTCATCGTGTTCAGCGGCGAGGGCGAGAACACGCGGACGAGCCGGATCACCAACCGTCGCTGGGCACAGTCGGCGTTCGGCACCGTCGGCTTCGCACCGCCTCCTCGGCCGCGCTGACCGGCGCCGACACGCTGTACAGCGCGACCCCGATCTACCATCCGTCGGGGCTGATGATGAGCATCGGCGGCGCGATCGTGGGCGGCGCGCGGCTGGCCGTGGCGCGGAAGTTCGACGTGTCCACGTTCTGGGAGGAGGTCCGCCGCTACGGGGTGACGGTGGCGTCGTACACGTGGACGATGCTCGCCGAGGCCGTCGAAGCGCCACCCGAGCCGGGCGAGCGGCACCATCCGCTACGGCTGTTCATCGGATCCGGGATGCCGCGCGGCCTGTGGCGGCGGGTTGAGCGACGCTTCCGGCCGGCGCGCGTGGTCGAGTTCTACGCCTCCACCGAGGCCGGCGCGATCCTGGTCAATCTGCGGGATTCGAAGCCCGGTTCGATGGGGCGCCCCCTCCCGGGCAGCGCTGAGCTGGCCATCGCCCAGTACGACCTCGATGCTCATGGCCTCGTCCTCGATTCGGACGGGTTCGCCCGGTACTGCGGCGTGGGTGAAGTGGGGATGCTGCTGGCCCGAGTCAGCCCGACCGACCCGCTCAGCATCACGCCCCTGCGCTCACTGTTCGCCCCCGACGATGCCTGGGTGGTCACCGGTGACTCGTTCCGCCGCGACGCGGACGGCGACTTCTGGCGCGTCGACAACGTCGGCGATGTCATCCGGACCGCGCAGGGGCCGGTGTTCTCGATTCCGATCCACGACGCATTGGGGGACATCGACGCCGTCGACCTCGCGGTGGGCTACGGCGTCACCCCCGCGGGTGGGGACTGCGAGATCGCGGTGGCCGCGGTGACCATGCGGCGCGAAGCCACGCTCACACCGCGCGAGCTGAGTCACGCGCTGTCCTCCCTCCCGGACGGGGGGCGTCCCGCCGTCGTGCACGTGGTCGATCGGATCCCGGTCACGACCTGGTTCAGGCCGCGGACCGAAGCGCTGCGTGACGCGGGGATCCCCGAGCCCCGGGAAGCGGTGCAGGCGTGGTACCTGGACGCCTCAGGTGAGGCATACCGTCCGCTCACCGCCGCGGCGCGCCGGTGGTTGCTGAGCCAGGGCGCTAAGCGGGGAGCGTCTGGCCCGAGTAAAGCTTGATCACGCGCACCGCGCCGGGCGGCGACGCGTTGATGCACAGCTCGCACAGCACGCACTCGTCGAGGTTCTCCTCGACGATCTCGACCCCGCGCGGCGTGGCGCGGAAAATGTCGACCGGGCACACCTCTTCGAGCTTGGCGGCCAGTTCGGGATCGCTCGCGACCGCGTTGTCGACCTCAACCGCGATGAACAGCGCGTCAGTCATACGGCCGCGCCGATCCGGTCCTTGACGAGCTTCGGGATCTCCGAGATCTCCTCGGCGACCACGATCCCCGCTTCAGCGAGGCGCGCGATCTTCTCGGAGGCGGTGTCCTCCTTGCCCTCGACGATCGTGCCGGCGTGGCCGAAGCTCATACCGGGCATCTCGTCCATGAAGCGTCCGGCCATGAAGGCGACGATCGGCAGGCGCGAGTCGTTCGCGGTCACCCAGCGAGCCAGCTCGGCCTCCATCCGCCCGCCAGGCTCCGTGTAGATGACGATCGCCTCGGTCTGGGTGTCGGCTTCGAACAGCGGCATGAGCTCGGCGTAGGTCGAGCCGATGATCGCGTCGCCTCCGATCGACACTGCGGTTGACTGGCCGAGCCCGGCCGCGGTCAGCGTGGAGGACATCTCGGTGGTCATGCCGCCGCTGCGCGAGATCACCCCGACCTGGCCGGGCGTGTAGGACTTGGCCGCGTCCTTGGCCGGACCGCCGATGCCGCCCATCTTGATCACGTTGGGAACGATGATCCCCAGGCAGTTGGGGCCGATGATGCGGGCGCCGCGCTCGGCGGCCAGCTCGACCATCTGGGCAACGTCGCCCCGGGGAATGCGCTCGGTGACGATCACGACGAGCTTGATCCCGTTCTCGATCGCCTCGAGCACTGCGTCCTTGGTGAAGGCGGGGGGTACGGTCACCACAGAGCCGTCGATCGGCGAGCCGTGTTGCTCGACCGCCTGCGCCACCGTGTCGAACACAGGGACGCCGTGCACGTCGCGGCCGAGACGGCCTGGGGTGACGCCGCCGACGATTTGCGCCCCCTTGCCGTAGTCCAGGCACTCGCGCGTGAGGTTCACTGCCTCGCGGCCGGTAATCCCCTGCACGATGAACGTCGTGTTCTCGTCGATGAGAATGGACATCAGACGTCTTTCTCCGCTCCGAGCTCGGCCGTGGTCTGACGGAAGTGCCCGCCCGAGGCGCCGTTCCCGCCCGGAGGGGGCGGGCCTTGAATCTTGTGCACGGCGCGGCGCGCCGCCTCGTGCAGGGACACCGAGCGGTCGGCGTACTCGACCCCGTAGCGGTCGAGGATCTTGAATCCCTCCTCTTCCCAGGCGCCTGGGATGCGGAAGATCGCGACCTTCTCGGCCGGGTCGTAGCCGAGCTCGACGCACGCCTTGATCACCCCGCGGGCCACGATGTCCACCCGGGTGTTGGAGACGATCGACATCATCACCGCGATCTTGTCGACGCCGGGCTTCTGGAGCACGAGCTTGGCCAGGCCGCACGCCTTGCGCACGCTCGGGTTGCCGCCGATCTCGCAGTAGTTGGCCGGGTCGCCGCCATGGGCGCGGACCGCGTCGAACAGCGTCAGAGAGCCTCCGCCGGCCCCGATGACGAGCCCAAGGTTGCCGTCGAACTCGGTGACATTGCCGGCCACGCCGCGATGATCCTGGGCGTCGACCTGCTCGCCGGCGAGCTCGAAGGGTGTGGGTTCGCGTGCCAGCCGAGTCTCCTCGTCGCCGACCCCCAACTCGTGCAGGACGGCCTTCTGCCGCGGCCGGGCTTCGTTCTCCATGTCCATGTGGGCGTCGAGCGCCACGAACGTGCCGTCCTCGAGTTCGCCGAGCGGGTTGATCTCGGCCAGCGTCATGTCGTACTGGAGGAACAGGCGAGCCAGGCGGGCGACGATTGGGGTCAGGCGAGTGAGCGCGCTCCCGCTGACGCCCAGCGAGGCGATCAACTGCTTGGCCTCCCAGTCGCTGAACGGCTTCAGGGTCGAGAAGTGGCGCCGGGCCACGTGGTCCGGGTGCTCCTCGGCGACCTGCTCGATGTCGATCCCGCCCATGTCGGAGAACAGCATCACGGGGCGCTTGCGGATGCCGTCCCACACCACGCCGGCGTAGTACTCGTGCTTGACCGCGGCGCGGGAGTCGACCAGCACCCCGCGCGGCATGTGGCCGCCGATCTCCAGGTCCAGGATGTGCTCGGCGTGACGGGCCGCCTCGTCCGGTGTGTCGGCGAACTTGACGCCGCCCGCCTTCATCCGGCCGCCGCTCAGGACCTGAGACTTGATGACCACCGGGCCGGCGATCTCCTCGGCGACCGTCCGCGCCTCCTCGGCCGTCTTGGCGAAGCCGTGCCTGGTGACCGGGATGCCGGCCTTGGCCACGATCGCCCGCGACTCGTATTCGAAGAAGCGCATGGGGGCGCCGGAGGCTAGCGAAGCCGGGCGTCCGGAGGAGCCTGGGGCTACGGTCGCGTAGTTTTCCGCACGGGGAGAGGGGGAGTTGCGGGGCTGTCGTGACTGCCGCGGCCAAGGGGTTTGACCGATTTGGCGCCATATGGAGACCAAATCGAACACGGCCGTCCCGGGCTGGGTCGACTGCTCGTCAACTAATCTAATCAACCTGGTAATGTCAATGGGGTAAGTGAGGTATGATGCCGCCCGTGTTGCCTGGGTTCTCCCCGGCTTCGCGCTGATCTCCGAAACCACAGGGGGTTCTGAATGAGAACAAGATCACGTCCGCCCACAACTCGCGCAGCGGTGCTCGCGCTGCTCTGCACCGCGGGTCTAGCCGCGGTCCTCGCCGGATGCGGTGGCTCCTCTGATGAGGCGAGCAGCGCGACCGGGAGCAACGCAGCCGCGAGCAGCGGTGCAGCGAGCACGCAGCTTCAGCTGGTCGCCTACTCAACCCCGAAGAAGGCGTACGGCGCGCTGACCACGGCGTTCGCGGGGACCTCGGGCGGCAAGGGGGTCGGCTTCGGCCAGTCGTTCGGCGCCTCCGGGTCGCAGAGCCGGGCGGTCGACTCGGGCCAGCCGGCCGACGTGGTGGCGTTCTCGACCGAGCCCGACATGACGCGTCTGGTCAAGGACGGGATCGTGGCCAAGGACTGGGATGCCAATCCCGAGAAGGGCATCTCGAGTGACTCGGTCGTGGTCATGGTGGTGCGCAAGGGCAACCCGAAGCACATAACCGGCTGGGACGATTTGATCAAGCCGGGTGTCGACGTGATCACCCCGAACCCGTCCACCTCGGGGAGCGCCCGCTGGAACGTGCTCGCCGGGTACGGCGCCCAGCTCAAGGAGGGAAAGACCGCGGCGCAGGCCCTCGACTACGTGAGGACGCTGCTGACCAAGAATGTCAGCGTTCAGGACTCGAGCGCGGCCGCCGCGCTTCAGACCTTCACCGGCGGCAAGGGCGACGTGCTGCTCGACTACGAGTCGGACGCCCTGGCGGCCAAGAAGGCCGGTGAAGCGATCGACCTCGTCTACCCGAAGCAGACGCTCTTGATCGAAACGCCGATCGCGGTCACGACCAAGAGCAAGCACGCCCAGCAGACGCAGGCGTTCCTGACTTGGCAGTGGTCATCGGCCGGCCAGACGATCTGGGCGCAGCAGGGCTACCGGCCGGTGCTGAAGTCCGTGGCAAGCAAGTTCACCAGCCAGTTCCCCACGCCGCCGCAGCTGTTCACGATCGACTACCTGGGCGGCTGGAGCAAGGTCAAGGACGAGTTCTTCGCTCCCTCCACCGGCTCGATCACCAAGATCGAACAGGACGCGGGGGTGCCCACTGCCAGCTGAGCTCCAACCGGCGTCGGCGACCGCCGGTCAGCGTGCGCCGGCGCCAGTCGCCCCGAGTCCCCGCCTGAAGCCGATCGCCCGCCCCGCCGCGCTCGGCGCGGGCGGGCTCGGGCTCGGCATCGCCATGCTCTACATGAGCGTGTTCGTGCTGATCCCGCTGGCTGCCGTGGTGGCCAAGGCCGTGTCCTCAGGCGTGGGCACCTTCTGGGATTCGATCGACAACACGCTCGCGATTCGCGCGCTCGTGATCACGATGACAGCGTCGCTGATCGTGGCCGCCATCGGGGCGGTGATGGGCACGTTGGTGGCGTGGGTGCTGGTCCGCGACACGTTCCCGGGCAAGCGGGTGGTCAACGCGCTGATCGACCTGCCGTTTGCGCTGCCCACGATCGTTGCGGGGCTCACGCTGATCGCCCTCTACGGCCCCGGGAGCCCGGTCGGCGTCCATCTCGCCTACACACGCGGTGCGGTGATCGTCGCGTTGCTCTTCGTGACCCTGCCGTTCGTGGTCCGCTCGGTGCAGCCGGTGCTGATCGAGCTCGATCAAGAGGTGGAGGAAGCCGCCGCATCGTTGGGTGCTTCGAACGCCACTACGTTCAGAAGAATCGTCCTCCCCGCGCTGAGGCCGGCGATCTTCTCGGGTGCTGCGCTCGCCTTCGCCCGTTCGATCGGCGAGTTCGGGTCGCTGGCGCTTATCGCCGGCAAGGTGCAGATCGCCTCGATCGTGATCTTTGCCGACATCGAGAGCGGATCCGAGCAGGCGGCCGCCGCACTGTCGGTGGTGCTGATGCTGGTCGCGCTCGTCGTGCTGTTCATCCTGCGGTGGATCGGAGCCCGCGTTGGTCATTAGCCGCCGCACCACGCTGTCGCTGCGGTCGATCGCGTTGCTGTATCTGACGCTGCTCCTGTTGCTGCCCGTGGCCGTCGTGTTCTGGCGAACGTTCGAGCACGGCGTGGGCACGGCTTGGTCGTTCATGACCACCCCGGCGGCGGTGAGCGCGCTGTGGCTGACGATCCTGATGGCGGTGATCGCGGTGCCGCTCAACGCGATCTTCGGTGTCGGCGCGGCGATGGTGCTCGTCCGCGGAAAGGCGCCCCGGGCCGCCAAGTCCATCCTCGACGCGCTCATCGACCTGCCATTTGTCGTCTCGCCGGTGATCATCGGGCTGGCGCTGATCCTCGTCTACGGGCAGACCGGCTGGTTCGGGCACGCCTTCACGAGCAACGGGATCCAGATCATCTACGCGGTGCCAGGGATGGTGATCGCCACCGTGTTCGTGTCCCTCCCGTTCGTGGTGCGCGAGGTCGCGCCCGTGCTGGCCGAGGTGGGCGATGAGCAGGAGCAGGCGGCGGCCACCCTGGGCGCGTCGTCCTGGCAGACGTTCTGGCGGGTGACGCTGCCGAGCATCCGCTGGGGCGTGGCCTACGGCGTGGTCCTCACCACCGCCCGAGCGCTTGGTGAGATCGGCGCGGTCCTGGTCGTCTCCTCGAACGTGGCGGGCTCGACCTTGACGCTGCCGCTGCTCATCTTCCAGCGCGACGAGCAGGTCGGCGGGCAGGTGACCACGAGCGTGTATGCGGCGGCGACCGAGTTGGCCGTGCTGTCGATCGGCGTGCTGCTGCTGATGACGATGTTCGGTTCGAGGACAAAGGAAGCCCGATGAGGATCGAGGCAGAAGGCATCTCCAAGCGGTTCGGTGACTTCGTCGCGCTCGAGGACGTCTCGCTCGATGTTCCCGAGGGCGGGCTGACCGCGTTGCTCGGCCCCAGCGGGTCGGGCAAGTCGACGCTCCTGCGGATCATCGCCGGACTCGAGACGCCCGACGAAGGCGTCGTCCAGATCGCCGGGCATGACGTGACGAGGGCGCGTCCCCAGGATCGCGGGATCGGCTTCGTGTTCCAGCACTACGCGGCGTTCGCGCACATGACCGTGTTCAACAACGTCGCCTTCGGCCTGAAGATCCGCAAGCGCAAGCCGGCCGACGTGCGCGCCCGCGTGGAGGAGCTGCTGGCCCTGGTCGGGCTCACCCAGTGGGCCGAGCAGCGGCCGCATCAGCTCTCGGGCGGCCAGCGGCAGCGCATGGCGCTGGCCCGCGCGCTGGCCGTCGAGCCGCAGGTGCTGTTGCTCGACGAGCCGTTCGGCGCGTTGGACGCCAACGTGCGGGCCGAGCTCCGACGCTGGCTGCGGCGCCTGCACGACGAGCAGGGCGTGACCACCGTGCTCGTGACCCACGATCAGGAGGAGGCGATGGAGGTCGCCGACACGATCGCGGTGATGAACCAGGGCCAGGATCGAGCAGGTCGGCTCGCCTCGCGAGGTCTACGACAACCCGGCCAGTCCCTTCGTGATGGGTTTCCTCGGGCCGGTCAGCACCGTCGACGGCAAGCTCGTTCGCCCGCACGACGTGCGCATTTCGCTCGTCGCGGAGCCGGGGCTGATCGAGGCGATGGTCAAACGGGTGGTCCACCTCGGGTTCGAGGTGCGGGTCGAACTCGAGCTCGAGGGCGGCGAGACCGCTCGCGTCCAGCTCACTCGAGCTCAGGCGGAGGAGCTCGAGCTGAGCGGCGGTGACATCGTCTACGTTCGCCCGCCGGTGCGCGCCGCAGTGTCAGGCGACCCGGCGGAGGCCGCCGTGGCCGGCGAGGAGGCCGCCCTCACCGCGTGACCCACGCCTCCGGGTCCTCGGCCAGCCGGTCTATCCCGGCCGGGAGCTTTCCGCCGGCGACATCGGCCAGCGTGACGTGCTCGACCACCTTGCGAAGGTTCGCTCGGACCGCGATCCACACCCGGGGAAGCGCGGTGGCGGCGCCCGGGTAGGCAGCATCCTCGGGCGGGCCGCCTCGGACGCTGGCCAGCGGGCCTTCGACGGCACGGATCACGTCGGCCACGGTCAGCTCGTCAGCCGGCTTGGCCAGCCGAAAGCCGCCCTCGGCTCCCCGGTGGCTGCGCACGATCCCGGCGTGGCGCAGCTCGCCGAGGATGTTCTCGAGGAAGTTGAGCGGGATGTCCTGGGCGGTGGCGATCCGCTCGGCCTTGACCGGCTTCTCGTCGGGCGCCGCCGCCAGTTCAACCGCCGCACGCACCGCGTAGTCAGCCTTGGCCGAGATCCGCATCGCCTCGCCCTACGCCGCCGCCGGCTCGAAGCCGTACGCCTCGGCCAACTCGGGATCCTTGTGCGCGAGCATCTCGGCCAGCGTCACCATCACCTTGCACTGCTTCCAGGTGGCATCGTCCTGCATCTTGCCGTCGATCATGTGGACGCCGCGGCCATCCGGGATCGCCTCGAGCACCTTCTTGGCGAAGCGGACCTCCTCCGGATCGGGGCTGAACACCTTCTTGGCGATGTCGATCTGGACCGGGTGCAGCGACCACGCGCCGACGCAGCCGAGCAGGAACGCGGCGCGGAACTGGGTCTCGCATCCCTGCACGTCGCGGATGTCACCGTAGGGGCCGTAGAACGGGAGGAGTCCGGCCGAGGTGCAGGCGTCGACCATGCGCGCGATCGAGTAGTGCCAGGGATCCTGCTGGGCGGTGTCGCGCAGACCCGTCCGGGTTGTGCGGGTCGGGGTCGTTGATGACCCGGTAGCCGGGATGGCCGCCGCCGACCCGCGTGGTCTTCATCCGCCGTGAGGCGGCGAGGTCGGCGGGGCCGAAGCTCATCCCCTGCATCCGCGGGCTGGCGGTGGCGATCTCCTCCAGGTTGACCACGCCGAGCCCGGTCTCGAGGATCGCGTGGATCAGGATCGGGCGGTCCAGCCCGGCCTTGGCTTCGAGTTGTGCCAGCAGCCGGTCGACGTAGTGGATATCCCACGCCCCCTCGACCTTGGGGATCATCATCACGTCGAGCTTGTGACCGATCTCACGCACCAGCGTGGTGATGTCGTCGAGCACCCAGGGCGACTCGAGACTGTTCACGCGCGCCCACAGTTGCGTCTCGCCAAGCTCCATCTCCTTGCCGACGCGTTACGAGGCCGGCGCGCGCCGCCTCCTTGCGGTCGACCGGGACCGCGTCCTCGAGGTTGCCGAGCAGGATGTCGACGGTCGGCGCGATGTCGGGCACCTTGGCCACCATCTTCTCGTTGGAGAAATCCAGGAAATGGATCATCCGCGATGGCTTGAACGGGATCTCGAGCACCGGCGCCGGGGCGCCGATGGCCAGCGGCTTGGCAAAGTCACGGGGGTTTCGCATCGGCGGAACGTTAGCTTCAGTTTCCAGGGCGCCGCATATCGAACAGCCTTTCCTGACATTCTCCGTCGTATGAACCAAGTCGACACCGATCAGACCACCCGCGAGGCCAGCGGCGCCCACCCGTACGGGCGTTACCTGGAGGAGTTCGAGGTGGGAGCCGTCTACAAGCACTGGCCGGCCAAGACCGTGACCGAGGCCGACGACCATTTGTTCTGCCTGATCACCATGAACCACCACCCGCTGCACATCAACGACGTGTACGCCGCTCAGTCACAGCAGGGGCGCAACGTGGTGGTGGGGCCGCTGGTCTACTCGCTGGCGCTGGGAATGAGCGTTTCCGACGTGAGCGGCAAAGCGATCGCGAACCTGGCCACCGAGGAGCTCAAGCACCCCGCTCCGGTGTTCCACGGCGATACCTTGTTCTGCGAGTCCGAGGTCCTGGAGGTTCGTCCGTCGCAGTCCAAGCCCGACCGAGGAACGGTGAGAGTGCACACGCGCGTGCTCAATCAGGACGGTCTCCTGGTGGCCGAGTTCAAGCGCCTGGTGCTCGTCCCGCGCCGGGGTTCCGGGACCGCCGCTCCGGGTAGCGGAACCGCTGAGTCGAACGTCGAATGAGTAATTAACCGAACCGAATTTTGGCTATCTGCGGGCCATATTGGCTTTAGCGAGGGTACGCTTGATGACCCATCTAACGCTAGGAGTTGCTGAATTCCCATGGCCCATACCGCACCGAAGAGTCAAGCCACCACGAACCACATGCGCCTGAGGGAGTGGGTAGACGAGGTCGCCGCGCTGACAGAGCCCGACGACGTGTACTGGTGCGACGGGTCCGACGAGGAGTACGAGCAGCTGGCCGAGACGCTGGTGGCGGCGGGGACGTTCGAGCGTCTGTCCGACGACACGCGCCCCGGGTCCTACCTGGCGCTGTCTGATCCGGCCGACGTGGCGCGCGTCGAGGACCGGACGTTCATCAGCTCCGAGCGCCAGGAGGACGCCGGGCCGACGAACAACTGGTGCGATCCCGAGGAGATGCGCGAGGCGCTGACCGAGCTGTTCGAGGGGTCGATGCGGGGGCGGACCATGTACGTGGTGCCGTTCTCGATGGGCCCGCTCGGATCGCCGATCTCCTATATCGGCGTGCAGCTGACCGACTCTGCGTACGTCGCGGCTGCGATGCGGATCATGACCCGGATGGGGCAGGACGCCCTCGACGTGCTCGGCGACGATGGCGACTTCGTGCCCTGTCTGCACTCCGTCGGCGCACCTCTGGCCGACGGCGAGCAGGACGTGCCGTGGCCGTGCAACGCCGAGAACAAATACATCGTGCACTTCCCGGAGACCCGCGAGATCTGGTCGTACGGGTCGGGATACGGTGGCAACGCGCTGCTCGGCAAGAAGTGCTTCGCACTGCGGATCGCCTCGGTCATGGCGCGCGACGAGGGCTGGCTCGCGGAGCACATGCTGATCCTCAAGATGACCTCGCCCGAGGGCGAGACGAAGTACATCGCCGGCGCGTTCCCCAGCGCATGCGGCAAGACCAACCTGTCGATGATGATCCCCGACCCTGCCCGGGTGGAAGGTCGAGACGGTCGGCGACGACATCGCGTGGATGAAGTTCGGCTCCGACGGACGGCTGTATGCGGTCAACCCCGAGGCGGGCTTCTTCGGCGTGGCGCCCGGGACCGGCGAGCACACCAATCCGAACGCCCTGAAGATGCTCGAGCAGGACACCGTGTTCACCAACTGCGCCAAGACCGACGACGGCGACGTCTGGTGGGAGGGCATGACCGACGAGGTGCCCGAGCATCTCACCGACTGGCGCGGCAACGACTGGACGCCGGACGCCGAGACGCACCGCGGCTCACCCGAACGCGCGCTTCACGGTGCCGATCGCGCGGTGCCCGTCGATCGCGCCCGAGTGGGACGACCCGGCCGGCGTGCCGATCGACGCGGTGCTGTTCGGCGGCCGCCGCGCCACCGTTGTCCCGCTCGTGTTCGAAGCCCGCGACTGGGAGCACGGCACGTTCCTCGGATCGATCATGGCCTCGGAGAAGACCGCCGCAGCTGCCGGCACGGTCGGCGAGCTGCGCTTCGATCCGATGGCCATGCTGCCGTTCTGCGGATACAACATGGCCGACTACTTCGGGCACTGGCTGAAGACCGGCCGGCGCGAGGACGTGAAGCTGCCGCGGATCTTCTACGTGAACTGGTTCCGTAAGGACGACGACGGCAAGTTCCTGTGGCCCGGCTTCGGCGAGAACTCGCGGGTGCTGGCCTGGGTCTTCCGCCGCGTCCAGGATCAGGCCGAGGCGGTCGAGACGCCGATCGGGCTCGTGCCGCCAGTGGGTGAGGGTGGCATCGAGACCGAGGGGCTGAATATCTCCCGCGAGGCGGTGGAGAAGCTGCTCGAGGTCGACCCCAAGCAGTGGCTGCATCAGCTGCCCCAGATCCACGAGCACTACGGGCGCTTCGGTCGCAAGCTCCCGCAGGAGCTCCGCGACCAGGTCCACGACCTCGAGCGCCGGCTGAAGTCAGCTTCCTAGCCAGCTGAAGTCGACTTCATAAGAGGGTCTTCGGCAGGGCCCGTACTCTGACGGGCGTGGCCCTGCCGTTCATCCCCTCCGATGCCGGGCTGCTTGCCCTGCAGGCCGCGGTTGTCGCCGCCCCACGTCCGGTGGCGCGGCCGGCCTGGCTCGAGCGCTTCCACGGCCGGGGCTGGGCGCTCGTCCCGATCGGATCGATCGTCGTCGTGGTGTTCGCGATCCGCTACGTGTCGGACACGGCCACCGGCCTCACCTGGTTGGCGCTGATCGCGGTGCCGATCCTGGCCGCCGCCGCGCTCGGCTGGGCCATGCGTGGCTCTCGGCCGCCGGCCGCCCTGCTGGCCGTGCCCCTGTTCGTCCTGGCCTGGGCGGCCAAGAGCACGCTGGTGGGCGAGGCGTCCGGCGCGCTGCTGTCGGCTTTGAGCTGCGTGACGCTAGGGGTGCTGCTGGCCGCCGTGACCCCGCCGGCCTGGCTGAAGGCGGGGATCGTCCTGATGGCGGCCGCGGATTCGTGGCTGGTGATCTCGGACCTGCTCCAGGCGCCCAACGCGGCGCTCATCGCGGCGCACCCGCCCGCCGGCCTGCCCCAGCTCCAGTCGGAGATCTTCGGGACGGTGTCGATGGGCTACGGCGATTTGTTCGTGGCCGGCCTGCTGGGTGCCGTGCTCGCCGCGCAGTGGCGCCGGCAGTGGCAGGCGGCTCTGCTCACGTTCGCCATCGCAGCCGTGTTCGACCTGCTGTTCCTGGTCATCTCAGAGCTGCCCGCGACCGTGCCGGTGGCGCTGGCCCTGATCGTGATGGAGGGTTGGGAAACCGCATCCGGCTCTAGGCGGGCGCGCGCTCCGCTTCAAGTTTCCGGGAGACCGCTCCACGCGCCGCGATTTCCACGGGTGCGCATCCGGCGCAGCCCTTAGTGCTGCGACTCGCCGCCGCCCGTCGATGCGGGCGGACGCGATTCCTCGGCAAGCGAGGTGATCGCCAGCGTGCCGCGAGCGGCGTCCTCCAGCACCTCGGTCGCCTCCTCGGCCGAACGCGCATAGAGCTCGACCAGGAGGTGGACGACGATTCGGTCTTCATCGTGCTTGTGGAAGCGGACGTGGGTGAAGAACTCGCGCGTGCCGTGGTCGCCGAAGGCGGCGTAGGACAGGGCGTCGCCCGCCTCGGGACCCGAGCAGGTCTCGACATCGTCGGCGTCGACCGTGACGGTGCATGAGGCGACCCACGGGGTCCCGGCGATCATCCGCTCCCAGCGGTCCTCGATCGGCTCCACACGCCCGTTGTGGAAGCCCAGGTGTGGCTGGTCGTGCATGCACTCCAGGCATTGGACGACGGCTTCCTGCATCTCGTCGACGACCTCGCCCCGCTCGCCGGTCTCGGGATCGATTCGGTGGATGCCCTCGTAGTGAACCTGCACCTCCAGGTTCTGCGACCAACAGCGGTAACAACGGAGCCAGCTCCGAACCGAGGTTGAGCCCTCCATTGCGTTGATTCTACGATCCCCGTGTGAGTGAGCACTACGAGGGCGCCTGATGCTGCTCCGATCCAAGCCGATTGGCGCGATTCTGGCGGGTGGCCAGGGGCTGCGGATCGGCGGCGCGAAGGCCACGGTCAAGCTCCACGGCAAGCCTCTGATCTGTTATCCGGTGGAGGCTGTCCGCCATGTCCTGAATCGGGTGGCGATCCTGGCCAAGGCCGATACGCAACTTCCACCGCTTTCCGGTGTGGCGGTGTGGATCGAGCCCGAGAGCCCGCGGCATCCGCTGGTGGGGATCACGCAGGCCCTCGCCCTGGCCGGAGGACGGCCGGTTCTGGTGTGCGCCGGCGACATGCCGTTCGTCACGCCGGAACTGATCCGCCGGCTCGTAAAGGCAGATGCGCGCCGGTCTCCGGCCGTGGTGGCCTGTGCCCGGGGGGTCGTGCAGCCCCTGCTCGGCTGCTATCAACCGCGAGCCCTCGAGCTCTTGGCCGACGCCGCCCGGGCCGCGAGCGCTCCGCTGAGCGAGACGATCGCCGCGCTCGATCCGGTGCTGCTCGAGGCAAGTGAGCCCGAGGAGTTGTTCGACGTCGACACGCCGGACGACCTGCTGATGGCGGCCGCAATGCTCGATCAGCGGGCGGTGCCCGCGGCGCCGCGTCGGACCTAGCCGCAGTCTTCCAGAGGCGCTCCTTCCGCGGCGAGGACTGCCCAAAGCGGCCAAACGGAAGACAAATGTGCGCTTGTCCGCGCGGGCACAAGCTTCGTGGTCCGCTCGATCCATCACGGCCGTGGCGGTCCGTGTCTGCCTGCTGCTCGGTGCCCTCGGGGTACTGGCGTCGCCGGCGGCCGCCAGCACTGCTGCACCGGCTTACTCGAACGGCCATCCGTACCGCCATGGCGCCGTTCCGTTCCGCGGCCGCCAACACACCGTCCCGTTCAACCGGCCTGGCCGACGCGCCGCACGCAACAACCTGCGCTATGACGGTGCAATCAGCGGAGTCGGCGTCACCACCGACTCGGAGCGGGTCTACCTGGTGTTCTGGGGGTCGCAATGGGGGACACAGTCGACCGACGCGTCCGGCGACGCGACGTTCTCGGGCGACCCGAGCGGGGTCGCGCCCGACGTCCAGCTGTTCTTCAAGGGCCTCGGGACCGGCGGTGAGAGTTGGTCGGGCGTGATGACGCAGTACTGCGAGGGCGTCTCAACCGGCGCGACGTCATGCCCGAGCGGCAACACCTCGCACGTCGGCTACCCGACCGGCGGGGCGCTCGCCGGCGTGTGGGAGGACACCTCAGCGGCGGCGCCGGGGACGGCAACCGCTCACCAGATCGCCCGGGAGGCCGAAGACGCGGCCACGCACTTCGGCAACACGACGACCGCCTCCAACCGCGCCGCGCAGTACGTGATCGTCTCGCCGACCGGCACCGATCCGGACAGCTACGAGACCCAGGGGTTCTGCGCGTGGCACGACTACAGCGGTGACTCGACGATGGACGGCGGTGGCGCGGTGAGCGGGTCGCTGCTGGCGTTCACCAACCTGCCATACATCCCCGACGCCGGCGCTTCGTGCGGGCAGGGCTTCGTCGATTCCCCGGGGACGCTCGACGGGGTCACGATCGTCGAAGGCCACGAGTACGCGGAGACGATCACCGACCAGTTCCCGGCCGGCGGCTGGGTTTGACGCGAGCGGGGAGGAGAACGGCGACAAGTGCGCCTGGATCTCCTCGGGGCAGGGCGCGTCGCAGAACCTCACGCTGACCACCGGATCCTTCGCCGTCCAGTCCACCTGGGCGAACGACTCGGGCGGTGGCGCCGGGGGGTGTGAGGTCTCGCACTCGATCGTCACGAATTAGCCGATGACCGCCGGCGGCGGCGTGCGCCCGCCGCCGCCGGCGAAGATTCTCCCGGTGGCGTCACATTCGGGATAGGCTCACCGCGCCTCCCACGGCTGCACGGCCAGTCGTCCTCCCACCCCGTCCAAGGAGTCGCCAATGTCGAAGAGGCTTGTCTGGGCGCTCGTCGCCGTCGTGTGCGGCCTCGTCGTCGCCGCCCCCGCGCAAGCGAAGACCGACCGAGTCGTCGGCGGGCACGCGACGGTCACCCCGTCGGTGCAGATCACCGCGTTCCTGCGTTCACGCGGCATCACCGTCACCCCGATCGGGGCGATGAAGGTCGGGAACGGATCGCTCACGATGCCGATGGCGGGCGGCCGGGTCGACACGGAGAACATGCAGGGCACGATGGTGACTAGCGGCGGCCTGAAATACAGCAACGGGTCAAAGCACGTCCGCGTCCACGACTACCGGCTCACCCACAACGCACACGGCGCCAAGCTGACTGCGGTGGTCAACGGGCATCGCATCGTGATCGCCACCATGGTGGGAACCAAGGTGAAGATGTCCGGGAAAACCGGGACCATGACCGGCGGGCTGAAGCTATCCGCGGCCTGGGCTCACCTGATCAACCACCTGGTCGGCAAGCATGTCGTGCATGCGGGGGAGGACATCGGGGACCTGACCGCCACGGTCAAGATGGCGTAACGGCAACCGGCGTCCTCAGCCGAACGTGAAGTCGTAGGCGGTCACGCCCGGCGGCAGCTGGACGGTGAACGTGAACTGCTGGGCGGCCGGGAAGGAGATCAGCGAGTAGAGCCGCTGCCCGGTGACCGTTGTCACGCCGCCCTTGACGTCCGCGCCGGCGTGCGCGGCCGGCAGCGGCCGGCCGTCGAGGAGGACGCGCGCCTGGCGCGGGACGTTGCCGGACGAGGTGAGCACCAGGTACACCTTGGCGGCCTGCACCGTCGCGGTGATCGAGGCGCCGGAGGCGGCCGGCGTGATCGATTCCGACGAGGCCTGCCAGGCGCCCTTCAGCGCGAAGTGGTTGAGGGGCAGGGGTCCCGTCACGCCGGGGTATTCGCGAATGCCCGGGCGCAGCGGCTCGAGGAAGCCGCGTTGGCGCTGGGTGTCGAGGTAGGTCTCGAGCGTCCCGAGTCCGGCCGAGGGCATGATCGCGCTTGCCGTCATCGGCGCCGGCAGGCTGCGCGCACCCGCGTCGGCCAGCAGCGCGCGGACCGCCGCCTCGCTCTGCTTGTAGTCGCCCTCGCCGGGCTGATAGTGGCGGACCTTCCCGTTGGCGTCGATCAGGTACTCGGCCGGCCAGTACTGGTTCTGCCAGGCGTTCCAGGTGCCGTAGCGGTTGTCCTGCACGACCGGGTAGCGGATCCCGTCCGAGCGGACGGCCTGGGCGACGTTTCCCGCCTCCTGCTCGAAGGTGAACTCGGGCGTCTCGACGCCGACGATCTCCAAGCCATAGCGGTGGTAGTCGGCGTACAGCCCCTCCAGGAAGGGCAACGTGCGCAGGCAGTTGATGCACGTGTAGGTCCAGAAGTCGAGCAGCACCACGTGTCCGCGCAGCCCGGAGAGGCTGAGCGGGCGGTTGCCCGGGGTGTTGAACCAGTCCTGGGTGTCGGCGAAATCGGGCGCGGTGCCCAGGACGGGCAGCGACGGCGTCTTGACGCCCGGGATCGCCACCTCGCGCTCCGCCGCGGTCGCGACCGGCCTGGCCGAGGCCTCCTTCTGCGCCCTGGCGAACCGCGAGGGGGCACGCAGCGAGGCCAGGCGCTTCTGAACCGCGCCCGAGTTCTCGAGCGATCGGGTCGGATCGACGAGGACCGCCGGCAGGCTGGTGTCCCTCGCCAGCGCCTCCTCGAAGCGGACGTCGACGTTGAACACCATCGCGACGGCGGTCACGATCAGGATGACGCCCAGCGTCCGCTCGACCGCGTAGCCGCGGCCCACCCGGCGGATCCGATCGATCACGGCGCGGCCGGCGAAGGCATAGACGAGCATTACGGCCGCGAGTCCGGCCGAGAAGGAGAGCGCGACGAGCACCACGCGCGCCGATGCCCCGCTCTGCGCGCTGACCGAGGTGACCGCGGCGAGGATCGGCCCGGCGCAGGGGGCGCAGACGAAGCCGAGTGCCGCACCGACCCCGAGGCCCGACCAGAACCCGTCGCCGCGCGTCTTCGGCCCGAAGCGGGCCAGCCGCGAGAGCGGGGCCTGCACCCGCGCGGCGAGTTCGGGGATGAGCATCGCGAGGCCGAACAGCAGCAGCACCGCGATGGCCAGGTTCCGCGCCGCGCCGCTGGCCAGTCCGATGCCCTTGACCAGCTGGGCGAGGAGGACGATCGCGATCGTGAACGTGGACGCGAGCCCGATCACGATGCCAATCGGGCGGCGGCGCCCGCCGGTGGCGCTCGAGGCGAGCAGCGCCGGCACAACCGGCAAGACGCACGGCGTGATCGCCGTCCCCGCGCCGGCGATGAGGGCGAACAGCATGAGCAGCAGCATCTGCGCCTCAGATGATGCTAACTGAGTGTTGCGAAACGCTTAACCGCCGATGGCGGACATGCTGCGCGTCGGCTGGATGAAGCCCGGCTCGCCGACGTGGTGCTTCAGCTCCTTGCGCCACACCGCATCGCGGATGATCTGCTCGAGGTCGGCGTTGTCGGCGCCAGCGCGGATGGGGCTGCGCAGGTCGGTCTCGTTCAGCGAGAACAGGCAGGTGCGCAGCCGCCCGTCGGCGGTGAGGCGAACCCGGTTGCAGTCGCCGCAGAACGGCTCCGAGACCGGGTTGATGAAGCCGATCCTGCCCAGGCCGTCCTCGAAGCGGTAGACCCGGGCGGTGGCGTGCGGCTCGCGCGGCTCCGGCTCGAGCGGGTAGACCGCGTCGATCGCGGCGCGGATCTCGGCGCCAGTGAGCACCTGATCGGCCGTCCAGGCGTGGTCGGCGTCCAGCGGCATGAACTCGATGAAGCGGACCTCGTACGGCGTCCGGCGGGCGAACTCGGCGAACGGGATCGCCTCCTCCTCGGTGAAGTCGCGGATCGCCACCGCGTTGATCTTGATCGGGTGCGCCTCGGGGAACTCGCCGAGCTTTTCCAGTCCTCGGAGAACCTGGGGGAGCGCGTCGCGCCGGGTGAGCTCGAAGAAGCGATCGCGCTGGAGCGAGTCGATCGACACGTTGAAGCGGTTGATGCCGGCGCCGACCAGAGCCTCGGCGTCCCGCTCGAGCAGGTACCCGTTGGTGGTCACGCTCAGGTCGTGGACGTCGTCGATCTCGGCAAGCATCTCGGCCAGCCGCGGGAAGTCGCGCCGGACGAGCGGCTCGCCGCCGGTCAGCCGCACGTCGTGCACGCCCATAGCCGAGAACAGGCCGACCAGCCGAGTGATCTCCTCGAAGGTGAGGATTTCGTCGCGCTCGAGCCAGGGCAGTCCCTCGGCCGGCATGCAGTATTGGCAGCGGAAGTTGCAGCGGTCGGTGACCGAGACCCGCAGATCGCCGATCAGGCGACCGTGTCCGTCCTTGAGTGGTTCGAGCGCCATCGAACCAGAGCCTAGCCGACGGCGGTCGGGAAGAAACGTCAACTGTGTTGATGTTTCTTCCCACGTCCACGAAACGCCCGGCGCATCGGAGCCACGGCTTCCATTGCCGCGGTCCGGTGCGCCGGGCGATTCGTGCTTACGCCGCGGACTTGAGTCCGTTGCGATGGCTCACCGTCTTGGCAGCGCTGTCAACAACGCCGCGCAGCAAGGTGTGCCCGGTGTGGAGCAGGCGATCGAACGTCTCGAGGCCAGACTCCGTGATCTGCTTCGCGATCTCGGACGTGGCGGTCACTTCACGAGGCAACGCCTCCTCGATGGTGATCACGAACTGTCCCACCGCCTCAACCGCGGCCCGCTCGCTCTTCTCGAGCGACGTCAGAACCTCGTCGGAGAGTCGGGCAGTCGTGTCAACCGCGCCGGCAAGCCGAGGGACCGGGACACTCAGCTCCAGGACCGGCTTCGCTTTGGTTGCAACTTCGGCCATTTGGTCCTCCTTTTCGCGAACGTATGTTCGTCTCTGTTCTAAGTACACCGATCACGCCGGCGGAGTTACACCCGCGGCGTTGGCGGCGGGCCGGGTGGGCGCGGATAGCGAGCCGTCACGCGCGATCCGTCGCCAGCAGCCCGAATGCCACCATGTCCTGACGGCCCTCCTTGCCCTGCAGATAGGACCGGAGCACCGCCTCGCGCGTGAACCCGCACCGCTCGGCCACGCGCTGGGAGGCCGGGTTCCCGGTCGCGGCCATGAGGTCGATCCGCTCCAGCCCCAGGCTCCGGAACCCCCAGGCGGAGATCAGGCGCACCGCGCGCGTCCCGTGGCCCTGCCCGCGCGCCTCGCTTGAGAGCCAATACCCGACCTCGGCCCGGGCGTGCTGCCAGGAGAAGCGCATCAGCGAGATCGACCCGAGCAGCCGATCGCGATCGGCCGACGGCACGATGGCGAACGGTGCGGCGATGCCGGCGTGCAGGCTGTCGTGGCGCTGAAGCAGGTAGGCGCGTGCGTCGGCCGCGCCGTAGGGATACGGAACCCGCGTCCAGCGCGAGATCTCGGGGTCCTGGCAGGCCGCCACAAGGGACTCAGATCCGAGTCGCGCCAGGCCCGCAGGGCGGTTTCGCCGTCGATCAGCGGATCGCCGGGGAGCACGATCCGGCGTGGACCGCCGGCAAAGCGGCGCACGCACGCGCTCTCATCCGCGGCGTCTCGGAGGCGCGGGCTTCGAGCGCCTGCTCGAGCGTGCCCACATCGAGGGACGGGTCCTGCTCGGCCAGCCATCGTTCGGCCGCCAACCGGCCGCCCAGGGCTCGCAGCCCGCGCTCGCCGTGCTCGGCGGTGAACTCGTCCAGCGCGTGCCGGCGTCGTGCCCCCAGCCGGCGCGCCGGCAGATCGAGGCTGTTGCGGTGCTCCTGGAGGGCATCCGCAAGCTCCGCGATGCCAAACGGGGGAGGGACCGACGAGACCGGGCAGAGCCTGGTGTCCGGGGCGCCGACCGTGGTCAGGGCGGCCTGGAGATCTGCCGTCGCCCGGCGAGCGGGCGCCTCGAGGTCGGCTTTGGCCAGGACGAGCACGTCGGGCACCTCCATGATCCCGGCCTTGAGGAACTGGAGCACGTCGCCCGAGGCGGGCTGTACCACGACGGCCACGGTGTCGGCCACGTCCGCCACCTCGACCTCCGACTGACCCACACCGACCGTCTCGATCACGATGACGTCGAACGCAACGGCCAAGGCCTCCGCGGCAGCCCGGGTGGCGGGCGCCAGTCCGCCCAGGCGGTCGCCCGCCGCGGTCGAGCGGATGAACACGTTGCGGTCGCGGGGGTCGACGTCGATCCGGGCTCGGTCGCCCAGCAACGAGCCGCCCGAGCGGCGCGAGCTCGGATCGACCGCGAGCACGGCGACCGAACGATCCCGCGCGCGCCACTCGGCGACCAGGCGGCTGAGCAGCGAGGACTTCCCGACTCCCGGCGGGCCGGTCACCCCGACGATGTGCCCGGGGGCCTCGTGGCCGAGCGCCGCCGGCGAGGTCTCGGCCAGGAGCGCCTGCGCCTGCTCGCGGGCGTGCGGCGACCGGCTTTCGATCAGGTTCAGGGCGACGGGGGCCGCGCTCAGGTCGCGCTGGCGAAGCCGTACGCCGAGGTCGCGGCCGCTTGCCCGCGTCTGCTGGGTCAAGCCCCGACGACCGTGCCCGAGCCGTGGCGCTCGGCGACCAGCTCGATGATGTCGCGCATCATCCCGTTCAGGTTCCAGTCCTTCGGGGTGTAGACGGCGGCGACGCCGGCCTCGCGGAGGGCCTCTGCGTCGGCCTCGGGGATGATCCCGCCCACCACGACCGGCACGTCCTCCACGCCGGCCTCGCGCAGCGCGTCCAGGACCGATGGGATGCAGCTCGCGGTGCGAGCCGGACAGGATTGACAGGCCGACGACGTGGACGCCCTCCTGGGCGGCCGAGTTGGCGATCTGGGTCGGGGTCAGGCGGATTCCCTCGTAGACCACGTCCATGCCGGCGTCGCGCGCGCGGACCGCGATCTGCTCGGCGCCGTTGGAGTGGCCGTCCAGGCCAGGCTTGCCGACCAGGAACTTGAGGCGGCGGCCCAGCGTCTCGCTCACCCGCTCGACCTCGACCCGGAGCGCGGACACCTCTTCGCTGCCTACCGCGGCGGCGTCGGTGACGCCGGTGGGAGCGCGGTATTCGCCGAAGGCATCCCGCAGCGTCTGGGACCACTCGCCGGTAGTCGCGCCGGCGCGGGCCGCGGCGATGGTCGCCGGCATGATGTTCTCGCCGTCGTTCGCCGCCACGCGAGCCAGCTCCCGGAGCGCCTCATCGACGGCGCCCTGGTCGCGCTCGGCGCGCCAACGCTCGAGCGCCGCGCGCTGATCGGCCTCGACCTGCGGATCCACGACCAGGATCCCGCCGTCGGCGCCGGCGGTGAGCGGCGAGGGCTCGGTCGAGGTGAAGCGGTTCATGCCCACCACCGTCTGCTCGCCGGACTCGATCCGCTGCCAGCGCTTGCGCTGCGACTCGACCAGCGCGGCCTTCATGTAGTCGACCGCCTCGACCGCACCGCCGAGCTCGGCCACCGTCTGCATCTCGGCCCGGGCTCCGGCCAGCAGCTCGTCGACCAGCCCCTCCATCACCTTCGAGCCCTCGAAGATATCCGGGTAATCGAGCAGATCGGTCTCGTAGGCGAGGATCTGCTGGAGGCGCAGCGCCCACTGCTGGTCCCATGGACGCGGCAGGCCGAGCGCCTCGTTCCAGGCCGGTAGCTGGACCGCTCGGGCGCGGGCGTCCCGGCCCAGGGTGACGGCCAGCGCCTCGAGCGCGATCCGGTACACGTTGTTCTCCGGCTGGGCCTCGGTCAGGCCGAGCGAGTTCACCTGCACGCCGTAGCGCAGGCGACGGTGCTTCTCGTCCTCCACCCCGTAGCGCTCCCGGCCCAGCTCGTCCCACAGGACGACCATCGCCCGGAGCTTGGCGTGCTCCTCGATGAACCGCAGGCCGGCGTTGACGAAGAACGAGATGCGCCCGAACACGTTGCCCATGAGCTCGTGCGGCACCCGGTGGCGGACCGCGTCGAGGACCGCGATCGCGTTGCTCATCGTGAACGCGATCTCCTGGACCGGCGTGGCCCCCGCCTCCTGAAGGTGGTAGGAGCAGATGTTGATCGGGTTCCACTTCGGCATGTGCTGGACCGTGTAGGCGATCGTGTCGGCGATCAACCGCATGCTCGGCCCCGGCGGGAAGGCGTAGGTGCCCCGGCTCAGGTACTCCTTGAGGATGTCGTTCTGGGTCGTGCCCTGGAGGTCTTCCTCGCGCACGCCCTGGGCGTCCGCGGCGACGATGTAGAGCGCCAGCAGCCAGGCGGCCGTGGCGTTGATCGTCATCGAGGTGTTCATCTGGTCGAGCGGAATGCCGTCGAGCAGGGTCCCCATGTCGCCCGTGTGCGCGATCGAGACGCCGACCTTTCCGACCTCGCCTCGCGCGAGCTCGTGGTCGGGGTCGTAGCCGGTCTGCGTGGGCAGGTCGAAGGCAATCGACAGGCCGGTTTGGCCCTTCTCGAGGTTGCGGCGGTAGAGCTCGTTGGAGCGCCTCGCGTCCGAGTGACCCGCGTAGGTCCGCATCATCCAGGGCCGGTCTGGCTCGGGTAGACGATGTGAGGGCGGCTCCGGCATGGAGCCGGAATTGTATGAGCGATCCTTTGCTCCGGGGGCGGCCCGACTCCGTATTCAACCGCTAACGTGCGAGGCATGCCCGATCAAAGCTCCGCCTCCACCGAACACGCGCTCATGCAGGAGATCACCGCGCCCCTCGCCACTCTGCCCGACGATCCGGTGTCGGTCGCGGCGGATGTCGACTTCCCGATCGTCCTGCGGGGCTACGACCGCGACAGAGTCGACGCCTACGTTCAGAGGACGGCCCAGCTCGTCGCCGAGCTGCAGACCACGCGCTCGCCCGAGTTGGCCGTGCGGCGCGCGGTCGAGCGGGTGGGGGAGGAGGTGTCGGGCATCCTCCAGCGCGCCCACGACACGGCTTCGCAGATCACTGCCCAGTCGCGCAGCGAGGCCGAGGACCGACTCGAGACATCGCGACGGGAGGCGGCGCGGATCATCCAGCAGGCCCAGGACCGGGTCCGCGAGCTCGACGCCGAGACCGACCGGATATGGGCCGAGCGCCACCGGATCGTGGAGGACACGCGCGACCTGGCCCGTGAACTGCTGACGCTGACCGATTCGGCCGCCGATCGGTTTCCGCCCGATGCCGGCGCGGGAAGCGAAGCCGCGCTGGCGGGTATCGAGGCGGTGCCACCGCTCCCCGAGGAGGACGCGCGCGCCGAGCCCGCACCGATCGAGGTCCCCGTCGAGGATGCGCAAACGGACGAGGTGCCGGCGGCCGGCGGCGATCCGGACGTGGAGCCCACCGCGATCCTTCCCGTGGTCGAGCCGCCCGAGGATGAGCCCGACCCCGCGGCGCCGTAGGCACACGCGCGATGGCCGAGATGCGGTTGATCGACGTCATGCACCTCGGCCGCCCGCGGGTCATCGGAGCATGGCTGGTCGGCGATGTGGTGATCGATCCGGGGCCGACGTCGTGCCTGGAGACGCTGCTAGACGGGCTGGCGGGAATTCGGCCCAGCGCCCTGCTGCTCACGCACATCCATCTGGACCACGCGGGCGCGTCCGGATCGCTGGTCGAGCGCTGGCCCGATCTCGAGGTGTACGTGCACGAGCGCGGCGCGCGGCACATGGTCGATCCCGACCGACTGCTCGAAAGCGCCCGCCAGCTCTACGGCGAGGACATGGATCGGCTGTGGGGGGAGATGCTGCCCGTCCCCGAGGAGAGCATCCACGTGCTCCGGGGTGGTGAGACCCTGTTCGACGGGGAGTTCGAGGTGGCTTACACCCCCGGCCACGCGTCGCATCACGTCTCGTTCCTTCACCACGGGACGGCGTTTGTCGGCGACACCGGAGGCGTGCGGATCGCCGGCTCCCCCTTGACGATTGCGCCCAGTCCGCCGCCCGACATCGACGTCGAGAAGTGGCATGCCTCGATCGATCGGATCGCGGCCTGGAGGCCGCGCCGGCTGGTCATGACGCACTTCGGCGCCAGCCAGGACGTCGACGATCAGCTCGCCGAGCTCGGCCGGCGCCTCGATGACTGGGCCGGGCGCGCGCGCGACCAGGACCTCGACGCGTTCGTGGCGGGCGTGCGTAAGGAGATCGCCGAGCATGTCGATTCCGGGACCGCCGCGGCCTACGAGCAGGCTGCGCCGCCCGAGCAGCTGTACGCGGGTCTGGCGCGTTACTGGCGCAAGCGAGCCGAAGCGGTCAGCTCGGGCTAGTGCGAGCGCGGGCGCATCGCGGCTATGCTGCGCGGGATGTCCGAGACCGTGGAGCTGCCGCGCGTCGGCGGACCCGACAGCGGCTTGGGCGAGCTGTGGCGAGTGGTGGTCCTCAACGACGAGCACAACACGTTCGATCACGTTGCGGAGACCCTGTCACGGGTGATTCCCGGCGTGAGCCTGGCCCAGGGCTATCGACTCGCCGACCAGATCCACAAGACCGGGCTGGCCATCGTGTGGAGCGGCCCGCGCGACGAGGCCCAGCAGTATTGGGAGCAGCTCGATAGCGCCGGGCTGACAATGGCGCCGCTCGAAGCGGGTTAGACCCCGCGTGGCAGGGCCTTGGCCCGCTGGCGCTCGGGGCTGATCCGAACTACGTTCCAGACGAGGCCCAGCTTCTCGAGCAGGGCGATCAGCAGTCCGGTCGGGTCGGCCAGGCGCTCGAGCCGGCTGAGGCCGTGGAAAGCGGACGTCGGGAACGCGTGGTGATTGTGGTGCCAGGCCTCGCCCATCGATAGCGGGGCCAGCCAGAACACGTTGCGCGACTCGTCCTCGGTGGCGAAGCGCTTGCGCCCGACGAAGTGGCAGACCGAGTTGATCGACCAGGTCACGTGGTGAAGCAGGAACACCCGGACCAGGCCGCCCCAAAGGAGCGCGGTGAGCGCCGCGCCGAGCCCGCCGCCGATCAGCCAGCCGAAGGCGAACGGGATGGCGAAAGTCAGCAAGACCCAGACGAAGAACAGCTTGTCGATCACGCGCAGAGCCCGGTCCTTGAGGAGGTCGGCGGCGAAGCGCTCCCGGTCGGCGCTGCCAACCGTCTCGAACAGCCAGCCGACATGGGCGTGCCACAGCCCCTTGGCCGCGCCCCAGAAGCCGGGCCCGGCGAGGTGCGGCGAGTGCGGGTCGCCCTCCTGATCGGTGAACGTGTGGTGCTTGCGATGGTCCGCCACCCAGGTGATGACCGAGCCTTCCACCGCCATCGATCCAAGCACGGCGATGATGGCGCGGAAGACCCGGCTGGACTCGAACGCGCGGTGGGTGAACATCCGGTGGTACCCGAGGGTTACGCCAAGACAGGTCACCACGTACAGGCTGACCATGAGAGCGAGCTCGAGCGGCCCGACCGCCCGGTTCCAGAGCAGCACAATCGCCGCGATCAGCCCGATCGGGGGGACCGAGACGCCGATCAGGTTGCCGATCTTGTGGGCGCGAGTCACTGCGCCGAAAGCATAGGACGGCGCGGCGTGCGCCGTGTCACCGGCAGCCGAGGAGCGCGGAGAGTCCTCAGCCGACGGCGGCAGGCGCCGGCGCGGCGGGAGCCGGCTCGGGCTCGGGCTCGGTCGGCACCTCGGGACCGAGGGCCCCGGCAACCATCTCGTCGTGCCACACGTAGTTGATCGGGATCTGATACTGGCCCATGTTCCGCCGCCGGAACTCGGTCATCTCGAGGCTCTCCCAATAGCGGTACCAGTCCCGCTTGGACTCGAACCACGCCATCTGGGTGACCTTGTACCGGTCGTCGAGGGAGCGGTGCACTGAATACTGCGTCGCGCCGTAGCGGAGCGCCAACGGAGCGACGTACGCCACCTCGGCGGCGAACGCGTCCTGCCGCAGTACCGTGGCGTACCACTGGATGTGGATGACGCCGCCCGCCATCAGGCGCCTACCTCGGCGCGAATCGCGCCGAGCCCCTCCGCGGTCTTGCCCTGGCCCTCCTCGGTGGCGCCGACCAGGATCGCGATCTTGCCCAGGTGGCGGTTATCGCGCAGCAGCTGATGCGCCTCCGCCACCTTCTCGAAGCCCATGGTCTGCCACAGCACCGGCCGCACCTTGGACTCATCGATCAGCTGGTTGGCCTTCGTGGCCTCCCAGGCGTTGGCAAAGTGCGAGCCGATGATCTGCTTCTGGCGCATCCACAGGTAGCGGACGTCGAAGTCGAGCTGATAGCCCGAGGTGGCGCCGCAGATCACGACCTTTCCGAACGGCCGGACCACGAGCACCGAGGTGGGGAAGGTGGCCTTGCCGACGTGCTCGAACACGATGTCGGGCGGCTCGCCCAGGATCGCCTCGACCGCCTTGCAGAACCGCCGGGACTCCTTGAAACGAGCCCGCTCCTCCTCCGCGGTCTCGTCACCGAGGCGCATCATGCCGGCGAACTCGGACCGGTTGATGTAACCGACCGCGCCGAGCTGCTTGACCAGCTCACCCTTCTCCTCGCTGGACACGACGCCGACCGCGTCGGCACCGGTGAGCGCGCAAAGTTGGGTGGCGAACACGCCGAGACCGCCGGCGGCGCCCCAGATCAGCACGCGGTGCGCGGCCTGGAGGTTGCAGCGATCCATCAGCATCCGATAGGCGGTGAAGTAGGTCAGCCCGTAGGCCGCCGCCTCCTCCCACGCCAGGTGGGCCGGCTTGGGCAGCAGCTGCTGGGCCTGGACCTTGCAGAACTGGGCGAACGACCCCCAGCTCGTCTCATAGCCCCAGATCTTCTGGGAGGGCGCCGCGAGGGGATCGAGACCGTGCACCTCCGGATCCTCGTAGGAGGCCTGGTTGCAGTGGACGACGACCTCGTCGCCGGGCTTCCACCGGGTAACGCCCTGGCCCACCTTCCAGACGATGCCGGAGGCGTCCGAGCCGCCGATGTGATGGTCCTCCTCGGGGTGGTAGCGGAATACGGACACCGGCTCGCCGAGCGCCGCCCAGACGTTGTTGAAGTTCACGCCGGCCGCCATCACCCGGACGATCACCTCGAACGCGCCCGGCTCGGGAACCTCGATCTCCTCGATCTGGAACGCGTCGGTCGGCTCGCCCTGGCGCTCCTCGCGGATCACCCAGGCGGCCATCGTCCGCGGGAGCTCGCCCGGGCTCGGTCTCGACGTGTGCGACTTGGCTGGAGTCAACGGCCACTCGTGCGCCACCTTCCTCGAATCGGCTTCGGTGTGGGGTCCTCCCGCCAAGCGGATGCTACTCGGGTGTAGCTCTCGAGGGGCGTGCCAATCCACCCGCGCCGGGTATGCGAGCGCTCACACGAGGGTGACTTCGGTGGCCGCGTCCTCTTCGGCGGGGGAGGACGCAGGGGCCGGCGCCGGCTGCGCGATCCGCGGGGCGATCAGCTTCCAGGCCACGGCCGCACCGAGAAGCGTCGCCGCGGCGCTGACCGTCAGGCCGGTCCCGAGCGCGGAAACGAACGCCTCCCGGGTGACCGAAACGATCTGAGCCGGAGCGTGATGACCGCTGACCGTGCCACCGCTTCCGAGGGCGTCCGCGATCCGGGCCCGGGTTGACGCGGCGAGGTGGGGGAGACCCGAGTCGATCTTCGCCCGGCCGATCGTGGCGACCAGCGCGCCCATCACCGCGACGCCGAACGTGCTCCCGACCATGCGGATCATCGCCAGCAGCCCGGACGCGGCGCCGGCCTTCGTGCGGTCGACCGAATTCATCGCCGCCGTGCTCATCGGGGACATGACGAGCCCCATCCCGAGCCCCATCAGCACGAAGCCGGGCAACAGCAGGCCGTAGCCCGTGTGGACGGTCAGGCGCGACTGGATCGCCAGCGCGACAGCCACGATGACCAGGCCGAGCGTCATCAGCGGGCGCGAGCCCACCTTGTCGGTCAGGCGGCCCGCGAGCGGGCCCATGATGATGATCACGACCGTCGAAGGCAGGAAGCGCAACCCGGTCTCGAGCGGCGAGTAGTGGAGGATGTTCTGCAGGTAGAGCGTCAGGAAGAAGAACTGCGCGAACATCGCGAACGAGATCAGGAAGGCGACCAGGTTCGCGCCCACGAACGTCCGGGATCTGAAGAACGCGATGTTGACCATCGGGGCCTTCACACGGCGCTCGATGTGCAGGAATGACGTCAGCGCGATCGCGGCCACGACCAGCAGCGAGATCACGCGGACCGATCCCCATCCCCAGCTGTTCCCCTCGACCAGCGCGAGCACGAGCGCGGTCAGCCCGACCGTGATCGTCGCGATCCCGGCGTAGTCGACCGTCCGGTCCACCGTCTCGTCGCGCGATTCTCGCGTCGCGAACAGCGTCATCGCGACCGCGACCACGGCGATCGGCGGGTTGATGAAGAAGATCGCCCGCCAGCTGACGTCCTGGGTGAGGAAGCCGCCGACCACCGGGCCGATGGCGAGCGCGACCGCGCTGACCCCGGCCCACGTCCCGATCGCCGTGCCGCGCTGCTCGGGCGGGAACGCCTGGGTGATGATCGACAGGGTGGCCGGCATCATGAACGCCGCCCCGACGCCCTGGATCGCGCGGAAGCCGACCAGCGCGGCGTCGGTGGGCGCGAACCCGATGGCCAGGCTGGCCAGTCCGAACACGACCACGCCGAACAGGAACATCCGCCGCCGGCCGAAGATGTCGCCGAGCCGGCCGCCCGTGACCAGGAGCACCGCCAGCGTGAGCGTGTAGGCGTTGACGGTCCACTCGAGCGAGGAGAGCGACGCGTGGAGGTCTCGCTGGATCGACGGCAGCGCGACGTTCACGACCGTGTTGTCGAGCATCAGCATGAACAACGCGAAGCACATCGCGGCCAGCGTCCACCACTTGCTGTTCTCGTCGGTGATCAGGCGGTGCCGCTGGGCGAGGATGCGTCCGGTCATGCAGTGGCCGTCTCCGGGCGGCAGGCGGCGACGTCCTCGCGCTCGAGCAGCTTGGAGAGCGCCGAGGCGAGCGAGCGTCGCTCTGGGGTGCTCAAAGTCGTGGTGAACTGCTCGAGTCCGCTCAGACGGGCCGCGTTCAGGCGGCGGATCACCGTCCGTCCGCCTTCGGTCAGGCAGACGCGCTTCATCCGCCGATCCTCGTCGTCCTCGCGCCGCTGGGCAAAGCCCCTCCGGACGAGGTCGTCGACCATCCGGCTGGCCGCCGGCAGCGACACATGGACGAGCTCGGCGGCTTCCTTGAGGGTGAGCTCGCGGGGCTGGTCCTCGAGGTGGTGGAGCAGCTTGACCTGCGTCAGCGTCAGCTCGAGCGCGCCGAGCGCCTCGAACAGGTCGGCATTGCAGTTCTTGTGCACGAACACGATCAGCGCGTAGAGATCCCTGGCCAGGTCGGTGTCCGCCTGGGATCTCGCGAGTCCGGTGTCCGGCGCGGAATCCGTGGGTTCGGTGTCCGGCGCGGCCGCAGCGTTCTCCACCGCGTCAATCGTGCGAGTTACTTGCATGCATGCAAGTATTGCACAAAAGCAAGCGAGGATGGTCGACCGTCGGGCGGGACCTTTTCGACGTTTTGCACCCCCGGCGCCGGTGATGATCACTCCGGCGTTGCCGGCGGATCACCTCGGCCTCGCCGGCGGATCACGGCTGCAGAAGCTGGCTGTTGCTGTTGCCGCGGGGCTTGCCGACGTGGATCGAGGCGGCCCGAATCGAGGAACTCGAGCTGCCGTCACCGGTGGACAGCGAATAGGTCCCCGGGGAGTGGAAATTGATCGTGACCTGGGAGGTCGCCTGCGGATTTATCGGCCCCGTGTCGGCCAGCGCCTGGCCGGCCGCGCTGTGGGCGGCCAGCACGGCAAGCGACTCAGCCTGGCTGGCCTGGTTGGTGATGATGAGGGCGACGGGCCCTGCGCCGACCAACGTGGGCGAGGCCGACACTCGGCTGTTGTCGATGTAGACGGTCAGGTTGATGGGCGCCGGGGGCCTTGGCGTGGTGGCGCCCTTGGAGATGGAGCCGCACGCCGAGACGGCAAACGCGCTGACGGCGAGCATCCCGATCGTCGTCCTCCTGCACATCCTCCGAGTCCTCCTCTGCAAGACCGGCTGGTGGCCGGGCACCGCCGGCGTCCCGGTCCCGCCGGCGAACCCTAGCGAGGGTAATACCCCTCCGCAGAATCGCAACACGGTTTGATGTCAACTTCCGCGCGCGGGGCGACAGGAAGGGGCACAGGAGCGCCGAGGCGTGACGGAATGGTCGGCCTCGAACGCTTCGGCGCTGGTCGCCGCCCAGCCCAGGCGGCGGTAACGGCTCAGCTGGAGCTCAGCGCGAGCGATGCTCGCCAACGCTCGAGGCGCCGCAGTTCACGCTGGAAGCTCCGTCCACGAGTCGCTCTCGACGCGCTCGTACTCGTCGCCCTCGAGGTCTCGCAGGCGGTCGTTGTAGGCCATCCAGGCACGGCGGGTGCCCTCGTCGAGCTCCCGCAGTTTGTCGAGGTCAGGCGCAGTGGCAGTCACTTCACCTCCTTCCCGAGATGTCTGACGTCGATCCTACCCGTTGGGGGCGGTCAACGAGACAGATGCGCCGCGCACCGCTGCAATCCTGCTTTCTTGCCGTCCGAGGGGGCGCGTATCACGCGAGATCGTGACGCTGCTCGAACAGGCGATCGCGACCGCGGAGTTCCTGGTGGTCGACACCGAGACCAACGGTCTGGGGGGCGACGCGTGCGAGCTGACCGAGGTGGGTGCGGTGTTGGTGGGCGGCGGCGAGCTGCATGATCGGTGGTCTTCGCTGGTCCGCTGCAGCCGCCCGCTGGGTCGGGGTATCCAGCGCTTCACCGGGATCACGCAGGACATGCTGGCCGACGCGCCTCGCCTCGAGAGCGTGCTGCCTGCGCTGGCCGAGCAGTTGCAAGGCCGTGTGCTCGTCGCCCACAACGCCCCGTTCGACCGGCGGGTGCTCCGCCGGGGCTTCGAGCTGATCGGCCTCGAGTGGCCGAATCCGCCCGTGCTCTGCACCGCGGCGCTGGCCCGCAAGCTGCTGCCTCTGCAACGGCGGCGCGGTCTGTCCGTACTGGCCGATGCGCTTGGGATCGAGGTCGACACGGCTCACCGGGCGCTCGCCGACGCCGAGACCTGCGCGCGCGTCCTGTGCGCGCTGTTCCCGCGCCTGTGCGCCAACGCGCTGACGATCGCCGATGCGATGGCGATTACGGGCCGCCGACGCCGCGCCACGACCCGGAAGCGGCGCACTCCCGGCCCTCACCCCGCCGCCCCAGCTCGACTTCGCCGAACTCCCCAAGGACCCGGGCGTGTACCTGTTCCGCGATGACGACGGCCGGGTCCTCTATGTCGGCAAATCGATCTCGATCCGCAGCCGTGCTCGCGCCCACTTCGCGCCGTCGAGCGTTCCTGCCGACTGGACGGTGCAGGCCACGGTCGTGGACTACCAGAGCACGAACTCCGAGCTCGGGGCGCTGGTGCTCGAGAACCGGCTGATCAAGCGCCACCGGCCGCCGGGCAACATCCGGCTGGCCGGACGAGACGACCGCCTCTGCTACATCCGCTGCCGGCTCGACATCCCGTTCCCGATCCTCGAGGTGGCCTCCGAGCCGGCCGCCGGGCACGCCGTGACGATCGGTCCGCTGCGAGGCCGTCGCCTGGCCCAGGAGCTCGTCGAGCAGCTAGATTCCCTGTTCGGGTTGCGCCACTGCGGGCGGCGGCTCCACCTGCGCGAGCACCCGTCGGCCTACGGCCAGATGGGCCGCTGCCTGTCCCCCTGCCTGGGCGATCTGGATCCGAACCTGTACCGGCGGCGGCTCGACGAGGCGCTTCGGCTGTTCGTCGGGGGCGGCGACGGTGGTGACCGGCTCCTCGCCCACGTTCGGGGTCAGATGCATGCAGCGTCGAGGCAGCAGCTCTATGAGCGTGCCGCGTGGCTGCGTCGGCGTCTGCGGCGGCTCGGGGTGATCCTCGAGCGCCTGGGCGGCGCGCTCGAGGCCACCCACGCCCGCGCCCGGCTGATCCTCGTCGCGCATCCCGTCGATGCCGCGCGGCAGGATGCTTTCTGGCTGGTCGGCGGACGCCTGGTCGACTGGGGGCCGGCTCCCGCGGACAACGCGGAGCTCGAGGAGCGCAGCCAGCGGGCGCTGGCCCGCGCCGGCCGCGCCGGCGAGCTCGGCGCCCACGTCCCCCCGGACCAGATCGACGAGCTGCGGATCATCGCTAACTACCTGGCCGCCCACCCGGATACGCCCCAGCTCGTGCTCGAGCGTCTCCCGCTCAGCGAAATGGCAGCTCGATGACCTCGGCGGTGAAAGACTCGCCAACCGTCACGGTGGAGCCCACGGGAGCCTCTCGCCGCACGAAGCCCAGCGCAATCGGGCCAAAGCGGGGCGACACGGCGACACTGGTCAGCCGTCCGACCGAACGGTCCTCGAAGGCCAGCTCGTCGCCCGGCTTGCCCAGCGCCGACATCCGCAGTCCGCGAAGCTGGCGGTTCGGCTTGCCGCGGTAATACAACCGCGCAACCGTCTCCTGACCCACGTAGCACCCCTTGGTGAACGACACCGCCCGCTCGTTGAGGCCCGCCTCCTGAGGTATCACGGTGTCGTCGATGTCGATCCCGTAGCGGGGGCGCCCGCCCTCGATCCTCAGGCACTCCACCGTGGCGTCGGCCACCTGGGCCGCCCCGGCGTCCTCGAGCGCGGCTCGGAGCGCATCGGTGTCCGTCGCGTCGCAGAGGAGGTCTATCCCCACATCGGTGCGGATCGCGCGAACCGGCAACCCCGCACCCGGGAGATGGACGACCGTGTGCGCGTGCTCCGCCGCTCCGAGACCCGCGGCGCCGGCCACGGCGGGCGCGTCCGGGCCGATCAGCGACACCATCCCGCGCTCGAGCGTCCGCTTGTGCAACTCGGCCCGGTAGCCCAGGCTGAAGCGCCTGATCATGTTGAACAGGGCCTGCAGCGCGACTCGCTCGGTATCGAGGAGCAGTTCCTCCTCCGTGGCGAGAATCCGGACGTCGCCCAGCATCTTGCCCTTGGGGGTCAGAAACGCGGCGTAGCAGCCGGCACCCGGGGCCAGTCCCTCCACGTCGTTGCTGACCTGGCCCTGCAGGAAGGCAGCGGCCTCGGCGCCGGACAGCGCGAGCTTGCCCCGCTCGGACCGATCGAGCAGCCCGCAGCTCTCGGTGATCGCTCGGTAATCCGCGGCCAGGGTGTCAGTCGAGGTCATCTCTCACAACAGGATAAGCACCGCGGGGGAGTGGCCCAATCCGGGGCATCGCCCGGCATGCACCTTGCGAAATCAAAATTTAGGCGTACCATAATCTTCATCTTGGCAAGCCGCGACTCAACCTCGGTCCGTTCTCCGGCCGTGCAGGACTACGCGAAGGCGATCTACGCGCTGGAGCGGCGAGAGGGAGACGCGGTCAGCACCAACGCGCTGGCCGACCGGCTCGGCGTCACCCCGGCGTCGGCCTCGGGCATGGTCAAGCGGCTGGGCGAGCTAGGGCTGGTCGCGCACCAGCCCTACCACGGCGTATCGCTGACCGACGACGGCCGGCGGGTCGCTCTGGAGGTCATCCGGCACCATCGCCTGCTCGAGCTCTACCTGGTCGAGACGCTCGGCGTGCCCTGGGACCAGGTCCACCAGGAGGCCGAGGTGCTCGAGCACGTGCTCTCCGAGGAACTCGAGGAGCTGATCGCGGTCAAGCTCGGGGATCCCACCCACGATCCGCACGGCGATCCGATCCCGACCCGCGACCTGACCATCGAGGAGGGCACCACCCAGAGCCTCCAAGCCCTCGAAGTCGGCGCCCGTGGCACGTTCGCGCGTGTGTCGGACTCCGATCCCGAGATGCTGCGGTTCCTGGCCGAGCGCGGGATCGCCCCGGGCAATCAGCTCGAGGTGGTCGACAAGCAGCCGTTCGACGGCCCTCTGTTCGTTCGCTTCGGCGACCGTGTGCACGTTCTCGGCGGCGCCCTGGCGCGGGCGATGCGAGTCGAGGTCAGCCGGTGACGCCGGTGCGCGGCACGCTGCCAGAGCCGGCCTTCGAGGGCGCCGCGGGGGAAGGGACCTCAGTCGGACTGCGCGACGGCGCGACGGCGAGGAGCCCGCTTGAAGAGCTGCTGGCCAAGGGGCGCCTGCGCGCGACCGCGGCGATGCTCGGTCCGGCCTTCGTCGCCTCGATCGCCTACGTCGACCCCGGCAACTTCGCGACGAACCTGCAGGGTGGGGCCAAGTTCGGATTCATGCTGCTGTGGGTCGTCGTGCTGGCGAACCTGATGGCGATGCTGATCCAGTACCTGTCGGCCAAGCTCGGGATCGTCACCGGCCGGAACCTGCCACGAGAGCTTTCGCGCCCGTTATCCGCGCTGGATGTCACGGGGTATGTGGGTGCAGGCGGAGATCATCACGATGTCGACTGATGTCGCCGAGTTCCTGGGCGCCGCGCTGGCGCTGAACCTGCTCTTCCACGTCCCGCTGTTCATCGCCGGCGTCATGACCGGCTTCATAGCGTTCGGCCTCCTCGAGCTGCGGGTACACGGCTACCGCCGGTTCGAGATCGCGATCAGCGGGCTCCTGGGGATCATCTTCCTCGGCTTCCTCTACGAGACGTTCAAGATCGGTCCTTCCGCCTCCGGCGCCGCCAGCGGGCTTGTTCCGCACCTCGGCGGCAGCGAGTCGCTGTATCTCGCAGTCGGGATCATCGGCGCGACCGTGATGCCGCACGCGATCTACCTGCACTCGGCGCTCACCCAGGACCGCATGCAGCTGCGCGACGACCGAGAGCGCGGGCGGGTGCTCCGCTTCGAGCGCACCGACGTGATCATCGCCCTCGGCATCGCCGGGCTGATCAACATGAGCATGCTCGCCGTCGCCGCCCAACTCTTCCATGTCGGCGGTTTCACGGGGATCGACACGATCCAGGGCGCACATGCCGGGTTCGGCAAACCTCGTCGGCGGCGGCGCCGCGCTCGCGTTCGCGATCGCCCTGCTCGCCTCCGGCGCCTCCTCGTCGAGCGTCGGTACCTACGCCGGCCAGGTCGTGATGGCCGGGTTCATCAACGTCCGGATCTCCCTCTACGTGCGCCGGATCGTGACGATGATTCCCGCGCTGGTCGTGCTCGCGCTGGGAGTGAACCCGACCGACGCGCTCGTGCTCAGCCAGGTGGTGTTGTCTTTCGGGATCCCGCTCGCGCTGATCCCGCTCGTGATCCTCACCAGCCGGCGAGATGTGATGGGCGTGCACGTCAACCGGCCTGGGACCACGGTTGTCGCCTGGGCCTGCGCGGTCCTGATCACCGGGCTGAACGTGTTCCTGATCTATCAGCAGGTCTTCGGATAGTAGCCTTCACCCGAGATGGCCCTCGCCGAGACCTTCCAGCAGATCGTCGACTCGCTGCCCGACGACTGGACTGACCTCGAGCTCGATCTGCGCATCTTCGACGAGCGCCGTTACATCGACGCCGCGGTGCTCATGGTCACCTGCAACGCACAGCCCTACTCGAAGAGCGCGTGGCACTGGCGGCTGATCGTGGCCCACCGGTTCGGCCATGCCTCATCGGTGCCGGCCGTCCACACTGCGCTGAATCTGCTCGACGAGGCCGGGATCGAGGGAGAGCTGGCCGTCCGCGAATCCCGCTCGGGGCGCGTCGAGGTGAACCCGATGTGGGGCAGGCCTGAGTCGGTGCGGCAAGAGTTCCGCCGGATCCGCGCCCAGTAACCGGCGTGGCCCGAGTCGTCGCCTACATCCCGGACTTGCTGTTCGGCTCGAACGTGGTCGGCGGGCTTCAGGCGGCCGGACACGAGCCGGTGCTCGTCTCAGATCCGGCGGCTCTGGAGCGTGAGCTGTCCGGAGCCCAGGCGCTCGTCGTCGACTTGACCGCGGACCCGACTGAGCGGATACGGCAGGTCAGCGCGCTCCACCGACCGGGGATCAAGACGCTCGCGTTCTACTCCCACGTCGAGGCCGACGTCCGGGCGGAGGCCGAGCAGGCGGGGTTCGACCTGGTCGTCCCGCGCTCACGAATGGCTCGCGACGGTGCGGCGCTCGTTACCCGGCTGACTACGAGCTAAAGCCCGACCGCGCCGGTGGGCGCAGTCATTGGTCGGGCTCGACCCTCTAGGGAATCGCAACGCCCGCGATGACCACCGGCGAGTGCTTGGTGTAGTCGAGCTCGTCGCTCTGCGACATCCCTGTGGGCGTGATCACATCGATGGCCTTGGGGACCGTATTCGGGTCGACCTTGCAGTGCGGATCGCTGCTGGTGGCGGCGCAGACTCCGAACTGGAAGTCCTGCGGCGTGGGCGTGAAGCCTCGGGCCTGGTCGGGACTGAACCCGTCCTGACCGGTCAGCACGACCGTGAACCCCCAGCCCGTGCCGGGTGTGCCGAGCTCGGACTTCGGGACCGTGATCGTGATGTAGCGCGAGATCTGGTTGGCCTTGATCGCCAGTGTGCCCAGCGTCGCGCCGTGGGCGTCGACGAACCGCTGGCCGAAGCCCTGCGCCTCGATCAGCCGGCTCCAGGCGTCGGCCGGCGCGATCTGGTAATTGCGCTGCGGGAACGACGCCGCGGTCGAGGTGTCCGCAGCCGCGGCGCTCGGGTCGTGGGCGTAGATGTCGACCAGCTGAGCGCCCAACGGGCTCCCGAAGGTCGGGGTGAGGTCGCGGGTCTGCACACGGAAGACGACGTTGTCGCCACTGTCGATCACCTGGAAGTCGGTGAGGTCGAACGCCCCAGGATGGAAGTCGGCCGCGGTCGGATAGGCGTAGTTGCCCGGTCCGTTGTCGTCGCCGGTCGGGTCGGTGGCGTCAAGCAGGACGGTGCCGGGAACGAAGTCCCACACCACGGTTCGAGTGGCGTGTGCGGTGGCGCCGCCGGGGCTGGTGGCGGCGATGCTCAGCACCGTGGTCCCTGGAGTGACCGGGACGGCGACCGAGAACTTGCCGGAGCTGGGGGTGACCGTCGAAGCGGAGGTCGCGGAGCTGTTGTTGTCGGTGTTCACCGCGAGCACGTCGACCGTGTCGCCCCGCGCGGCCGTCCCGGTGACTGTCACCGGCGAGGAGTTGATGGCCGAATCGTCGGTCGGGCTGGCCACCGACAGCTGGGTCTGGCCCTGCGTGTGGTCGATGTAGCGCTTCACCGTGTTGCGGGGCTGATCGAGGAGCCGCCCGGCGCCGAGGTCGGCAGCCAGGCGGACGTAGGAGCCGGCCGACCACGTCAGTGGGGCGGCCGAGCCCGCCGGGTGGCCGTTCATGAAGCCGATCGACGCCGTCGTAGGATCGGTGCCGTAGGGCGAGGGTGCTACATCGGGAAGCTCCCAGTCCTGCTCCGGGATCAGGCCGACGCCGGAGGCGAACTTGGACATTGCGCTCAGCAGGCTCGCACCGGTGGCCGGGTGGCCCGTCTGCAGGTCCTGCTCGCCGCGTTCGGAGGAGAGGGCTGGCCACAGGTGGCCGGTCCCCTTGTCGGTGGGGGCCCAGGGATGGCCGTCGGCCGCGCCGTCGCCGTAACCGTCTCCGTTGTAGCGGTGCCATCCGGGGCCGCTCGGGGTGTTGGACTCAATGGTGGCGTCGACCACGGGCAGCGAGTGCAGGATGTCGGGATCTGTCGCGGGCAGCTCACCCAGGCGTGCGAGCTCGAGGAACCCGGCGTCGATCACGCTGCGCTGGTCCAGCGTGGGGCCGCCGTTGCCGACGTTGTAGGTGATCGCGGCGTTGGGGTCACCTGTCTTGGACAAGCGAATGAAGTAGCGGTTGGCCAGGGGACCGTTTGTCGTCACGGTCCAGCTCTTGATCGAGCGCTGGTAGTCGTCGGCGACCGCGCGCCACTCACGCGCGGACACCGCGTCGTGGTTGACGTCGGCGATGTTGGCGGCCGCGAGCAGGCCGGCGATCTCGGCGGCGATCGTGGAGGGCGAGTAGCCGCTCTGCTCCTCCCAGCGTTCGGGACCGAACGACGGCCCATGAGAGATGACGAAGTTCGCCGCCGGCTTGATGTGATCGGCGTAAAGCGTCGGATTGGTCATCCCCATCTGGTAGGCCATGAGGATCGGATAGGAGCACTCGTCGAGCTGGGTGTTGAACGAGTCCGGCGCGAGTTTGCCGTTGAGCAGGCTGTTGCGCGGCATCGAGCCGTCAGGCTGCTGCTGGCGGTCGAACAGGAACAGCACCGCGTCGCGCGCGGTGGCCGTGTCGCCGTCCGCCATCAGACCCGTCCAGGCCTCATACAGGTCACGGGCGAAGATCTCGCGATAGGACCCGAAGTACGTGTTGTTCGGATCGCCGGCCGATATCGCCTGGCCCCACGGAGAGGCGAGGCTGGCTGAGATAGCCCCCGGGAACGTCTTATCCTCGGAGGCCTTGACGACGTTGGCGCTGATGTAGTACTCGCGGTCGAGCGCCCGCACGGTCGAGCGGCTGAGGCCGGACAGCCGGACCGGTGGCCTGCGCAGGGCCGCGTCGTAGTGCCGCCATCCGCGGCCGTAGGCCCGCAGCGTCGCGCTGAAGGGCTTTCGCAGCGACGCCTGGGCGTTCTGGACGGCGCCGGCCTGGGTAGCGCCGAATCCAAGTGCGAGGGTGAACGAGCTCGGGTCGCGGCCCGATCCGTGACCCCGGCTCATGAACTGCGCGACCTGCACGACGTTGCCGTTGAGCGCGGAGTCGTAGGTGGTGGTCAGCCTGTGAGCCTGATCGAGCTGGGTCAGGCCGTCGCTCGACTGACCCGCGAAGCCGTTGGTGACCTGCGAGAAGGGGCCGTCGAAAGCCATGTAAACGGGCTGCCCGTAGTCGCGGTTCGCGGCGTTGGTGGCGGTGTTCGGGTCCGATGAGACGAGCACGTCGTGGCCGGTGGATGTGTCGGTCACGGCCGAGTCGGCTCCCGCGTTGTCGCTCCCCCCGCCCCCGTTTCCGTTGACCGTGGGGTCCAGACGCGCGTACAGCTGGTAATGGCCCCGCGTCAGCGGCTGGAACCGAACCCGCATCAGGAGCGTGTCGCGAGCGGGGTCGGTGACATAATCGGTGACGATCCGATAGCGACCGCTACGCGCGGTCGCGGTCACCCGGCAGGACATGCCGCTGCCGTCCAGCGCGGAAGCCGTATAGGTCATGTCGCGCTGCTGCAGGTCGGTGAACGTCGACCCATCGGTGACGACGTACTGCAGCGTCTCGACGTTGGTGTTGTCGTCGGTCGGGTAGTAGACGTCGCTCAGTGTCCCGTCCGCGACCGTGTACCAGACTTTCGAGGTCGTGTTGCGGGTGGTTCCCAGGCAGTCCTTGCGTGCGAGGTCGAAGTGCGAAAGTGCTCCAGGACCGCCGGGCGCGGCGGGGTCCGGATGGGCGGGCGAACCGGACGCCGCCGAGGGCAGCGCTCCGGCGCCGACGAGGGCGAGCGCGACCAACCAGGGTCGCGGCCAGCGGCGAATCGCGGCGCCGATCAGGGATGTGGCCTGCAATGCTCGGACGACCCGCAACGTTGCCTCCTCCGCAGTGAAATGCTCCCAGCCGCACCGGCGCCGCGCCCCACGCGGCGGCACGGGCCAGGCGACTCTAAACCGGCGGTGCGCGCACGTCAACGGGCGCCCACCTGCCCCGGCGTCGGGCCTGCGATCGCCGGCGCTCAGTGCGCATGATCTCGACCGGGTCAAGCGCGGTGTGCTGCTTGACCTCGATCGCCAGCGCAGGGACTCGATGCGAAGCCGGCGATTCTCACGATCAGCCCGCGGGAGCCGGGCCGGGCACATTGGCGGCGAAGCTCGGGTCGAACGCGTGGGCGACATCGGGCGGACGCGAGACGATCCCGAAGCGCGCCTCCCAGGCCGCCCAGGCCCGGAGCCGCGCCGTGTCGAGGGCGCCGACCCGGTGATTCGGGCCCTGGAACGCGGGCAGCAGCGCGGTCAGCTGGGACGAGACGAGCTTGGGGTCGAGCCCGGGTACGAACTGCTCGAGGTCCGCGGCGCTGCGCGACGGGTTCGATAGCGTGAAGTCGTAGCCGCGTACGAGTGCGTCGACGACCTTCTGGATCATGCCTCGGTCGCCCTGGATGGTGCGCCGAGTTGCGCACACCACGAGCTCTGGATAAGCCGGCGCGCCGTAGTCGTCGACTCGGAAGATGTGGAATCCCGGCCGCTTACTCCGGATCGCCTGTCCTTCGTCGTTCCAGAAGGCGGTGGCGGCGGCTACGCGGCCGGCCAGCAGGTCGGCCACCGCGTTGAAGCCGATCGTGATCGTCTTGACCTTGGCCGGGTCGCCTCCTGAGCCCGCCACCACGGACCGCAGGACGGCGGTGTCGCTTGGCACTCCGGTGATCCCCACGGTCTTGCCCTCCAGCGCCCGCGGCGAGGTGATGCCCGGCGCGGCGATCACGGCCGAGAGCGGCCGCTGCACGATCGGCATGACCCCCACGATGTCCGCGCCCCGCTGCCGGGCAATCGCCAGGTCATGGATGTCCAGGATCGCGAAGTCGACCCGGCGGGTCTCGAGCAGCTTGATCGGGTCGGTCGAGGAGGTGGGGGCGGTCACGTGCAGGCGAACGCCGACGGCCCGGTCGTAACGGTGGGCGAGCGCCGAGTAGATGCCGGCGTGCACCGCGTTGGGGGTGAAGTCGAGGATCAGCGTTGCCGGGCGCTCGTGCGGGCGGGTGGCGGTGCTGGAGGCATTGGATCCGCATGCCGCGAGGAGGCAGGCGAGCAGCGCCATCGTGAGCGTTGCGGCGCGCATGAGCGGGCGCCAGCATAGGCGCTTCGTAGAATGAACCGCGCGCATGCGCCGCCGGGTCACGTTCAGCCGCAACCTAACCCTGTCGCTGTCGCGAACCTGCCGCTGCTACTGCAAGTACTGCGCGTTCGCGACGCACCGGGCGCACCTGTACTCGCCGGATGAGGTCCTGGAGATCCTCGACCGGAGCGTCTCGCGCCATCACGTCAAGGAGTTGCTCGTGCTGACCGGCGAGATGCCGGAGGTCAACCCCGACGTCGCCGCCCGGCTGCACGAATACGGCCACGAGGACTTCGTGTCCTACGTCGTGTGGGTGTGCGAGCGCGCGCTCGAGCGTGGGCTGCTCCCGCACACCAACCTGGGCGTCCTGGGTGCCGGCGATCTCGCCCGCCTGCGCGAGGTGACCGCCTCCCAGGGCCTGATGCTCGAGTCGGTCAACCCCGACCTGGTCGTCCACCAGGGATCTCCCACCAAGCACCCGGCCCGGAGGATCGAGACGATCGCCGCGGCCGGCGAACTGAAGATCCCGTTCACCAGCGGGATCCTGGTCGGGATCGGCGAGAGCGAGGAGGAGCGGATCGCGGCGCTGGAGGCGCTGGCTCGGCTGCAAGAGCGCCACGGACACATTCAGGAGGTGATCCTCCAGAACTACGTCCCGCACCAGAAGTACTACGGGCGCGAGCCGGCGGAGATCGCCGACGCGGCCACGCGCGAGTACTGGCGGACCGGGGTGTGGGACGGTCCGCAGCACGCGGCGCCTGCCTGGGCCTGCGAAGTCACCCTCGAGGACATGAAGCGGTTGGTCGCGGAGGCTCGCCGGCTCATCCCGGGGGTCGGGATCCAGGTCCCGCCGAACCTGAGCGACTGGTGGGTAGAGCTGGCCCGGGCCGGCGCCACCGACCTCGGCGGTCTGAGCGCCAACGGCGACCACATCTCGCCCGAGCATCCCTTCCCATCGCCGTCCGAGGTCCGCAAGCGGCTGCGGACCGACGGTCTGGCGCTGACCGAGCGGTTGTGCGTGTACCCCGAGTACATCGATCCCGAGTGGATCTCACGCCCGGTCATGGACGTGATCAAGGCGCACTACTGGTCGTTCATCCCGCGACAGGGTTCGGGGCGGCGGTCCGACCTTCACGTCGCCGACGATGTCGCGCCGCGGGCGGTCGAGCGCGCGCGTGACGGGGTGGCGCTGTCTGCCGAGGAGCTGACCGCGCTGTTCGCCGAGCGCCGCCCCTCCGTGATCGAGGACATGCGCCTTGCCGCCGACGAACTGAGACAGTTGCTCGCTGGCGACACCGTCACGTTCGTCGTCAACCGAAATATCAATATCTCCAATATCTGCACGGTCGGCTGCGCGTTCTGCGGCTTCGGACAGTCGCGCCGCTCACCCGACGCCTACGAGCACTCGGAGGAGGAGTTCGTGCGCCGGGTCCATGAGGCGGTGCAGTTCGGCGCCACCGAGATCTGCATGCAGTCAGGCATCCATCCCGATTGGGGGCTCGACGATTACCTGCACTGGCTGCGGGTGGCGAAGTCCGTTGCGCCTGACATCCACATGCACGCATACTCGCCGATGGAGGTCGCGCACATGTGCGACGTGTCCGGGCTCTCGCCGCGGCGTGTCTTCGAGCGGCTGCGCGAGGCGGGACTCGGCTCGACGCCGGGCACGGCCGCCGAGGTCCTGCACGACGGCGTGCGTCAGCGGATCTCGCCCAACAAGCTGCCGGTGGCGCGCTGGGTCGAGATCATCGAGGCTTCCCATGCCGAGGGAATCCGCTCGACCGTCACCGTCATGTTCGGCCACGTCGAGGAGCCCTGGGAGCTGGCCGAGCACATGCGGGTGGTGCGCGAGCTGCAGGAGCGGACCGGCGGGTTCACCGAGTTCGTGCCGCTGTCGTTCATCCCCTTCCACACGCTGCTCGGTCGCACCCATGGCGTGGAGGAGATCTCGCGCGAGGAGAACCTCAAGCACACGTCGGTGTTCCGGCTCGCGCTCGGGCGAACGGTGCGCAACCTGCAGGCCAGCTGGGTGAAGATGGGTCTCGACGCCGCCACCGAGTCGCTCAGCTGGGGAGTGAACGACCTGGGCGGCACGCTGATGGAGGAGTCGATATCGCGGATGGCCGGGAGCTATCACGGGGTTCAGTTGACCCCGGCGGAGCTTGTGGCCGCGGCCCATCGGGCGGGGCGGCCGGCGGCCGAGCGCAGCACTCTGTACGAGATCCGCCGGCGGTATGAGCCGCCGGTCGCCGCGTGAACGTCTTCGAGCAGCCGCCCCCCTCGCTGTTCGCCGGCGTCGAGCCGCTCGAGGTGTTCGTCGAGCTGCTGGCCGACATCGACATGCACACCTCGCCGACCGAGTTCTACGACCGTATCTGCGAGGCCATCTGCCGCCTAACAACGATGCGCCGGGCTGCGGTGTTCATGGCCGACGCGGCGCGCCGGCGGGTGCGAGCGATCGGCTCGCATGGGATCCCGTTCGAGCAGCTGTCGGGGGTGCGGCCCACGCTGGTCAACACCCCGATCGCCCAGCGGGCGCTGCTCGAGGACAAGGTCGTGGTGGCGTCCGAGCGGATCGAGGAGGCGGTCCCGCCCGAGTACGCCAAGCTGCTCGGTGTCACCACGCTGGTCTGCACGCCGCTGAGCGCGGGCGGGTACGCCTACGGGGTGATCTGCGCCGACCGGGGCGGGGGAACGTTCGAGCTCTCCGACGGCGAGCGCCACCTGCTGTGGACGCTGGGCAAGACCGCGGCGTTGGTCGCCGCCGCCCGCAACGTCACTCGTCAGCAGGAGCGCACGCGCCGGCTGGGGGAGCGCCTCGACCTGGCCCGCGAGATCCACGAGCGCGTGCTCCAGCGCCTGTTCGGCGTCTCGCTCGCGCTGGGCGCCGAGCATCCGCTGGACCGCGACGAACGCGAACGCTGCCGGATGGAGATGCAGGAGGCGCTGGCCGACCTGCGCCGAGCGCTCGAACGGCCGCTGGCGCCGCTGCCGCCCGAGACGGGGACCACGCTGGCCGCCGAACTGGAGCGGGTGCGCCGCTCGCCCGGGATGGTCGTCGAGGTCGACTGGCATGGCGAGTCGAGCGTGCCGGCGGACCTGGAGCCGCTGGCCCAGTCGGTGCTGGCCGAGGCGCTGCGCAACATCACCAAGCACGCCGACCCGAGCCGCGTGGAGGTGGCGGTCTCACGCGATGAGGAGGACTTCGTGCTCGAGGTGCGAAACGACGGTGCGCGTCCCAGCGCCGGCGAGCCCGGCATGGGTCTCCGCCTGGCCCAGTTCGAGGCGCTTCAGCAGGGAGGCACGGTCGAGTCGGGACCGGTCGACGCTGGCCGGTGGCGCGTGAGGCTGGTCATGCCGCTGCGCCGCGGCGCCGAGTGATGGACGACCGTCGGCTGCGGGTACTCGTGGTCGACGACCACGATGTCGTCCACTGGGGCTTCCGCGTGCTGCTGGGCGAGCAGTCCTGGGTGGAACGCTTCTTCCAGGCTCGCACCGGGGCGGAGGCGCTCGCGCTGGCTCGCGCGCACCGGCCCCAGGTGGCGCTGGTCGACCTGTTCCTGGCCGGCGAGTCCGGGGCAGAGTTGTGCGCGGCTCTCCGCGAGGCCTCGCCGGCCACGCGGGTGCTGTTGATCTCGGGCGCCGGGCGCATGTCGCCGGCCGCGGCCCGGGCGGCCGGAGCGTCGGGGTTCGTCTCCAAGGACTGGGACGCGGCCCGCGTGGCCGCCGCCGTCCGGCGGGTGGGTCTGGGGATGACCGCCTTCCCGCCGAAGGCCGAGCAGCCGGCGCCGCTTCTGACCGAACGCGAGCGCGAGGTGCTCGACCTCATCGCCGGCGGGTCGACCAACCGCGAGATCGCCGAGCGGCTCTACCTGTCGCCGCACACGGTCAAGGAGCACACCAGCGTGCTGTACCGCAAGCTCCGAGCGCGCAACCGGGCCGAAGCGGTGCAAAGGGCCCAGCGGATCGGTTTGCTCGGCTGACGGACTTTGGCGATGGGGCTACGTATTTGATAGCGCCATCGCCAAACTCCGGTGCTAGCCCTTGGGACGCATGAAACGTTCGAGCGCCGGGAGCTTCACCATGTGCGGGATGTAGCGGCTGGCCAGCATGGCCGCCCGGATCGGGAGACCCGGAACGACCACCCGCTCGCCACGCTCGAGGCCCTCGACACCGGCGCGCGCCGCCTGCACAGGCGAGATCAGCGCTCCCGGCACCGCCCGCTCAAACGACTTGCCGCTGGACGTCTCCCAGTTCGCGATCTCCCAGAACTCGGTCTCGACCGGCCCCGGAGCCAGGGCAGTCACGGTCACGCCGTGGCCGCGCGCCTCCTGGTGGAGCGCCTCCGAGAAGGTAAGTATGTACGCCTTGGCCGCCGAGTAGCCGGCCGAGTACGGCATCGGCTGCATGCCGGCGGTCGAGGCGACGTTCAGGATCGCGCCCCGGCCCCGCTGCACCATCGCCGGCAGGAAGGCCGAGATCAGCGCCACCGGCGCCTCGACCAGGACCCGCACCTGCTCGAGCTCGCGCTCGGGATCGGCCTCGTGAAACGGACCGCCGGTGGCGAAGCCCGCGTTGTTGACGAGGATCTCGACCTCGAGCCCGAGTTCCTCGATACGGCCCGGGATCCGCCCACGCGGCGCCGGCTTGCCCAAATCGGCGGCGATCGTCTCGACCCGGACGCCGTGATCGGCGCTCAGCTCGTCGGCCAGGGCGGTCAGCCGGTCCTTGCGGCGGGCCACCAGAACGAGGGTGTGTCCGCGCCTGGCCAGCAGCGTGGCGATCTCGCTACCGATCCCGGCGGAAGCGCCGGTGACCAGCGCGGCGGAGGTCGATGTGGGCTTGGGAAGGCTCAAGATTCAGGCTCCCCCCGAACGGGGGGAAGTCCGTAGGGCCCGTGTATCCGGACCGCTAATTGCCGCGTAGGGTGATACCAGAATGGGCCTCACCGCAATCCTGTTCCCTGGACAGGGGAGCCAGACCCCCGAGATGCGCGAAACGGTTGCCGAGGTGCGACCGGACCTGTTCGTCCTCGCTGAGCGAATCGTCGGCGAGGACCCGTTCGCGCGAGCGGAGGAAGGCACGAAGTTCGCCCAGCCGGCGATCTTCTGCGCCAGCCTGGCCGGGTGGGAGAAGCTGGGGCGACCGGCCGGTGAGTTCATGGCCGGCCACTCGCTGGGCGAGCTCGCCGCCCTGGTGGCGGCCGGTTATCTGAATGAACGAGATGGGCTCGAACTGGTGGCGCTGCGCGGCAGGCTGATGCAGGAATCGGGCGAACGCGCCGGCGACGGCGGGATGCTCGCGCTGCTGGGGCGCGGCGCGGCTGAGCACGGCGGCGAGATCGCGAGCGCCCACGGACTGTCGGTGGCGAACGACAACTCGCCGCAGCAGGTGGTGCTTTCCGGCGACCGCGGCGCGTTCGCGGGCGCTGGCGAGGCCGCGAAGGAGCTGGGGCTGCGGGCCATGGAGCTGCCGGTCACGGGCGCCTTTCACTCGCCGATGATGGCCGAGGCGGTGCCGGAGTTCACGGCCGCCCTGCGAGAGGTTGAAGTGTCGTCACCCCAAGGCGTCACAGTGTTGTCCGCCGTGACGGCCGCTCCCTTCGAGGACGTGCGGGCACAGCTCGCCCAGGCACTGACCAGCGCGGTCCGCTGGCGCGAGGTGCTGCTTGCGATGCGCGAGCTCGGCGCCGAGCGCTTCGTCGAGGTGGGACCCGGGAAGGTGCTGACCGGTCTGGTCAAGCGCACGCTGCGCGACGTGGAGCTGGCCAATGCTTGAGTCGCACCCCCTCGGCCGGACCGCCCCCTCATCGCTGGAGGCAGCGCGCCCGGCGATCCTGTCGGTCGCCGCTGAGGTCCCGTCGAACCGCGTGACCACAGCGGAGCTGGCCGAGCGCCTGGGGGTGAGCGAGGACTGGATCGTGTCCCGCACGGGGATCCGCGCGCGCCCCGTCGCCGCCCCCGACGAGCGGCTCTCGGAGTTCGCCGCACGGGCCGGAGCGGCGGCGCTCAGCCGCGCCGGCGTCGACGCCGCCGACCTGGACCTCGTGCTGGTGGCGACGCTGACCCAGGACTCGCTGATGCCGAATGCCGCCCCGGTCGTGGCCCATGCCATCGGCGCCGACCGGGCGGGCGCCGTCGACCTCGGCGCCGCCTGCACCGGCTTTTTGTCCGGCCTGGCGCTCGGAGCGGCGCAGATCGAGGCCGGCCGAGCCGAGCGGGTGCTGCTGATCGGCGCCGACTTCACCACGCGGATCGTCGACTGGGACGACAAGCGGACCGCGCCGCTGTTCGGCGACGGCGCGGGCGCCGTGGTGCTGGGGGACGCCGCCGGCGAGATCGGCGCGATCGGCCCGATCATCCTCGGCGCCGACGGGTCGGGCGCGCCGGCCATCCACATCGGCCACGAGGACCGCAAGCTCCGGATGGACGGGCCGGAGGTCTACCGCCACGCCGTTGCCCGCATGAGCGAGTCGACGCTGGCCGCGGTGGACGGCGCCGGGCTGACCCTCGAGGACATCGACCTGTTCGTCTATCACCAGGCCAATGGCAGGATTCTGCGCGCGCTGGCGGAAAAGCTTCAGCTCCCGTCCGACCGCGTCGTGGATGTCATCGAGAACCTCGGCAACTCCTCGGCGGCCACGCTGCCGCTCGGGCTCGCTGCCGCCGAGCGCGAGGGCCGTCTGCGGCCCGGCGCGCGCGTGCTGCTCAGCGCGTTCGGCGCCGGGTACACCTGGGGCGCCGGTGTGATCGAGTGGGGAGGCCTGGAGGATGGCTGAGTCGGCGCAGCGCGATCGCTCGGCCTTGGTCACCGGCGCATCCCGGGGTATCGGCGCCGCCATCGCGCGCGCCCTGGCTCGAGACGGATGGCGGGTGGGCGTCAACTACCGGAGCGATCGCTCAGGCGCGGAGGCTGTGGTGGACGAGATCGAGCGCGAGGGCGGTAAGGCGGTTGCCCTGGAGGCCGACGTGGCCGATCGCAGCGCCCCGGACGATCTGTTCGGCGCGCTCGAGGCGCACTTCGACGCCCCCGTGCTGGCCCTGGTCAACAACGCGGGCATCAGCCGCGACGACCTCACCCCGTCGCTCGGCGACGATGAGTGGGACACCGTGCTCGAGACCAACCTGACCGCTGCCTTCCGCCTGACCCGGCGCGCGCTGCGGCCCATGATCCGCGCGCGCTCGGGACGAATCGTCAACATCTCGTCGGTCGCGGGACTGCGGGCCAACCCCGGGCAGGCCAACTACTCCGCAGCGAAGGCCGGGCTGATCGCGCTGACCAGGACCTCCGCGGTCGAGGTGGCGCGGCGCGGCGTGACCGTGAACGCCGTGGCTCCGGGCCTGATCGACACCGAGTTCATCAGCGCGGCGTCGAAAGATCTGCTCGAGGCGATCCCCGCTCGGCGCATGGGCACCCCCGAGGAAGTTGCCGCGTGCGTGCGTTTCCTGACATCCGACGAGGCCAGCTACGTGACCGGCGCGGTGCTCACCGTGGACGGCGGGCTGGCCGCATGAGAACCACTGGCAACTGAAAGAGAGGACGAGTCATGGCAACCGTTACCGCGGAGCAGGTCGAGGCGCGTGTCATCGAGACACTGGCCAGCTTCGGCCCGGAGGCAGATCAGATCAACCGCGAGTCGACCTTCGAGGAACTCGACATCGACTCGCTCGACCTCGTCGAGCTGGCCCAGGTCGTCGAGGACGACTACGGCGTGGTGCTCAAGGGCGAGGACATGAAGGAGCTCAAGACTGTCGGCGACGCGATCGACATGATCGTCAATCGGGCGGAGTGAAGCGCCGGGTTGTCATCACCGGGCTGGGTGCGGTAACGCCGCTCGGCGTCGGCGCGGACGCCCTGTTCGAGCGCTGGGCGGCCGGCGAGTGCGGGATCCTCGACGGCGCCGGCGCCTGCACCGACTTCGAGCCGAGTGAGCTGCTCTCGGTCAAGGAGGTACGCCGTCTGGACCGGTTCTCGCAGCTCGCGCTGGTGACCGCGGGCGAAGCCGTGGCCGACTCTGGCTGGGATGGCGAGCTGCCCTACGACCCGCTGCGGGTCGGGTGCGTCGTGTCAACCGGCATCGGCGGAATCCAGACGATCGAGCTCCAGCACGACGTCCTGCGCGATCGCGGACCGCAGCGGATGTCGCCGCTCGGGATCCCGGCGCAGATGCCGAACGCGGCCGCCGCCGCAGTGTCGATGAAGTACGGGCTCAAGGGCCAGATGTTCAGCGTGGTGTCCGCCTGCTCGAGCGCCGCCCACGCGATCGGGTGCGGGCTGCGCATGATCCAGTACGACGACGCGGACGCGGTCGTGGTGGGCGGAGCCGAGGCCACGCTGACCCCGTTCGGGTTCGGCAGCTTCAACGCGATGCAGGCACTGTCGCCGAGCGGGATCTCGCGGCCGTTCGACGCGCGCCGCGACGGCTTCGTGATGGGCGAGGGCGCCGGGATGCTGGTGCTCGAGGAGGCCTCGGCCGCGGAGGCTCGCGGCGCCAGGGTTCTGGGCGAGGTTGCGGGCTATGGCTCGACCTCCGACGCCTACCACCTGACCGCCCCCGAACCGAGCGGCGCGGCGGCGACGCGGGCGATCGAGCTGGCCATGACCGATGCCGGCGTCGCGCCGGAGCAGGTCGACTACGTCAACGCTCACGGCACGTCCACGCAGCTGAACGACGCGGCCGAGACGGCGGCGATCAAGCGGGCACTCGGGGAGGAGCGGGCCCACAAGGTGCCGATCTCCTCGACCAAGTCCGCCACCGGGCATCTGCTCGGCGCGGCCGGCGCGGTCGAGGCTGTGGCCACCGTCAAGACCCTCCTCACGCGGACCATTCCGCCTACCGTCGGCTACGAGATCCCCGACCCCGAGTGCGACCTCGATTACGTGCCGGGCGAGGCGCGGCCGCTTGTTCTCTCCAACGGGCGCCCGCCCGTGGCGTTGTCGAATTCGTTCGCCTTCGGCGGGCACAACGTGGCGCTGGTCTTCCGAGGGCCGCAGTCGTGAGCGCGACGGCTGTCCGCGAGGCGGCTGTCCGGCTCAGTCCGCTCGACCGACTCGAGGCGCTTTGTGATCCGGGCAGCGTCCGGCCGCTGCGCTCACGCGTCATCCAGCCGCGTTTGGGAGCGCGCGCGATTGCCGGCGACGGCGTCCTGGGCGCCACCGGCAGCGTGGCCGGGCGCCCGATCGTCTGCTACGCCGAGGACGGCTCGTACCTGGGCGGCTCGCTCGGGGAGCGGCATGCCGACACGATCGTGCGAGTGCTGCAGACGGCCGAGCGGGCGCAGATTCCGGTGGTGGCCTTTGTCGAGTCCGGCGGCGCGCGGATGCAGGAGGGGACCGCGGCGCTGGCCGGCTACGGACGGATCTTCCGCGAAACGGTGGCGCTCACCGGGGTGGTCCCGCAGATCTCCGTGGTTTCCGGTGCCTCGGCGGGCGGCGGCGCCTACTCGCCCGCCCTCACCGACCTGATCATCATGACCGAGGACGCCGCGATGTTCCTCACCGGACCGGGCGTGGTGCACGAGGCGCTGGGCGAGGAGATCTCCGCCGTGGAACTCGGCGGCCCGCGGGTGCACGAGCAGAACGGCGTCTGCCATCTGGTGGAGCACGACGAGGCGAGCGCGGCCCAGCGCGTGCGAGACCTGTTGTCGTACCTGCCGTCGGCGGCCGGATCGCCGTTGCCGCTGGCGGAGCCGGTCGGTCCCGAGATGGCGGATCCGGGGTCGGTCGTGCCGGGCGAGCCGCGGCGCGTCTACGACGTGCGCGACGCCCTGCGCGGGATCGTCGACGCCGATTCGCTGCTTGAGCTGTGCCCGCGCTGGGCACGCAACGTGGTCACCACGCTGGCCCGGATCGAGGGGCGCCCCGTGGGGATCGTGGCCAACCAGCCGCACCACCTTGCGGGCGTCCTGGACGCGGAGAGCTCCGAGAAGGCGGCGCGGTTCGTGACCTTCTGCAACTCGTTCGGGCTCCCGCTGATCGCCGTGGTCGACACCCCTGGGTTCATGCCGGGCTCCAAGCAGGAGCGGTCCGGCGTGATCAGGCACGGCGCCTCGCTGGTCAGGGCGTTTGCCGCCGCGCGCGTCCCGAAGGTGACCGTGGTCCTGCGCAAATCCTACGGCGGCGCCTACATCACGATGAACTCGCGCGACCTCGGCGCCGATCTGGTGCTGGCCTGGCCGGACGCCGAGCTCGGCATCATGAGCGCCCGCGCGGCGGTGGGAGTCGTCCACCGGCGGGAGCTGCGCGCGGCCGACGACGTCGAAGCGATGCGGGCCCGGCTGGCCGACGAGTACGCGACCGAGCACCTGCAGGCCGAGGCGGCTGCCGCCTCCGGGTTCGTCGACGAGCTGGTCGAGCCGGCACAGACGCGCGAGCGCGTGGCGAGCGCGCTGTGGACGCTCGCCGGCGGCCGTTAGGGTCCGCGGTGAGATTAGTGGCGGAATTTGACGAGTGGCTGGACGTGCTCAAAAACGTCAATAATCTCTCCGCGGGCCCTCACTCGTGATCCTCGATGGCAAGCGGCTGGTGATCACCGGGGTGATCACCAAGGACTCGATCGCGTGGCACGCGGCTTCTCGGGCTCTTTCCGAGGGGGCGTCCGTTGTGTTGACGAGCTTCGGGCGGGCCCGGCGGATGACCGAACGGGCGGCGGCTCGGCTCTCGTCCGCGGTCGACGTGCTCGAACTCGACGTCAACAAGGGTGAGGATCTTTCCGCGCTCACCGAGTCGCTGCGCGAACGGTGGGGCGGCGTGGATGGCGTCCTGCACGCGATTGCCTTTGCCCCCGAGGACGCGCTCGGTGGCCGGTTCATGACCACGCCGCCCGAGAGCGCGGTGGCCGCGTTCCAGACCAGCGCGTTCTCGCTCAAGTCGCTGGCCGCGGCGGTGGAGCCGCTGATGGACGGCGGCGGGAGCGTCGTGGGGATGGACTTCGACGCCACCGTGGCGTGGCCGATCTACGACTGGATGGGCGTGGCCAAGGCGGCGCTCGAGTCCGTGTCGCGATACCTGGCGCGGGATCTTGGGGCCCGTGGCATCCGGGTCAACCTGGTCTCGGCCGGGCCCCTGGGCACGGTGGCGGCGCGCGGGATCCCCGGCTTCGAGCAACTCGCCGAGCTGTGGCGGGTGCAGGCACCACTCGGGTGGGACACCGAGGACCCGGGCCCGGTGGCCGACACGATCTGTTTCTTGCTCTCCGATCTGGCGCGGGGGATCAGCGGCGAGATCGTTCACGTCGACGGCGGCTTCCACGCCGTCGGGGCACCTCTTCGGTCCTGAGCCTGGACGTTCTGGAGGCCGCGCGGGGGCTAGCCTGGACTCTCGTGGAACGATGGCTGTCCGACGGTCGGGTCGTGCGTGCGTGCGGACTGCTGGGCGCGGTGGCGATCGCGTTCTCGAGCATCCTGGTCCGGCTCAGCCACGCCTCGCCTTCGACCGCGGCGATCTTCCGCTGCCTGTTCGCGCTTCCGGTGCTCGGCGTGCTGGCCTGGCTCGAGGACCGGCGGTTCGGGTCGCGTCGGTGGGCCGAGCGGCGGGTTGTTGTGCTCGCGGGCGTGTTCTTCGCCGCCGACCTGATCCTGTGGCACCACTCGATCGAGGACGTCGGTGCGGGCCTGGCCACGGTTCTGGCCAACATCCAGGTGGTCCTCGTGCCCCTGGTGGCGTGGGCGGTGCTGGCCGAGCGGCCCGCGCGGCGAGTGCTCGCGGCGCTGCCGATCGCGCTCATGGGCGTGGTCCTGATCTCCGGCGCGCTCCAGCACGGCGCCTACGGCCGCGCGCCGCTGCGGGGAGCCATGTTCGGACTGACGGCGGGGGTTGCCTACGTGGGCTTCCTGCTCCTCCTGCGCCGTGGCGGATCTGACCTGCGGCGAGTGGCCGGTCCGCTGTTCGACGCAACCTTGACCGCGACCGTCGTGGCGGTTCCCGCCGGTCTGATCCTGGGCGACGCGGATCTGGCCCCGGCGTGGCCCGGAGTGGGCTGGCTGATCGTCCTGGCGTTGACCTCCCAGGTGCTCGGGTGGCTGCTCATCAGCACCTCGTTGCCGCGGCTCCCCGCAGCGATCACCTCGTTGCTGCTTGCCGTGCAGCCGGTCGGCTCGGTCGCCCTTGCCGCGGTGATGCTGGGCGAGTCGCCCAGCGGGCTTCAGCTGGTCGGAGTGGCAGTCGTGCTGGGTGCGGTGCTCGTGGCCACCTCTCCGGCGCGGGCGCGAGCGCGGCTATCGGAACAGGTCCTCCGCCTCCGGCCGGATCAGCGCCGCGGCGCCGGGGCCGTCGTCGGCGGTGACGTGGCGGTCGGCGCCGCGGATCAGGACTAGCGGCAGGTTGGCGTCTTTGCGGCGCACGAGGTCCGCGGCGGCGGCCAGTTCGTCCGCCACGGCGATCCACGTCGCTTTTAGTTGGCGGCCGATGGCGTCCGTGCGCCCACGCCAGTCGTCCAGAGGCTTGATCCCGGCACAGCCGATCGCGACGTCGACCTGGCCGTGACGCCAGGCGCGGCCGAACGAATCGGTGACGATGACCGCCGGCGCGGTGGGGAAGCGGGCGCGCAGCCGGCGGGCCGATTGATCGGGATCGCGCGGCAGGAGGACCACCGCGTCCTCGCCCGGGACGTTCGACGCATCGACCCCGGCGTTGGCGCACACGAAGCCGTGATGGGTTACGCAGATCAGCACTCCCCGTTCGGCGCGCAGGACCTGGCGCGACTCGTCGAGGATCACCTGGACGTGGCGTGGATCCTTGCCGAGTTCATGTGCGAGCACGGTGGCCCGTTCGTCTGGCTGCACGTCGGCGAGGCTGCGAACCCTGCCCTCGGCCTTGGAGACGATCTTGTGGGCGATCACGAGCACGTCACCGGGTTGGATGGCCTGGTCGTGACGTGCCAGCGTGTCTGCGATCAGGGCCGCCAGGTCGTCGCCCGCCGTGACCTCGGGCAGGCCCTCGAGGGCGGAGGCCGTCAGCACGGGCTAGGAACGTGCTCGCATCAGTTGGTTGAGCATGCCACGCGTGTGAGCCGCGCCGCCGTGGGTGGCGGCGAGCTTGCGGCGGAGCGCCTCGAGGTCCTCGGGCGTATCGACGTCGAGCGCCAGCGAGTCCAGATCCACCGCCTCGGCGGGGACGCCGGCGGCGTCCGCGTCGGCCAGGTGCCGGCGGCGGCTGTCGGGGCCGAAGCTCGGCGCGAGCACGTCCGGCGGGGTGAGCAGCAACGCGTTGGTGCCGGTGCCGTGGCGATCGGGCACGACGAGCGCCGAGCGTTCCCCCGCCGGATGGTTCAGGAGCGTGTTCAGGTCCTCAGGCGAGAGCATGGGACAGTCGCCTGGGACCAGCAGCGCGCGCTCGATCCCCTCCTCGAGCAGGAGGCGGATTCCCCTCATCGCCGCCGTGTTGTGTCCGCGCTCGTCGTCCTCGACGACGCTCGCGGCGTAGCCGCCGGCAATCTGCTGCGCGAGGCGATCGCCGCTGACCACGACCACCCGCTCCAGGGTGTGGACCCGGCCAAGCGCGACCAGGGCGTCGGCGAACATCGCTTCGACCAGCGCCCGGCGATCGTGCGGGGCCAGCTCGTGGCGCAGGCGCTGCTTGGCCTGCGCGAGGCTCTTGATGGGCAGGATGGCCGCGGTCCGCATGGGCCGGGGAACGCTATCTGAGCGAGGTGGCGAACTTCAGGGTCTCTTCCGCCAGGCGGCGGCGGGCCTCGGGTGTGCTCATCAGCACGTCGGTCTCCAGCACGGGAATCTGCTCGGGTTGGGAATCTGCCACGAGCCCGTCGATCAACCCTTCGTAGTAAGCGGCGATGCCGGCGTTGGAGACCGGCAGGTGTTCGCGCTCCATGAAGGCGGCGGTGGGACCCTTAACGACCTGCTCGCCGACCAGCGGGCTTACCGCGACGACGGGCGCGTGCGCTCCGCTCAGCGCCTCTCGCATCCCGCTGACCGCGAGGATCGGAGCGATCGAGATGACCGGGTTGGATGGCCCGATCACGATCGTCCGCGCGGCGGCGATCGCGTCCAGGACCTCTTTCGTCGGCCGCGCTGCTCTGGCGCCCCGGAAGTCGACGTCCCGCACCGGGCCTGCGGTGGCGGCCGCGCCACCCGCCTTGATCATGTACTCCTGGAACGGCCACCAGCGATCGCCCGCCAGCACCCGCGTGCGGACCGGCTCGTCGCACATCGGCAAGACCGTGCCCGGGGTGTCCAGCGCCTGCGTGATCGCCTGCTGGGCGTGGGTCAGCCGCTCGCCCAGTTGCAGCCGGCGGGCGCGCTCGAGTCCGATCGCGAGGTCCCGGTCGCCCAGGTTGAACCACACGTCGACCTCGATCGCCCGCAGGCCGTCCATCACGTGGAACGTGTCGCCGGCCAGACCCCAGCCGCGCTCGTCGATCTGGTCGGTGAGCCAGAACGTCACGAGATCCGGGTCGGGCGACACGTACGCGCCGTAGATCTCGATGTCGTCGCCGGTATTGGCCACCACGACGAGCGAGTCGGCGCCGACCACGTCGAGCATGCCGCGGGCGAGCTTCGCCCCGCCGGTCCCCCCGGCCAGGACCACGACGGGACCAGTCACAGGCCGGTGATCTTGATCCCGGCCCGGACCTTGTTGCGCACGTTGATCGAGATGATGAGGGGCGTGAACTGCTCGACGATGCGGGCCATCTCGAGCGGCCCGCAATCGACCGGTCGCAGCCCCGGGATGGCTTCTATGAGTTCGGCTAGTTTCGCCTTGTCGTCCTTGCGGTCACCGCAGATCAGGACATCCTCGTCCAGGTCGTGGTCGAGGTCGGTGAGCAGGGCGGCGCTGACGGTGTGGAAAGCCGAAACGACGCGAACGCCGTCGGGTGCCATCTCCTGCGCCTGCTGGGCGGCCGAGCCCTGCCACACACCGAGCGTCCGGGTGGCCTTGCCGCTCACGGCGGCCGCCAGCGGCACGGTGGCGTCGACGAGGAGTTGGTCGGCCTGAAGCACGTTCTTGAGGTTCGTGAGCGTCTCGGACTGGCTGCGGAACGGGACGCTCAGAATCACGATCTCGTGGTCCTTGACCGCCTCGTGGTTCTCGCGACCGGTGAAGGCGCCTGCCGGTACCGCCTCGGTGGCGCGCTTCGCCGCCTCTTGGGCGCGTTGCTCGTCGCGCGATCCAATGGTCACCGGGACGCCGGCCTTGCCCAGCCTCAGCGCGAGGCCGAACCCCAGCGCGCCGGTGGCTCCGACGATGCAGACCGGACCTTGATGCTGCGTGGTTTGGCTCATCCGGCGTCGGCGGGACCGGTGTCGATGATTCGTCGCTCGTGGCGCCCCACGCCGATCGTCCGACCGTCCTGCGCTGTGACCTCGACCGCGAAGCGGAGCTTTCGCCCGTCGACGATCTCCTCGAGCCGGGCGTGCACGTGGCAGCGATCTCCTTTGCGCGCGGCGCCCACGTGCCTGACGTTGACCTCGAACCCCACCGTCGCCTTACCGTCCGCGAGCGCGGGGCGGACCAGCATGGCCGCGGTGCGCTCCATCATCCCGATCATGCCGGGGGTCGAGAGCACCTCGGCCGCGAGCGACCCTCCGACGTCGGTGAGGAGCCGTCCGTCGACCTCGAACTCGTGGGTGTCCTCCATTCCGACCTGGAGCAAGCCGCTCATCGGCGGCGCACCCTAGCGCGATTCATAGAATCGGGGTCGATGAGCGATCTGCCTGACCGCGTCCGGATTCGCGAGGTGGGACCCCGCGACGGCTTCCAGAACGAGCCCGAGGTGATCCCGACCGCGGACAAGGTGAGGCTGATCGAGTTGCTGGGCGCCACCGGCCTCGAGCGAATCGAGGTCACGAGCTTCGTCCGGGCCGACGTGATCCCGCAGCTGGCCGATGCCGCGGAGGTTTTGCTTGGCGTGTCTCTGCCGGATTCGGTATCGGTGAGCGTCCTGGTCCCGAATGAGCGCGGGCTGGACCGCGCGCTGGAGTTTCGCGACCGGTTCGACGAGATCAACGGCTTTCTGTCGGCCTCCGAGACGCACAATGCTCGCAACGTGGGGCGCTCGGTGGCGGAGTCGCTCGCGGGGTTGCGGCGGACGTTCGCGCGGGCGGTTGGCGAGGGACTGCGGTGCGAGGCCGTGATCTCCACCTCGTTCGGCTGCCCCTACGAGGGGCAGGTTCCGGTGTCCCATGTCCTGGACGTCGCTTCTGCTCTGGCCGACGCCGGGGCGGTCGAGGTGGGCTTCGGCGATACCACGGGGATGGCCAACCCGGTTCAAGTGCGCTCGTTCTTCGAGGAGGCGCGCTGCGCGTCTGCCCGGCGTGGAGTTGACGGCTCACTTCCACAACACGCGGGGTCAGGGACTGGCCAACGTGCTGGCGGCGCTCGAGGCGGGAGTCGAGAGCTTCGAATCGAGCTTCGGTGAGCTGGGCGGCTGCCCGGTGCCGGCTGGGCGCGACCGGGAACATCGCCACCGAGGACCTGGTGTCGATGCTCCATGAGATGGGGATCTCGACCGGGGTTGATCTTCGGGCGTTGCTGGTCGCCTCGCGTTCGGTTCAGGACGTGCTCGGCCGGCCGCTCGGCAGCCATGTGCTGCTGGCCGGTCCCGTGGAGTGGGGGACGTCGTGACCGGGGCGGAGCGGGGCGATCCGCTGTCGGCGGCGGTCGGACGCGCGGTCGCGGGCGGGCCGGAGCACCACCGCGAGAAGGCGCTGTCGCAGGGCAAGCTGCCCGTGCGCGAGCGCGTCGCGCGCCTGCTCGATCCAGGCTCGTTCGCCGAGGAGGGGCTGCTGGCCGGGTGGAACGAGGATGGACTCGGTGCTGAGGGCGTGGTCACCGGACTCGGGACTCTTTCTGGGGCCCCGGTGGCGGTGATGGCCAACGACCCGACGGTCAAGGCGGGCTCGTGGGCCCCCCGGACGGTCGAGAAGATCGTGCGGATCCAGGAACGAGCGCTGGCCTTGCGTGTGCCGCTCGTGTATTTGGTCGACTCAGCGGGCGCTCGCATCAATCAACAGGTCCAGATGTTCCCGGGGCGTCGGGGTGCGGGACGGATCTTCTTCAACCAGGTCCGGCTGTCGGGAGTGGTGCCGCAGGTGTGCGTGCTGTTCGGGCCGAGCGCGGCGGGCGGGGCGTACATCCCCGCCTTCTGCGACATCGTGATCATGCGTGACGGCAACGCCTCGATGTATCTGGGATCGCCGCGGATGGCCGAGATGGTGATCGGCGAGAAGGTCACGCTCGAGGAGATGGGCGGCGCGCGGATGCACACGTCGCGGTCCGGCGTCGGGCACGTCCTGGTCGGGAGCGACGAGGAGGGCATCGACTTCGCCCGCCGGTATCTGAGCTACTTCCCGTCGTCATGCTCCGGCGAGCCGCCCGCCGCACCGCCGGCCGCACCGGCGGCTGGTGAGCCTTCGATTCGCGAGCTGATCCCGGCGGACGAGAACAAGCCGTTCGACATGCGCTCGCTGCTGGATCGCCTGGTGGATGCCGAGTCCTTCTGCGAGACCCATGCGCGGTGGGCGCGCGAGGTGATCGTCGGCTACGCGCGGCTCGACGGCCGGGTGGTCGGGATCGTGGCCAATCAGCCGAAGGTGAAGGGTGGGGTGCTGTTCGTCGATTCGGCCGACAAGGCCGCCCGCTTCATCTGGACGTGCAATGCGTTCAACATCCCGCTGCTGTTCCTGGCCGACGTTCCCGGCTTCATGATCGGGACCCAGGTGGAGCGCGAGGGGATCATCCGCCACGGGGCGAAGATGATCAGCGCGGTCTCGGAGGCCAACGTGCCGAAGATCTCGGTGATCGTGCGCAAGGCGTATGGCGCGGGCCTATACGCGATGGCCGGTCCCGCCTTCGATCCCGATTGCTGCCTGGCTCTGCCGACGGCGTCGATCGCGGTGATGGGTCCGTCGGCGGCGATCAACGCGGTGTACTACAACCAGCTGCAGTCGATCGCCGACGCTGGCGAGCGGGCGGCCCGGACCGAGGAGCTGCGGCGCGAGTACGCGGAGGACATCGACGTCCTCCATCTCGCTTCGGAGCTGGTGATCGACGCGGTCATCCAGCCCGAGGATTTGCGCCCGGAGCTGATCCGCCGGTTCGCGCTGGCGGCCGGCAAGCATCGCGAGTGGCCGAAGAAGCGAAACCCGGTCACGCCGGTGTAGCCGCGGGCTCCGCGGCCGCCAGCCACGCGCTGATCTCATCCACCAGCAGCCGCGTGAACTCGACGGCGTCATCGAGTGCGCGTTCGTCGATTGCGGCTTCGGTGTCGGTGGGCTGGTGCGAGCGGGGAGCCAGACCGCGCGAGTCCAGGCATCCGAGGGCGAGGGCGGGCAGGCCACGGGCCCGAGCCGCGAAGGCAGGGGAGGCGCCGCGACCTCTGTGGCTCCCCGCCCCGGCGGCGAGGTCTTGCAGCGGTTGGGCGTAGCGCAGCGGGATCAGCCGTCCGTCGCTCACCCAGGAGTGGAGCTGGCCGCCGCCGCACGGGGCGATGCCGAGGACGATGGTGTTCGACGGCACGAGCTCGGGCCGGCGGCTGCGCAGGTAGCGTCGGAGGCCGATGCCGCCGCCCTCGCCGGCGCCTGAGAGCACGAGTTCGAGGGCGACCTTCGCGGGCGGGTTGGCGGCCAGTGCACCGTGGACCGCCAGCGCCACCGCTGTGCCGCTCGCGTTGTCGTTGGCGCCGGGACCGAAGGCGGCCACGGCGGCCTCGACCAGGACGGCCAGCGTCAGCACGAGCACCACGGTTGGCGGAAGCTGGATCGCACCGAGGATTTGAGACGAGTGCTGCCCGGTGGCCCTGATCGCCGCGACCGCGAGCGCCCAGATGACGACCAGCGAGAGCCACGCCAGCCAGCCGAGCGCCAGCGGGCCGCTTTTGCGCCTGAGCCAGGCTGTGGGCCGGCGGAGCGCGTCGCGATAGACGAGGGCGGCTCGGCCGGTGTCGTAATTCGCGGTGAGGATCAGCGTGACCTCAGCCCGCGACGTGCTCTCGAAAGGCTCGGCCACGACGTTCTGGCTGGCCCGCTCCGGGGTGAGACGCCGGCCGGGGGAGACGCCGGTGACCTCGTCGCCCATGATGAAGAGGAGGGCGGCCCCCAGCATGGCCGCTCCGACCATCGGCTGGCTGACCGACATGAGGCTGCCGGCCAGCGCCAGCGCGACGTGCCACGCGTGCGCCAGGGCCCAGTTCGGACGGCACCAGAACGGCTCGATCGTCGTTCTGCCGCGCGCGTGGGCGAGGTCGGCGGCCAGGCGGCGCGCCGCCCGCCGCTCCGCGTCGGTGCCCGGGCCGCGCCGCTCGAACCTCGCCAGCGTCGCGATCAGCTCGAGCGGTCGCATGCGGACCGGATGATCGCAGCCTCGATCCGGTAGAAAGCGTGGCGGATGACCCCGAACGAGGAGCGACAGCTGCTGGACGTAGCCCGCGACGCCGCCGAGGCGGCAGCCGTCGAGCTGCGGCAGCGCTTCGCTGGGCGCGCCCGCGGGGTGCGTTCGAAGAGCACGCCGACCGATCTGGTGTCCGACGCCGATCTGGCCGCCGAGTCGGCGATTCGATCCGTCCTGGCCGAGCGCCGGCCCGCCGATTCCATCCTGGCCGAGGAGGGCGGCGAGTCGAAGGGCGGCGAGCTTCGCTGGGTGGTCGATCCGCTCGACGGCACGATCAACTACCTGTTCGGAATCCCTGCCTTCGCGGTCAGCATCGCCTGTGAGGATGCCTCCGGCACGGTCGCCGGCGTCGTGCTCGATCCCAGCCGCGACGAGCGCTTCGAGGCGACGCGCTCGGGCCAGGCCACGCTGAACGGGGAAGCGATCCGGGCTCCCGCGCGAGCCGACACGCTTGCCGTCGCGATGGTCGCCACCGGCTTTGGCTACGACGCGAAGATCCGCGCGCGCCAAGCCGATGTCCTCATGCGGGTCCTGCCGCGCGTTCGCGACATCCGCCGAGTCGGCTCCGCGGCGCTCGACCTCTGTTGGTGCGCCTGCGGCCGCTTCGACGCCTACTACGAACGGGGTCTGAACCCGTGGGACGTGGCCGCCGGCGGCCTGATCGCGCGGCGCGCCGGCCTGGACGTGCGCGAGCTGCCGCCGAGCGCGGATGAGCCGGCCGGGACGGTGGCGGCGCCCGGCGAGCTCATCGACGAGCTCGTCTCGTTGATCGTCGGCTGACCCGCCGCGATTAGGGGTGCGGGCCCTAAACTGCCGGCGAGCGCGGCGGTGGCGCAATCGGCTGACGCGGTGCCCTCAAAAGGCACTGTCCTTCGGGACGTGTGGGTTCGAGTCCCACCCGCCGCACTTCAGGTGTTCTTGATCAGTTGCGCTCTGTCTCCGCGCGGCGCGGCTGCGCCTCAGGCGGTCGCGGGCTCGCCGGTGCGTGATTCAGGCGTGTTGTAGCCGCGCTTGCGGGCCTCGTCGATCGGCACTTCCTGCTCGACGTTCCAACCCTGCGCGAAGGCCTGCAGGGCGACCACGATTAGAAGAACCTGGACCGGAACGAGCAGGATGGTGATCGTCCCCAGCGTGTCGGCGCTCAGCCCCTGACCGCCCAACAGCGACTTGGCGTGGGCAAACCCGGCGTGGCTGCGATCGAACCAGCTTGTCCCCGACAGCCCGAAACCGGCGACCACCGCGATCATCAGCAGCAGGATGGCCAAGCCGGCCGCGATCGGCAGCATGCCCCGCGCCCAGCGGAAGAAGATGTAGAACGCGATGACCACGTAGGCGATGCACCAGACGAAGTTGATCAGCTTCATCCCTTCCAGCACGGACCACCCGCCCACCGTCACGATCAGCAGCAGCCCCACCGACACGAGCAGGATCAGCGCCACCACCGCCTTCATCACCTTGCTCGCCGCCTTCTCGCGGTTGGGGAACACCACCGCGTAGCCTGGCGTCACGGTCCGGTGCTGGGCCATGACGGGACCTTACAAAGTGGCGTTCTGACGTGCGACGGTTCCGGCGCCCCGCTCGTCGGTGAAGCCCCGGCCTTGCTGGCACCGGCCAACGACCTAGAATCGCTACCGCGATCTTGCGGGCGTGGCGAAATGGCAGACGCGCCGGCTTTAGGTGCCGGTGGGCTTAGCCCGTGGGGGTTCGACTCCCTCCGCCCGCATATCACGGCTACGCCTTGGCTGCCACGATCTCCAGTCACCGCCGCGATCGCGGAGTCGGCCAGTCCTTGGCTCATCAGTTGTTTGACGTGATCGAATTCCGTCTTCGTTCGTGCCATGAGGGAACATATGTTCCCATCATATTCGGACGGAACCACTGCCCGATCGCTACCATCGCGGATGCCCAGGGGAGTGAGTTAAGGGCTATGCGCATGGTCTCCAAAACCATGAATCCGGGTTCGAATCCCGGCTCCCCTGCTTGACCTCCCACACGGTCTACCGGACCTTCAACACCGAGCATCGCCGCGAGTTCGTCCGCATCACCGAGGACGTGGCGGAGGCGGTGCGGGAGGCGGGCATCAGCGAGGGGATGGCCCTGGTCTGCGCGATGCACATCACTGCTGCGGTGTGGATCAACGACGACGAGCCGGGGCTGCAGGCGGATACGCTCGAGTGGCTCGACAAGGTCGCGCCGCCGAGCTGGCGCGAGCCGGCCAACGACGTGGCGCGCGAGTTGCTGCCAGATCCCGGGGACTACCGGCACCACCGGGGCGGCGAGGACAACGGCGACGCCCATCTGAAGAACCTGCTCGTGCACCACCAGGTGATCGTGCCCGTGACCGACGGCGAGCTGGACCTGGGGCCGTGGCAGCAGATCTTCTACTGCGAGTTCGACGGGCGGCGGCCCAAGCGGCTCGTGATCAAAGTGCTCGGGGAATAGCCGTGGAGGCCTCGCGCGTCTTCGTGGACGGCGCGCTGGCAGGGCGTGTCGCGATCATCACGGGCGGCGGCACGAACCTGGGCAAGGCGGCGGCGGCAGAGCTCGCGCGCTGCGGCGCTCGGTCGTCATCGCGGGACGGCGAGCCGAGATCCTCGAGGCGGCCGCGGCGGAGATCGGCGGGCGCTGCTCGTGGGTGGCCGCCGACATTCGCGAGCGGGCCGGGGCAGAGCAGATCGTGTCGACGGCGCTGGAGCGCTTCGGACGCGTCGACGTGGTCCTGAACAACGCAGGCGGCCAGTACATGGTGCCGGCCGAGGAACTGGCGACGAAGGGCTGGCGAGCCGTCCAGCGGCTGAACGTCGACGGCACGCTCGCCATGTGCAAGGCCGCCTATGAGCTGGCCATGCGTGACGCCGGCGGCGGGACGATCATCAACGTGACCGTTTCGCCGCATCACGGCATGCCGGCCATGGCCCACACGGGTGCTGCGCGCGCGGCTGTGGAGGGAATCACGCGGGAGCTGGCCGCCGCATACGGCCTGCACGGCATCGCGCTGATCGCGGTGGCGCTCGGGCGGTTCGACACAGAGTCGCTCCGCAAGTACCCAGGCGAGCTGTGGTGGAGCGCCGCCGCGGGTGTCCCGCTCCAGAGGCTAGGCAGCGTCGAGGAGTACGGCTGGCTGATCGCGCTGCTCGCGACGCCGCTGGGCTCCACCCTGTCGGGATCGGTCGTCACGCTCGACGGCGCCCTCGACAACTGGACCGGTCCGTGGCCGCCTCCCGGAATGACCCGAGACGGCCAGGTCCCCACGGAAGCGCGCCGGGGAGCCGCCTGACGGCGGCGCCCGGTTACCATTCCCACACCCGCGGGCGAGGTGTCAACGGTTGCACGGGAGCCTTCCAAGCTCTAGGAACGGGTTCGACCCCCGTCGCCCGCTCTGCGGTTCGGCGTAGAATCAGCCGACCACGGGGAGTAGCGCAGTCTGGTAGCGCACCCGGCTGGGGGCCGGGCGGTCGCAGGTTCAAATCCTGTCTCCCCGATTGGAGAAAAGCCCCGCTTAGGCGGGGTTTTTGTTTTGTTGGGTTCGGACTTGGACAGTCCCGCAGTGTACTGTCTGTGTACTGTTTTTGGCCAGTTCGCCGTGACGAGCAACTCCCGGGCATGAGTCCGACGCGAACAGCGCTCGCGCCCCGACAGACGCGGCCTGAGAAAAGGCCGCGCCCCACAATGGGGTCCCGTCAGACGCACAGCTCCGGCTGGTCGCCATAGGCATCGCGCCGGCCATCGCCAAGTCGGTGATCCCCTTCGCGGCGGAGCACCCGCGGGTCGCTGCCGACGCGGTTGATTGCCTCGT
>CAVWSI010000019.1:0-116565 GCA_963757795.1 uncultured Solirubrobacterales bacterium | reverse complement strand
CTAAACCCTCAGGGCTTTCATTCGGGCACGTGGAATCTGACGTTCAACACCACGTCGTCGTTCCTGACCAACACGAACTGGCAGTACTACGGCGGCGAGACGACCCTGAGCTACTTCAGCCAGACGGCTGGGCTCACCGTGCAGAACTTCCTGTCGGCGGCGGTGGGGATGGTGGTTGCGGTAGCGTTGATCCGCGGGATCCTGGCCCGCTCGGGCAAGAGCCTCGGCAACTTCTGGCGGGACCTCGTACGCACCGGCCTTTACATCCTGTTGCCGATCTCGTTCGTCGTCGCGCTGGTGTTGGTGTTCCAGGGGTCGATCCAGAACTTCTCACACTATGTGATCTCGCACGGGCTGACGAGCGGCGGCGCGCAGACAATCGCTCAGGGACCAGTCGCCTCCCAGGAGGCCATCAAAGAGCTGGGGACGAATGGTGGCGGGTTCTTCAACGTGAACTCGGCGCACCCATTCGAGAACCCGAGCGGATTCACGAACCTGGTCGAGATGCTTGCGGTGCTGATCATTCCGGCGGCGCTGATCTTCATGTACGGCCGTATGAGTGGCAAGCGCCGTCAGGGTTACGCGATCTACGCGACGGTGATGGTCATGTTCCTCGGCGCGTGCGTGGTGGCGTACATCGCCGAGGCGCACGGCTCGCCGGCGCAGCACGCCGCAGGCCTGCACACCGGGGTGATCCACGGCTCTGGCGGCGGGAATATGGAGGGCAAGGACCAGCGCTTCGGAATCGCCGGGTCCGCACTGTTCGACGTCGTGACCACGGTGACCTCGTGCGGCGCGGTCAACAGCGCGCTCGAGTCATTCACCGGCATCGGCGGAGCGATCCCAATGGCGAACCTGTCGGCCTCAGAGACGATCTTCGGCGGCGTCGGCACTGGGCTGTACTCGCTGTTGCTGTATGTGATCCTGGCCGTGTTCATCGGCGGGCTCATGGTGGGACGCACCCCTGAGTATCTGGGCAAGAAGATCGAGGCGCGCGAGATCAAGCTGACCGTGCTCGGACTGCTGGCCACGCCGCTGATGGCGCTGTTCTGCACGGCAATGGCGGTGGCGAGCAAGGCTGGTCGCGCGTCGATCTTCAGCCCGGGCAAGCCCCAGGCGTTCTCTGAGAGCTTCTACGCCTACCTCTCGCAGGCGAACAACAACGGGTCCGCGTTCGCTGGCTACACCGGCTACATCCAGCCGAACGCCGGCAACCTTGGCGCGCACGGCATCACGTTCGCGAACCTGCTCGGCGGCTTCGACATGATGATCGCGCGCTACGTGCCGATCCTGTTCGCGCTTGCCGTCGCGGGGTCACTCGCAGGCAAGCGGATCAGCCCGGCCGGCCTGGGCACCATGCGCACGGACAACCCGACGTTCGTGATCCTGCTGATCGGCGTGATCATCCTGGTCGGGGCGCTCACCTTCTTCCCCGCGCTACTGCTCGGCCCAATTGTCCAGGGCCTCACCGGACACCTCTACTAGAACTATGAGAAAAGACATCATCAGCGCCGCACTCGGCATCGTCGTCCTCACGATCCTGTTCGGGGTCCTGTACCCGCTCCTCGTCACCGGCGTCAGCCAGGTCGCCTTCCCGGGTAACGCCGATGGCCAGAAGGTCTACGTGCGCGGCAAGCTCGTCGGCTCGAAGATCATCGGTCAGCAGTTCACCGACCAGGTGATCAACAAGAAGACGGGCAAGCCCGAGCTGGACAAGAACGGCAACCCGGTTACTACGCCCGATCCCCGCTACTTCCAGACCCGCCCGTCGGCGACGGTGCCCGCCTACAACGCGGCCGGTACCGCCTTCTCCAACGCCGGCCCCAACAACATCGCGACCGAGCAGGCAATCGCCTCAAACATCCGGGCCTACCTCCAGCTCGAGAAGCCATATGACCCCGGGCTGACCAAATCACAGGTTCCGGTCGACGCCGCCAACACCTCGGCCTCGGGCATCGACCCCGACATCTCGATCGCCAACGCCGACATCCAGGCGCACCGGGTCGCCGCGGTCCGGCACCTCCCGCTGTCTGAGGTGATGTCGCTGGTCTCGAAGTACACCCACGGGCGGGGCCTCGGGTTCTCCGGCGAGCCCGGAGTCAACGTGCTCGAGCTGGACCTTGCTCTCGACCGTCTGCAAGGAGCACGCGCATGACCGTGACCACCCCGCGCGAGGAGCGCCCCCAGCGGCGGCCGCCCGAGCGTCGCGCGGTCTCCCTGTTCCAGCCCGAGATCGTTCGGCGGGCGCTGATCGACAGCCTCATCAAGCTCGACCCGCGCGTGCAGATCCGCAACCCGGTGATGTTCGTGGTCGAGATCGGCGCCGTCATCACAACTGTGACCTGGCTCATCCAGGTGTTCGGCGGCGGCCCGCTCGGCGGCGGACACGAGCCCGCGTGGTACACGTTCACAATCTCGATCTGGCTGTGGCTGACCGTCGTGTTCGCCAACATGGCCGAGGCGTTCGCCGAGGGCCGCGGGCGAGCGCAGGCCGACGCGCTGCGCTCGATGCGCCAGGAGACGGTCGCGCGGATGGAGGACGGGACCGAGAAGAGGGCCTCAGAGCTGACCCGCGGCGACGTCGTCGTTGTCGTGGCCGGCGAGCTGATCCCCGGCGACGGGACCGTGATCGAGGGCATCGCCTCGGTCGACGAGTCCGCGATCACCGGCGAGTCCGCACCGGTCATCCGAGAGTCGGGCGGCGATCGCTCGGCCGTCACCGGCGGCACCCGCGTGCTGTCTGACCGGATCGTGGTCGAGATCACCCAGGAGCCCGGGCATTCGTTCCTTGACCGGATGATCGCCCTGGTCGAGGGCGCCGAGCGGCGCAAGACGCCGAACGAGATCGCGCTGAACATCCTGCTGGCCGGACTGACACTGATCTTCATGATCGTGGTGGCGACGCTGCGCCCGTTCGGGCTGTTCGCCGACACGCCGATTTCTGAGACGACGCTGATCTCGCTGCTCGTCGCGCTGATTCCCACCACGATCGGCGCGCTTCTGTCGGCGATCGGGATCGCCGGCATGGACCGGATGGTGCGCCGCAACGTGCTCGCCCTGTCGGGACGCGCCGTCGAGGCGTCGGGTGACGTGGATGTGCTGCTGCTCGACAAGACCGGCACGATCACGATCGGCAACCGGCTAGCCAGCGAGTTCATCCCCATGCCGGGCATCGGTGAGTCCGAGCTTGCCGAGGTCGCCCAGATGGCCTCGCTGGCCGACGAGACGCCCGAGGGCCGCTCGATCGTCGTCCTGGCCAAGCAGTACGGCATCCGCGAGCACGACATGGCCAAACTGCACGCCGAGTTCGTCCCCTTCACCGCCCAGACCCGCATGAGCGGCGTCAACCTCGACGGACGCCGGCTGCGCAAGGGCGCGGGCGACGCGGTGATCAAATTCGTCACCGACGAGGGCGGCCGTCCCCCCACCGAGCTGCAGCCGGTCCTCGACCGGATCGGCCGCGAGGGCGGCACCCCGCTCGCCGTCGCGCGTGACTCGCAGGTGATGGGCGTCATCTACCTCAAGGACACGATCAAGGAAGGAATGCGGGAGCGGTTCGACCACCTCCGCGCGATGGGCATCCGCACCGTCATGATCACCGGCGACAACCGCCTGACCGCGGCCAAGATCGCCGAGGAGTCCGGCGTCGACGACTTCCTCGCCGAAGCCACCCCTGAGAAGAAACTCGAGCTGATCAAGGAACAGCAGGCGCAGGGACGGATGGTGGCCATGACCGGCGACGGCACCAACGACGCCCCCGCGCTCGCCCAGGCCGACGTCGGCGTGACCATGAACACCGGCACCCAGGCCGCCCGCGAGGCGGGGAACATGGTCGATCTGGACTCCAACCCGACCAAGCTCATCGAGATCGTCGAGGTCGGCAAGCAACTGCTGATCACCCGCGGCGCGTTGACCACGTTCTCGATCGCCAACGACGTCGCCAAGTACTTCGCGATCCTCCCGGCCATCTTCGCCGCCACCTACGCGACCACCAAGAACGGCCAGGGGCCGCTGCACGTCCTCAACATCATGAGCCTCGGCACCCCCCGCTCAGCCGTGATCTCCGCCATCATTTTCAACGCGATCGTGATCCCCTTGCTCATCCCTATCGCCCTGCGCGGCGTGCGCTACCGCCCGATCGGCGCCAGCGCCCTGCTCAGGCGCAACCTCCTGATCTACGGGCTCGGCGGGATCATCGCCCCGTTCATCGGGATCAAGCTGATCGACCTGCTCATCCACAACCTGCTCGGCGCATGAGAACCGCGGACGTTGTCATTCCGCATCGTTTGCCGCGGTCAAACCGCCGCCACAAGCCGCTCTGGGAGAACCGCATCGTTGCGCGTGTGCGGGCCCCTCGTATCGACCGGGAACTCGCGCGAGGAACCCCGTCGTGGTCCACGGTCAGCCATGCTACGCGTGCGGTGCAGCTCACGGGCGACCGCAGCCGCCGCTCGCTGGCACGCTCGCTGGCGGTGGATGCACGCGGGGTTGCGTTGCTCCGCGCGGTCCTAACTATTCCTGACGGCGCAGGTTCGTGTCAATAGTTACATTATATCTTAGGCGGCAACGACCTCCTTCGGGCTGGGGAGGGAGTGACTGTCACTCAGACGCCGCAGTGCTTGCTGTTCGAGGGCGGTGAACAGGACTCGGGTTGACTGGGTGATGATTAGGTCCAGCACCGCCCAGCAAAGCGACAGGCAGGAGTGCTCACCGGGGAATCTGCCGATCACCTTGGTCCGCCGGCGGACCTCCCCGAGCGAGCGCTCGAGCAGGTTCGTGCTCCGCCACTTGCGCCGGTGCCTGAGCGGATACTTCAGGTGGACCAGGAGCGCGTCGAGATCGTCGGCGAGGCAGGCGGCCGCGGCCGCGTAGCCGTGGTCGGTCAGCTCGCCGATCAGGGTGCGCATCCGCCGCTCGCCGTCCTGGATCGAGTCGGCCTCATCCGCGCCTGCCAGTAGGCGGCGCGGACCCGCTCGCGCTCCCGTTCGGGCAGCTTGGCCAAGAGATTGCGGAGGCGATGGACCGTGCAGCGTCGGCGATCCGCAGCGGGCCAGCACTGCTCGATCGCGTTGTTGAGGCCGGGAGCGCCGTCGGCGACGATCAGCTGCAGGCACGGCAGCCCGCGGCCGGTGAGGTCGCGTCCAAGCGCGGTCCAGTCGTCCTCGGACTCGCGCATCCCGAGCATCACCGACAGCAGGACCCGCTCTCCTGTCTCGCTGATGCCCCAGGCGCACAGCACGCCCTCCTTGGCGCCGGAGGGGCGGACCGGGAGGTAGATCGCGTCCAGGAACAGCGCGACGAGCTTGATGGCGGAGAGATCGCGTGCCATGAACGCGGTGAACCGGTCGCGCAGTTCCTTGCAGATCCGCGACGCGGTCGACTTGGAGACCTTGCCCAGCCCGGCCTCCTCGCACAACGACTCCGCGTCGCGCATCGACAGCCCGCGCACGAACACGCCGATCACCATCGCCTTCAACGGCTCGGTCCGCAAAAAGCGCTTCCCGCGCGGGAACAGTCTCGACACGAACGGCTCAGCAACCTCCCGCACCTGCGGGATCTCGACATCGACCTCGCCCTCAGCGCTCTGCACCCTCCGCGGCCGGAACCCGTTGCGCTTCCCCGGCGGCGCCTCCGGCCTGCGCTCATAACGCGCGCGACCCAACCACGCGTCGAACTCGTCCTCCACGGCCCGCTGGATCATCAGCTTCGCCCCCAGCGACGCTAGCTCCGACAACGCGCCCTGCGGATCCTCAGCAGCCAGCCCACCAGCCAGCATCCCATCGATCCTCGCTTCAATCTCCGCCGACGGCGGTACGGTGCGTCTCACGGCGTAGGCCTCCTTCAATCGTCTTGCCAATGACTTGAGGGAACCTACGCCGTCGCCTTGACGGCTACGGATTTACAGCAGCTAGGGGACGCGACCGAGGTGGTCGGGGGTGATCGTGATTTGGCCGCTGGTGTTGATGAAGCGTCGCCAGATCGTGTCGGGGGTGGCTTGGCGGTAGCCGGGTAGGTGTTGGCGGAGGTGGTCGTAGGCTGCGGCGGCCCAGACGGTGAGGGTGGTGTCCAGGTCGACGTTGAGCGCGACGGCTGAGCTGAGAGCGTCGAGGTGGAAGCTGCGGATCGATTCGGCGAGGCGTTGCTCGATTGCCATGCGTTTGGCGTAGCGCCCGACGATCTTCTTGGGTGGTGAGGTCCGGTCGTTGGTGAGGATCAGGGTGGGGTGGTCGTGACCGAGGCCGCGCACGGCGATCTGGCGTAGTGGGGTCGGGCAGCCGCGGACGGTCACGTCCTGCTCGTGGACCTCGGGTTTTGAGTACGGGCCGCGGCGGTCCAAGGTGATTGGTGTCCAGGCGCTGTCGGGCAGGGCTTCGAGCTTGGCGGTGAGCTTCGCGGTGCGGGCGCGTAGCGTGATGAAGGTCAGCTTGGCGGCGTGTAGTTCGCCGAGACCGGCGCCGGTCGTGACCTTGGAGTCGAACACCAGCAGCGCTGGTAGCTGACCGGTCGCGTGTTGCCAGTGGCGCGCGAACGCGATCGCTTGGGAGGGCTGGTCGGCTTTCGTGCAGGCGGCGTTGGCGTAGACGAGGTTGCGGGTCTCGCCGTCTTGGGCGAAGAACGACAGCACCGCCTCGGTCCGCTGCGAACGCTTCGGAACGTAGTGCGTTTCCAGGGCGACGTCGTCGCCGAAGTGCATGATCGCGTGGAAGTCCAAATCGAAATCGGCGTCCTTGGTCTGTCCGGTCTTGGTCATCGCCCGGGCCAGACCGGACAAGAGCGCCTGGTCGTGCGCGCGCGTGAGCCGGTAGCTGTAGCTCCCCAGCGAACTGGCTTTCGGTAAGGACTCAAGGCCCGCGAACGCGGCGAGCGCAGGATCGGTGCAGACGTCATCGACATGGCTGACGCGGCGGTGTCCGATCGCTTTGAGCGCCAGCAGCGACAGCACCGAGGACAGCGCCGGAACTTCACGGGTCCCCGGGAAGCGTGCGTGCTCGACAGCTCCGGGAAGATCCAGCGCCACCAACGCCGGCAGTAGCAACATGACCCCTGCGTGGTCGCTTGACAGTGTCACCGGCTGCTCGGGCCAGCGAAGCGTCCTGACTCGTGGTGGATGGTCGCGGGCTGGCGCGCCCCGCTCCCCGGGTGCCCGGGGCGCGAGCCGCTCGTGGCCCTCGGAGGCCAAGAGCTCCCACACGCCGGTGCGGTTCAACGGCGTCTGGCCCGTCGCCAGCGCCTGCGCGATCTCAGTCACCGAGTGCCCAGCGGCACGCAACCGCAATACCTCCTCGCGGGCGGCGAGCTTGGATGGCGCGACCGTGGGCCCCGGACGCCGCGCCACGAAGAACTCGCCCGGATCAGCGGTGAAGTCACGCACCATCGCGACGACCGTCGAAGGGGCGTAGCCGAACCGCTCGCCAACCACCGCCGCGGAGGCGTCCTCAACGAAGTAAGCGCGTAGCGCCTCGTACCGGCGGTGCGCGATATCGCTCGGTGCGGTGAAGAACGCGGTGCGCTCGCGCCGCCGCTCCGCTCGACCACCAGAACTGGTGCGCTTCGCTGAACCCATAGCCCGTAACCATAGAGTCGTGCTCGGACAGGATCGCGGCGTAGCTGGGCCACCAAATCCTCACCAGCCTCCATTTCAGCGCCAAATCACGATAGCCGACGCCATCGCCAGCACCAGCCGCCGACGCACGACCCCAAGCTAGAAGCCAATGCGTGCAGCGAAACACCACCTAAACGCCGACGCGAACCGCCCCAACACCAACAAACCACTGGCATCCGCGCCGCCAAGCCTCACCAATCAGCGCTGCACAGCCCCTGTTCGGGAATCCGAGCTAACCGACGGTGGTGGTCCGTGCTATGTCCGCAGCCGCCCAGGCGCGCTCAGCGAGGCGTTGCAGGAGGTCTCGTGCTGTCTCCGCGTAGCGACCTGACCCGGCACGAGATCGCGCCGCCCACGCACCGAGGCTAGATGAGCGTCGGAGTCGTCATCCCGGTCGCCGTCGTCTGCCTCGCTGCGGGCCTCGCCGCCGGGTACTTGCTGCCTCGTCGTCGCCGCCGAGACCAGTGAGACCGAACGCGGCCGGTGCGGCGCATTGTCCTGCCGTTCACCGGTCAAGCCATTTCGCAGCGTGCGTTCGATGCCGCGGTCCGCCTCGCCAAGGCGGAGAACGCCACGATCATGCCGGCGTTCCTCGCGCGGGTGCCCAGAAACCTCTCGCTCGAGGCCCCTCTTCCAGCCGCATGCGCCGTCGGCATGCCGCTGCTGGACGCGATCGAGCAGGGCGCCAACTCACAAGGAGTTGAGGTGGACGCGCGAGTCGCGCGCGGACGCACCTACCGAGACGCGCTCCGTCACCTTGTCGAACACGAGCACTTCGATCGGATCATCATCTCGGCGACCGACAGCCCACGCCACGGCCTCACCGCCGCGGACCTCGAATGGCTTCTCGAACGCGTTCCCGCCGAGGTCATGATCCTGCGGCCGGCGCCGGACGACCGCCAGCTGGTCTCGGCGAACGGCCTTTACGGGCGCTCTTGATCAGAGCGACACTCCGATCGACCGCTCCGTGTCGAGCAGATCGGCGTTCGCGGTGGTAAGACTCTCGAGTACCACCGTGGGCAGCATCCGGTCGAGCAGCGTGAACGCGGAGTGCTGCAGGATCTCCAAGGTCGGCGCGAGCGCGTAGCGCGTTGCATCCTTCGCTGCAGCCCGTCCGCCGGTCGTTCGCGCCGCGCGGGCGATTGTTGCCGCGGCGTCGCCGGCGATCTCCCGCGCGATCGCACGCGCGCGGTCTCCGGCGATCTCACCCACCGCGACACGAGCGGCGGCCCACGCCGCGGCGCCCGCCGAGCCCCAAGCGGCCTCGCGCGCGGCCGCTCGTCCTGCGGCCCACGGGGTCCATGCCGCCGGTCGAGCGGCACCAAGCGAGCTGGACCATGCCGCCCGGGCTTCACGGCGCACGGCTTTCAGCGTGACCAGCGCTCCCTGGAGTTCCGACGCGTCCATGACCGGCACGAGATCTGCCAGCTGGTGGGTCGACCCGGTCAAACCGGCAGCCGCCAGCCATGTGGGCACGTACGTGCGGGTCAGCCAATCAAGCGCCATCCACGAACGCTCTTCATCAAGGCCATCATCAGCGGTGCCAATCGTGCGAGCGAGATAGGTCCGCAGAAGCTGCCGGGGCCCTTCGTCGAGGCTGTCGTTGAGCGACGTGCAATACGCCCGCAGGACTGGACTTACGCAGCGAGGCTCATCGCTGTGGGGCTCGCCTGCCAGGTGGCTGACCCACTCCATTGCGCACCGGCCGTCCTCTGGAGTCGGGTGCGTCCCGTATGCGAGCCTGTAATCGGTGCCCATCAGTTCCTCCTATGGCCAGCTGATCCCGATGCCCATTGTCACGTTGCGACCGGCCAAGTCAAGATTGATATGACCAAGTGGTACGCCTCATCGACGTCGACATGCGGATATCCGTACGAGATGCTGTCGCCCCGGCCGGGTTTTCTTCACGCGGAATTCACGCGAGCAGTCGCGGGTGCTTCAACGAGTCGATGTCTCGGGGCCAGCACAAGATCTTTCTCGGTATGGCTGTCGGGGTCGGCAAGACCTGCCGGATGCTCCAAGAAGGACACTCGCTCGTTGCTGAGTACAGCGATGTCGCGATCGGGCTCTTGGAAACTCACGGCCGCGCGGCGACGGCGGCCATGGCGGAAGGCCTCGAGCTGAGCTCCCGCAGACGCGTCCCATTTCGTAGCACGGTGCTCGAGGAAATGGATCTGCCGGCAATCCTCAGGCGCGCGCCGGGGGTCTGTCTCATCGACGAGATTGCTCACACCAAACGCGCCGGGGCTCGAGCACCGCAAGCGCTACGAGGACGTGGAAGACGTACTCGCTGCCGGCATCGGCGTGTACTCGACTATCAACGTCCAACACCTAGACAGCGTCAGCCGGCGCATCACCGACAGCATCGGGATCGTCATCGAGGAGACGATCCCCGACGGCATCGTGGACGAAGCCGATAGCTCGTCGTGGTGGATCTCAGCCCCGAGGCTCTCCGTGGGCGCATCATCGAGGGCAAGGTGCTTCCGGCCAGCAGCGTTCCTATGCCGCTGCAGCGCTTCTTCACCAAGGAGCACCTCGACGTGCTCCGTGCGATCGCCCTGCTTCAAGTCGTCGAGGAGGTCGAGGCCCACCGGCTCGCGGCCGAGGTTCTCGATCACCAGGACCGGCTGATCTCGAACGTCGCCGCCGAGCACGAGCACCGCTTCCTGGGCTTGTCAAGCCCGATCCGAGCGCCAACCGCATCGTCCGGCGCGCCTGGGAGATGAGCGAACGGCTCGGAGGCGGACTCGATCTCCTCTGGGTGGCGCCAGCACGGAAGAGTGACGATCCCGACGCCGATCGCAAGGTCGACGACCTGCGGCGCCTTGCCGCCGTCTGCGGTGCGGAGCTCATTGTCGAGAAGGACCGTGACATCGCGCACGCCGTCCTGCGGACGGCCGAGCGCATGGCAATCACACACATCGTCATGGGCGTGCCTCACCTTCGCAAACGCCTTGGGGTCCCGCAACGATCTATCGTCGACAAGATCGTCGAAACGGCGCCGACTCTCCAGCTCGCACTGGTCGGTGATCTAGAAGCGACTCGGGCGAGCCCTCGCTGAAGCGACCGAGCCTCAGTAGGGGTCGGCTTAACAGTGGGCGAGCCCCGCCTTGCCGACAGCCCGCCAGACGACATCAACGAACTCCTCGTCTTCGATGTCATCGGGCGGATTCAAACGAACCTTCATCCCCCGCGATCGGACAATCGGCCCAGGAGCTCATCACTCGCGCTCGACCAGAGCTCATTCGCAACGCCCATGCCAGCTGTCGTGCGTCCTCGTGGTTCACGCTCGCAAGATTACGCGTCGCCCACGGGGCGAGACGCCCAGCCCCAGGGGATATCGCCCAAGCCGTCTTTACGAAACCTGTACCCAGGCCGGTTGTTCCTGTACGGGTTCTGTACGTGATTGCGCCGATGATGATGTTGTGGACGTCGAGCCGAAACAGAGTCTCGCCCTCACGACCGGGAAGCGCCGGCGCGGCAAGCCGACTCTGGAGGATCGCCTGATCGCGCGCATGCTCGCGCCATGGCTCGATGAAGAACTCGCCCGCGGCATGGGAGCGTCGCTCTCGGAGGCTCACGCCGCCCGGGCGGCGCAGCTGACTGGAGAGCGTACGCGTCGAACGGTGGCGCGCAGGCTGGACAAACTGGTCCAGCGCGCACAGAATCCACGGCCCCCCTCTCTGATTCGGATCGTTCCCCCATGCCGCGAGCAGGTGAGCGATGCGATGCCGCTGATCCTAAAGATCCGCTCCCGTCTGCTCTCCGGGGACTCGCTGGCCCCGCGGGGGATCGCTTGTCTGAAGAAGCTGCTCAGTGACCGATGCGGCCCGAGCTACGTCCTAAGCGAGACCAAGACGCTGACACTGGCATTGGCACTGCAGGAGGTTATGGACTCGCTCGAAGGGGACCAGATCGCTCCGAGCTGATTACACCTCGATTCGTGAACCCATGATCACGGTGCGGTCGCGCGGCAGGCCAAAGTAATCGGCGGCATCGGCTGTGATGTGCGCGGTGGCCAGGAACAGGGTCTTGCGCCAACGGCTCATTCCGGGGGCGTCGCCGCGGTAGAGGTCGATGGTGGAGAGGAAGTAGGAGGCTTCGTCGCCGTCGATGACGCATTCGGTCTCTGCCTCTTCGAGCTGGCGCAGTACCGCGGGGACGTTGGGCTGGTCCATGTAGCCGAAGCGGGCGCTGGCGTGCGTGATCTTGTCGTCGGTGTAGCCGAGGTCGTCGATCACCAGACGGTCGGCGGGTGGTACGTGGGGGACCGCGAGGGTTTCGATCGACAGGATCACTACGTTCTCGTTGAGTGCGTGGACGTGCTCGACGCCGGCGCGCATCGCCAGCGGGGCGGTGATCTTGTTGCGGTTGAGGAACACGGCGGTCCCGGGGACCCGAACGACGGGGGGCTTGCGCTCATGGAGTCCGTCGATGAACTCGCGCAGGGGACCCTCTTCGCGTTCGCGTCGCTCGGTGACGATCTCGCGGCCGCGCTGCCAGGTGGTGAGCACGGTGAAGGCGCTCACCCCGATCAGCAACGGAAGCCACGCCCCGTGGATGAGCTTGGTCAGATTGGCGGCGAAGAAGAGCAGATCGATGACCAGCAGCGGCCCGGCGCCGATGAGGACCAGCCAGAGGGGCCGGTGCCACTGATGGCGGACGATGTAGAAGAACAGAAGCGTGGTGATCGTGATCGTGCCGGTGACCGCCATCCCGAACGCGAATGCCAGCGAGGCTGAGCGACTGGAAGGCGAAGACGAGGGTGAGCACGGACACCAGCAGCAGCCAGTTGATCCACGGGACATAGATCTGGCCGATGGTCTCCTCCGAGGTGTGCGCGATCCGCAGCCTCGGCAGATAGCCAAGCTGCACGGCCTGGTGGGCGACCGAAAACGCGCCGGTGATGACCGCCTGGGAGGCGATCACCGTCGCCGCCGTAGCCAAGATGACCAATGGCCATTGACCCCAAGCGGGCACCAGGAGGAAGAACGGGCTGGCGATGTTGTGCCGGGTTGTCCAGGATCAAGGCGCCCTGGCCCATGTAGCTCAGCACGCAGGCGGGAAACACGAGCAGCAGCCACGCCCGCGTGATCGGTGCGCGGCCGAAATGCCCCATGTCGGCGTACAGCGCCTCGGCGCCGGTGACCGCGAGCACGACCGCGGCCAGGGCGAAGAACGCGATCGAGAAGTGACTGAAGAAGAACGACAGCGCGTAGGTCGGTGACAGTGCCTTGAGGATCTCCGGGTGATCGGCGATGCCGTTGACCCCGCACGCGGCGATCGTCAAGAACCACACGACCATCACCGGGCCGAACAGGCGGCCTACCCGCGCCGTGCCGATCCGTTGCAGCAGGAACAGCGCCAGGATGATCGCCGCCGTGATCGGAACCACCAGGTGCTCCAGCGACGGGGACGCCACCTTCAGCCCCTCCACCGCCGAGAGCACCGAGATCGCAGGCGTGATCATGCTGTCGCCCAGAAACAGCGACGCCCCGAACAGCCCGAGCCCGGCGAGCAGGAGCTTGGTGCGACGATGGCCGGGCATCTGCTTGCGCCGGACCAGGGTGATCAGGGCCATGATCCCGCCCTCGCCCTCGTTGTCGGCCCGCATCACGAGAAGCACATACGTGACCGTGACGACGATCATCACCGACCAGAAGATCAACGAGACGATCCCGAACACCGTGTCACGGGTGACCGAAACCGGATGCGGATCGTGCGGGCTGAACACCGTCTGGACCGTGTAGATCGGGCTCGTGCCAATGTCACCGAAGACCACCCCCAGCGCACCGAGGATCACCGCCGCTCTCGCGCCGCCGGACACCGCATCAGTGTGATCGACGTTGCTCACCTGGCCTTAGTTATCCGTGAGCCCTGACCCTACCTGCTCGTCAGATGAGCTCCCCGCCAAGCCTCTGCCCCCCGAGTCCACGCCACAATCCGCCGCAATCGATAACGGGGCTCTGGCACTTCCGAGCGTGCGTAGTAGCCCGACGTGGCCCCGCTATCGATCGATACCAAGCGTTGATTCGTGATCACCGGGCTGGAGAGCCAGCCGCTCCGGGTCTCCGAGAACGCACGCTGAACCGGAACGTCAGGAATGCGCTCGCCGAAGGGACTGTGTGGATCGCTGATGCGATGGTCGATGCGATACCCGGCGATCTCACGAGCGGCCCACTGCCGGCGCTCCTCGAGATGAACGTCTAGCCGTTCAGGCCCAAGTGCCGCATCGACCCAGGGCGGCCGTGGCAGACTGCGCAAGCCACGGTCGTCCGCGGTCTTGAAACCGGACTACGGGCTCGCTGCTGGAATGCCGGGGCGATGGAGGAGTGGTCAGGTCGCTCTGCGTGCTGTCTGGCTTGTCCAGTTCGATCAGTTATCTGGCGTCTCGCCGGTTGTCGAGGTGTATGGCCCACAGATATGCAGCGGCGGTGATGACCAGGCACCACACGATCGCGGTTAATCCGGCGCCGCCAACGTGCTGGTTGGCGAGCAGGCGCCGCACGGTGTCGGTGATCGGGGTAAACGGCTGGTTCTGAGCGAACCAGCGCAGGCCCGCGGGCATGGAGGCGACGGGCACGAAGCCGCTGCCGAGGAACGGCAGGAGGACCAGCAGCATCGGGATGTTGCTCGCGGTCTCGACGCTCTTGGCATTCAGGCCCAGCGCGACCGTCAGCCAGGTCAGGGCGATCGCCAGCAGGGCGAGCAGCCCGAGGGCGGCCAGCCACCTGAGTGGGCCGGCGGCGGAGTGGTAGCCCACGAGCAGCGCGACCGCGACGAGGACGCCGAGGCTGAGCGCCGTCAGGATCAGGCTGCCGAGGACGTGGCCGGCGAGCACCGCGGGCCGCCAGATGCGCATCGTCTTGAAGCGGGCGATGATGCCCTCGGTCATATCCTTGGCCACCGAGATCGCGGTGGTATTGGCGGCGCCCACGACGGTGAACAGGAGCATGCCGGGGGTGAGGTAGTTGACGTAGGCGTCGCGTCCCCCGCCGGTGGTGATGCCGTTGCCGAGCGTACCGCCGAAGACGTAGACGAACAGCAGCAGGAAGACGACGGGGCCCAAGATCGGAAACAGCGAGAGGCCGGGACAGCGCTGCAGGTGGCGAAGGTTGCGTCGCAGCATCGTCGTCGAATCGCGCAGGGCGTAGGTGCCAGTCATTCCCGGGGCTCCTTTTCGCTTCGGGGCTTCTGTGAGTGGTCGTGTTGGCCGGCGAGCGCCAGGAACACGTCGTCGAGGTCGGGGGTGTGGATCGCGAGATCGACGACGTCGAGGCCCGCGTCATCGAGTTCGCGCAGGACGCGTCGCAGGGTCGCGACGTTGCGGATAGTGCGGATAGCGCGGAGCGAGCCGTGTGGCACCGCGCGATGGCGGCTCTGACGCAGGACGAGGAGGTGGCGGCGGCGCTCGAAGCATCGGCTCAGCGCTCCCAGCTGCGGGGTGGTCACGCGTCGGCCGCGAGCGCCTTCGAACGGGCCGCGGCGCTGAGCAAGAGGTCCCCCGAGCGTGCCTGGCGGCTCGCCGCCGCGGCGCAGGCCGCCTGGACCGCCGGGCAAGGCGATCGCGCCGCGGAGCTGATCCGCCGTGCGTTGCCGATCGCCGATCGGTCGCAGCGCGCCCGGCTCCTGTTCATGCGAGGGGTCATCGAGGGCCAGAGCGGCTGGCTGCTCGATGGCGTCGCGTCAATTCGGCAGGCGGCGGCGCTGAGCGAAGATCCGTCCGTGACGCTGCAGCTACTCCGGGAGGGCTGCGTGATGGCCGCGCAGGCCGGCGCTATCGAGGAGGCGGCGGAGGTCGCCGCCCGTGCCGCCGATGTCACGCCCGCCGACGAGATCGACCGCTTCATCAAAGCCTCGCTGATCGCCGGTGCCGCGGAAGCGTCGGGCGCCTACGAGCACTCAAGGGCGCTGTCAGCCGAGGTGGTCGAGCTCGCGGAGGGAATCGAGGATCCGCCGTGCCTGATCTGGGCGTCGCGCGTCGCCGGCCGCGTCGGCCTGCATCGGGAGGCGATTCACCATGCGAATCGGGCGGTGAGCCATGCGCGCGAGCAGGGCGCGGTGACCACGCTTCCTTTCTCCCTCCAGGTGCAGGCGGCCGCGCTGATCGGTGAGAGCCGCTTCGAGCTCGCCTACGCGAGCGGCGACGAAGGATGGCGCCTCGCGCTCGATACCGGTCAGCTGTGGGCAGCCGGTTGGAACCTCACGCGCCTCGTCGAGATCGATGCCCTACCGGGCGAGGAGGAGCTCGCGCGCGCTCACGCCGCCGAGCTCCAGGCCTTGGTCGCACGCACGGGCGCGGCGGCAATCGGCCAGTCCGCGGAAGGGTCGCTGGCGCTGCTCGACCTGTGCCTCGGCCGGTCGACCGAAGCGCTCGAGCGCCTTCTGAGGATGATCTCGACGGCGCTGACCGGAGCCCACGACTCGCTGTTCCTGTACGGAGTGCCCGACGCGGTGGAGGCGGCTGTCCGCGCCGATCGCCTCGACGAGGTCTCGGCGCACGCCGAGCGGTTTCGGCATTGGGCCGAGCAGTCGCGAAACCCCGTCGGACTCGCGCTCCTGGCGCGGTGCCTGGGGCTGATCGACGAGTCGGGTGCCGAGGAGCACTTCGCCCGGGCGGTCGAGCTCGCGCCGGCGCTGTCGCCGTTCGATGCGGGACGCAGCGAGCTCCTGTACGGCGAGTGGCTTCGCCGTCACCGTCGCCGCGCCGACGCGCGACCGCACCTGCGGGCTGCGCTCGGTCGCTTTGAGCAAATCGGCGCGCAGCCGTGGGAGGCGCGCGCTCGTTCGGAGCTGCGCGCCAGCGGTGAGAGGGCTCGTCGGCGCGACCCCTCTACGCGCGACCAGCTCACGCCCCAGGAGCTGCAGATCGCACGCCTCGTGGCCACCGGGAACACCAACCCGGAGATCGCCGCGCAGCTGTTCCTCAGCCCACGCACGGTCGACTACCACCTGCGCAAGATGTTCGTGAAGCTGTACCTCAGCTCGCGGAACGAGCTCGCCCAAATCGCGCTCGGCGAGCCGGTTACCGCCTAATCAAGCCCACCGCTAACGGCGTCACCGGCGCGTTCGCCCCGCGGTCCTCCCAGGTGCGACGGCCCGAACGCCGCGGTCTCGCCGACTCTTTGCCGCTTTCCGGCTCCCGCTGACGAGCTGCTCGCCCTTCGCCCGTCCTGCCAACCGGCGACCGCACCGGCGAGTCCACCGACGCGACGCACACGGCCAGACGAGACCGTCCTCTGCGTGCATCCATATCTCCACATGCAGCTGGCCGGGGCGATCATCGCCAAGCGCCTCCGCGACGCCAACACCCACCAGTTAAGGCCTCGCCGCTGGCGTCGACACGCGCCCTCGCTCCACAGCCCACATCAACCATCCCGACCCTAAGCAGGAGCAACCATGCCCATACGAGCCAATCGCGCCGGCTCCACCCGACGCACCGAGACCGAGAACGCCGTCATCACCACGCTGGCGTCACCGACACAAGGTGACGCGAGCGTGCTCAGCATGTGGCAGGTCGACATGCGCCAGGGTCAACGCGACCCCGACCACACCGTCGACTCCGAGCAGATCTGGCACGTCACCAGCGGAGAGCTCGCAATCGCCATCGAGCAAGTGTCCATGCGGCTTGCGCCAGGCGACACGCTGGTCGTGCCTGAGGCACTCCCCCGGCAGGTGATCGCGCTCACCGACGCCACGGCCGTCGTCTGCGGATTCGGCGACGCCATCATCGCGATCCCAGGAAAAGCCGGCTTCACTCCAGCGTGGATCGGCTAGACACGAGAGCCTGCTGCCAAACGATCGTTTCCGCTATGACCGACATCATCAATCTTCACCACCACGCGTGGGATGCCGAGATGCCCTCTGAAACCGGCACCCTACGCGCGGTCCGCCTCGCTCAGCACGCCGGCACGCCGACGCTCCGCCGCGGGCCCGAAGATGAGCGTACGCTCGCGCAGGGGGAGGTCGTGTCCCTTCCAGCCGGCCGCGCGGGCGCCCACCAGATCCTCAACCGCGCCACCGAGCCGGCGCGAGTTCTGATCGTCGCCACAAACGACCTCCCGGAAGTCGCCGAGCAGGTCGAGAACCAGCAGCTCGACGTCATCACCGGCGACGGACTGCGGCCGCTGCCGCTGACCGCGCCGATCACCGCCGGGACCCTGAGCGCAGCGCGATGAGTGACTCGCATGAGCTGTTCGGTCGGCTCGCGGCACCCGTGGAACACATCGCGCACACCAGCGGTGCGTCAAAGCGAGAGGTGGTAACCCCCTCATCCCCGGCGACGAGTTCCCGTCGGACAGCACCATTTCCATCCTGCTTCCGAACCGGCCGCCCTCACTTCCCGCACAAGCCGCAGAGCGAAACCCCGAAGGAAAGGAGTGACCGTGAGCGCTGACCAGCCGCAGGAGCACGGCCGCGCGGCCGAACAGGCCAGACGGAGGGCCCACGAGACGGCGGCGCGAGCGGAGGAGCGAGCGAGGGCCCAAGCGGAGCGGTCGAAGGCACTCACGGGTGAGCGGGCCGAGGAGGTGGTCAGGCAGTTCGGCTTGATCTACGCCGGGCTGATCGGCATCGCCGTCGTCATGATGCAGGGGTACCTAGAGGCGCCATCGCTGGACAGGTCCGCCAAGATTTCGCTGGTCGCGTTTTCCGTGGCCATCCCCTTTCTCGCTGCCCTCGCGCTGGTTAACCGGGCGGAGTCCTTCCGTCGCCGACAGACGCCGTCCATCATCGTCACCGTCGCTAGGGTGGTGGCCCAGCTGGCTGCCTTCGTCGGGATCGTTGCCGGCTTCTGGCACATCCAGTGGATCGTCGGTGTGGGATTCCTCACCGCCGTATCGTCGCGGTGGGGGTGCACTCCGCCGGCTTTGCGCGCCTGGAAGTGGACCAGCAGCCCGGGTCTCACCCTGAAGCAGGTCGCGTCCATTTGCCGCTGTAAATTCGCGCGCGGTTCAGGTTCCCGAGGTTGAGTCTATGCGGCGCTGACCTCCTCGTCGAGGGTGCCTGGGTCGGCTTGTTGGCACTTGATTTGCTCGAGCACGCTGTGATCGAGGCTCTCGCTCGACGCGATCGTTCCCGATAGCGAAGACGTAAGCCGGAACGCGGCAGACTTGGCGCGGTCCAAGGCGTCGTGGCGAAGGCCTTCGTGCACGAAGCGTGCGAGCTCCACTCGCTTCCGAACGTGCGCCTCATCGCATCGACGCTGATATCTCCATAGGCGTTCTCCAGCTCGGCGCGGGGAATCGTCGGAAAGTCACGCGCCTTTCCCGCGATCACCGTGGCTCGCATTCGATCGAGCTGCATGGCGACCTCGTCCTGAGTCAGCCGCGCGCGTAGCCCCCATGCGATTCAGCCCCTCCGACATGCGTCCTGAGGGTGGCGCCGCACCCCGCGCACTTCCGTGTATCCAAGCGAAGGCCGCCATCGACCCGTTAAGCGAGTGAATGCTACTACCGAAATCTGGCTAATTGAATGGGCTGGGCGGCCGATCCGGGGACGCTTCGCCCCGTGTCCGCGGCGCGCGTTGCCCATATCAGTTGCCCCGCACTCCCTCTGAGTCTTCCGGGCGTCGCGATGGACGTACACAAAGGGCTCGATTTGCAGGGCATTCGCAAAGAGCCCGCCGGGGGACTCGAACCCCCGACCCCTTCATTACAAGTGAAGTGCTCTACCAGCTGAGCTAGGCGGGCAGGTGGGTCTCAGTCTCGCACGGCCGAGACGGCGCGGTCGAGCGAGCCGTGGCCGTTGGAGGCGTAGTCGGGGGGCGGACCGGGGGGGATGGTGTCGTCGGTGTTCAGCCGGCGCTCGAGTTCGCCGAGGACGTAGCCGAACAGGAGGTGGCGCCAGAAGGCCTGGGCGAAGGCGCGGCGGTTGCCGCTCAAGACGGGCAGGCGGGTGCGCGCCGGGTGGAAGCGGTCGGACAGACCGGCGAGGGGCCAGGTGGCGAACATCTCGGCGAGGGCGGCGGCGGGGCCGCGCAGCTCCGGGGCGATCGGCAGGGCCGGAGCCACGTTCGCGTAGAGGGCGCCGAACAGGACGCCGTTCTGGGCATGCAGCACCAATCCGACGCGATACCAGCCGGCGTCGGGCCGGATGGCGCGGCCGAGGAGCTCGACGTCGTCGTAGCGGCAGCCGAACACGAGCTTGTCGAGGGGCTGCTGAACGGCCCAGGCCAGCGCGGCAACCCCACCGGCGAGGGCCCCTTTGAGCGTGCGGGTGCTGACAGTGCCGTTGCTCAAGTGGGCCAACTGTAACGGGCAGGGCGGGAGCGGGTACGCCAAGTGTGATGGACCACGAAGCGCTGCACCGACGGGCCCGGGAGAAGGGCGTCAGTCGATTGGTGTTGCTGATCGTGCGGCTGATCCTCACGCCGTTCTTCCTGACGTATCTCAGGATGAAGCGGATGGGGCGTGAGCACATCCCTGCCGAGGGCGCGGTGATCCTGGCCGCGAACCACCGGAGCTTCTTCGATCCGTTCGTGATCGGGACGATGACCCGGCGGCCGGTGTACTACGTGGCCAAGAAGGAGTTGTTCGCCTATAACCGCGTGCTGAGCTGGATGCTGAACGCGCTGGGCGCCTTTCCGGTGGACCGCGGGGCGTCCGACCAGGACACGATCGAGACGGCCAAGGCGATCCTGAACCGGGGCGACATCGTGTTGATGTTCCCGGAGGGCACCCGCACGCGGCCCGGCTCGCTGGGTAAGCCCAAGCGCGGCGTCGGCCGGATGGCGCTCGAGACCGGGGCTCCGGTCGTGCCGATCGCCATCATCGGCACCGAGGACATCCGCCGTGGCTGGCGGATTCGCCCGCGCAGGGTGCGCGTGCGCGCCGGGCGCCCGCTGTATTTCCCCACGGTGGACAACGCCTCGCCGGCGCTGGCCGGCGCGGTGACCGACCGGATCTGGCCGTGCGTGATGCTCCAGTGGGAGTGGCTCGGCGGCATGCCCCCGATCCGGCGTGCGGCGGTCATCGGCGCGGGCTCCGCGGGCATCGGGCTGGCCGTCCTGCTCGCCCGGGCCGGCTTCGAGGTCGACCTCGGCTGCCGCACCCGCGAGCAGGCGCAGGCGCTCCGGGCCGACCGCCGCGACAACGTCCATGTGCCGAACGTCGAGCTGCCGGAGGCCGTGCGGGTGGAGGCGGCGAGCGAGCTCGAGTTCGGCGGCCACGACCTGATCTGCCTGGCCGTGCCCGCCCGCGCCTTGCCCGCGGTGATGGCTGCGCATGGCGAGAAGATCCCACGACGCGCCGGCGTGCTCGTGCTCTCCAAGGGCCTCGTGCCTCCACTCGGCACCCTGCCCTCCGCGTTCGTGGCCGAACGCTGCGCGGCCCGCGCGGTGGCCGCTCTGGGCGGGCCGGCCGACGCGGCCGACACGCTCGAGCACGGCGCCTCCGTGGTGCTTGCCTCGGTGGATCGCGCGTTCCGGCGCGACCTGTCCGACACCTTGAGCGCCGCCGGCTTCGACGTCACCACCACGGGTGACGTGACCGGCGTCGAGCTGGCCGGCGCCGCCAAGAACGTGGCCGTGCTGGCCGCTGCGGTTGCGGCGCTGGCCGGTCCCAACGTGGCCGGCGCCGCCGCCGGCAAGGTGTTCGACGAAGTCGACGCGCTCGCGCGCGTGCACGGCGGCTGGCCCGAGACCTTCGCCGGGCTGGCCGGAGCCGGCGATCTGGTGGCCGCCGCGGTCTCGCCGACCGAGCGCAACCGCCGCGCCGGCGAGCTGCTCGCCCAGGGCGTGCCGGCGGCCGACATCGACCACGCGCTCGGTCGCGCCGTGGAAGGGGTGGACGCGGCTCCGCTCCTGGCCAGCGTGGCGCGCGACGCCCATCTCGACACGCCGGCCCTCGACAGCCTGGCCGCCCTCATCGAGGGGCGGATCGAGCCCGAGCAGTGGACCGCCACGGTCATCGAGCCGGCCCGTTCTACGCGGAAGTCTTCCATCCGGGCGGCCTGAGGGAGGCTAGGCTGAGCGTGTGGCGCAACACGAGGCGCAAGACGGGCTACCGAGCGGCAAGGCGGATGTCGACGCCCGCTTTACCGAGCTGTACAGAACGCACCTGCGGGACGTTTATTCCTACAGCTACTACCGCGTGGGCAACCACCACGATGCCGAGGACCTCACCGAGCAGACCTTCCTGCAGGCCTACCGCCACTTCGAGCGCGCACTGCGCGAGTCGAACGGCCGGCCTTTGCGTCCGTGGCTCATCCGCATCGCCCACAACCTGGCGGCGAACTTCTACCGGGACCGCTCGCGCAAGCCGGAGTCGGGCATCGAGGACGCCGACATGATCTCCTCGCCGCACACCACCGAGTCGCTCGTGGAGGGCCGCGAGTCGCTGAAGGCGATCCTCGCCGGCGTCCAGCAGCTGCCGGACGACCGGCGCGAGGCGCTGATCATGCGCTTCGCGCTCGGCATGGACAACCGGGAGATCGCCCGCGCGCTCGGCCGCACCGACGGCGCGACCAAGGTGCTCCTGCACAGGGCGATCCGCCAGCTCGAGGGAATGGTCTCCGAGCCTGCCGCCACCGACAGCGGGGGAACCGAGGCATGAGCAGCGGCGCCGCTGACTTCGAGGCCCTCCTGCGCCAGGCGCTGACGCCCGTCGAGCCGCCCGCAGATCTGGTGGACCGGCTCGAGGTAACGCTGGTCAGCCTGACCGAACTGGCCCAGGGGAAGCTCGACGCCTGGGAGCTCTCGGCCATGCGCGACCCGCGTAACTGGGTCCGGCCGGCGGCGGCGGCCGTCGTCGGGGTGAGCGCCGGCACCGCGCTCGTCGTGCTCCGGGTCCGCGCCCGCCACCGAGCCAGAACGCAGCGCTCGAACAACATGGTCGAGCTGATCGAGCGGACCTTCCAGGACGCCCGCGAAGAGGCGAGGCGGATCGCCCGCCGTCGCTGAGCGACCGCCGCTGCGCCGGCAAATCGCTGGAAACCGGATGGGCCGTTGATAGCGTGATGAGCAATGGCCGTCTGCTATCGCCACCCGTCTCGTGAGACCGGCGTCTCCTGCTCCTCCTGCGGTCGGCCGATCTGCCCGGACTGCATGACGCCGACCCCGGTCGGGATGCGCTGCCCGGAATGTTCCCGCGAGAAGACGCGGGTGACGCGCGGCGTGCGCGCGGCGTCCGCGCCGATCGTGACCCAGGTGCTGATCGCGCTGAACGTGTTGGCCTTCCTGGTCGAGACGGCGGGCGGAAGCGGCCTCTCGAGTACAGGCAGCGGGACGGTGTGGGAGCACGGGGTGCTGTTCGGCCCCTCGATCAGCATCAATCACGAGTACTGGCGGATCGTGAGCGGCGGGTTCCTGCACGCCGGCCCGTTCCACCTGTTCGTCAACATGTTCTCGCTGTGGTTCGTCGGCTCGGCGCTCGAGCCGGCGATCGGGCGCCTCAACTTCCTCGTGGTCTACGTCGTATCGCTGCTGGCGGGCTCGTTCGGTGCGCTGTGGTTCCAGCCGCTGATCCCGACGGTCGGCGCCTCGGGCGCGATCTTCGGCATCTTCGGCGCCCTGATCGTGGTGGCCCGCAGCCGCGGCATCTCGATCTGGCAGAGCGGGCTCGGTGTCGTGCTCGTGCTCAACCTGGTCTTCTCGGTGACCTTCCGCGGTATCTCGATCGGCGCGCACATCGGCGGCCTCGTCGGCGGGTTGATCGCCGGTTGGCTCGTGGTGGAGTTGGGGGAGCGCCGGCAGATGCCCAGGACGGCGGTGGCCGCGTGCGCGCTGGTCGGCGCGGCAAGCATCGTCGGCGCGCTGGCCGTCGCGGGAGGAACGGGCCTGACCCCGAACGGACTGACGGTCTAGCGCAGCTCGGGGGGGAGTAGAGGTCGACGGTGAACGATCGCCCGGCGTCCGGCGGCTCGGGAACCTTCTCCGGGTGCAGGATGTGCGCCAGCAACTCGAGCCCGTCGATGATCCGCGGCCCCGGCCGCGAGAAGTAGCCCGCCGCGTCGACCGCCACCACCTCGCCGGCGCCCGCCCGAGCCAGGTCGTCGCGGTGCATCTCGGCCTCGCGGTGGGCGATCTCGGCGTCGAAGCCGCACGGCATCACGATCACGACGTCGGGCTGCGCGGCCTCGACCGCCGCCCAGCTCGTCTCCTCGGACTTCTCGCCGGCGAACCCGAGCACGTCCTCGCCGCCTGCGTACTCGATCAGCTGCGGGGTCCAGTGGCCGGCGGCGAACGGCGGATCGAGCCACTCCAAGGCGGCCACTCGCGGACGGCGCGCGCCGCGGACGGCCAGACGAATCCGGTCGATCCGCGCCGAGGCGTCACGGACGAGATCCACCGCGGCGTCCTTGCGGTCGGTCAGCTGGGCCAGGGTCCGGACATCGCCCAGCACCTCCCCGACCGTGTGCGGGTCGAGCGAGACGACCCGCGGGCGCGTCTCGATCTCCTCGGCCAGCGCGCGCACCTCGTCGTAGGAGACCGCGCAGACCGAGCAGAGCTCCTGGGTGACGATCAGGTCTGGCCGCAGGTCGTGCAACAGCTCATCGTCGAGCTCGTAGATCGAGTCCCCGGCCAGCGTCCGCTCCTTGACCGCCGAGTCGATCTCGCGAGCGCTCAGGCCCGCAGGGAGGACGTCGCGGGTGATCTTGGGTAGCTCGCGCGCGGCCGGCGGGTAGTCGCACTCATGGGTGACGGCGATCACGTCCGGGCCCAGGCCGAGGGCGAACAAAGTCTCGGTGGCGGACGGGATCAGGCTGACGATGCGCACGAAGGGAGGATAGATCCGCCGCGCACCGGGTGATGCGACTGCTACCGTTACGGCGTCGCTGCATGAACGACGACGACCCATCCCGAAGTAGCAGCTCACAGACCAGGAGCTCTCCACCGAGGAAGGACTGCGGGGCCGCCCGGGCGCGGGCGCGGCAGGTGACCGCCAGCTAGTGGTCGCTCACGCGAATACGCCCGCATTCGAGGCACGCCTGGCGGCGCCAGCCCGGGCGTGCGGCCCGCTCGGCATCCGGCCTCGCGTTTCTCGGTGCAGCCGTACTCACGTGAACGACCAGGTATGACGGCGCTGTTCATCATTCTGACCGGGCTGCTGGTCCTGGCCAACGCGTTCTTCGTGATCGGCGAGTACGCGCTTGTCCGCTCGCGCCGGGGCCGGCTGGAGGCGCTGGCCGAGGAGGGAGCGCGCGGCGCTCGCCTCGCGCTGACCCAGGTCGACCACATCGGCGACTACATCGCGGCCTGCCAGGTCGGCATCACGATGGCCTCCATCGGCATCGGCGCCCTAGGGGAGCCGGCGCTGGCGCACATATTCGAGCCGATCTTCGGTGGTGTGCTGGGCCACGCCGCCTCGGTCGCGATATCGGTGGTCATCGCCTACCTCCTCATCACCGTCGCGCAGAGCATCGTGGGCGAAATCGTCCCCAAGCTGTACACGATCCAGCACGCCGAGGGCCTGGCCCGCCGGATCGCCCGGCCGTTGCAGTTCTTCCGGATGCTGTTCCACCCGTTCATCGTCGTGCTGAACTGGTCCTCGCACTCGATCCTGCGCATGCTGGGGACCGATCCCGACGCCGAGGCCGAGGGCGGGACCCCGGACGAGCTCAAGCGGCTGATCGCGCAGTCAACCACCGGCGGGCAACTCGACGTGGGCGAGGCCAACATGCTCACCGGCGTGTTCCACCTGCACGAGCAGGAGGCGCGCCAGGTGATGACCCCGATCCCGGCCGTGGTCACGGTCGACGTGTCCGAGAACGTCGAGGCCGCGCTCAAGCGCTGCGTATCGACCGGTCACTCGCGCCTGGTGGTGACCGAGGACGAGAACCAGGATCGGGTCAAGGGCATCGTCCACGTCAACCAGCTGGTCAAGAAGATGCTGAACGACGGCATGGAGGCGCGCTTCGACGCGCTTGTGCGCGAGGCCCCGATCGTCCCCGAGACCAAGCCGCTCGATGACCTGCTGGCCGACCTGCAGCGCGAGCGGACCGAGCTGGCCATCGTGGTCGACGAGTACGGGCGCACGGCGGGGATCGTCACGATCGAGGACATCATCGAGGAGGTGGTAGGGGAGATCTCCGACGAGACCGACCCGGCGGGCGGGGCGGTGCGCCGGCTGGCCAACGGCGACTGGTTCGTGCGCGGGCACGTTGCGGTGTCCGACCTCGAGGACTACGGACTCGAGCTGCCGGTCGACACCGACGCGTACAACTCGGTGGGCGGGTTCGTGTTCGCCGAGCTCGGGCGTCTGCCCAAGCGGGGGGACACGATCTCAGCGAACGGGTTCTCGATCCGGGTCGAGTCGGTCCGGCAGAACCGGATCGAGGCCGTGCGTATCCGCCAGCGGCGAGCCGCTGCGTAGCTCGCGCCGGCGGGCCAGCGGCATCAAATACCAGAGGATCGAGCAGGCGGTCACGGCGGCGGCGGTGACGAGCAACGTGACCACCGGCGCAAACGCGATATCGCTCAGCAGCATCACCACGCCGATCATCGTGAAGCCCATCGCGGCCAGGCCGATGACCGTGAAGCGGTTGGCGATCTCGACCAGATGCTCCTTGTCGCCCCGGCGGAAAAGGATGCGGTGCCAGGAGGTGGGGGCGGTGAGCATGATCAGGGTGGTGGCGGCCGCCACGAGCGTCCCGAAGTAGTCGGCCTTCTGGAAGCTCGAGAGCTTCTCGAACTTGGGCTGGAAGGCGATCGTGAGCAGGAAGCCGAACAGGATCTGCACGCCGGTCTGGACCACGCGGACCTCCTGCAGGAGCTCCACCATGTTCCGATCATTGCGCTCGAGCTCGGTTTCGTCCCGGCCGGCGGGCGGATTGGGCGGTCTCTGAGTCACACCTTCTGTCTACCCGGGTCAGGGTCCCGGCAACGACCCCTCACGGGCTCGCGGCATTCGTTACATTTCGCGCCTCAGGCAACGGCCGGAGATCGCGTGGAACCATCTCCCGGTGGTTGAGAGGAGAGACCGGAAGCCGGCCCCGCTCGGGCCGGCTTCGCATATTGGGACCCGTCCTCCCGAAAAAGAGCCGGCCCGCTGGGGACGGGCCGGCTCTGTGCTTCTGGGGAGGAGGTGCTGCTATGAGGTACGTCGCGCCAGGGAGTTTGAGCCTCCCAGATGAACGAGTCTTAAGACTCTGTCTAAGCTTCGTCAGCTGTAGCGGTAGAAGCCGGCGCTCGTCTTGCGACCCAGCGACCCCTCGTAGACCAGCTCGACCAGCCGGGCCGGGACGTGGGTGCCCATCGCGTCGCCGATCGCCTTGGCGACGTCGAGGCCGACGAGGTCGAGCAGGGCGAGCGGCCCCATGGGCAAGCCGGCGCCGAGCATCATGCAGTTGTCGATGTCCTCCGGGCGCAGGCCGGTCTCGGCCAACAGGTCGACCGCGCTGAACAGGTAAGGGAACAGCAACCGGTTGACCACGAAGCCCGGAATCAGCGGAACCTCGATCCCGGTCTTGCCGAGTTGCTCGCACAACTTCTGGGCCCGCTCGCGGGTCTCGGGCGTGGCCTGGGGTGGGAAGGCCAGCTCGACCAGCTGCATCTTCGGCACCGGATTGAACGGATGGAAGCCGACGAAGTTCTCGGGATGGCCGCTCGCCTGGGCCAGGTCGGGGATCGACAGCGAGGATGTCGTGGTGGCCAGCACCGCGCCCGAGCGCGCGTGGCGCGCAAGCTCACCGAGATCGGACAGGACGGTGCTCTTGCTCAGGTGATGCTCGGCTACGGCCTCGACCAGGAAGGTAGCCTCGCCCAGGTCGTCGAGATCGGTGACCACCCGGATGCGGCCGGGATCGAACCCCTCGAGCTTGGCGCACGCCTTCGCGACCCGCGCGCGGGCTCGCTCGGCCGATTCGTCCGACCGGGCCCATAGCAGCACCTCATCGTGCTCGGAAGCGGCCACCGCCAGGCCGCACGCGATGGTGCCCGATCCGGCGATTCCCAGTCGTTCCGTCAAGTGAGCTCCCTCAGTCGATTTCGGTTAACGAAGCTTCAGTACAGATAATGATCCCACCGCAAACGCGCCATCGGGGGCCTTTGCGGTATCAGAATCCGTAAAAAGGAGCAGCGCGTGCCGCAATCCGGTCGCGAAGTAGTCATCGTCGAAGCCGTCCGCACGCCGATTGGCCGCGGGCACAAGGAGAAGGGCTACTACAAGGACACCCACGCCAACGATCTGCTCGGTCGCTGCTACACCGAGGTGATCGAGCGGTCGGGGATCGACGCGCGAGAGGTCGAGGACGTCGTGGCCGGCTGCGTGCAGCAGTACGGCGAGCAGTCGTGGAACGTCGGCCGCAACGCGTGGCTCCAGGCCGGCCTGCCAATCGAGACACCGGCCACCACCGTCGATCGTCAGTGCGGCTCGTCACAGCAGGCGGTGAACTTTGCCGCGGCGCTGATCGCGGCCGGCGTGCACGACGTGGCGATCGGCTCGGGCGTCGAGCACCTGGGTCACATCCCCATGGGGATCGGCCTGACCTGGACCGACCAGGTCGGCACGCCGTATCCGCCCGCGATGATGGAGCGCCACAACCTCATCCCGCAGGGGCTCTCAGCCGAGATGATCGCCGACCAGTGGGAGATCCCCCGCTCCGAGCTCGACCAGCTCGGGCTGCGCTCGCATCAGCTGGCCCACCGCGCCACTGAAGAGGGCCGCTTCGAGCGGGAGATCCTCCCGTTCAAGGTGAATGGATCGACCTATGTGTCCGACCAGGGCATCCGCCCCAGACCACGATCGAGGCGCTAGCCCAGCTCAAGCCCGCGTTCAAGCCCGACGGCAAGATCACCGCCGGCACGCTCGCAGATCTCCGACGGGGCCGCCGCGGTGCTGCTCATGACACGCGAGAAGGCCGACGCCCTGGGGCTGAAGGCCCGCGCGAAGATCGTCGACCAGACCACGGTCGGCGTCGACCCGGTGATCATGCTCACGGGCCCGATCCCGGCCACCCGGAAGATCCTCGAGCGCAACGGGATGACCATGGACGACATCGACCTGGTCGAGATCAACGAGGCGTTCGCTCCGGTCGTGGCGGCCTGGCGGCGCGAGCTCGAGCCGGACATGGACCGAGTCAACGTGAACGGTGGCGCGATCGCGCTCGGGCACCCGCTCGGGTCGACCGGCGCCCGGCTGCTCACCACGCTGCTGCACGAGCTCGAGCGCTCCGACAAGGAGATCGGGCTGGTCACGATGTGCTGCGGCGGCGGGCTCGGGACGGGAACGCTGATTCAGCGCGTGTAAGAGGTGCTTTCGCGCGCGCTTCACGCTCGCACAACGTGAACCATGGATCCTCCGGCGGGGATGCCCCCGCCGGTTGTGATCCTCTCGCCGCACCTCGACGACGCGGTGCTGTCGTGCTGGCGCGTCCTGACCGGCCCGGCCGACGTTCACGTGATCAACGTCTTCGCGGGGCTCCCGGCCCCGGACGCGGCGCCCGGATGGTGGGATGGCCGGAGCGAGCCGCGCGCGATGGTCACCGCGCGCCGGGCGGAGGACGCGGCGGCGCTCGCGCTCACCGGACGCCAGCCGCTCAACCTCCCGCTGCTCGATCGGCAGTACCGCGACGATGATCAGCAGCCGGCAGCGCTCATCGAGGCGCTGCGACCCGTGCTCTCGCCGCGAGCGCGGCTGCTCGCGCCGGCGGCGCTCGGGCCGCATCCGGATCATCTCGTGGTGCGCACAGCGGCGCTCGACCTTCGCGCCGAGGGATTCGAGGTCGGTCTCTACGCGGATCTTCCGCACGCCTGCGCGCACGGGTGGCCCGACTGGATGACGCAGGGCGCGGGAGCGGGGGAGGTCGACCGGGCGTGGGAGGCTGCTCTGGCGGCGACCGGCCTCGCCGCGGACCGGCGCGTGCCCAAGGTATGCCGGCTCGCGCAAGCGGAGTTCGAGCACAAGATCGCGGCGGTGCGGTGCTACGCCACGCAGGTGCGGGCGCTCGAGCGGTTCTTCGCCCGGCGGCTCGACGACCCCGACCTGCTCGGCTACGAGGTCACCTGGCGGCTGGCGCCGGCCGCGTAGGCGCCAACGGGCGCAGCGGTTTCGAGCTCGCCCGCCACGGCGGCGCGGAACCCGGTCCGAAGCGGCTCGTCGCCGACCGACCGCGCGATCTGCTCGATCAGCGCCTGCGCGGCTCGAGCGTGCTCGTCCCGCCCGGCCTCGGACGAGGCGAGCCGGGCCAGCGCGAGGCGAAGGGCGAGCCGCGTTGCGGGCCAGCCGTCGTCGCCCGCGGCCCGCAGGCCCGCCTCGAGCAGCTCGTGGGCCGTCGAGCGCTCTCCGCGCGCGGCGGCGCAGGCGGCCAGGCCGGCGTGGACGTTCGCGGCGGCCTCGCGCAGCCCGAACCGCCGCACCGGCTCGCGCAGCGCGGCGAGGATCGCCTGTGCCCGGTCGAGATCCCCCAGGGCGAGCGCGACCTGCGCGCGGCTCGTGTAGGTGTGGGCCGAGTACAGGTAGGCGTCGCCCGGAGGCGTGCGCATGCGCCGGGCGAGATCGTCCCAGTGTTGGGCGGCGGCTCGCGCGCCGGGCTCGTCGCCGAGTTGGAGACGCACCCAGCCGAGGTCTCCCAGCAGGCTGAAGCTCTGCCCCCGCGCGTCGATCTTCGCGCTTGCCTCGGCCCCCGCCTCGAGCAGATCCCGCGCACGGTCCCAGGCCCGCAGGTCGGCCAGGGGGCGTGCCACCGTAGCCGCCGTCCACCCCATCCACACGCCGGCCGCATCGCGACTGATCGCCGCGAACGCCGCCTCACCGAGCCCGAAGGCACGCACGTAGTCTCCGCGGGCGTGCTCGAGCACGCACTGCGCGCCCAGGATCAGCCCCCGCGAGTACACGTCGTCCATTCGGCGGCTGATCGCCAGCGCCTCGTCGAGCCGGGCGGCGGCCTCGCTCCAGCGTCCCTGCACCGTCGGCGTGAAGGCCGATTCGAGCAGCGTCCACTGCAGGAACCAGGTGTCCTGCCGCCGCCGCTGTGCCTGGGTCAGCTGCGCGGTGAGCGCCTCGAGCCGGTCGGTCTGGCCGAGCAGCAGCGCCACGAACTTCAGGCAGTCGAGCGCGCGCGATCGCTGGGCTTCGTCGCCTGAGCCCTCGGCGAGGCCGAGGGCGCGCTCACCGAGGGTGAGCGCGCCCTCGAGATCGAGTTGGTTGGCGCCGAGCAGCGACAGGCGCCCCAACGCGATCACCTGAGCCGTCGCGTCACCCACCTGCTCGGCGAGCTCGAGCGCCTGACCGTGGTAGCGAGCGGACGCGTCGCTGTCGATGATGTGGAACGAGAACCCGAGCCCGTTCAGCGCGTCGATCTCGAGCGTTCGGTCTCCCACCTCGCGCGCCCCCTCGAGCGCCAGGCGATAGTCGCGCCGCATCACCTCGTGGCTGGCCGAGAAGTACCCCATCGCGCCGCGCCGGCAGTGCAGGTCGCGCATGGTGGCGTCCGCGCCAACCGTGCGACCAAGCAGCTCTCCGGCGGCGATCGCCCCGGTCAGATGCTCGAGGGCGGTCTCGGGCGCGCCCGCCCGCTCGGCCTCGGCGGCGGCCAGATCGTGGTAGTGCAGCGCCTTCTCGGCGTCGCCGGCCGCGTGGTAGTGGAGCGCCAGCGCCCCCGCCTGCCCGCTCAGGCGGTCCGCCCCGACCGACTCGATGGCCTCCGCGATGCGCCGGTGGGCGAGCGCTCGGCGCGTCGCGGAAACCTCGCCGTAGATCGCCTCGCGGATCAGCGGATGGGCGAACCGGTAGCGACCGATGGAACCTGCCTCCTCCACCAGCACGTGCGCGGCGATGGCCCGTTCGAGCAGCTCGGCCAGCCCCTCGTCCGGGACGCCGAGCACGCGGGCGAGCACGTCGAGTTCGAACTCGCGGCCGCTCACCGCGGCGAATACGAGCGCCTTTTCGGACTCGGGCCCGAGCCGCCTGAGCCGTCGCAGCAGCAGGTCCTTGACGCCGGCGGGAAGGTCGGCGGCGTCCAGTCCCGCGCCCGAGCGGTCCTCGACGTGGCGCAGTAGCTCCTCGATGAAGAACGGGTTCCCGTCCGTGCGCGCGCTCACCTGATGCGCGAAGCCCTCGTCGGCGCCGGCGCCGGTGCGGGCCGCGATGAGCGCCGCCACCTCCGCCTCCGAGAGGCCTGGCACGGGGATCTGGGCGAGCACCCGCGCGCGGCGCAGCTCGGCCAGTGCCGCGGCGAGCGGCCCCTGCCGGTCGAGCTCGGTCTGGCGATAGGTGCCGAGCACGAGCAGCCGCGAATCCTCGGTGGCCCGCACGACGTGGCGCAGGAGCAGCAGGCTGGCGTCGTCCGCCCAATGCAGGTCGTCCACCAGGAGGATCAGCGGTCTGGCCAGTGAGGCGCCGGCCAGCAGGGCGGCGATCGCCTCGAGCAGGCGAAAGCGCTCCTGCTCTGCCTCCGGCGGCGACTCGGCCACACTGATCGACCGCCCGTCACCGAGCTCCGGGACGAGGACGGCCAGCTCCCGCCGCCACGGCGACAGGTGGACGGCGAGCTCGGCCGGCGGGCAGGCGGTCGCGTAGTGGCGCAGCGCCTCGGCGAACGGAGCGTAGGGGGTCACCATCTCCTCGTGGCAGCGCCCGGCCAGCACGGCGGCGCCGGCGCTGTGGGCGCGGCGGCAGAACTCGGCGGCCAGGCGTGTCTTGCCGATCCCGGGCTCGCCGGCCAGCAGCGCCACGCGCCGTTCGCCCGCGACCGCGGCCGTCCACTGACGGTCGAGCTCGGAGAGGATCTCGCCGCGCCCGACGAACTCACTGCTCTCGGCCCCGAGCACGGCCGCAGGCAGCGGGATCGGGTGCTGGGCGGCCGCCTCCCAGCCCACCTCGCACGCCGTGACCGGTGCGGGCAGACCCTTCAGGGCCACGGGCCCGACGGGGCGGAACTCGAAGCCGCCGCGGTTGCCGACCAGTCCGCGCACCAGATCGGTGGCCAGGATCTGGCCCCCGCGCGCGGCATCGCACAGCCGCTTGGCGACGACCACGGGGGTTCCGAAGTAGTCGCCGTCATCCAGGAAGGGCTCACCGGCGTTCAACCCGACCCGCACCATCAGGCCGCCGCCGCGCTCGCTCTCCGTGTGGCGCTGCACGACCTGCTGGATGGCAATCGCGCAGGCGACCGCGTCCACGGCACTGGCGAAGGCGACCATCACGCCGTCGCCCAGGTTCTTCACCTCGTGGCCGCGATGCGACGTCGCTACCTCGCTCAGGAGCCGGAAGTGCGCGCGGCGCCGCCGCGCCGCCTCATCGTCACCGAGGTGTGCGAGCGTTTCGGTCGAGCTCACCTGGTCGGTGAACAGGAGGGTGACGGTACCGGCCGGGTGGGTAACGCGGTCGGTCGGCTGGGGGGTAGAGGTGCGCACCGAATCGACCAGCTCCCGAGTCTGCGCCGACGGCGCGATGCCGAGGTCGCTGCGCAGCCTGTCCTGCAGCCGGCGATAGGCGGTCAGAGCGGCGGGTCGATCACCCGCCGCGGCCAGGCGCCGGATGAGTTCCCGGCTCGGCTCTTCGGCCAGGGGATCGAGGGCGATCTGGCGGCGCGTCAGCGCGGCCGCCTCGCGCAACTCGCCGCTCGCCTCGGCGTCCGCCGCCAGCCGGCCCAGCGCCTGGACGACCCGGTCGCGCTGCTCGTCACGCGCGTGCAGGATCCACTCGTCGTCGAGCCCCTCGAGCAGCTCGCCACGGGACAGGGCCAGCGCCTCGGCGCTCCGGCCGGCGGCCACCAGCGACTCGAACTCCGCGATGTCCGTCCACACCAGCGCCTCCCCGGCCAGGGCGACCGTGTCGCGACCGGCCAGCAGGTAGCCGTCGGCGTCCGGGCCGAGCACCTTGCGCAGCGCCGACAGTGCGGCGCGCAGGCTGGTGCGCGCGCTCTCGTCGAGGACGTCGGGCCAGAAGCGGGCCGCGAGCTGCGAGCGGGAGTGGGTCCGACGCTCGATCGCCAGCAGCCCGAGCAGCGCACGGGCACGCCGGCTCGTCGGCAGCTCGACCCCGGAACCGTCCACCTCGACCGTCAGCTGCCCGAGAACGCCCACTCGGAGCATGCCGCAAGCCTACGCCGATCAACCGGGCTTTCGCGATCGATTCGCGCTCAGGCCACGGGGAGGGCGTAGGGTCGTCCCATCGTGAAGCGTGCGCTGTTCGTCTCCTCCCCGATCGGCCTGGGACACGCTCAGCGTGACGTGGCGATCGCGCGCGAGTTGCGCGCGCGGGTGCCGGACCTGGAGATCGATTGGCTGGCCCAGCACCCGGTGACAAAGGTGCTCGAGGCGGAAGGCGAGCGGATTCACCCGGCCAGCGTGCACCTGGCCTCAGAGTCCGGCCATTTCGAGTCCGAGACGGCCGAGCACGACCTGCACTGCTTCCACGCGTGGCGGCGGATGGACGAGATCCTGGTCGCGAACTTCATGCTGTTCCACGACGTGGTGAGCGACGAGGCCTACGACCTGTGGATCGCCGACGAGGGCTGGGAGATCGACTACTTCCTGCACGAGCACCCGGACCTCAAGCGAGCGCCGTACGTGTGGCTGACCGACTTCGTCGGGCTGCTGCCGGTCGAGGACGACGGCGATTACGAGCGGTTCCTGGCGCGGGATTACAACGAGCAGATGATCGAGCACATCGCGGCCTCGCCCGGGCTGCGCGACCGCGCGCTGTTCGTGGGAAACCCCGACGACATCGTGCCCGCGCCGCTGGGCGACGCCCTGCCGATGATCGCCGACTGGACCGAGCGGCACTTCGACTTCACCGGATACATCTCGGGGTTCGACCCGGTGAGCCCGGACGACCGCGCGGCACTGCGCGAGGAGCTCGGCTACGGATCCGAGGAGAAGGTTTGTCTGGTCAGCGTGGGCGGGTCAGGCGTCGGCGCGGCGCTGCTGCACCGTGTGATCGAGGCAAACCGGTTCGCTCGTCAGCGCGTGCCGGAACTGCGGATGGTGGTGGTGGCCGGGCCCCGTATCGAACCGGGAAGCCTGCCCTCGGTCGACGGAGTCGAAGTGCGGGGCTACGTCCACAACCTGTACCGGCACATGGCGGCGTGCGACCTCGCGGTGGTGCAGGGCGGGCTGACCACCGCGATGGAGCTGACCGCCAACCGGCGCCCGTTCCTGTACTTCCCGCTGGGGCACCACTTCGAGCAGCGCATCCACGTGGCGTGGCGGCTCGAGCGCTACGGCGCGGGCCGGCGCCTGGAGTACCACGAGTCTCCGCCGGAGCTGATCGGAGCCGCGATCGCGGAGGAGATCGCGCGCGAGGTCGACTACCGGCCGGTCGAGACTGACGGCGCGGCCCGCGCCGCGGAACGGATTGCGGAGCTGCTGTGATCGGCACGACGCCCGCCGTACCGAGCCCGCCCAGGGTCTGGCCGGAGCCGACACGCGCCGTCCACCCGGTCGCCGAAGGATTCGTCGAGAACGGCGACGGCGTCCGCGTCTTCTATGAGGTCTACGGCGAGGGACCGGACACGATCTGCCTGCTGCCGCCGGTGCCGCTGTTCACCTCACGCGGCTTCAGGCTTCAGGTCCCCTACCTCTCGCGGCATTTTCGCCTGATCACGATCGACCCGCGCGGCAACGGCCGCTCGGACCGCCCGCGTCACCCCGCGCAGTATTCACGCGCGGCGCACGTGGCCGATGTGCTCGCGGTGCTCGATGAGACGCGCACCGAGCGAGCGATGCTGGTCTCGGTGAGCCCGCGCGCTCCGCTTGGCCTCGCGCTCGCCGTCGAGCACCCCGAGCGGGTGAGAGCGGCGGCCTTCGTCACTCCGCAGCTTTGGGCGATCCGGGAGTTCGTGGAGCCCTTCGCGGCCGCTCCGAGCGACCACTACGACGGCTATGAGAAGTGGAACCGCCACTACCTGCTCGCCCACTGGGACGGCTTCGTCCCGTGGTTCGCGCGGACGATGGCTCCAAACCCGCACTCGACCCGAGTGATCGAGGAGATCACCCGCCACGCGTTCGAGACCGATGCCCCGACTGTGGTCGCCGCGCTGATCGGGTTCGATATGTACGACCGCGATCAGGCGCTGGCGCTGGCGCGGACGATTAGCTGTCCGGTGCTGGTGACCCAGAACGGGGGCGGCGCGTTCTGGCCCAAGGAGACGAGCGGCCCCCTGGCCGAGGCCACCGGCGGTCGGCTGCACGTGTTCGAGGGTCTCGGACCGGCGGTCGGCGCGCGCTGGCCGGTGGCCATGAACCTCGTGCTGCGCGAGTTCTTCGAATCGGTCCGATCCGCCTGACCATGACGGAGACCACGTCGTTCCGTGCGACCGATGCGCTCGGGGCCGGTCGCGACGCGTTGACGCGCGGTGACTGGGAGGGGGCGCGCCGGGCGTTCTCAGACGCGCTCGTCCAGGAGGAGACGCCGGAAGCGCACGAGGGGGTCGGTTGGGTGTACTACTGGCTCGACGACGCGCCGGCGAGCATGGATGCGCGCCAGGCTGCCTACCGGCTGTACCGGCGCGATGGCGACGTGCTCGGAGCGGCGCGTGTGGCGGCGCGTCTCGCGGAGGTTCTCGGCCGGCCGCATTCCGATCCCGATCTAGAGGCGGTTGGCCTCGCCCTTGAGGGGCTTGGCGCTCGTCGAGCAGGGGGGAAGCTCGGAGAGTTGCGTCTGCGGCAGGGGAGACTGGAGGACGCGGCGGCGCTGTTCGCGCACTGGCTGCGGAGCTCGCGGAGATTGCCGTGACCGTCGGCACGACGGCGCTGCGTGCGGCTGCCCGCGAGGCAGCTTTCACGCTGGGCGCACGCAGCCTTCGCGATGCCGCCACGGTCGGCTGGGACGCTCGGCGGGCAAGCAATCCCCAAACGGAGGTATCGATGAGCACCACCACGATCGACGAGGCCAGGCTGCACGCATTCATGGGCCAGGCGGTCAGCGACCTCGGCTCGGCCATCAGCGCGCCGCTGTTCCTGATCGGCGAGAAGCTCGGGCTCTACCGGGCCATGGCGCAGGCCGGACCGCTGAGCTCGGAGGAAGTGGCCGAGCGGGCGGGAGTCGCCGAGCGCTATGTACGCGAATGGCTGGGCAACCAGGCCGCCGGCGGCTACGTCACCTACGACCCGGCCACCGACCGGTACACGCTGCCCGACGAGCACGCGCTGGCGCTGGCCGACGAGGACAGCCCGTTCTACGTGCTGGGCGCCTATGAGGTGGTCGCCTCGCTGTTCGCGGACGAAGAGCGGATCACCGAGGCGTTCCGAACCGGCGCGGGGATGGGCTGGCACGCTCACGACCACCGCCTGTTCCGCGGCACCGAGCGCTTCTTCCGCCCCGGCTACCGCGCCCATCTGGTCGGCGAGTGGATCGCCGCGCTCGATGGCGTTCAGGGCAAGCTCGAGCTCGGGGCGAAGGTGGCGGACATCGGCTGCGGTCACGGCGCGTCGACGATCATCCTGGCCGCGGCGTTCCCGAACTCGCACTTCCACGGCTACGACTACCACGCGGCCTCGGTCGAACGGGCCCGCGAGGCGGCGCGCGAGGCCGGCGTGGCCGACCGCGTCACGTTCGACGTCGCCACCGCCAAGGACTATCCGGGCGGCGGCTATGACCTCGTGTGCGCGTTCGACTGCCTGCACGACATGGGCGACCCGGTGGGCGCCTCCCGGCACGTCCTGGGCACGCTCGCCTCGGGGGGCACGTGGATGATCGTCGAGCCCAACGCCGGCGACCGCGTCGAGGACAACCTCAACCCTGTCGGACGCGTGTTCTACGGCGCCTCGACCGCGATCTGCACGCCCGCCTCGCTGGATCAGGAGGTCGGGCTGGCGCTCGGGGCGCAGGCGGGTCAGGCTCGGCTGACCGAGGTCATCCAGCAGGGCGGGTTCACGCACGTGCGGCGGGCTACGGAAACACCGTTCAACATCGTCCTCGAGGCGCGGGCGTAGTGATGCGCGCCGCGGCGCTCGGCCTGGTGTTGAGCGTCGTCGGCGCCGTCGCGGCGGCCGGTGCGCCGGCCGCCCCGCCGCCGGCACCGCGGATCCAGGCCGCTTCGTGGTTGCCGACACGGAGACGAACGCACTTCTGCGCTTCGACGGAGCCCGAGCCGGCGCCGGTGGCGTGTTCCTCCCCACGCTGCCGGCGCGGCCGTCGAGCTTCGCCTGGGGACCCGTCTACCGCGGTCCTCTAGCCCCAGCGAAAGCCGGTCGCGGCCGGCGCCGGCGGCAGCGGGCTGTCGGGCAGCCCCGGCGGCGGGTCGTTCTCGTTGTAGCCGACCGGCGCCAGGTCGTTCGGCGTGTCGGGATGGAACAGCGAGGCCAGGTACTGGGCTTGGCCTCGCCCGGGCCCGAGCTCGAACTGACCCCCGCCGTAGGCCCCGATGTCGTGCTCGGCGCAGTAGTCGTAGGCGGCGCACAGGCTGGGCAGGCCGCCCAGGCGCGAGGGCTTGAGGTTGACCATCCTCGGCGGGAAGGGAAGCGCCTCGATGTCGGCGATCCCGTGGATGGGGGCGTCCCAGGTGATCCGGCGGTGGTGGTCGGCCAAGATCGCCGCGGTCTCCTGGGTGACGACGTCCGGGTCCTCGATCCAGGCGCTCGGGAAGGCGGTTATCACCCGCTCGTAGAGCACCGGGTCGGGTGGCTGGTCGACCACCGTGCCGCGGTAGAGGCTCTTGAAGTCGACCGAGTCCACCGCGCCCGTCTGGACGAGCGCGTCGATCAGCTCCGGGGTCCAGGAGCTGGTCGGGTCGAGCTTGAAGTGGAGGTTGGGGTACCGGCGCAGGCGACGCTCGAGCGGGTCGAGCGCCGGCGGCTCGCCCAGCCGCAGCGAAACGACGAACGTGAGCGGGCGCGGTTCGCGCCTCAGCACGGCGTGCAACGGTTGGCCGGCCTGGGCGAGCGCGAGGTCGAGGGCGGCGCTGTGGAAGGTCCAGCGGCGATACAGGCGTGAGACCTCCCATGCCGGCGCGACGGGGAACAGGTCGAGCGAGTCGACCAGCCGGCAGAACTCGCCGAGCGTGAAGCGCCCGGACAGCGCCCGCGCGTGGACGGCGCCGGCGTTCTGCAGCGCGACATGGTCATCGGCCTGGTAGGCCACGTCCTCGCCCACGCCGTCCACGCCGCCACCGGTCAGGTGGACGATCGTGGTCAAGCGCTCGAACCCGCTCGATACCGAAGCGCGCAGGCCCTCGAGCCGGTAGCCGTCGACCTCAAGCGGCAGGTCGGCGAGGCGGTCGAACGTGCTCACCCCCGGCGACCCGCGCCTTCGAGGCGGGCGACGAGTTCGTCGAGGCGGAGCTCCTCGAGGCCGCGGCTGACCGCCTCGAGCTCGCCGGCGCAGAACTCGACCAGATCGCGGCCTTCCTGCACGAGGGCGAGCGTCTCGCGCAGGCCGGCCTCACCCGAATCGAGGCGGCGGATGATCGCCTCGATCCGCGCCACCGCGGTCTCGTAGGTGGGCGCGGGCTCGGGTGTGCTCACCGGGAGACCTCGGCGTCCACCGCGCCGTCGTGGAAGCGCAGTCGCACGTCCTGGGCGGCGCGGGCGGCCTGCGCGGAGCCGAGTGCCTCGCCGACCCGGTCCTCGACCAGCGCGTAGCCGCGGGCCAGGGTCCGCTCGGGGTCGTGGGCGGCCAGGGCGAGCGCGAGCCGCTCGAGCTCGCGCCGGCGAGCGGCGTGGTCGGACGTGCGGGCCCGCTCGGTCGCGCGGCCGAGGACGCCTGAGTGGACGCCGGTCCGCTCGCGGCCCTTGGCAACGCCGCGGCGGGCGCTCGCGCGCAGTTCGCGCAGGAGCTGGTGGAGCTGCCGGCGCTGGCGGGCGACGTGGTGGCCAGGGGCGGCGGCCAGGCGCTCGAGCGCCCGGGCGCGGTCGGTGATGGCTCGGCGGCTGTGGTTGTCCAAGCGCCGCGCGGCCGCAATCAGGTTCGCGCCGGCGGCGGTGCAGTCGATCGGCACGGCGGCTTCGGCGGCGTGGGTAGGGGTCGAGCAGCACACCGCGGCGACGTCGTCGATCAGCGTCCGATCGGTGTGGTGGCCGACCGAGGAGATGACCGGCACGCGCAGCAGCGCCACCGTGCGGCACAGGGCCTCGTCGCAGAACGCGAACAGATCGGCCAGTGACCCGCCGCCCCGGGCGACGATCACGACCTCGACCTCGGGGATGGCGGCCAAATCACGCAGCGCGGTGGCGATCACCGGCGCGGCGAGGCGGTCCTGCACGGGGGCGAAGCCCCAGATCAGTCGCCCGGCCCAGCCCCGGCGCTCGAGACCGGCCAGAACGTCGTCGCGGGCCTTGCCGCGCTCGCCCGTCACCACCCCGATGGTGCGGGGAAGGAGCGGACGCGGCAGGCGCTTCTGCGGCTCGAAGCACCCGTCCGCCTCCAGGCGTCGGCGCAGGCGTTCGAGCTGGACGAGCAGATCCCCCTCGCCGGCGATACGCAGCTCGGTGACCGCGAAGCTGAACGACGGTGACGAGGAGGCGCTGCCCGGGTAGTAATCGCAGCCGCCGCCGACGATGACCTTGACCCCGTCGGCGAGGCGGAAGCCCAGGCGCTCGAAGTCCGAGAGCCACATCGAGCACGGCAGCGCACCGCGCGCGTCCCGCAGCTCGAAGTACACCCGCGCCCGGCTCGAGCGAAATCCCCACACCTCGCCGACCAGTTGGACGCGGGCGAACTCGAGCAGCTTCTGCTTGAGCCGGGCGGCGTAGGTGCCCACCTCGTAGGGGCCGGGCAGGTCGCTTTCCAGTGCAGTAGGGGCGGTCGCGGGCTGGCTCATCTGCGGTATCGAGGCTATCGGCCGCCTCCCACGGATAGGATCCGCGCCTGTGGATCTGACGCTCTCACCGGCCGAAGAGACCTTCCGCGACGAGCTTCGCAGCTGGCTCGAGGCGAACAACCCGGGGCGCGAGCCGGCCGGGGACGAGGCCGCGTTCCAGTTCCGGCGCACCTGGCAGCGCAAGCTGCACGACGCCGGCTGGGCCGGCGTGTCGTGGCCGAAGGAGTACGGGGGACGCGGCGCCACGCTGGTCGAGCAGGCCATATTCAACGAGGAGGTGGTGCGGGCCCGCACCCCCTCGGTGGCCAACGTGCTGGCGCTGGCCATGGGGGGGCCGACGGTGATCGCGCACGGCACCGAGGAGCAGAAGCAGCGCTTCCTGCCCCCGATCCTGTCCGCCGACGAGATCTGGTGCCAGGGCTTCTCCGAGCCGGGCGCCGGATCCGATCTGGCCGCCCTGAAGACGAGGGCGGTGCGCGACGGCGACGAGTGGGTGGTCACCGGCCAGAAGGTGTGGACCACGTTCGCCCACCACGCCAAGTGGTGCATGCTGGTCGCCCGCACGGACCCCGAGGCGCCCAAGCACAAGGGGCTTACCTACTTCCTGATGGACATGGAGCAGGACGCCGTGCAGGTTCGGCCGCTGCGCCAGATCACCGGCGAGTCCGAGTTCAACGAGCTGTTCATCGAGGAGGCGCGGATCCCGGACGAGAACATCGTGGGCAAGGAGGGCGAGGGGTGGGCGGTGGCGATCACCACGTTGATGCACGAGCGGGCCACCCTGGCCTTCGGGCTCCAGGTGAGCGTGCAGATCGCGCTGCGCGAGTTGATCGAGGACGCCCGCGAGGCCCGTGCGCTCGACGGAGGCGTCGCCACCGAGGACCCCGTGATCCGCCAGCGCCTGGCCCAGCTGCTGATCGAGTCCGAGGTCCTGCGGCTCAACGCCTATCGGGGCCTGTCCGAGATCATGAGAAGCGGCGTGCCGGGTCCCGAGGGGTCGCTCGGCAAATGGCACTGGTCGGAGGTCAACCAGTCGCTGACCGAACTGGCCATGGAGATCGCGGGGCCGCGCGCGATGTTCAGCGGCTCGGAGGACAACTGGACCTACCGGTTCCTGCGCGCGCGAGCGAACTCGATCGAGGGCGGCACCACCGAGATCCTCAAGAACATCGTGGCCGAGCGAGTGCTCGGGCTGCCCCGGATGCGCTGAGCCGGCTGTGAATTTCGAGTTCTCCGACGATCAGCGCGCGATCAAGCGCACCGCCCGCGAGTTCCTGGACGCGCGCTATCCGCTCGCCACGGTGCGCCGGCTGGCCGAGGACGAACGGGGGTTCACCGACGAGCAGTGGGCCGAGCTGGTCGAGCTCGGGTGGCCCGGGGTGATCATCCCGGAGGAGAGCGACGGACTCGGGCTGGGCGTGGTCGACCTGGTCGTGATCGCCGAGGAGATGGGCTACGCGCTGGCGCCGAGCCCATGGTTCTCGAACACGTGCGCGGCGCTGATGCTGGTGGCGGCCGGCACCGAGGCGCAGCGGGAGCGGTGGCTCGGGCCGCTCGCGCGCGGCGAGGCGCGCGGCACGCTGGCCGTATGGGACGAGCACGCGGGGTGGGCGCCCGATCACTCCGAGGTCGAGCCCGATTCGGAAGGAACGCTTTCGTGCGTCAAGATCGCGGTGCCGGACGCGGCGTCGGCGGACTTCGTCATCTTGTCGGGCGCGGACGGGCGCCATTACCTCGCCGAGCACAACGTTTCGGACCCCGGCATCACGCTCGTCGTAGAGGAGGCGATCGATCCGACGCGCAAGCTGTTCCGGGCGGAGCTGACCGGCGCGCCGGTCCAGGCGCTGGAGGTGGCGCCCGAGGCGATCGCGCGCGCGTACGCCGCGATCGTCACCCTGCTGGCCGCCGAGAACGTCGGCGTGGCCCAGCGGGCGATGGAGATGGCGGTGGCCTACGCCAAGGAACGTACCCAGTTCGACCGGCCGATCGGCGCCTACCAGGCGGTGTCGCACAGGTGCGCGCAGATGCTGCTCGAGGTCGAGGGATCGCGCTCACTCTGCTACTGGGCCGGCTGGGCGCTCGACAACGAGCCCGAGACCGCCCCTCGCGCCGCCTCCATGGCCAAGGCCTACGCGGGCGACGCCGGCTACCGCGTCGCCGCCTCTGCCCTGCAGGTGCTCGGCGGCATCGGCTTCACCTACGAGCACGATCTGCACTTCTTCCTCAAGCGCGCACACACCAACGCCCACGCCTTCGGCGACTCGCGCTGGCATCGCGACCGGGTCGCGGACCTGGTCGGCGTGTAGACGCCGGGCAGGGCGCGGGCCAAACGGCCCGCGCCCCTGCGGCCATGTTGCGCTACGGCACGACGTAGTTGACCGAGGTTCCCCAGTTGGCGAGGCCGTCCCTGGTCCCACCGCAGGTTCCGATCGTCAACGTGAACGCGCTGCCGGTGCAGTTAGGGAACTGGATGTACTCGTTGGCAAAGTACAACCGGCCGCTGCCTCCGGGCAGGTAGATCCCCCAGCTGTAATCGCCCCAGCGGGGCCGGGGGTTGCCGTCCGGGCCGGGCTGGTACTCGGTGAATCCGTCCTGCGGCGAGCGCCCGAGATCCGCGATGTTGATCACCGACCCGGTCAGGCCGACCGAAGTCGGCGGTCAGCCGGCCGTAGGCGGTGCTTGGGAAGAAGCCGCCGTGGTCGGCATGGCCTGGCCCACCGTTGCCGTTCAGCGTGAACAGCATGATCGCCTTGCCGTTGCCGCCGGTGCCCTCAGCGGCCATGGCGGGCATCTCCAGGTCCTCGTGGGCCGCCGACACGTAGCCCTGGTTGGTCATCGTGAACCGCCCGGTCTGGTCGAACGAGCGGGTGTCGATCACCCAGTACGCCGCGCCGTTGTGGATCTCGGCGGTGGTCGCGAACGTCTGGTTGACCTCGGTGTCCAGGGCGCTCCACAGCTGACCCTGGGCCTGCGAGACCTGGGTCATGTTGTCAGCGTTGGGATTGATCCCACCTTCGGGACAGGGTTGGCTCGGGGCACCGACGGCCGAGGCATTGCTCGCCGAGCGGAATCGGCCCGGCTTTCTGAGGAGACAGGTTGCCGACCCCGAAGATGTTCTCCGGGCCGTAGTACGGCTGCTGGCGGGTGAACACCTGGCCGCCGAACTTGACGCCGCTGCAGCTCCCGCAGCCGCCCGAGTTCAGGTTGCTGAGCCCGGTCCAGTCCCAGGCCGCCACCCGGTTATCACCCGGCGAGGGATTCCCGAAGAAGCTCTGGAAGTCCAGAGCGCTGACCATGAACCCGGACCCACCGAAGTGGTTGTCCCACTGGCCGGCGTCGGCCGGCTGCGCCGGGATCGCCGCCGACCAGCAGTCGACGCCGGCACGTACCGCAGCCGGTACCGTCGCACTTCCCGTCCGGGGTGGGGAGCCGGCCCATGTTCTCGATGGCCACGTTGAAGTTGGGGTTGGGCGCCCCGCCTGCCAGCGTGACGTGACGGCCGTGTTCGAGCGCGTTCTTGTCGAAGGCATACTCCTGCGCGCCGTTGAAGATGCCGCCGCCGAACCCGCCTCCGAGGAGCGGGAACTCGTCGTAGAACAGCAGGAAGGCGTCCCGGGTCATCCCGATCTTCGCGAAGTCGTTGAGCAGGAACGGGGCCCCGGGCTCGCTCGGGTTGTAGTTCGCGTTGAGGAAGTACACCCAGTAGGGACCGAATGGGCTCGAGCCCTGGCTCACCGCGATGCCCTCGTAGCACGTATTGGCGACCGCAGCAAAGCAGCCCGAGAACGGCCCGCCGGTGGCCTCGGGGCTCGCCGAGACGAACTCGCTGAAGAACCAGTGCCCGCCGTTGCTCGAGTCGAACTCGCAGGTCGGGTCTCCGCCGCTGCTCCATGCGCGATTGGTCAGGCCCATCAGCGTGTCGAGCGGGATCGCACCGGATTGGCGCTGGAGCGCGGTGTTGAACACCATGATCTCGCCGATGTTGTTGGTCTCGACGATGTCCCCGTTGCCCGCGCACAGCCCCTGATCGGGCGGCTCGATGTCGCCGATGGCGACGTTGGTGAACAGCGAGGCGCTGTCGACGGCGTTCAGCCCCTTGACGCCGGTGGCGCCGCCCGCCGATGGGCTGATCTTGTCGCATCCCGCGCCCACCGGCTCGCACCGGACCGTCGGGATGATCGGCGTGGGGGCGGCTGATGGCGTCGCCGCCGCGCGGGGACCCCGCTCCGAGGGTCGCGGTCGTTCGAGTCCGGGCATCGCGTGCGGGCCGGAGAATGCGGCTGCGGCGTTAGGGCCGGCCGTCCCTGGCCGGCAACGCCGCGGTCGACGGCGTGATGAACGGACCGCTCAGCAGCGAGCAGCCCTTCTTGCAGCCGGTGGCCGCAGGGCCGACGAACGTCGGCGACACCGGACCGATGATCGTGGTGTCCGCGCTCGCCCTGGCCCGCTTGGCGCTTGCGCTGGCCACCGGTGCGCCGCCGAGGACGCCGACCAGCAGCAGGAGAGTGACAGCAGCACCAACCGCTGTCGCATGATGCGGTTACGCATGCGTGCCTCCCTCCGACCCGGAAGCCCGCTGGCAGGCGACAGAGGCAGGCATCACCAACCGACACGTCGCACGACGGTTGCAGATCGGCACGCTGGCAGGCATTTGCGCCCTCCCGAGTATGGGCCCGCCCCGGTCGGGCCGGTTGCCATGGTGCGCGGGAACCTATTCCCGCAACCCAGCGTTCGGCAAGCGCCTAACAGCGCTTACTGGTCAGGATCCCGACCGCTTCCTGAACGAAATGTCCCGTCGTGGGTCCAGCGGAGCACGGGCTACAGCTCGCCGGGCAAGTGCGGCGCGTCGCGGTGCGCGGCGTCCGCCACCAGCACCTCGGGGTCGGCGGTGAGCCACCACCGGCGGCTGAAGAAGCCGGGAAGAACGGCCAGGAGGCGAGCATCAGGATCACCCCGAGGATCAGGCCGCCGATGCCGACGAAGATCGGCGTCTCGATGCCGAGGAACGGCTTGGAGTAGTTGTTGCCCGCCGTGTTGTAGTAGCTGTAGGCCTTGATCGCCACGTAGGCCATCATCGCGCCGCCGACCACCGGGATCACGCCGGCCAAGAAGAAGTTGCGGGCGCTCTTGAGCAGGTCGCGGCGGAAGTAGACGGCGCAGGCCAGGCCGGTGAACCCGTAGTAGAAGCAGACCGCGAAGCCCAGCGCCGAGATCGTGTCGCCGAGCACGTCCTGGTTGGGGTTGAAGGCGAGAAGCGCGACCGTCCAGAGGATCGAGAGCGCGCCCATCAGCAGGGTCGAGAAGGTCGGCGTGAAGAAACGCGGATGCACGTCCCCGAACGCCTTCGGGATCGCGTCCCAGCGCGCCATCGACAGCGTGGTGCGGGCGGTGGGCAGGATCGTCGTCTGGGTCGAGGCCGAGGCCGAGGTGAGCACGCAGATGATCAGCAGCTTGTCGAGGCCCGAGCCGAGCACGCCCTTGCCGAGCGCGTTCAGCACGTCGTCGGAGTTGTTGGCCAGGAAGGCGGTGCCGTGGTAGGCCTGCGCGGCCGCGCTCACGACGACGTAGATCAGGAGCAGGATCAGGGTCGAGACGACCGCGGCCTTGCCGGGACCGCGGTGGCGGTCGCGCGACTCCTCGTTGACCGCGACGCCGGAGTCCCAGCCCCAGTAGATGAAGATGCCGAGCAGGACGCCGTCGATCAACGCCCCCCAGCTCAGGTCGAACGGGTTGAACCAGGAGGCCGAGACGTGAATCGAACCGGCCGGGTTGCTGCCGTAGACCTTGACCAGCGCGACCACCGCGAACAGGGCCAGGGTGAAGATCTCGAGGCCGAGCAGGATCGTCTGGATCCGCGCCGAGAGCTCGATCCCGCGGTAGCAGATCCAGGTCATCACGGCGATCCAGACCACGGCGCCGGCGACCAGCCAGAAGTTGCTCGGCGGGCCGGCGGAGCGGAAGAGAAGGAAGGTGTAGTTGCTGGCGATGGCGGCCAGCGAGGCCATCACGATGATGTCGGCCAGGAAGATCGCCCAGCCGTTGACCCAGCCGAGCTGCGGCCCGAAGGCGCGCGTGACCCACGCGAACGTCGTCCCCGCGTCCGGGTCGGAGAGGTTGAGGAACCGGTAGCCGACCGACACGAACAGGATCGGGATGAACGAGACGACCAGCACGGCCGGCGCGTGCACGCCGACGCCGGCGACGGCGACAATGAAGCCGAGCGTGGCCGCGAGGCTGTAGGCGGGCGCGGTCGAGGCGACCGCGATGACCAGGTTCGAGATGTAGCCGAGCGCGTCGGCCTTCAGGCCCTTGGCACCGGGTGCGGTCCGGTCGACGACTGGCGCAGTCTGTGGAACGGTTGCGGACTCCAAACCGATGCGAAACTTATGCGCGCTGGCCCCGGGGAGCAAGGCGCTGGTGGATCACAAACTATCGGCTCTTTGGACATAACGTCCAAAGGCGGCGTCGCTACGGTCCGCCGAGATGGCTGGAAAGCAGGTCTCGGTGGCGGTGCTCGGCGCGGCGGGAACGATCGCCCCGGCCATCGTGCACGACCTGGCGCAGTCCGACGAGGTGGCGCAGCCTGACCCTGCTCGACCTCGACTCAGGGAAGGCCGGCGCGGTGGCGCAGATGCACGGCGCCGGCAAGGCGACCGCCTCGGGCATCGACGCGCGCGACGTCGACGCGCTCGCGGAAGCTCTGCGTGATGCGGATGTCCTGCTCAACACCGCCTCCTACCGAATCAACCTGGAGGCGATGCGGGCGAGCGTCACGGCGGGCTGCCACTACCTCGACCTGGGCGGTCTGTACCGGATGACACTGCGCCAGCTCGAGCTCTCGGGCGAGTTCGAGCGGGCCGGGCGGCTCGCGGTGCTCGGCATCGGGTCGAGCCCGGGCAAGACCAACCTGATGGCGGCCGAGGCGGTCCGGCGGCTCGGACAGACTCCCGACTCGATCGACGTCTTCGCGGCCGGGCGCGACCCGGCGGCGCCCGCCGACGGGCGAATGCGCCCGCCTTACGCGATTCAGACGCTGATCGACGAGCTCACGCTCGAGCCGGTCGTGTTGAAGGCCGCCCGACCTGAGCAGATCGAGCCGCTCAGTGCCGGCGGGATCGTCGACTACGGCGATCCGATCGGCCCCGGTGAGACGATCTACACCCTGCACTCGGAGCTCGCCACCTTCGGCGAGAGCTTCGGCTGCCGGCGGGCCAGCTTCCGCCTGTCGCTGGCGCCGGCGCTGCTGGCCCGGCTCAAGGACCTCGCAGAGGCGGCCGCCGAGGAGGTGGCGGCCGCCGCGCGCGAGGCCGCCTCGCCGTCGAACCAGACCGTCTCGGTCCACCTCGTGAGGGTCGCCGGGAGCGACGGCGAGCGCCGTCACCGCGCGGGCGATCACCCGGCCCCACTTCGGCCTGGGCGGGTCCGTCATCTCGACCGCCACCCCGGCCGCGGCGTGCGTGCGGCTCATCGCCCGCGGCGCGCTCACCGCCAGCGGGGCGCATCCGCCCGAGCGCTGCATCGACCCGCCGCTGATGTTCGCCGAGCTCGAGGCGCGCGGCTGCACGTTCAGCTTTACGAGCTGAGCGTTCCGTCGCGCTCAAGGGCGCGGAGCCACTCCACGGTCTGGGCGATCCCGTCGCGCAGGTCGACCTTCGCCTCCCACCCGAGCAGACGTCGCGCCTTTTCCACCGAGGGCCAACGCCGCTGGACGTCGACCCGGAAGCTCGGCAGGTGCTCGAGCTCGAACTGCGCCGGGTCGTTCCCGCATGCCTCCCAGATCAAGCGGGCCAGCTCGGCCACGGTCAGCTCCTCGGAGGCCGAGATGTTGAAGTCCTCGTTCTCGCCGGCGGGCGCCGACATCGCGGTGACGATGCCGTCCGCGATGTCGTCGACGTGGGTGATCGTCCGGGTCTGCTCGCCGGAGCCGAAGATCTGGAGTGGGCGACGGCCGCTCAGCGCCTTGTAGATCAGATCGGGCACGGCGTGGGCGATGCCGGGCTCGTCGGGCTCGGGCAGTTCGCCGGGGCCGTAGGCGTTGAACGGGCGGCAGATCGTGTAGCGGAGGCCGTGCTGGTCGTGGCCGGCCCGCGTGTACACCTCGCCGGCCAGCTTCGAGAACCCGTACGCCGAGCGGGGGGCCGGGCAAGCCTCGGCGTGCGCCTCGGTGGTGGGGAACTCGGTGGCGCGCTCGAACACCATCGAGGAGGAGACGTAGACGAAGCGCTCCACCTCGTGAGCGACCGCGGCATGGGCGATGGCGCCGGTCAGCGCGTTGTTGACCTCGAACAGGGTGAACGGCAGCTTGTGGAAGTTGGCGATGCCGCCGACGATCGCGGCCAGGTGGATCACGTGGGTGCAGCCGTGAACGGACGCGCCAGCGGCCAGCGGTTCGCGCAGATCGGCGGTCCGGACCTCGCAGCCCTCGCGCATCCACTGGGGCGCGTCGCGGTGATCGGCGACGCGGACCTCCCAGCGGCTGTCCGAAAGTAGGCGGCGGACGACGGCCGAGCCGATCGTGCCGGCGCCCCCCGTCACCAGCACCCGGTTCATGCCGTGCCGGCGGCGGCCTGGCCGAGCAGGACGCTCGACTCGGCGGCGAACAGGAACACCTGTCCGGTGCACAGCGCGTTCCAGGGGTCGACGAGCAGGCAGTCGGCGTTGGCGCGCGACGACGATCTCGGAGAGCACGCCCGGGCCCTCGAACTCGGAGTGGTTGGTGGCCACGATCACCACGTCGGCGTCCTGCACGGCCTGCTCGAGCGGCTGGGTGGGGGAGTGGGCATGCGGATCGCACACCGCCACGTCGGCCAGTTCGCGCTCGAGCAGCCGGATCAGCTTGGGCGACAGCGAGTCGCGCTCGTCGTCGGTGTCACGCTTGAAGGTCAGGCCGAGCACCGCGACCTTGCGGCTCGAGAGCGATCCGATGCGGCGCTTCACGCCCTCGACCACGAACAGCGGCACGGACTCGTTCACGCGCGAGACGGCGAGCAGCATGCCGGGCGCGTTGGAGCGTTCCTCGGAGAAGGCGAAGTCCTTGCGCAGGCAGGTCCCGGCGGTCATCCCGGGCTGGGCGATCCCGCCCCGCGGGTAGTCGCGATTGATCAACGCGATGACGTCGAACACGTTGGCGCTGTAGCGCTCGCAGTCCATCATCAGGAGGTTCGGGAGCGCGAACGTCGTGTAGCGCAGGATGTTGGTCCAGATCTTGGCCAGCTCAGCCTGCACCGAGGTGGTCCGGACGATCGGGGCGCCGAACACCGAGAACGTGGCGGCCGCCCGCTCGGTCGAGGCCTCGTCGACGCCGCCGATGATGCACGGAAGGGTGGAGATCTCCTCGAGGAACCGCCCGGCCGCGATCCGCTCCGGCGCGTGGGCCACGAACAGGTCCTCGCCCACCCGCAGCCCGCGCTGCTTCTCGAGATACCCGGCCACGAACTCGGTCGTCCCCGGCGCGATCGTCGAGCGCAGGATCAGAGCCTGGCCATGCCGGAGCATCGGGAGCAGGTCGTCGACGACCGCTCGCACCCCGCGCAGGTCCGACTCGATGTGGGAGAAGGAGGGGGTCCCGATCGTGATCACGATGTCGTCCGCGCGGGCGGCGTCTGCCGCGCGCTCGGACAGCTCGAGACGCCCGGCGGCCAGCGCGCGCTCGAGCAGCGCCTGGGCGCCCGACTCCTCGAACGGCATCCGCCCGGCCCGCACCGAGGCGAGCAGACCGGGGTCGTGATCGACCCCGAGCACCTGGACCCCGCGATCGGCGAAGCCCAGTGCCAGGGGCAGCCCCACGCGCCCGAGGCCAATCACGGAAACGGATCTCGCCGAGCCCATCTCGCGGGTCAGACTTCCGCGTGCGCGGTGACGCTGCGCAGCGGCTCGAGGCCGGGCTCGGCAGGATGCCCTCGCACCTCGCCGGTGAACGCGATCCGGTTCAGGCGGGCGATCTCACGCTCGCCCTCGACCCGCGCGGGATGGTCGGCCGGGAGCCCGCGGATCAGCTTGCGGATCCGCTCGCGCAGCTGCAGCGCGAAGTGCGGGGTCGAGGCGCCCATGAGCTGGCGCACGTCCTCCACCGTGACCTCGTGGTCGGGCTTGAGTCGATCCGGATGCTCGGCCTGGCTCATTTCTGCGGCACCACTTCGAGAAGGCTATCCATCTGGGCCTGGACCGAGACCGCGATCGTGCTCGGGTCGCCGATCACCCAGCCGTGGTTGTACACGGCGGCGGTGGGGCCCTCCTGGGTGTAGCCGGGGGTGGCGTAGTCCAGGAAGAAGTTCAGCACCGAGGACGGCAGCTGGTTGGCGGAGTTCACGAGCAGCTGCGGACCGAAGGACCCGCTGGCCGACAGCGGGGCGGACGCGGCGGCGTCGAGCGGCCGGCTCGCGTTGAGCAGCGTGTACCCGTGGCCGGGGCTCCGCATGGCCCACCCGAAGCTGTTCGGCACGTGGGCACAGGGCTGGTTCGCCACGCAGGGCGGGTCGCGGTAGACGGCGAACGCAACCGAGTTCGCCGCCGGGTCCGCGGCCCCCACCCGCGCCACCGTCCCGTACTTGGCGCAGCTGGGCCAGCACGCTGTCGGGGATCACGCCTGGCGGACCCGAGGACATAGATATGGGGCTTCTGGTGGGCGAGGAGCGCCTCCTGGGTGGCCGCGGGGACGCCCGAGGAGGACACGAACAGGACCGGATTGCCGCTCTCGGCCGCCCATCCGGCGGCCGGCATCGCGTAGGCCGGGTCGTCAGCCGAGGCGATGACCACGTAGGGACTCGGCTTGCCGGCTGCGGCGGTGGCGAACCGGTCGATCGCGGCGGCCAGGGCATACGGCCCGTTGCCCGAGATCGCCCTCGCCCGCAGGCCGCTGCGGCCCGGGACGTCGCCCACCCGGATGATCTGCGCGCCGTCGGCCGGGCCCGAGCCGGTGGGGGCGAGCAGGCTGAGCGCGTCGGCGGTGGCGGGCGGAAGGGCCGAACTCCCCGAGAGCAGGATCGGGGCCCGGATGGGCGGCGCCATCAGCACCGAGGAGGCGATCGCGGCCTGCCAGCTGTCGCTGGGCGCAATGGTCACCGCGGTCGGGTGGGTGCCGGCGACGCTGGAGGGAAACACGGCGAGCGCCACGCCGGCGGCGTTGGCGACCGAATCCGCGCCCGAGACCCGGGTGGTGTTCTTTGTCGCGGACACCGGAAAGCCGATCCCCTGGTTGCCCGAGACCGGGTTCTGGAGCGGGCCCGTGGTCTTTACCTTGATCAGCGTGGTGGTGCCGCCGCACCCGGCGACCGTCACGCAGACGGCGAACAGCGCGATCGGCGCGGAGAGCCACTTGGTCGATCGCATCGCGCCGGACAGTAGCGCCGGCCGGTGCGAATGGGCGCAACTTGTGGACGAAGCAGGAAGCGCGGCGTGCCCGGCGAACGTACGTCACGCCACGGCAACATGTATATTGCCGCGACGCCGAATCCGCGGGCCTGAACATCCGCGGAGCGGGGGACCCAAGTTTTAGGGGCGAGTTCCGCGGTGAAGCCGCGGAAGGCGCAGGCTCTTTTAGCGCCAGCCCGTCAGCTAACCCCGCAGGCCGACGAAAGAGATTTCTTGCGGGTTGCGCACCTGATACTCCCGGGCTTGGCCGCGTTTGCGTTGGCGGGCGCCTCGAGCGCGGGTGCCAGCACCGGGGGTGGGGCCGGCATGTCCGGGGGCGGATCCAGCGCGAGCGGCACGACAAACGTCGACACCCCGGCCCCGGCCCCGGCCCCGAGCACGGCAACGCAAGCTCCCAGCGTCTGCTCGTCGACGCCAGCCGCCACCGCGACGTCCGGCGGCGCCGGCGTCGGGGGCGTGGCCGGACCGAATCCGCTCTCGTGCCCGCACCCGACCGTGGCCGGAGCGACCGGCCGGATCATTCACGGCGTGGCCTACGCGCCCGCCGACGCGCCGATCGCCGTGCAGCAGGCGATCTGGGCCGGCGACCGTATCCGTCTGAAGCCATACCGCGTGGGCGGCGGGCACGGCAAGTGGAACGACAGCGCCTACGACTGCTCGGGCTCGGTGTCCTACGTCCTGCACGCCGCCGGGCTGCTGAAGATCTCCGAGGACTCCGGCCAGATGATGAGCTGGGGCGTGCACGGGAACGGGCAGTGGATCACCGTCTACACCAACCCGGGCCACGCCTTCGTCGAGATCGCCGGGATTCGCCTGGATACCTCGGCCGAGGGCGACCCGCATCCCGCGCCCGGGACCGGGCCGCGCTGGCGCCCCGTGATGAGCGGCACATCCGGGTTCACGGCGCGCCACCCGACCGGGTTGTAGCTCGGTTCACCGTCTGCGCCGTACCCCGCTGCCTCGCTACGCTTGAGGACCCAAGCCAGCGACCGCCAAGGAGGATGCGATGCCGGGTCTGTCCGGGCGCATGTCGACCGTAATCAAAGCGAAGATCTCGAAGCTCCTCGACCGCGCCGAGGACCCGGCGGAGACGCTGGAGTACAGCTACCAGAAGCAGATCGAGCTGCTCCAGAACGTCAAGAAGGGCATCGCCGACGTCGTCACCTCGAAGAAGCGCCTCCAACTCCAGGAGCAGAAGCTGCGCGACCAGGTGGTGAAGCTCGACACCCAGGCGCGCAAGGCGCTGGCCGCCGGCAACGAGGACCTGGCCCGCACCGCGCTCGAGCGCAAGAACGTGGCCCAGACCGAACTGCAGTCGCTCGACTCGCAGATCACCCAGCTCGAGCAGCAGCAGGAGCAGATGACCGCCTCCGAGCAGAAGCTGCGGACCAAGATCGAGCAGTTCCGCTCGCAGAAGGAGGTCATCAAGGCGCAGTACTCGGCCGCCGAGGCGCAGGTGCGGATCTCCGAGGCGGCCACCGGCGTGGGCGAGGAGATGGCCGACGTGGGCCTGGCCATGCAGCGCGCGCTCGACAAGACCGAGAACATGAAGGCCCGCGCCGACGCCGTGCAGGAGCTCGAGGCGGCCGGGACGTTCCAGGATCTCACCCAACTGGGGCCCGGCGAAGACGACATCGACCGCCAGCTTCGGCAGCTCTCGAGCTCCAGCGAGGTCGACGACGAGCTGGCCAAGATGAAGGCCGAGCTCGGCACCGGCACGGAGACCGCGCGGCGAGCTGGGTGCCGGTGAGGAAGACCGAGCAAGGGCAGGCCCAGTGATCGTCCGGATCTCGACCGAGGGCAGTACGAGCTGACCGAGAGCGATGCCGAGGTCCTGAACCAGCTCGACAATCAGGCGGTGGTGGCCTGCGAGACCGGGGACGAGGAGCAGTTCCTCCAGGCGTTCAAGGCGCTGATCGAGTTCGTGCGCAAGAACGGGGAGCCGGTCCCGGACGACGTGCTCGAGGGCTCGGACGTGATCGTTCCTCCGCCCGATGTCTCGTTCGACGAGGCGAGGGCGGAGTTCAGCGGTGAGGGCCTGATTCCCGGATAGCCGCGGTTGACGATCAGTTTCAGCCCTCCGAGGTGGGGAAGCCTCCGAGCAACCACCAAGGAGGTTGAGGAATGTCCACCGGGCTTATCGTCGCAATCGTCGTTGTCGCCGTAATCGTCCTAGCCGCGCTGCTGTTCTCGTTGACCCGGGGCCGCCGGGTGGCCGCCGCGCGCCGGCGAGAGCGGGAGCTGAACCAGCGCCGGCAGGTCGCCGTGACCGAGCATCGCGAGGCGGCCCAGACTCGGACCGGCGCAGCCGAAGAGGCCGAGCACCACGCCCGCGTGGCGGGTGCCGTGGCCGACCGCGAGCGGGCCGAGGCGCGTCTGCACGAGGAGCGCGCCCGCGCGCACGAACTCGGGCTGGCCGATCATGAATTGGATCGCGATGGCGAGGCCGACGGCCGCGCGACGCGCGAGACGATCGTCACAGACGAAGACGGCGCCGTCCGCGAAGACACTGTCGACGAGCGCGGAGCAGTGGCGCAAGAGGCACCCGCGCGGGGCGGCCGCATCCACAACGGCGACCGCTAGAAAGCAGCAGAACGAGGTAGGAGGGAGAACGACCAATGTCGAGCACGACCGAACGGGAGCCGGGCGCTCGCTCCGAGGCGTCGCTCGCCGAGCTGATCAAGCAGCTCTCCGAGCAGTCGAGCCGCTTGGCCCGCCAGGAAGTGGAGCTGGCCAAGGCGGAGCTCGCCTTCAAAGGCAAGCGGGCCGGCATCGGCGCCGGCATGTTCGGCGGCGCCGGCGTGTTCGGGTTCTATGCCCTGGGCGCGCTGACCGCGACGATCATCCTGGCCCTTTCCATGGCGATGGACGGGTGGCTGGCGGCACTGATCGTGACCGCGGTGTACGGCGCGCTCGCCGGCATCCTCGCCCTGCAGGGCAAGAACAAGGTGCAGGAGGCGACTCCGCCCGTACCCGAGCAGGCCACCGAGAGCGTGAAGGAGGACGTGCAATGGGCCAAGACGAAGGCGCAGCACGCGCGTCAGCCGTGACCGAGAGCAAGGATCCGGAGCAGATCCGGGAAGAGATCGAGACCACCCGCCAGGAGCTCGGCGACACCGTCGAGGCGCTCGCGGCCAAGGCGGACGTCAAGGGCCGGGTCCGCGAGAAGATCGGCTCGACCAAGGACTCGGCCGCGGAGAAGCTCGGAAAGGCCCGCGAGGCGTCGCCTGACAGCGTCTCGTCCGCCGCCACGCAGGCCACCGCCACGGCGAAGCAGAATCCGATTCCCGTGGCTGCCTTGGGCGCGTTCGCCGGCGGCTTCCTGCTCGGGCGAGTCACGAAACGGAGCAAGCGACTGACGCTGCGGCCGCCGGGCAAGGACGCCCGGCGGAACGGCCCCAGGGACGCCGAGCGTCAGCGAGGCCCTAAATCGGGATGCCCCACAGCGGGAACCAGCGCTCGAGCTCCTGCTCGATCGGCAGCTCTCGCGCCAGCTGCGCCTTGAGGATCAGCTCGCGCTCGTTGTCGCGCTGCTCGGCGCCGCCGGCCGGCGCGAACGGGTAGTACGTCCCGCGCTTGTAGTTGTAGATCCAGTAGAGCGCCCGCTTGCGCGAGTCCTCGAAGGCGAACACCGCGCACAGGACGCGCTCGCCGTAACCGCCCGCCTCGAGCGCGCCGCTCACCGCGTTGATGCCGACCACGAGGTCGTCGAAGTCCGAGCCGCGCAAGACCAGCCAGCGAAAGCCATAGCTGTCGTCTGAGGAGGTGACCGTCGTGCCGCTGTCGCTGGCCGTGGCGCGCACGACCTCCTCCATGTCGCGCACGATCGACTCGAAGTCGGCCGTGGCCAGCGGTTGGAAGACGATCGCGGCCTTTCCCCGGGAGCCGATCTCGAGCGAGGTCTCCATGGCCACGTACGCGGTGCTGATCGCGAACAGCCGGTCGGGTGCCGGCTTGTCCAGCTTGCGGCGACCGAGCAGGACGTCGAGGAAGCCCACCGGCCCGTCAGGCGGTGCCCTGGAGCTGAGCTTCGAGCCGCTGGAGCCGCGCGATCCTGGCCTCGAGGGGCGGGTGCGTCGAGAACAGCGTGGTGATCGACTGCTTGGCCTTGGGCGGGAAGATGTAGAACGCGGCCAGCTCACTCGGGGTCGAGCGCAGGTCGCGCTGGGGGATCCTGGCCATGCCGCCGTCGATCTTCATCAGCGCGCTGATCAGGGCGCTGGGGCGGCCCGTGATGATCGCCGAGCCACGGTCGGCGGCGAACTCGCGGTAGCGCGAGAGCGCCTGCAACAGCAGGAACGAGATCACGTACACGGCGGCGGAGATCAGGATCACGAAGATGAACCCGTTGTTGTTGTTGTCGCGATTGTCGCCGCCGCCGAAGCCGCCGCCGAAGAAGAACCCCCACTGGGTGATGAAGGCGGCGATCGAGGCGAAGAAGCTGGCCACCGTCATCACCACCACATCGCGGTTCATCACGTGGGTGATCTCGTGGCCGAGCACCGCCTCGAGCTCGGAGGGCTCGAGCAGGTTCAGGATCCCGGTGGTGGCGCACACGGTGGCGCTCTTCGGCGAGCGCCCGATCGCGAACGCGTTCGGCATCGGGGTCTGGGCGACGGCCACGCGAGGCTTGGGCAGGTTGGCCTGGATGCACAGGCGCTCGATCATCGCGTGAAGCTGCGGCGCCTCCTGGGGGGAGACCTCGTGGGCGCCCATCGAGTAGAGCGCGATCTTGTCCGAGGTGAAGAGCTGCACCGCGAACAGGGCCGCGGCGACGATCGCGATGGTCACCGCGCCGGCGCCGGCGGCGATCAGCGCGGCGACCAGCACGGCGTAGACCAGGCCGAGCAGGAACAGCGTGAACAGCATGCGGGCCTGGAGACCGGTGTCGCGGCCGAACGTCTTGGGACGAGCCATAGTGGGTTAATCTTCGCAGACCGGGTAAGGAATCCCTGAACGGGGAATATGAGCGGGAGAAGTGCAGGCGCCGCGGGACATGGTTAGGGGTGGTCTGGACCGGCTCGCCGGGCTGGAACGGCTTGCCGGGCTGGGACGCTCGGCGCGGGCGTACCTGGCCGGCGTCGTCTCGCCGGAACCGGCGGCAGCCGCGGTGGGCACGCCGGTGGCTCGGCGCCTCAGCCTGATCACGGCCGCTCCGCTCGGCGGCGGTGCGGGTGCCCCGGCGGTGGCCGTGCCGGGCGTGCGACTGGGTGGTGGGCCGCTTGCTCCGCCGCCCGGGACCAAGCGCTCGATCGGCGAACCGATCTCGACGTCGCGTCCCGTGTCCGGCGTGGTGGCGACGGCCCCCGTGAACCTCCCTGCCACCGCTGCGACGCCCCCGGGGAGCCCGGCGCCGGTGCCCACTCGGCCGCTTCAGCCGGTCCGGCAGGTGGTCAAGCAGACCACGGGCGCCCTCGGCGGGCTGGTTTCGGGGACCAGCGGAGCGGTCAGCTCAGTCGGCAACCAGGCCGGGTCGGCCGTGCAGCAGAGAACCGGCGCGGTCGGCGCCGCGGTCAAGCCGGTGAGCCCGCAGGCTGCCGGCGCCGTGAACACCGTCGGCTCAGGGGCGTCGAAGACGGTGACCGGCGTGACCAAGACGATCGCCGGCACGCTGTCGGGGCTGGCCGGGCACTAACCCAGCGCCCGGGTGAGGAAGCGCAGGCTGACGGCCCGCAGGTCGGGGTCGTGCTGGACCGAGCGGTGATGGCCGCCCGGTACGGCGATCAGGCGGCTGCCCGGGTGGTGGGTGAGCCGCGCGAGTTCGTGCGATTGCTCGACCGGAACCTGCTCGTCGCCCTCGGCGTGCAGGAGGAGCACCGGCACGTCGAGCGCGGCGATCGCCTCGCGCGGATCGTGGGTGGCCAGGAAGGCATGCAGGGCGGGCGCGTCGGCGGTGAACGTGAAGCGGTGCTCGGTCAGCCCGCGTTGAAGGCCCTCGGCGCTGGCCGGACAGATCGCGACCACGGCCTCGGCTCGTGCGGCGGAGGCGGACACCAGGGCGAGGTAGCCGCCCATGCTCGAGCCGCGCAGCCCGATCGGCGCGTGGTCCGGGAGGTGCGAGCGCAGGAGGGCCGCGATCGCGACGATGTCCTCGAGGGCCCGGCCGTCCATCGGGCCCTGGCTCTCGCCGTGGCCCCGCTGGTCGAAGGCGATTGCGGCCAGGCCGCTGCCCATGCGCGGCGCGGGCGAAGTCGTGATGGTTCTCCTTGCACGAGCCGGCGCCGTGGAGCACGACGACGCCGGCCGCGGCCGGGGTCTTCGGCAGCCACAGCGAGTAGGCCAGGCCGTCGCGCGAGCCGATCTCGCTCGGGAGGTCGACCGTGACCGGGCGCGGGCGGGGCACACCACGATGATGGCAGCCTCCATGGCATGATCGGCCACCGGATGAGCGCCGTTTCGTTGCTGTCGCCGGTTTATCCGCTTGGCTCGCGGGTCAACGAGCAGGGCCGCCTCGAGATCGGGGGCTGCGACATGCTCGAGCTGGCTCGCGAGTTCGGGACGCCCGCGTACGTGGTCGCCGAGGACGACCTCCGGGCACGCGCCCGGTCATTCGTAGACGCGCTGAGTGCCCGGCACGCGGACTACGACGTGCTGTTCGCCTCCAAGGCGTTTCCGTGCACCGCCGTCTACCAGCTTCTGGCCGAGGAGGGCCTGGCCTGCGACGTGGCCTCGGGCGGCGAGCTGTTCCTGGCGTTAAGGGGCGGGTTCGACCCGGCGCGGATCTACTTCCACGGCAACGCCAAATCGGTTCTCGAGCTCCGCGAGGCGGTGGCGGCCGGGGTCGGGCACATCGTGATCGATTCGCTGCACGAGCTCGAGCGGCTGGAGCGGGTGGTGGGGTCGGCGGGGCACCGTCAGGAGGTGCTCCTGCGCATCACCCCTGGGGTGGCGGGGGACACCCATCACGCGATCTCGACCGGCCAGACCGACTCGAAGTTCGGCTTCGGGCCTGAGGAGGCGCAGGAGGCGATCGAGCGGCTCGCGGCCGCCCCCCACCTGCAGCTGGTCGGCCTGCACTTCCACATCGGGTCGCAGCTGCTCTCGCTGGAGCCCTTCCGAGCTGCCGTGCGCACGATCGCGGCGCTCGGCGACTTCCCGGTCTACAACGTGGGGGGCGGGCTGGGGGTGGCCTACACCGCTGGCGATCGGTCTCCTTCGGTCGTCGATTACGTCGATGCCGTGGTGTCCGCGGTGCACTCGGAGCTGGGCCGCGATGTCCGGCTGCTGCTGGAACCCGGCCGGGCGCTGGTGGCGAACTCGGCGGTCACGCTGTACACGGTCCAGACGGTCAAGCGCAACGTCTCGACCTGGGTGGCGGTCGACGGCGGCATGTCCGACAACCTGCGCCCGATGCTCTACGGCTCGAAGTACGAGGCGCTGATCGTGGACCGGCCCCTGGCTCCCGCCGAGGAGCGCTGCAACGTCGCCGGCAAGCACTGCGAGTCGGGCGACGTGATCCTGCGCGGGACTTGGCTGGCCGATCCCGCGCCGGGCGACGTGATCGTGACCCCGGTGACCGGGGCGTACGGATATTCGCTGGCCAACAACTACAACGGCGTTCCCCGGCCACCGGTGATCTTCTGCCGCGACGGCGATGCCCGGGTTGTGGTGCGCCGCGAAACCTACGAGGACCTGGCGGCCCGTGACGTCGGGTAATGGCGTGTTCAGGGTCGGGTTGCTCGGCCACGGCACGGTGGGGTCGGCCTTCGCCTCGCTGCTGCCTTCGCAAGCGGATCGGATCGAGCGGCTGACCGGGCTGCGACCCGAGCTTTGCGGCGTGCTGACCCGGCGGTCCGGGTCGTTCGAGGAGATCCTGGAGGGCTCCGATCTGATCGTCGAGCTGATGGGAGGGATCGATCCGGCGCGCGAGTGGTTGCTGCAGGCGATGCAGGCGGGGCGCCACGTGGTGACGGCGAACAAGCAGCTTCTGTCCCAGCACGGGGAGGAGCTGTGGGAGTGCGCGCGCTCGTGTGGCGTTCAGCTGCGCTTCGAGGGCGCGGTGGCCGGCGTCGTACCCGTCATCCGGGTGCTGCAGGAGTCGCTGGCCGGCGCGACGATCGACCGGGTCCACGGCATCGTCAACGGCACCACGAACTTCATCCTGACCGAGATGGCGCGCGTCGGGATGACGTTTCCCGAGGCTTTGAGCGAGGCGCAGAGACTGGGCTACGCGGAGGCGGATCCCTCCGAGGACGTCGATGGGCGCGACGCGGCGGCGAAGATGGCGATCCTGGCCCGGCTGGCCTTCGACACGCCCGTGCACCTGGACCAGGTCCGCTACGAGGGGATCGAGCACATCCAGCCGGATGACCTGGAATACGCGCACGAACTGGGCTTGCAGCTCAAGCTGATCGGGACCGCCGAGCGTGTGGGCAGCGGGTTGAGCGTGCGAGTGCACCCGGCCTTCCTGTACCCGGGGCATCCGCTGGCCTCGGTGAGCGGGCCGTTCAACGCGGTCACCGTCGAGTCCGAGGCGATCACAGAGATCACCATGTCCGGGCCGGGTGCCGGCGGACCGCAGACCGCCTCTGCCGTGCTGGGCGACGTGATCAGCGCGATGATCCCGCCCGCGTCGACGCCTCCCACGTCGCAGGTGCTCGAGATCGTGGGTGACGTGGTGTCCGCGTTCTATCTCCATCTGGAGGTGGCCGACCAGCCGGGGGTGCTGGCCGCGGTGGCGCAGGTGCTGGCCGAGCAGGACGTGTCAGTCAAGTCGGTTGTGCAGCGGGGGCTGGGCCGGCAGGCGCGGCTGGTCATGGTCGTGCACCCCGTCTTGGAATCGCGCTTCTTCGCGGCCATGGATGCGCTCGGGCGGCTCGATGTGCTGCGCGCGCCGCCGCGGGCGATCCGCGTGCTCGAGGAGGAGTTCGGCTGATCAGCCCCCGGGCGGGCCGTCTGAGCCCCCGGGGCGGCCGTGCTGAATAAGGCCCGCATACCGGGCCGTATTCAGCACACCCTCCAAGGCAGGGCGGGTTCGGCTAGGGTGCCGGACCTGATGAAGGCGGTCCAGATCGTCGAACTGAGCGGCCCGCAGGAAGCTCTGCGCGTCGTGGATGTGGCGGAGCCGGAGCCGAGCACCCCTCGACTCCGGGGCGGGGCGTCGTCGTGGAGGTCCACGCCGCCGGCGTGTCCTTCCCCGAGGTGCTCCAGACCCGTGGCCAGTACCAGGTCAAGCCCGACGTCCCGTTCACGCCGGGGTCCGAGGTGGCGGGCGTGGTCCGGTCCGCTCCCGAGGGAGCGGGCGTGCAGGCCGGCGACCGGGTGGCGGCCTTCTGCATGCTGGGTGGCTGGGCCGAGGTGGCGGTGGCGCCCGAGTTCTTTGCCTTCAAGCTGCCCGAGGCGCTCGACTTCGCCCAGGGCGCCGGCCTGGTCCTCAACTACCACACCGCCTACTTCGCCTTGAAGACGCGGGGGCGCCTTGCCGCGGGGGACACTGTGCTCGTGCACGGCGCCGCCGGCGGGGTGGGCACGGCCTCGATCCAGGTCGCGCGAGGGCTCGGCGCGCGGACGATCGCGGTCGTCTCGACCGACGAGAAGGAGCAGGTCGCCCGCGACGCGGGCGCCGACGACGTGGTGCGCAGCGACGGTCCCTGGAAGGACCAGGCGCGCGAGATCTCGGGCGCAGGAGTGGACGTCGTGGTCGACCCGGTCGGCGGCGATCGCTTCACCGACAGCCTTCGCTCGCTGCGCGAGGGTGGCCGCGTGATCGTGGTCGGGTTCACCGGCGGCTCGATCCCCGAGGTCCGCGTCAACCGGCTGTTGCTGAACAACACCGAGGTGATCGGGGCCGGCTGGGGGGCGTACGTGCTCTCCAAGCCAGACCTGAACGTCGAGATCGGCGGCGCGATCGACCGGTTGATCGCGGGCGGCTCGGTGCGCCCGATCGTCGGCGCCCGCTTCTCGCTCGAGCAGGCCGCCGACGCGCTCGAGTTGATCGACGGCCGGGGTGCGACCGGCAAGGTCGTCCTCGACGTGGCGCCATAGGCGTGCGCCGGCGCGCGCTCCTCTGACATCCTCCCTCACGACCATGCCGGGCATCATCGACCGCTACCGGGAACGCCTGCCGTTCGCGCCCGGGGATCCGGTCGTCTCGCTCCAGGAGGGCTCGACGCCTCTGATCCTGGCCGAGCGGCTATCGGAGAAGGCCGGCGTCGAGGTATGGCTCAAGCTCGAGGGGGCCAACCCGACCGGCTCCTTCAAGGACCGCGGGATGACCTGCGCGGTCTCGGCCGCGGTGCGCGAGGGCTCCCAGGCGGTGATCTGCGCCTCCACCGGCAACACGGCTGCGTCCGCGGCGGCCTACAGCGCTCGCGCCGGGCTCAGAGGTGCCGTGATCGTGCCCGAGGGCAAGATCGCCACCGGCAAGCTGGCCCAGGCGCTCATGCACGGAGCGCGCGTGGTCGCCCTGCGGGGCAACTTCGACCAGGCGCTGAAGCTGGTCCGGGAGCTGGTTCACCGGCACCCGATCTCGCTGGTCAACTCGGTCAACGACTTCCGGATCGAGGGCCAGAAGACCGCGGCGTTCGAGATCGTGGAGACGCTGGCCGGCGAGCTCGACGCCCTGTGCATACCGGTTGGCAACGCCGGCAACATCACCGCATACTGGAAGGGGTTCCGCGAGGAGGGCCGCGAGCCGCGGATGCTCGGCTTCCAGGCCGCCGGCGCGGCCCCGCTGGTCCACGGCAAGCCGGTGGCGCACCCGGAGACGGTGGCCAGCGCGATCCGGATCGGTAACCCGGCGCGCTGGGAGGAGGCGATGGACGCCATGACGTCGAGTGGGGGCGCGGTGCGCGCGGTCAGCGACGACGAGATCCTGACCGCGTACCGGTTCCTCGCCGCGAATGAAGGCGTCTTCTGCGAGCCGGCCTCGGCCGCCAGCGTCGCCGGGCTGCTCGTGCACGGGGCGGGGGAGGGCGTCAGCCGGGTGGTGTGCGTGCTGACCGGGCATGGCCTCAAGGACCCCCAGACCGCACTCGAGCACGCCGGTGCCGTCGTGCCCTGCGACCCGGAGCTGAGCGCGATCGAGCGCGCGGTGCTCGAGTGACCGGCGGCCTCGCGCGCCGGCGCGTGGTACGTGTACCCGCCTCCTCGGCCAACCTGGGGCCGGGTTTCGACACGCTGGCGGCGGCGATCGCGCTGCATCTGGACCTCGAGGTGCGGGAGACGGGTTCCTTCGCCGTGCATACCGACCTGGTCGTCCCGCGCGAGCGCGAAACCAACCTGGTGGTGCGGGCGTTCGAGCGACTGCACCCCGCCGACGGGTTCGAGTTCACGATCCGCTCCGAGATCCCGCTGTCCGGCGGTCTCGGGTCGAGCGCCGCGGCCGTGGTCGCCGGGCTGCTCGCCGCGGATCACCTGTTCGAGCTCGACGCCGACGTGCTGTCGCTGGCGGGCGAGCTAGAGGGCCACCCGGACAACGTCGCCGCCGCGGTCCACGGCGGGTTCGTCGTGTGCGACGGTCGCCGGGCGCACCGGTTCGAACCGCCGATGGGACTCGAGGCGGTGCTGGTCGTGCCGGAGGTAGGTGTCCGCACCGCGGAGGCTCGGGCGGCGCTGCCGAAGACGGTGGCGCTCGAGGACGCGGTGTTCAACGTGGCCCACGCCTCGATGCTGATGCTCGGGCTGGCCACCGGCGACTGGGACCTGATCGCGGCCGGGCTGCGCGATCACCTCCACCAACCGCACCGCGCGCACCTGTACCCGCGCTCAGCCGAGCTTCTCGAGCGCGCGCAGGACCTGGGGGCGCTCGGGGCGACGATCTCGGGCGCCGGGCCCACGGTGCTCGTGTGGTGCCGCTACGAGCAGACCGGCATGGTTGTCGATCTGCTGCGCCGCGAGGCGGCCGGCTGGGCTGAGGTGATGCGCGCGCCGTTCGAGTCCCAAGGCGCCGACGTCCGCAGCCTATAGCCGCGGTACCGCCGGCCCATCCACCCCAAAGCAGCGCGACTTTCTCACCACTCGCCACTCGCCGCCGGTCGAGTGGCGAGACCTTCGCGCTATGCGCGACTGATTGCGCACTCGGCGCGCGGGCGGGCTCGAGTGTGCCGAAACTCGCGCCGGGATCAGGTGATCCGGGGGCGGGGCGCGGGCGATGCGCTGGTTGCGGTCGGGTGCTCCGCTAATCCGGTCGGGCGCTCCGCCCGTCGAGGCGGGCGCGCAGCCAGTCCGCGTGGCGCTCCTGGATCTCGCGTCCGGCGCGGGTGAACTCGATGAACCGCCGCAGCTCTTCATCGGTGTATCGGCCGGCGATCGGGCCGTACAGCCGTCGCATCGGCTCGGCCATAAGCTCGTTCGCGGTCGCGAACGCCTTTGCCGTCGGCTCGACCAGCACTCGCCGCCGGTCCGTGGGATCGGACACGCGGCGGGCGTAGCCGGCTCGCTCGAGCCGATCGATCACGGCGGTGATCGCCCCGGTGGTCAGGCGGCTCGCCTGGGCGAGATCGCCAGCGCTCATGCTGCCGTCCTGCTCGAGGATGTCGAGGCACCGCGCATCGGTCCGGTTGATGCCCAGCAGCTCGCAGACGAGGTCGTCGACGACGTCGGTCGCCCGCTGGTTCGCCCGGACCTCGCCGCCGAGCTCGGCGTAGAGACGCTGCCGCTCGGGCGACGGTTCGGGCGCGCTGAGCTGTTCCGGTTCGGGAATTTCCCTTGACATCTAAATTTCTTAGCTACTAAGATACTTTGCGCGTGAGTGAATGATATCCGGAGGTGATGCAAGCATGGAGCAAGCGATCGAGGCCGAACGCCTCGTCAAGACGTATCCCAAGGGAGTGAAGGCGCTGGACGGGCTGTCGTTCGCCGTGCCGCCCGGCAGCGTGTTCGCCCTGCTCGGGCCGAACGGCGCCGGCAAGTCGACCGCGGTGAAGATCCTCACCACGCTGGCCAGGGCGGACGCCGGCCGGGCCACGGTGGCCGGGACCGAGGTCGCCGCCGACCCCGATCGGGTGCGCCGCAGCGATCGGCGTCGTGGCCCAGGGTTCGGGCGTCGACATCCAGGCCACCGGCCGGGAGAACCTGCGCCTGCAGGGTCAGATCCATGGCATCCGGTCCCGCCGCATCGATCAGCGCGCCGAGGAGCTGCTCGAGCGCTTCGGGCTGGCGGAGGCTGCAGATCGGGTGGCGCGCGGCTATTCCGGGGGCATGCAGCGCCGGCTCGACATCGCGATGGCGCTGGTGCACGACCCCGCGGTGCTGTTCCTCGACGAGCCGACGACCGGGCTCGACCCCGAGGTCCGGGCCGACATGTGGGCCGAGATCGCCCGGCTCGCCGCTGAGCGCGGCAAGACCGTGCTGCTGACCACGCACTACCTGGAGGAGGCCGACCAGCTGGCCGAGCGCGTGGCGATCGTCGACCGCGGCAAGGTGGTCGCCGAGGGCACTCCCGAGGCGCTCAAGCGCGAGCTGCGCGGCGACGCCATCCACGTCGATCTCGACGGGGACTACAACGGATCGGCGAGCCGCGCCCTGGCCGAGCTAGCGGTCATCCGCGACGTGACGGTCGACGGCCGCACCCTGCGAGCCCGGGCCGACGACGGCGGGCGCGCCGTCCCACAGCTCCTCCAGATGCTGGAAACCCACGGGGTCGGGGTCGCCTCGGTCCGCGTGGCCCGACCCTCGCTCGACGATGTCTATCTCAAGTACACGGGCCGAACGTTCGACGCGGCCGAAGCGGAGGCAGAACTAGATGACGCTGATCCGGCACACGCTGTACATGACCCTGCGCCACCTGCGCGAGCTGTGGCGCCAGCCCTGGTTCGTGGCCGTCACCCTGGTCCAGCCGGTGATCTGGTTGTTGCTGTTCGGGGCGCTGTTCAAGCGCGTGATCGAAATCCCGGGCTTCCATACGCACTCCTACATCGCGTTCCTGGCCCCGGGCGTCGTGGTGATGACCGCGATGTTCAACTCGGCCTGGAGCGGCATGGCGCTGATCGAGGATCTGAACCGGGGGGTGACCGCCCGCTTCCTGGTCTCGCCGGTCCGCCGCGAGGCGCTGATCGGCGGGCGCATCCTCAAGGAGGCGGTGGTGGTGGTGATCCAGTCGCTGATCATCGTGGCGCTGGCCCTGATCGTGGGAGCGTCGTTCCCGGGCGGAGCCGGCGGCGTCGCCGTGCTGTTCGCGGTCTCGGCGCTGCTTGGCGCCACCTTCGGGGCGCTGTCCAACGGCTTCGCGCTGATCATGCGCCAGGAGGAGGCCCTGATCGGAGCGGTGCAGTTCATCGTGCTGCCGCTCACCTTCCTGTCCTCGACCTTCCTGGCCACCAACCTCATCCCGCACTGGATGCAGCACGTGGCCGACTTCAATCCGGTCAACTGGGCGGTGACGGCGGGGCGCACGGCCACCTCGGCCAATCCCGACTGGGGCCTCGCCGCCTCGCGGGCCGCCTTCCTCGCCGGGCTGCTGGTCGTCTGCCTGGCGTTCGCGACGAACGCGTTCCGCTCGTATCAGCGATCGGTGTGAGAGGCGACGATCAGGCGTTCGCGCCGACTACCTCGTTGGCCAGCGCACGAGCGCGCCGGCGCGGGCCGTCCATGCCGAGCCGCAGCAGCAGCTCCTCGGCCACCACGAGGTAGTCGGCGGCCAGATCCGGGCGGTAGTCGAGGATCGACACGGCCCGCTCGGCCGACTCGGCGTACGCGATCGATTGGCGGATCGTGGTCTCGAGGAGCTTCTCGCCGAAGTGCTGGCGCAGCGAGTCGAACGCCTCGCGCGAGTGGCGGGTGCGCATGTCGGCGATGTTCAGGACGACGCCCAGCCACTCGAGGTCGGGGTTGAGGTTCTCCCGGGCCAGCTCGATCACCTCGAGCGCCTGCTCGACCCCCTGGAGCGCGAAGTACTGCGCTTCGGCCGAGATCAGGGCGTAGTCGGAGGCGACCAGCGCGTTGACCGTGAGCAGCCCGAGGGCGGGCGGGCAGTCGATGAGAATCACGTCGTAGTCGTCGCGGAGCTCGCGCAGTGCCTTCTTGAGCGCGAGCTCGCGGCCCATCTTGCCGCCCAGGGCGAGCTCGGCCTCGGCCAACCCCAGATTGGCCGGGATGATCCCGTCGTGCACGGCGGTCCGCGCCTTGGCCCGGCTCGAGAGGACGTCGCCGATCGTCGGGGACGCATCGGGGTCGACGTCAAGGTAGTCGGAGAGGTTGCCCTGGGGGTCCAGATCGATGGCCAGCACGCGCAGCTCGACGCGCCGGAACACATCGGTCAAGGTGCGAACGGCCGTCGTCTTGCCCGTGCCGCCCTTCTGGGAGAGAACCGAGATCGTCGCCGCCATGGAGGGCAGCACTATAGGCGAGCGGTCCGGCCGCCCGTGGTCTCCATAATCGGGGCGCTGATCAGCCGGTCTGGGCGGTGGCGCCGTGCTCGGGGGCGTGGCTGTAGCGCATGCCGGTCACCGCGGGCACGTCCACGAAGTGCAGGTGGTGGCGCCCGATCACGATCTCGTCGCCCTCGGCCAGCGTGCTCCACTCGACCCGCTCGCCGTTGACGAACACGCCGTTCAGGCTGCGGTCGTCGAGCACCCGCAGACCGTCCGGCTGGCGCACGATCAGGGCGTGCCGGCGCGATACGGTCGGGTCGTCGAAGCGGATGTCAGCGGCCAGGCTGCGCCCGATCCGCGTCCATTCGCGTTGCAGGGCATAGGCGATCGGGGTCTCGCCCTCGGCCCGGTAGGCCAGGTATTGACCGGGCTCGTGCAGACCCTCGCGGATCTCGTCGAGCCAGCCCTGATCGTCGTCGTCGCCCGCCATCTCGATGACGCTCGTCTGCGCCGTCGTGAACAGCGAGGCGCGGACGAACTCGGTCCCGCCACAGTTCGGGCAGGTCGGTAGCTCGTCCACCGCGTCGAGCGACACGGGGTAGTCACAATCGGTGCATCTGAAGGTTCCGGTCCCCGCAACGTTGCCCGACATCCAAGCTTTCATTTAAGGCGCGTTCTCCTTGTTACGGGCTCTAGGCTCGCCGACTTGGACAAGCCGGTCCAGCCATGATATCCCCCGAGTCAAAGGCCCCGTGAACGCTCTGGACGCATGGCGGAGGACTGCAACATTGTTTAGCAATACCTCCTAACGATTCCCTCAAGGCGCACGGCAGGAACCCCGCGCGGGGCGACGAACCTCGCAGAATGCCGGAACGGGAGCACGCGCATCGCGGCGCGCCGGGGCTCCAGGTGGCGCTCGTGCGGCGGGCGGTGGACCATTGCGACGCCGTCCGCGAACGCTGCCAGACGTGCCGTCGGACGCCGCTGATCGGCGAGCGGGTGTACCTCGATCACGCCGGCGCGGTCTACTGCGAGCTGTGCCGGGCGCTCGATCCCGAGCCGGCGCTGAGCTCGCAGATCGTGCACGGCCCCGAGTTCGGGCACACGATGCGGCTGACCGACCACAGAGTTGCCTGAGCCCGCCGGCCCGGGGACGCCTCGCCGAACCTAGAATCCCCGGACGTGGAGCCGTTCACGGTCGAGTCGACGATCTCGAGACCTCGCGAGGAGGTATTCGAGTACCTGGCCGACATCGCCAATCACGCCGAGTTCACCGATCACTATCTGACCGACTGGCATCTCACACGCGAGGAGTCCTACGGGACCGGCGCGGGCGCCCGCTTTCGCATTAACGCGCCACTCAGCCGATTCAACTGGGCCGACATGACATTCGCGGAGCTCCAGCCGCCATTCCGCATCGTCGAACGCGGCCGCGGCGGCAAGTACAACCGGATCCGGATGCTCGGCACCTACACCCTGTCGCCGGGTCCGGGAGGCACCACGCGGGTCGAGTACACGCTCGAGACCGAGCCCGTGATGCCGTCCGACCGGCTCATGGAGGCGCTGGGCGGGACGGCGTGGCTGCGCCGTAAGACCCGGAAGGCGATGCGGCGGCTCCGGACGATCCTCGAGGAAGACCGGGACCGGGGCGGGCGGGCCACCATCGCCGGAGGCTGACCAGTGGCCCCTCTCGGTGCGAACGCACTTATGGGACCGACCACTAGACTTCCGCCCCGGTGAAAGTGCGCCGCCTGTGGATCCTCGGAGCCCTCGTTGTGGCCCTCGCGCTGTCGGCTTGCGGTCAGGAGTCGCAGCCGACGAGCCTGTTGAACAACGGCGTCTATGTGGACGCCGGGCCGATCACCTACCAGCTTCAGATCTCCCGCGTGCTCAACCAGTACTCGACCGAGGATCGCCAGTACCTGGCCGGCCTGCCCGCCGGCACGGTTGCCCCTCGCGCCAACCAGCTCTGGTACGGGGTTTTCCTGTGGGCCAAGAACCAGACCGAGCACCCGAACCTCACCGCCAGCAAGTTCGACATCGTCGACTCCAACGGCCAGCACTACTTCCCGATCCGCGTGAACGGCGTGCTGAATGCGTACGCCTGGACCCGGCAGTCCCTGCCGGCTTCCGGGGTCGCAGCCGGTGCTGAACACGACCGCGTCCTTCGGCCCGACCGGGGGCAACCTGCTGCTGTTCAAACTGCCGAATTCGGTGTTCTCCAACCGGCCGCTGACGCTCCAGATCTTCCCCGGCGGGTCGTCCAAGCCAGGCGAGATCTCACTCGATCTCTGATCCGCAGGCGGCAGGGGGTGGAGCGCCGGCCGCGCGATCTCCGGCGCGGAACGGCATGGGAGGCGGAGCGGGCAGTGGCCGTGGGAGGGGAAGGGGAAGGGGAAGGGGCAGGGGCAATTTCCGTCACTCGGCCCGCGCCCCGCACGGAATTCCGGATTCTGACCCTGGGAGAGGCAGAATCCGTCACAGCCGCCTCAGCCGACGAGGCATTGACGGAATTTGCCCGCCCCGTCCGTACGGCCGGCGGCGCGGCGCGTTCATTTGCCCCCGCCCGTACTGCGGGGCGGCGCGCTCAATGGGTGGCCTGGAGGCCGGCCACCAGCACCTGACGCACGGCCGGCGCGGCCGTGGCACCGCCGGCGCCCTGATTGGGGAAGAGCGCGCCGGCAACGATGCGCGGCGCGCCCACCGGCGCGTAGCCGACGAACCAGGCGTCGGTCTGCTGGTTGGCGTCGGGGTGTTGGCGCCGGTCGCCGTGGCCGTGTTCTGAAGCTCCGCCGTGCCGGTCTTGCCCGCCACCGTCACGCCGGGGATCGCGGCGGCGGTCCCGGTGCCGAACTGCACCACCGCGACCATCAACCGCTGAAGCAGGCCGGCGACGCGCCGGCTGGTGACGTGCACGAAGTGCGGCGGACGGTGGGCCTCGAGCGTGGGCAGCGGCCGGCGTCCGCCCATGGCGATGGTGGCCGCCACATCGGTCATCTCGAGCACGCTGGCCTGCACCTGTCCCTGGCCGATCGCCGATGAGCCGACGGCCAGATCGCCGCCGATCGCGCTCGCCGACGGGATCTCCGACTCCGCAGCGCCCGGAATCGTGGGGCGGCTGGTTGAAGCCGAAGCGCTCGGCCACGTCGACCAGTCGCGCGCCCTCCGAGCTTGACGCCGAGTGGCGCGAACACCGAGTTGCACGACACCGCGAACGCATTCAGGAACGTGCCGCCGCACGCCTCGCCGCCGGCGTTGTGCAGCGTGTAGCCCTCGATCGTCGCGCTGGTGGCGATCGGGAACGTGTCCGACAGCTTGACGATGCCGGCCTCGAGCGCCCCGGTGGCGGTGAGGATCTTCATCGTCGAGCCGGGCGGCTGCAGGGCCGAGAAGGCGACGCCGGCCAGCGCGAGCAGTGCGCCGGTGCGCGGGTTCATGGCGGCGATCCCGCCGTAGCGCCCGGCCAGGGCGGCGACCGCGGCGCGCTCGATCGCCGGCACGATCGTGGTGGTCACGTCATGTCCGGGCTTCGGGGCGACGCGGGCGAGCACGCGGCGGCCGGCCCGCAACACCCCGCCCGGAAGGCCGGCGAGTTGGCTCTGGAAGGCCCGCTCGAGTCCGTTCTGGCCCACCTTGGCGTCGGCCGGATAGCCCTGGGCGGCGTAGCCGGCCGCGTCCTCGGCCGGGATCGGCCCGAGCACGCCGGCGATCTGTCCCGCGACGTCGGCGATCGGCGAGGTGCGGTCCGGTCCCTGGGCCGAGCGCGGTCCCGTCGGCAGCGAACAGCGTGCCGCGCGGGGAGAGCGCCATGTGCCGGACGAGCCGCTCGCGACCGCGCAACCCGGGGAAAAGCATGGCGGAGGTGAAGCGCACGGTGGGGTTCGACGCCGTGCCGCCCAGGGGCACCTCGAGCGTCTCGCGAAGCTCGCCGAACAGCCGCGTCCGCGCGACCATGGCCACCGGCACGTCCTCGCCGCGCCGGCTGCCGACGCGGACCGCGGCGAGCGACTGAAGAGTCGCCACCGCGCGCATCGCGCCGATACGCGGCGGCGAAGGCCGGCTCGCTCACGTCGTTCTGCGAGACCGGATCGAGCAGCGAGTACATCTGGCGGTAGTCGCCGGCGGCCCAGCCGCGCACGTAGCTGGTCACCAGATCCCGCTCACGATGGCCGCCCGAGCCGCGGATCAGCAGCACCGCCGCGACCGCCACCGCGGCGACCACGGCAAGCGGGATGAGCAGCCGGACCCGTCTTCTCCACCGGCGCCTGTCTCGGCGTCTTGCACCCCCCTCCATCAGCACACTGGGAGCCACCTCACCCGGAACGGTAGAAGAACGCTCTCCCTAACCTCCCGGCGGTGACAAAAGTCGACTGGCTGATCGTGGCCTTCACGGCGCTGCTCGCGGTCTACGGCTACCTGCAGGGCTTCATCGTCGGCGCCCTCTCGCTGCTCGGCTTCGGCATCGGAGCGTTCCTCGGGACCCGGCTGGCCCCGCTGATCCTGCCCGGCGGATCGCACTCACAGTACGCGCCGCTGTTCGGCCTGCTCGGGGCGCTCCTGGCCGGTGCCGTGCTGGCCAGCGGGTTCGAGGGGGTCGGGGCCCGAGCCCGGATGTTCCTGCGGCTGCCCGGGCTGCGCGCGATGGACGGGCTGCTCGGGGCGGCGCTCACGGCGTCGGTGGCGCTCGGCATCGCCTGGATCGTGGGCGCGATCGCCTTCCAGTCGACCAGCTCGCTGGTGCTCAAGCGCGACATCCAGCGCTCGGCCATCCTCAGGAAACTGAACGAACTGCTGCCGCCGTCGGGACCGATCCTGCACGCGTTGGCCCGCATCGACCCACTCCCGTCGGTGCGTGGCCCGGCGGCCAACGTGTCGCCGCCACCGCCCGGGATCGCGACCGCCCCTCGCGTGAAGGCAGCCTCCCGGAGCGTGGTCAAGGTGCTGGGCAGCGCCTGCGGCCTGGGCATCGAGGGCAGCGGCTGGGTGGCCGGTCCCCACCTGGTGGTGACCAACGCCCACGTGGTGGCCGGGGAGTCCGACACCACGATCCAGATCGACGGCAACCCGCCGGGACTCGATGCCGACGTGATCGACTTCGATCCGCACGATGACGTGGCCGTGCTGCGTGTGCCCGGCCTGCACCTGCCGGTCCTGGAGCTGGCGGTCGCCTCGCCGGCGGGCACGCCGGCGGCGATCCTCGGCTACCCCCTCGACGGAGGGTTCGACGTCGAGCCCGGCCGCGTCGGCCAGACCGAGGTGGTCAGCACCGAGGACGCGTATGGCAACGGTCCCGTGCTGCGCAGCATCACCGCGCTGCGCGGCCGGGTGCGGCCCGGGAACTCGGGCGGGCCGATGGTGGACGGCGCCGGGCACGTGGCGGCGACCGTGTTCGCCGCGATCACCGGATCCCCGAGCGGAAACGGCGGCTTCGCGGTGCCGAACTCGCTGGTGCGGACCCAGCTGGCCGCGTCGCGGTCACGGTTCCACGCGGTGCCGACCGGCCCCTGCTCGGGGTAGGGCGCCCGCGCTCGAACAACAGTCCTAAAGGGCGGGCGGTGGTCTGCACACCGCCCGCCCCTAGGTCCGTTCGCCCCCGGGGGCTCCGAAGTGCTAGTGCCCCCCGACGTCCTCGGCCATCTGACTCACCATCCGCGGCCCCAGTGCCCCCAGCAGCTGAGGATGATGGTGAGCGAGGTGCCGCTGAGCCGCTGAGAAGAGCTCGCGCTCGTCGTCGCCTGCGAGCTGCGCCCCGCACTCGCAGTAGGCGATTCGCCGGTGCCCTCCGTTGACTGCGGTCGTGTGGCCGTCATCGCTGCGGCCCCGCGTCACCTCTCGTTGCGCCCCGCCGAGTACGTCGCTGCGTCTGACCTCGGTGTCCACTGGGTCGGAAGATGCCGCTTTGACGTTGTCGATACGTTTCCAGAACGTTGCCGCAGGCAGAGCGCCCGCCCGAGACGACTCGCATTCAGCTCTGTGGACGGTTGTCCGTGGAGATCGGCGGCGTGCAACTGTCCGAGCGACTGCGCGGCAAGCAGGTGCCGCTGCTCCTTGCCTACCTGGTGCTCAGCCGCGGTCGGCACGTGAGCCGCGACGAGCTGATCGGCGCCCTGTGGCCGAATCAGGCGCCGGTGTCGCAGGATGCTGCTCTGCGCACCCTCCTGAGCCGGCTGCGCTCTTCGCTCGGCGCCGGCACCGTCACGGGGCGCGACGAGCTGATCCTGGACCTGCCCGAGCCGGTATGGATCGACGTGGAAGCCGCCGGCGCCGAGGTCGCCCGGGCGCACGATGCACTCGAGCGGGGCGACGCGCGCCGCGCTTGGGCGCTGGCTCAGGTGCCGCTCAACATCGCCAGCCGCGGCCTCCTCCCGGGCTCGCAGGCGAGCTGGCTGGAGGCCGCCCGGCGCGAGCTCGAACAGGTCCGTCTGATGGCGCTCGATGTGATCGGGCGCTCCGGGCTGGTCATGGGTGGCACGCAGCTCCAGTCAGCCGAGCGGGCGGCGCGAACCTTGATCGAGGCCGAGCCCTACCGGGAGTCGGGCTACGTGATCCTCATCGAGGCGCTGGCCGCCCGGGGCAACGCGGCCGAGGCGATGCGCGTGTTCGACGCCCTGCGGACGCTGCTGCGCGACGAGCTAGGCACGAGCCCGTCTCCCGAGGCGATCGCAACCTACGATCGGCTGCTTCGTCCGCAAAAGCACGTCGCCGGCGCGACCCGGTCCGCGCCGGACGGTGGCCCCGGCACGTCGATCCCGCTGCCGGCCGACCTGCGCCACCGCGCGCAGGTTCCCCTGATCGGCCGCGCCGGCGAGCTGGCCGAGCTCGAGGCCTTCTGGAAGCTGGCCAGCGGGCCGGACGGATCCGGCCAGCTGGTGCTGCTGGCCGGTGACGCCGGAATCGGCAAGACGACGCTCACCGCCGAGCTGGCCCGCCGCGTGCACGAGGCGGGGGCAATCGTGCTCGCGGGCCGTGCCCCGCGCGAGACCGTGGTTCCCTACCAGCCGATCCTCGAGGCGCTCCGCCATTGGGCCCTGAACGCGCCGGCGGCCGATCTGAGCAGCACCGCCCGCGAGTACGGCTCCGAACTCGCCCGCCTGATCCCGGAGCTTCCGTCGCCGCGCCCCCGACCTGCCCCCGCCGCCCGCGGACGAGCCCGAGACCGAGCGCTACCGGCTGTTCGAGGCGGTGGTGGGGCTCTTGACCGAGCTCTCGACGCTCGGCGCCGGTACTGCTCGTGCTCGACGACCTTCAGTGGGCCGACCGGCCGACGCTTCTGCTCCTGCGCCACCTGGCCCGCGCCAGTACCCCAGCCCGCCTGCTGATCCTGGGCGCCTACCGCGCCACAGAGCGACGGGGCGACACGTTCACCAACGCCCTGACCGAGCTCCTCCGCGATCGGCTGGCCTCGCAGCTGGACATTCGAGGCCTGAACGAGGCCGAGACCGCTGAGCTGGTGGCCGTCCGGGCCGCCGAGGCCCCCTCACGGTCGTTCGCGCGAGCGCTCTACGAGGAGACCGAGGGCAACCCGTTCTTCGTGGAGGAGATCGTCCGCCACCTGCTCGAGGCCGGCGTGCATACCGGCAGCGCGAGTGCCTCCGAGCTGCAGCGCTTTGGCCTGCCCGAGGGCGTCAAGCAGGTCATCGCGTGGCGGCTGGGCCGACTCGAAGCGCCGGCCGTCGAGCTGCTCCGCGTGGCCGCGGTGATCGGCCGCGACGTGGACGCGGCCCTGCTCGAGCGGGTGGTGCTGCTCGGGGAGGAGGAGTTCCTGAGCGCGCTCGACGACGCGCTGGCGGCGGGGCTCCTGGTCGAGTCCGACGAGATGCCCGGCTCGTATCGGTTTTCCCATGCGCTGATCCGCGAGACCCTGTACGAGGCGATGTCGGTGCCGCGCCGGGCCCGGGTCCACAAGCGAGTGGGCGAGGCGATCGAGGCCATGCAGGGCCGCCGCCGTGAGCGCTATCTGCCCGAGCTCGCCCATCACTTCACCCGCGGCGTGGCCGACGAAGAGGACGCGGAGGAGGCCATCACGTACGCCCTGCGCGCGGCCGAGCAGGCCACGACGATGCTCGCCCACGAAGAGGCGGCCGAGCACTACGCCCGGGCCATCGACGTTCAGGGGCGATTCCAGCCCGAGGCCACGCAGCGCCGCTGCGAGCTCCTGCTCGAGCTCGGCGAAGCGCGGGTCCGAAGCGGGGAGCGGTCTCACGCCTCGTCGGCGTTTCGCGAGGCGGCGGCGCTGGCCGAGCAGCTCGACGACGGGTCGGCGCTGGCCCGCGCCGCGGTGGGAGCCTCCCGGCGCTATGTGCAGCCGCCCGGGGTGGTCGACGCCGAGCTGATCGCGATGATCGAGCGCGCGCTCGAGCTCGAGCCGGAGCGGACGCTGATGCGGGTGCGGCTGCTCGCCTGCCTGTGCGGGGCGATCTACTACTCGCCGGACCGCGTGCGGATGGAGGCGCTGAGCCTGGAGGCGATCGAGATCGCCGCCGAGCTGGGCGATCCCGAGGCGCGCGCGTACGCCTGCGCCGCGCGCCGACGGGTCCTGTGGGACGCTCCGCACCTGCAGGAGCGGCTCGAGGTGTCGACCGAGATGCTCACGCTGGCGCGCCAGATCGGCAATCTCGAGCTCCAGCTCCAGGCCCATGCCTGGCTCGTGGTGGACCTGCTCGAGCGGGGGGACCGGGACGCGGTCGACGCCCAGATGGAGGCGTTCGCCGCCGGGGCGGACCGGCTGCGCCAGACCCTGTTCGAATGGACCGGGATCATCTGGCGCGGCATGCGGGCGCTCCTGGCCGGCGAACCGGAGCGGGCCGACCGGCTGGCCTCCGAGGCGCTCGCGGCCGGGGCGCCGGTCGAGGCGGTCACCGCGTCGCAGTACTACGCGATCCAGGTGCTCGCCATCCGGCGCGACCAGGGACGGATGGCCGAGCTCGAGCAGGCCACCCGCCGCATGGTGGCGGAGAATCCCCGCCGCCCGGCCTGGCGGGCCGCGCTGGCCAACCTGCTGTGCGAGGAGGGCAGGCTGGACGAGGCGCGCGAGGAGTTCGAACGGCTGGCCGCCCACGACTTCGAGGACGTCCCCAAGGACCTCGACTGGATGATCTCGATGACGCTCCTGAGCGACGTGTGCGCCGATCTGGGCGACGCCGACCGGGCAGCGCTGCTCTACGACAAGCTCGAGCCGTACGCCGGCGTCAACGTGGTGATCGGCCTGGCCGCCGTGTGCCTCGGATCGGCGGCGAGCTTCCTCGGCAAGCTCGCTGCCACGATGGGCCGCGAGGAACAGGCGGCCGCGCACTTCGAGCGCGCGCTGGCCGCCAACGCCGAGCTGAGGGCGCCGGGCTGCCTGGCCCGCACCCAGGTCGACTACGCCCGGGCGACTGCCGGCCACGCCGACGCAGACGACCCTCGCGCCGGCGAGCTGCTCGACGCAGCCGCGGCGCTGGCTGAGCGTCTTGGCCTCGGCGCGGTGGCGCGCAAGGTGGCGGCGTTGCGCACGCAGCCGCGCTCGCCGGTCTAGCCCGCGGGGAGGGTGAGCACGGCCGCGCTGGCGGCCGGAACGCGGACCAAGTAACGGTGTCGGGTCGGGCGCAACATCGAGGTGCGGCGGGGGCCGACGGGCAGGCCAGTGGCCTCGCCGCGCCACCGCCCGTGCGCCCGGCTGAACGTGAACAGCTGGTAGGTCGCACCCGGGAACGTGTGGAGGTTGACGCCGTCGACGCCGACCCGGGCCATCTCGAACAGGACGTCGAGCGACCAGAGCGCCGAGGCGAACGAGTGTGCGACCTCCGGCACGTCACGGCACGTTCGATCACCGAACCACTTCGGCAGGCCGACCGTCGGTCCGGCCAGCGGGAGGGTCGGCAGCGCCCCGCTGATGCGTGCGAAGTCCTGATCGAAGCCCGCGAAGTCCCAGCTCTTGGGGCGTCCCGGGGCGTCCGAGGACCCCCACGTGAACGTCCCGTAGAGCTCGGCTCGTTGCCGGGCTCGAGCGCCTCCACCCGGCGGCGGTCAATCCCGCCCAGGAGCGCCCGGGCTTCGGCGCCGGCGATCGTCGCGCTGTCGGCCTCGAGATTCACCCCAAGGATCGTCCGCGCGCCGAGCCTCGCGGCGACCGCCCCGATGACCCGGATCCAGCCGGGAGTCAGGCTGTAGCCGACCCCGGCCGGCACCTGCTGTCCGGCCACCGGCCACCATGTGGTGTCGATGGTGACCCCGCCGATCCGCAGCTCCGGCGGCGAGCCGCCGGCCAGGTTGCGAATCAGCTGTAGGAAGGCGGGGTTCGGCCTGCTCGGATCGGGGCCGGCGTAGTCAGGCACCGCCCAGTACTCGAACGAGAACCCGAGGAAGCCGGGCGGAATCGGTCGGCTCGTCAGGGTGCCGCCGAGAGTCAGGATCCTCGGTGGATCCGTGCGCGCGGAGGCGCTCGCCGGGGGCGCGAGAGCGGTGGCGATCACTGCCAGTCCGAGTGCCGTGATCGCGCGCAGCATCGACTTCAGAAAAGCACCGAGGTCGGTCGGCTCCGCGGGTTCCGGTTGACGCGGGCGCTACCCTCGGCGAACTCATGGGGAAGACGCTCGTCATTGCCGAGAAGCCGTCCGTCGGCCGCGACCTCACCCGCGTGCTGCCGGGCCCGTTCACCAAGCACGAGGGCTACCTCGACGGTCCCGAGCACGTCGTGACGTGGGCCGTCGGCCACCTGGTCCAGCTGGCCGATCCCGACGAGTACGACGACCGCTTCAAGAAGTGGCGGATGGCCGACCTACCGATCGTGCCGGACCGTTTCAAGCTGGTGGTCCGCGACGAGCGCTCCAAGAAGCAGATGAACGTGGTCAAGCGCCAGCTCGACGACGATGACGTCGAACGCGTCGTGAACGCGTGCGATGCGGGGCGCGAGGGCGAGCTGATCTTCGCCTACCTGTACGAGAAGGCGGGCGCCAAGAAGCCGGTCCAGCGGCTGTGGCTGAACTCGATGACGAACGCGGCGATCAAGGAGGCGTTCGGCGCCCTGCGACCAGGCGCCGAGCTGGCCACGCTCGAGGCGGCGGCGCGCTCGCGCTCCGAGGCCGACTGGATCGTGGGCATGAACGCCACGCGCGCCGCCACGATCCGGCTGCGGAGCTCGTTTGACGGCGCGGTGTCGCTGGGACGGGTGCAGACGCCGACCCTGGCCATCCTGGCCCGGCGTGAGCAGGAGATCCGCGCCTTCAAGCCCGAGCCCTACTGGGTCGTCGACGCGGTGTTCGACCCGGTGCAGGACAGGCCGCGGGTATACGAGGGTCGCTACCACGACGGCGCCAACCCGCGCGTCAAGACCGCCGAGACGGCGCGCGCGGTGGTCGAGGCCTGCCGCGAGCAGACCGGCGAGATCACCAAGCTCGAAAAATCCGAGCGCAAGGAGCGCCCGCAGCTCCTTTACGACCTCACCTCGCTCCAGCGTGACGCCAACAGCCGGTTTGGCTTCTCGGCCCGGCGCACTCTGGCCGCCGCCCAGCGCCTGTACGAGGAGCACAAGGCGCTGACCTACCCCCGCACCAACTCGCGCTACATCACGCGCGACATGATCCCCGAGATCAAGCCGATCGCGAAGCTGGTGGGGCAGCAGCGCGAGTACGCGGAGGCGTCGCGCTACGTGCTCGGACTCGACGTGCTGCCGCTCGCGCGGGTGGTCAACGACGCCAAGGTCACGGACCACCACGCGATCATCCCAACGCGGGCTGAGCGCCATCCCGTCGACAAGATGAGCGACGACGACCGCCGGATCTACGACCTCGTGGTGCGCCGCTTCCTGGCCATCTTCCATCCCGATGCGGTGTTCGAGAACACCCGGGTCGAGACCACCGTGGCCAGACACGTGTTCCGCACCCGGGGCAAGGTGCTGCTCGTGGCGGGCTGGCGCGCCGTGTACGGAGAGTTGCCGGACGCTGACCAGTCGGACGACGACGAGGGGCGCGAGCAGCAGCTACCCAAGCTGACCCGCGGCGAGCAGGTCGAAGTCGCCGAGATCTCCTCCGAGGAGAAGGAGACCAAGCCGCCGCGCCGCTATACCGAAGGATCGCTGCTGGCGGCGATGGAGACCGCCGGCAAGCTGGTCGACGAGGAGGAGCTGCGCGAGGCCATGAAGGACTCCGGGATCGGCACACCGGCCACCCGGGCGGCCATCATCGAGCGGCTGATCCAGGTCGGCTACGTGGAGCGCGACGCCCGCGCGCTGGTGGTCACCGAGAAGGGCCTGAACGTGATCCGCCTGCTCGGCGAGCACGCCCTCACCTCGCCGGGCCTGACCGGCGACTGGGAGCGGCGGCTGGCGCTGATCGAGACCGGCGGGGACTCTCGCGAGGCATTCATGGGCGACATCGTCAAATTCACCCAGGACACCGTGGGCGAGCTCGATCGCAACCTCAAGGACGTCCGGATCCCGCGGGCCAATCTGGGGCCCTGCCCGATCTGCGGCCGCGACATCGTCGAGAACCGCAAGGGCTACTCGTGCTGGTCGCGCGAGGATCCCGGCTGCGGGTTCGTGATCTGGAAGTCCAAGGCCGGCAAGCAGCTTCCGGTGTCGGTGGCGCGGGAGCTGATCAAGACCGGCCGGACCGAGAAGGCGGTCACCGGCTTCAAGGGCCGTTCGGGCAAGAGCTTCCGGGCCCGGCTCGCCCTGCAGCAGACCGACGACGGCAAGTGGCGCGTCGAGTTCGACGAGCCGTGGGCACGCGAGGGCGCCAAGCCGCCCGAGGCCGAGGAGACCGAGGCGCCGCCCGACCAGGAGCAGCCGGCGGAAGCGGCCTAGCCGGGCGCGGCGCTCGCCGATGAGCTGGCCGCGCTGCGGGCGGTCGTGGATCAGCTCGCCGAGCGCCAGGAGCAGCTGTACGCCTGGCAGGCCGAGATGGTGGTTCGCCTCCGCCGCAGTCAGGCCCTGACCGCCCGGGTCTACGAGTACCTGCACCGGTGGCACGGGCTGCTCAAGTCGAGGCCGGTTGTTACGTGGGTGCCGGCGCGGTCGTGCTTCGCGACGTGGCGCCCGGCGATGTCGCGGTCGGGATCCCGCTCGCGCGGTGAGGCGTGCCGCGGTTCCGCTCGAGGTCCCCTGGTCCGGTTGACGAGCCAGGGACCCGGCCCGTCGTCCACGAGGGCCGGCATTCCTCACCCGCGAGGCTCGCTCGCCGATACAGGGACAAAGCCATGTCCGAAATGTCGTCTGCCGCGTCTGAGAGGTTGAACAGGACCTTTGCGCGCGCCATGGGGTTTGCCTGGCCTCTGCAATTGGCGGTCCTGGCTGTGTGGCTCGTCGTGCCGCACCCTCGTGATGCTCACCCCCGGCTGCTCGTACTGATCGCGCTGGCCTCCTGCCCGCTCTACCTCCCCTTGTTGTTCATGCGCCGGCCGCGGCTGACTCGTCGCGCGGCGAACATCTCGATGGTCTTCGGGGTCGTGCAGATGGGCGCGATGACGTGGGCGGGCGGTGGACTCGCGTCCGGATTTCAGCTCCTGTCGCTGTGGTTCGTGCCGGTGACCGTGTGTCTGGTGCCCAGGCAGGACGTGATCGTCGAGCTTCTCACGGTGATCGCCGGCGCCGGGTTGGCCGCGGGCATCGAGTCCCACACCGCCGTCTCGGTGGCGGAGGACCCGATGTTGGGCTTCGCGGTCATGGCCGTCGCGACCCTCGTGGTGACCACCGGCGTGACCGGCCGGGTCATCGGTGAGCTGCAGGTCGGTCTCGGATCTGTTCCGACGGCGCAGCGTCGAAGATCCGCTGACGCGGCTGGCCAACCGCGCCGGGCTCGCGGGCTACATCGGCGAATCGTGGTCGGGGGAGCCGGCAGGTGCGGCATACGTGATCGACGCCGATGGCTTCAAGTTCATCAACGATTCGCTCGGCCACCAGGCGGGCGATCGTCTCTTGGAGCTTCTGGCCCAACGCCTGACAGGCCACGCGCGCGCGGATGATCTTCTCGCCCGCACCGGCGGCGACGAGTTCGTGCTCATCGCGCGCGGGGTGCGCGATGCGCGGGCCGCGCAGGGGCTGGCGGATCGCCTGCTCGCGGTGTGCGCGGAGCCGTTCGATCTCGACGGGGCGGAAGCTCACCTGTCGGTGAGCGTCGGCGCCGCCCTGATGAGCGATGCCGAGCCGGTCGAGGAGTCGCTCCGCAATGCCGACTTGGCCTTGTTCGCGGCCAAGTCCGAGCAGCGCGGCAGCGCGCGGCTGTTCGAGGCGGCGATGCGCGAGCGAGCACTGACCCGGCTGACCGTCGAGCGTCACCTGCGTCGCGCCCTCGAACACGGTGAGCTGCGCGTCGTCTACCAGCCGATCGTCTCGCTCGACACGATGGCGGTCATGGGTGTGGAGGCGCTCTTGCGGTGGCGCTCACCCGACCTGGGGGACGTCAGCCCGGCCCAGTTCATCCCCGCCGCCGAGCGCACCGGCTTGATCCTGCCGATCGGGCGGTTCGTACTGGCCGAGGCGATCAAGCAACTCGCGGACTGGCGGCGCGCCGGCCACGATCTGACCGTCTCCGTGAACCTCTCGGCCGGGCAGCTGACCGACGAGCACCTCCCGGAGCTGCTGGCGACGCTGCTCGGGCGCCACGCGGTGCCGGCCGACCGTGTCTGCCTGGAACTGACCGAGACGACGCTTATGGGCGGCGGCACGCACACGCCGATGGCCGTCCTGGACCGGTTGCGGGCGACCGGCGCCCACCTGGCTCTGGACGACTTCGGGATCGGCTATTCCTCGCTTTCGCGTTTCAGTCGACTCAGACTGAGCGCGGTGAAGATCGATCGGTCGTTCGTCGCGCAGATGCTCGAGGACCCCGCTGCCGCGGCGGTCGTCGGCGCGGTCGTGGGCATGGCCCAGCCGATGGGCATCGCGGTGGTCGCCGAAGGCGTTGAAACCACCGAGCAGCTTGCCCGCCTGACCGCGCTCGGGTGCCGCACGGCGCAGGGATACCTGTTCGCGCGCCCGGTCGAACCAGACCAGGTCGAGGCGCTGCTGGGAGGCGATTCGGGCTTCGCCGGGCGCGCGGCCGCCTGACGGGCCGCCGCAGGCGGTTCCCGCGATGCCGTCGGCACCACGCGCCATCATCGGCGAATGCCGCTGACGCTCGTGCTCGGACCCGCCAACTCGGCCAAGGCCGGGGAGGTGCTTGGCGCGTTCGCGGCAGCGGCGAACCGGGGGGCGATCCTGGTCGTCCCGACGGCGACCGACGCCGCCCACTACATGCGCGAGCTGGCCGGTGAGCGGGCCGTCCTCGGCTCGGTCCTCACTTTCTCCGGCTTGGCGGGCGAGATCGGCGCTCGGGTCGGCTTTGGCGGGCGGCGACTGACCCGCCTGCAGCGCGAGCGGGTGCTCGAGCAGGCGCTCGAGGGCGCCGGGTTCGATGCGCTGCGGGAGGCAGCCGGCACGGCCGGGTTCGCGTCGGCAGCCGGCGAGCTGATCGGCGAATTGCAACGCTCGCTGATCACGCCCGAACGCTTCGCGGCGGCGATGGCGGCCTGGGCGCGCCAGGATCCGCGGCGCGCGCGGTTACGCCCGGGACGTGTCCACGATCTATGAGCGCTACGCGGTCCGGCTCGAGCAGCTCGGCCGGGTCGACGCCGAGCTGTACGCCTGGCGAGCGCTCGATGCGCTGCGCGCCGCGCCCGGGCAGTGGGGTGTCGAGCCGGTCTTCTTCTACGGCTTCGACGACCTTCACCCGCTCGAGCGCGACGCGATCGAGACGCTGGCGCGGGTGGTCGGACGCGGAGGTCACGGTCTCGCTCACCTACGAACCTGGACGGGCGGCCCTCTCGGCCCGCGCCGAGGTGGTCGAGGAGCTCCGCCCGCTCGCCCAGCGCGTTGTCGAGTTGCCGGCCCTCGGCGAGCACTACGATCCGGCGTCGCGGGCGGCCCTTCATCAACTGGAACGGGCGCTGTTCGAACCCGAGCCCGCTCCGGCCAGGGTTGAGCCGGGCGAGGCGATCGCGCTGCTCGAGGCGGGCGGCGAGCTGGCCGAGGCCGAGCTGGTGGCCGCCGAGGTGCTCGAGCTGCTGCGGGCGGGCGTCCCCGGCGAGGAGATCGCGGTGGTGTACCGCTCGCCGGAGCGCAGTGCGGCGCTGATCGAGCGGGTGTTTCGCCGCTACGGGATCCCTGTCGCGATCGAGCGGCGCCGAGCGTGGGCGACCACCGCGCTGGGGCGGGCACTGCTCGCGCTCGCGCCGCTGTGCGCTGCTCGGGCCCGAACGCGCGCGCGCGGAGGACGTGCTCGCGTACCTGCGCGCGCCTGGGCTGCTCGAGGCGCCCCGAGGCGGTCGACCAGCTCGAGGCCGAGGTGCGCCGCGAGGGCCTGCGCACCGCGACTCAGGCACGGGCGCGGCGCGCGTGGCCCGCGTTCGAGCTCGAGTTCGCCCAGATCGACGCTCTCCGCGCCGCCGAGGACCCCGGCGCGGAGCTGGCCGCGCCAGGCCAGGCGGCTGCTGGCCGCCCCGCACCGGGGGCGCGCGCCGGTGCTCGGAGCCGCCGAGGAGCTCGACGCCCGCGCTGTGGGCGCTCGAGCGGGCGCTGGCCGAGCTCGGCGGAGGTGGAGGCGCGGCCGGCCGGCGACGAGCTGATCGAGCTGCTCGAGCGGCTCGAGCTGCCCGCCGGGCCGGGCTCCGACGCGTCCGGGGCGGTCCTCGTGGCGGATCCGCTCTCGATCCGGGCCCGGCGCTTCCGGGTCGTGCTGGTGTGCGGGCTTCAGGAGAACGAGTTCCCCGCTCGCCGCCGCGCCCGAGCCGTTCCTGTCCGACGAGCTGCGCCGCGAGCTGGCGGCCTGCAGCGGGCTCCGGCTGCGCCCGCGCGAGGACGCGCTGGCCCGCGAGCGCTACCTGTTCTACACCAGCGTCTCGCGCGCCACCGAGCGCGTGATCCTCAGCTACCGCAGCTCCGACGAGGAGGGCAACCTGGCCCTGCCCTCGCCGTTCCTGGACGACGTCGCCGAGCTGCTCGCCGAGGATTGGCCCGAGCGCCGGCGCCGGCGGATGCTGGCCGACGTGGTGTGGGCGGCCGATGCCGCGCCGACCGAGCGCGAGCTGGCCCGCGCCGAGCCGCGGCGGCGGCGCCGGCGTCGGGCGAGGTCCCCTCGCCGATCGGGTCGCTGGGCCCCGCGGCGCTGGCCCACGTCCGCCACAGCCAGATCCTCTCGGCCGGCGCGCTCGAGACCTACGCCGACTGCCCGGTCAAGTGGCTGGTCCAGCGCGAGCTCCAGCCGGCCGGCCTCGAGCCCGATTCCGACCCGCTGGCCCGAGGGCAGCTACATGCACGCGGTGCTCGAGCAGGTGCTCCGACGCCTGGGCGGCCCGGTCACCCCCGAGTCGCTCCCGCGGGCGCTCGAGCTGCTCGACGAGCGTGCTCGGCGAGCAGGCGCACGGGATCGCCGCCGGCCGCGGGGAGGCGGTGCGGGCGGGATGGGCGCGGGCCGTCGCGGCCGACCTGCGGCGCTACCTGGCCTACGAGGCGCGCGACGGATCCACGTGGCCGATCCGCGGCGTCGAGCTGCGGTTCGGATTCGATCAGACGACGAGCAGCGGACTCGCTGCCGGCGCTCGAGCTGGGCGAGGACGTGCGCCTGCGCGGGATCATCGACCGGGTCGACGCCGAGCGCGGACGGACACGCCATCGTGCGCGACTACAAGAGCGGCTCGGCCCGCCCGGAGCACCAGGGCGCGCGGTGGGAGAGCGACCGCCAGCTCCAGGTGGCGCTGTACATGATCGCGGTCCGCGAGCTGCTCGGGCTCGAGCCGGTGGCCGGCTTCTACCAGCCGCTGGGCGGGCGGCGACCTGCGGGCCCGCGGCGTGTTCCTGAAGGACGCCGCGCCGGGCGACCGCCTGGTCGGCAACGACGGACGCGAGCCGCGAGGAGCTCCACGAGGTGCTCGACGAGGCACGCGCGCCGGGCCCTGGCGCTGGCCGCGCGGCTGCGGGCCGGCGCGCTCGAGCCGTGTCCGGCCACGTGCTCGCGCGACGGGTGCAGCTATCCCGGGTATCTGCCGTGCTTGAGCTGTCGGAGACCGACACGGACCGAGCGCGCCTTCACCGACGAGCAGCTGGTGGCGATCGAGCGCCGCGAGGGCGACCTGCTGCTCGACGCCGGCGCCGGCAGCGGCAAGACCTCGGTGCTGGTCGAGCGGTTCGTGCGCTCGGTGCTCGAAGACGGGATCGAGGTGCGGCGCGATCCTCACGATCACGTTCACCGAGAAGGCGGCCGCCGAGATGCGCGATCGCATCCGCGGCCGGCTGCGCGAGCTCGGCGCCGACGAGGCGGCGCGGGCCACCGAAGGCGCGTTCATCTCGACCATCCACGGCTTCTGCGCGCGCCTGCTGCGCGCCCACGCGCTGGCCGCCGGTCTCGACCCGGCGTTCGTCGTGCTCGACGCGCCCGACGCCGAGCGGCTGGCCGACGCCGCCTTCGAGGACGCGCTGGAGGAGCTCGGTCGCACCGCCCCTCGCATGATCGACCTGATCGCCGCGTACACGGCCGGCGGGCTTGCGCAGCGCGATCCTCCAGGTGCACGACGAGCTGCGCTCCCGGGGCGAGCGGCGGCCGCGGCTGCCCGCGCTGGGTGGGCGGGGACCAGTTCCGGACCTGGACCGCGGCCCGGCGCGAGCTCGCCGACGCGGCCGCGGCGGCGGCGCGCGAGCTCGGCGCGATCGTTGACCCGGGCAGCGCAAGGTGATCGAGGCGCTGGCCCGGCTCGAGCGCTGCCCGGAGCTGCTGGCCGCCGCGGAAGAGCCGTGGCCGGGGGACCTCTACGCGCTGGCGCTGCCCGGGGGTAACGGCGCCGCGCTTTCGAGCGAGGCCTGCCTGCGCTACAGCGAGGCCCTGACCGCCTTCCGCCGGGCCTGCGAGCACCGCCGCGCGATCCGCGTGTCCACGAGCTCCTCGACCGCCTCCTGCGCCTGTTCGGCGAGCGCTACGCGCGCGCCAAGCGCGAGGTCTCGGGCCTCGACTTCGAGGACCTCGAGCTCGAATGCCGCGAGCTCCTGCGCGCCGACTCCGAGCTGCGCGAGCGCTACCGGGCGCGCTTTGCCCGGATCATGGTCGACGAGCTCCAGGACACCAACCAGGTGCAGCTCGAGCTGATCGAGTCGATCGCGCACGAGAACCTGTTCACGGTCGGCGACGCACAGCAGTCGATCTACGGCTTCCGCCATGCCGACGTGGAGCAGTTCGAGCGGCGCGGCGCCTCGCTGGCCGCGCTCGGAGCCCGCGCCACGCTCGATACCAACTTCCGCTCGCGGCCCGAGATCCTGGCGGTGATCAACGGCGTGTTCGAGCGCGCGCTGAGCGATCGGTTCCGGCCGCTGCGCGCCGGGCGCGTGACCTGGCGCCGGCGCCCGACGAGCCGCTCGTGGAGCTGCTGGTCGCCGACAAGGGCGCCGACTGGACGATGGAGGGGCTGGGCGCGCCGTGGCGGGTGGCCGAGGCGCGCGCCCTGGCCCGCCGGGTGGAGCGGCTGCTGAGTCCGGACCACCGCCGCGCGCGACGTGGTCCTCCTGACCCGCGCCACCACCGACCTGCGGGTCTACGAGCGCGCGCTCGAAGAACAGGGGATCCCCACCTACGTGATCGGCGGGCGCGGCTACTGGTCCCATCCCCAGGTGATCGACATGGTCGCCTACCTCGAGGCGCTCGCCAACCCGCGCGCCGAGGAGGCGCTCTACACGGTCCTCGCCTCGCCGCTCGTGGGGGTGTCGGCCGACGCGCTGGTTGTGCTCGCGGCGGTGGCGCGGACTCGCGGGGTCGACCCGTGGTCGGTGCTGCGCCAGCCCGAGGCGCGTTCGACGAGCTGGCTTGCGAGGATCGGGATCTGCTGTCGCGGTTCGCTGAATGGTTCTCCATCGAGCGGGAGGCGGCCGGCCGGACGGCGGTCGAGTCCCTGATCGACCGCGTGATCGAGCGCACCGAGCTACGACCTGGCCGTGCTGGGGATGCCGGGCGGTTCGCGCCGGCTGGCCAATGTGCGCAAGCTCATGCGCCTGGCCCGCGAGCACGAGGCCGTTCACGGCCCCGACCTCCATGCGTTCCTCGAGCTGGTGGCGCGCCGGGCGTGCTCGGGGACTGGAGCCGGCGAGGCGCGCGAGTCCGAGGCGCCGGTCGAGGGCGAGGCGCTCGACGCGGTGCGCCTCATGACCATCCACCGGGCCAAGGGGCTCGAGTTCGACGTCGTGTGCGTGGCCGACCTGGGCCGCGGGCCGCGCTGGCGCGCAGAGCTGATGCGGGTCGGCCGCGACGGGCGCTTCGGCCTGCGCCTGTCCCAGCCCGGGACCGCCCGGCGCGAGTCGGCGCTCGACTACCAGAGCGCTCGGCGACGAGCGCCTGGCCGCCGAGTCGGCCGAGGAGCGGCGGCTGTTCTACGTCGCGATGACCCGCGCCCGCGAGCGGCTGATCCTCAGCGGGGCCGCCAAGCTCGAGGTTTGGCCGGAGCTCGATTCGAACGGAGGCCGGCCCGGAGGCGCCCGATCGCCTGGATCGGGCCGGCGGTGGCGGAGCTGGACGGGGTGGCGGTGAGCTTCGTGGCGCCCGAGGACGTGGTGGCGCCTGCGCCGGAGGTGCGGATCGTGGATCGCCGCGGTGGAGCGCGGCCGGGCGAGCCGGATTACCCGGCGCCGGCGGCGCCGCGCCCCGGCGGCGTCCCCGGCGCCGCCGATCGACGCGCTCAGCTACACAGCGCTCGCCGAATACCAGCGGTGCGGCTATCGCTTCTACGTCGAGCGGGTGCTCCGGCTGCCGCCCGGCCCGGGCCAGGGCGCGGGCACCGCGCACCGATCTGCCGGCGGGCGACGCTCAGCGCCACCGAGCGCGGTTCGCTCGTGCACGCCCTGCTCGAGCGGCTGGATTTCCGCCGGCCGGCGCTGATGACCGAGGCGACGGTGGCGGCCGCGGCGTCGCGGCTTCGGGCTGACCGTGGCGCCGGCGGGCGCCGACGCCGCGCAGGTCATCGAGCTCGTCGACCGCTTCGCCGGCGGCGAACTGTGCCGGCGGCTGGGACGCGCCATCGGGGTCCGGCGCGAGGAGCGCTTCGGCTTCCTGCTCCCTGGGCCTGGCGTGCTGGTGGCTGGGGTGTTCGACGTGATCGCGCGCGAGCCCGGCGGTCTCACCCTGATCGTCGACTACAAGACCGACCGGCTCGAGGGCGCCGATCCCCAAGCGCTGGCCGACACCGCCTACGGCACCCAGCGGCTCCTCTACGCGCTGGCCGCGCTGCGGGCGGGCGCCGAGCGCGTGGAGGTCATCCACACGTTCCTCGAGCTGCCCCAGCGCCCGGCGGTGGCCCGTTTCACGCGCGAGCTGGCGCCGGCGCTGGAGGCCGAGATGAGCGCACTGGCCGGCGGAGTGCTGCGCGGCGACTTCGCGGTGACCGAGGCACCGCACCGCGGGCGTGTGCGACGGGTGCCCGGCCGAGGGCGGCCTGTGCTCCTGGCCACTCGAGATGACCCGGCGCGAGGCCCCCGACCGGCTTTTCTGACGACCGAGCCCCGGGCCCCGCCGGTCAGCCGTTCGTGAAGCGCACGTCGACCTGCTCGTCGTCGTGGCGCTCCTCGACCTTGGCCAGCGCGCGCAGCGTCTCCTGGTCGGCCGGGATGTCGGGCGGCCCGAGCAGGCTGCGCGGCCACAGCTTTCGCACCACCACGACGTTGATCTCCGCCGCGTACAGCGTCATCTGCGCCAGGAGATGCAGCCAGACGAGCAGCCCGATCACGGTGGCGAACGAGCCGTAGGTCTCGCTCGCGTTGCTGATCACGTGCTTGACGTAGATCCCGCCGACGAGCTGGAGGATCTCCAGGAACACGGCGCCCACGGCCGCGCCGAGCCACAGGCAACGGGTGGGCACCGTCGCGGACGTCAGGAAGCGGAAGGCCGCGACGTACAGGCCGAAGTTCACGCCCAGCGTGATCAGATAGCCCGCCAGCTTGACCAGCACACCCGAGAGCGTCACGGTGACCAGCGACGTGACGACCGCGGAGGCCATGAACAACGCGCCCAGGCAGATCAGCAGCAGCAAGCCCCGCAGGCGCGAGTGGATGAAATCCGGGCGGTCCTTGAACGGAACCGCCCACACCCGGTCAAAGGCATTCTGAGCCGCCTGGGTCACGCCGAGGCCGCCCCACAGGGAGCCGAGCAGACCGATGATGAGCGCGGTGACGCTCCCGGACAGCGGATGGGTGCCGAGCTGGAGGCCGGGGAAATGACCGAGCACGGAGTCCTGGACGTCGCTGTAGAGCTTGTCGTTGCCCTGGACGACGAAGCCGAGGATCGTCGTGAACACCAGCAGCAGAGGGAAGATCGAGAAGAAGGCGTAGTAGGCGATGAGCGCGGCCAGGTTGCCGGCCTGGTCGTTGCCGAACTTCCTGATCACGGCCATCGGGATCGCCCAGGCTTTGTGCCCCTGCTGGAAGCGGTCGAAGGTGTGGAGGGGAGCGAGCGGATCCACGGTTGTGTAGATACCCGGCGAGTTCGGTGAGAACGCCTGAACCGTATAGTGGCGCCGGTGGCGGCAGTACGTGCGAGCGGGCTCGTCAAGCGGTTCGAGGCGACCTGTGCGGTGGACGGCGTAGACCTCGTCGTGCGCGAGGGCGAGGTGCACGGCCTGCTCGGTCCCAACGGCGCCGGCAAGACCACGCTGCTGCGGCTCCTGTTCGGCCTGCTGAGCGCCGACGCCGGCGAGGTCGAGCTGCTCGGCCGTCCGCTCGGCGCCGCGGACGCGGTCAGCCTGGACGGAGTGGCGGGGTTCGTCGAGGACCCCGCGTTCTATCCCGTACCTGTCCGGGCGGGTCAACCTCGAGCTGCTGGCCGAGCTCGACCGCTCAGCCGATGCGCGCGGGCGGGTGGACGAGGTGCTCGACCAGGTGGGCCTGGCCGCGCGAGCCGGAGACCGCGTGAGCGGTTACTCGACCGGGATGCGCCAGCGGCTCGGGATCGCCGCCGCCCTGCTCCGGTCGCCCTCGCTGCTGCTGCTCGACGAGCCGACCAGCGGCCTTGACCCGGGCGGGGTGCGCGAGGTGGGCGCGCTCCTGCGCCGGCTGGCCTCCGAGGGGACGGCGGTCCTGCTGTCGAGCCACCTGATCGCCGTGACCGAGGACGTGTGCGACTTCTACACCGTGCTGCGCCGCGGGCGGGTGGTCTGGAACGGGAGCGCCGCCCAGCTGCGCGAGCAGGCGCCCGGGTCGGCCTACCGGCTGCGGACCTCAGGACGACGCGCGGGCGCTCGAGCTGGCCGGCCAGCATCGTGGCGTCGAGCTACTCCGTGCGTGGCGACGGCTCGGAGCTGCGGATCGCCGTGCAGTCCGGGGCGCTCGATCCGTTCGTGCTCGAGCTGGGACGGGCCGGCGTCGCAGTACGTCGGCTCGAGTTACTGCTCAGCCCGCTCGAGTCGATGTTCTTCGCGCTGACCGGGGAGGCCGGCGCGCGGCTCGGTTGCCCTGGCCGACCTGGCCGACGCGGTGCTGGCAGGCGCGTGATGCGCCGTCGTGTCGGACGTGGCGGTGGCGGGCGCGCCCGGCGCGCCGGGCCGGCGGGGTGCGCGTCGCCTACCGCGTGGAACGGCGCAAGCTGGCCAGCCAGCTGGCTCCTCGTCTGCTGGCGCTGATCTGCGTGCTCGGACCGGTCGCGTTCGCCGCGGTGCTCAAGGTGCAGAGCGGCAGCCCGGCCGACTCGCTCTACGGCGTGTGGGTGCATTCGTCCGGCTTCGCCGTCTCGCTGGTTGTGCTCGGCGTTCGCCGGCCAGTGGGGGCTCCCGCTGATGGCAGGCGTACTGGCCGGCGACCTGTTCGGCTCCGAAGACCGCCACGGCACGTGGAAGACGGTGCTCACCCGATCTTGCACGCGTCGTCACCTGTTCGCCGGCAAGGTCCTCGCTGTGGCCGTGTTCGCCGTGGGCCTGCTGGGGCTCCTGGCCGCTTCGAGCGTGCTCGCCGGCGTGCTGCTGGTCGGCGCGCACCCCCTGGTCAGCCTGAGCGGGACCCTGCTCTCGACCGGGCACTGCCTGGCGCTCGTCGCGGTGGCCTGGCTGCTCTGCGTGCCGCCGATGCTGGCCTTCGTGAGCCTCGCGGTGCTGTTCTCGGTGGCCACCCGCAACGGGATCGTCGGCGTGCTCGGCCCCGCCGTGGTCGACCTGGTCATGCAGCTGCTGGCCCTTGTGGGCACCGGCGTGTGGCTGCACTCGCTGCTGGTCGCCTCGGCCTTCGACGCCTGGCATCCGTTGTTCGTCGCGCACCCGTTCTACGGGCCCCTGGTGATCGGGGAGGCGGTCAGCCTGGTGTGGATCGCGGCCTGTCTGGGCGCGTCGTGGCTGCTTCTGCGCCGGCGCGACTTCACCGGCGCCACCGTGAGCCGCCGTCCGGGCTGGGTCGATCCCGGTGCGCGTCGCGGTGGGAACGGCGGCGGTGATCGCGTTCATGGCCATCGCCAGCAACTGGGGCCCGGCCGGCGTCACCGCCGCGCGGTCGAAGGCCAGCATCACGACGACCTTCAACAACCTGACCGCTGCTCCAGCAGCGCGAGCTCGGCCGTGCCGTGGCGCCGGGGGCACGGCTGAACGTGCTGCCGAGCTGCAGCCGGCGTGCCAGCTCACCGTCGGGCCCGGGCGAGTGGATCTGCACGCTGACCGTGTTCATCCCGCAGCCCGGAGCCGTCCCGTTCCAGCAGACTCCGGTGAGCTACGACGTGACCGTGCAGGCCAACGGCTGCTACAAGGCCCAGTCGCCGCCGTCGTTCGTCGGCCAGCAGACCATGCGCGACGCCGACGGCCACCAGGTGGTCAACCCGCTGTTCGTGCTCTACGGCTGCTTCAACCCGCTGTAGGGTTGCCGCCCCGCTCCGGCCGGACTAGCATTCTCCTGGTCCGCGCGGCACCGGGGGATGACCAACCGGAGAGGGGAATTGCCGTGTCGATCAGGCGAGGAATGCTCGCCGCTTGGTGCGGGCTGACGCTGGCCGCCGCGGCGGGGCTGGGCCACCCGGCCCGGGCGCTCGCCGATCGGGGGTTCGCCGTCCGGTTCAGCACGAACGCGAACGGGGACATCGCCATGGTCGGCAACACGCTCGAGACGTGTCAGAGCGCGGCGGCGAATTGCGGGGGTGCGCGTGCCGGGAAGGGCGGCGCGCTGAACAACAACAGCTTCGCGATGGAACGAGTCGACGTCGCCGGGCTGATGCATCGATTCCTCATCGGCCCGGCTGGGCCTGCCTGTCGGCGCCCGGGTGCTCTTCGCCGGGCTGTACTACGGCGCGCGTACAACGGCGGGAACGCGTGGCAAGGCGAGCCCCCGACGGCGCGCGCTTCCGCCCTGCGCTCGGTCGATCTGAAGCTGCCGGGGAGGCTCAGGTTCCAGCGGCTCACCGGCCCAGCTCGACGAGAGTACCGAGGTCAAGGGCGCGTACGGGGTGTTCGTCGATGTCACCGCTCAGGTGCGACACGCCGGACCCGGCGCCTACACGGTGGCGAACGTGCAGGCCGGCCACCGGCGAGGACCGCTACGCCGGCTGGGCTCTGGTGGTGGCCTACGAGGCCGCCGGCGATCCGCCGCGCAACCTCACCGTGTTCGACGGGCTTCAGTCGGTGACCCAGGGCAAGCCGGCGTTGACGATCCCAGTCAGCGGTTTTCAGACACCGCTCAGCGGGCCGGTTCGCACCAGGCTCGGGTTCGTCACCTACGAGGGCGATCTTGGCCTGAACGGGGACAGCGCGAGCGCTCGACGGCAAGCCGCTGACCGATGCGGTCAATCCCGCCACCAACTTCTTCAACAGCACGATCTCCGTCGACGGCCGCAACTTCACCGACAAGACGCCCGACTATGCGAACCAGCTTGGGTTCGACGCGAACCTGATCGGGATCAGCGGTTTCCTCGCCCAACGCGTGCGACGAGCGCCCGCATCGCGCTCAAGACCTCGAGCGACCAGTACCTGCCGCACGTCGATCACGTTCGCCACCGACCTCTACGCGCCGGTGATCCACGCCACGAAGACCGTTGAGAACCTGACCCATCCGGGTGCCCGCCGGGGCACGGTGGCGACGTTCTTCGCTACACGGTGACCTACGCCAATGACGGCCTCGAGGCAGCCCGCAGCTTCGTGGCCGAGGACCCACTGCCGGCGGGCATCGACCTACCTTCCCGGGTCGCTGCGCATCCCCGGCGCGCCGGCGGGTCAGGCGGACGCCCGAGCGATCTCGCCGGGGACGACCTCGGCGACTACCAAGCCTCGGCACGGACGGCGCGCTTCTTCCTCGGCGTCGGGCGCCACGGCCGGCGCGGGCGGCGAGCTGGCGGCGGCCGGGCAATCCGGTGACCGGGCCGCAGGTCGCCTTCGAGGCACGCGTGGACGAGAACATAACTCAGCGAGCAAGCGATCACCGATGTCGCGCAGGCCACGTTCCTGGCCCCGACCCTGAACAAGCAGCTCGGGCGCCCTGTCCTCGCCGGCCACGATCAAGGTTGAGCCTGGCGTGCACCCGCCCCCCGAAGCCGATCTGTCGACGACGCGAGACCGAGACGGTGGCGCCGGAGACCGGTGGCATCTGACACCGTCGACGACCAGATCGTGATCGACAACCACGGCCCCTCGGCCGCCACCGACGTCGATCGTCCGCGACACCGCGCCGCCGGGGTCCGCGGTCGATTCCGCCGGCACCGATCAAGGCTCATGCTCGGCGACGGGGAGCATGGCCACGTGCACTGTGCCGCACCTCGATCCCGGCGGCGCGGTGGTGGTCGACGTGATCATGCCACGAGCCGGCGGGCGAGGCCAGCCGCCGGCTCTCCCACCGAGGCGTCCGTGGTTGCGCCTCAGTTCGACGCGCACCCCGGCAACAACGCCGACGAGGCAACCGCTCCGGCACCGCAGCCGGCCGGCGGCGGTCACCCAGACGCGCCGACCTCGGTCGCTCGAGGTCCACGAGAGCCCGGCCACCGGGTCGGTCGGGGGTAAGGTGACCGAGACGGTCACGGTGGTGAACGACGGGCCGACCGCCGCCACCGGCGTGGAGATCACCGATGTCCTGGACGCCGCGACAGAACTCCTCGACGTCGCTCCAGGGGCGGCCATCGTGCGGTTCGACCGTCCCGCTCGAATGCTCACTCGCGAGCCTTCCCGCGCAGTCGAGCCAGACGATCGAGCTGTCGCTGCGGCCGCTCGGCCCCGGTCAGCTGCTGGACACCGCCACCGTCAGCGCCGATCAGGTCGGATCCCAACGTCGGCAACAACACCTCCCATGCCAGCCGCGCGGATCCAAGCGCGCAACACAACCGGCCGCCTGCGGATCGTCCCGGTCCGGCCCGTGGCAAACGCCGGCAAGGTCGTGGGGTTCGTGGTCATGGCAGCGGTGGCCAAGCCGGTCCCGGGAGTGGCCGCGCAGGTTTGCGTGACCCTCCCGCCCGGGCTGCAGCTGGTCTCCGCGCCGCAGCGCGACCGTCGTGCGGGCGCGGGTGTGCTGGCGCGCCGAGGACCTCGTCGCCGGCCATCCGCAGAGCTTCCGGATGTCAGCCCGGGTCGGTCGGTCGCCGGCCTCGCCGGCGACGCTGGCGGTGCGCGGTCGGCTCACCGGCTCGAATTTCTCCGCCGTGGCGGCGAGGGCGGCGGTTCAGGTCACACCGCGTGTCGTGGCGTGCCCATCGAGTGCCGGGCCGAACGCCCCGGGCCGGATCGCCTGCTGAGGGGGCGCGCCGCCGGAGCGGCACTACCGATTGGAGAGCGGCGCCTGCCCGCTCTCCACGGTCAGCAGTAGCCGCTTCTTCTCCACCCCGCCGGTGTAGCCGCCCAGGCCCCCGCCCGAGTGCAGGATGCGGTGGCAGGGGACGATGATCGGAATCGGATTGGAGCCGAGTGCGTTGCCGGCGGCGCGCGAGGCCAGCGGGCTGCCCGCCTGCGCCGCCACCTGCTTGTAGGTGGCGGTGGCGCCGTAGGGGATCTTCGCCGTCGCCTGGAGCACCCGCCGGCCGAACCCTCGGCGTGAGCCCCCAATCGAGTGGGATCTCGAAGCGCCGGCGGACGCCGGCGAAGTACTCGTCGAGCTCGCGCCGGGGTTCGTCCAGCTTGGCCGGGGCGGCCAGGATGCGCGGCGAGAGCTTGGCCGCCAGCTGCTCGAGCACCGCTTCCTCGCCGGCGTAATCGATGTAGGCAAGGCGGGCCAGGCCGCGGGGCGTGGCGGCCAGCAGGAGCGTGCCGAGCGGCGAGTCCAGCGTGGCGTAGGCGACGTCGATCAGCCCCGCCGCGGCCGCGGCCTGGCTCACGTCGGGCAAAGGATCGGCGGCGGGACTCGGCGCCTCAGTTCGTGCTCGAGGTCGATCATGGTCTGTACTCCGTTCGCAGTCGTTTCAAGGCTTCGTGGACGTTGCGGCGCGCCGCCTCCTCGCTCGTCTCCATGACCGCGGCGATCTCGTCGTAGCCGGCGTCGGTCACGTAGCGCAGGGCGAGAGCGGTGCGCTGCTTGGCGGGAAGCTCGCGGACGCGGGCCCACAGGTCGTCGTCCGCTGGCGCCGGCGGCCCGGGGCTGGCCGCCGTCTCGGGTACGTCGCCGACCGGTACCGCGATTCGGCGCCGTGTCCGCACGTGGTCGATCACCTTGCGATGAGCGACGGTGAAGATCCAGCCGCGCAGGTTGGAGGTGTCGCGCAGCCTCGGGTAGGCCCGAAGGGCGGCCAGCCAGGTCTCCTGATAGCAGTCGTCCGCGTCGACGCGGCCGACGCTCGCCACCAGGAAACGGTGGACGTCCGCACCGTGGGCGTCGAGCAGGGTCTGGAAGGGCGGAAGCCGCACTGCGGATGGAACGTAGACGGAAACGGTGGCGTGAGAACGGACTTTGGCGCTGGAGCTGCCGTATGCGCAGCTTCAGCGCCAAAGTCCTTGGCAAGCCGGCCGTCACGCCTTGCTCACGGCCGCGGTTCGCTATACAAACCTCATATGGCTCGTGCAATCTGGTCAGGCGCGATCAGCTTCGGGCTGGTCAACGTGCCCGTGAAGCTGTACACGGCGACGTCGCCCAAGACCGTCCGGTTCAACCAGCTCTCGAGCAAGACCGGCGCGAGGATCCGCCAGAAGCGGGTGGATCCGACGACCGACGAGGAAGTGCCCTACGAGGAGATCGTCAAGGGCTATGAGATCACGCCCGATCGGTACGTGCTGATCACCAACGAGGAACTCGAGGCGCTCGATCCCAAGGCGACCAAGACCGTCGACATCGAGGAGTTCGTCGACCTGTCGGAGATCGACCCGATCTACTACGACCACAACTACTACCTGGCCCCCACGGCCGGCGGGGTCAAGGCGTACCGGCTGCTGCTCGACGCGATGCGCGAGTCGGGCAAGGTCGGCATCGGCAAGGTCGTCATCCGCTCCAAGCAGCAGCTGTGCGCGCTGCGCCCCACCGGCGACGTGCTCGCGCTGACCACGATGCTGTGGGGCGACGAGGTGCTCTCGCCCGATCGCCTGGACGAGATCGGCGAGATCGAGGAGGCCCAGGCCACCGACCGCGAGCTCAAGATGGCCGAGCAGCTGATCGAGTCGCTCTCCTCGCAGTTCGAGCCCGAGAAATTCCACGACGAGTACCGCGAGCAGGTGCTCGACCTGATCGAGCGCAAGGCCGCCGGCGAGGAGATCGCGATCCAGCCGCAGGCCGAGGAGCCGGCCGCCGCCCCCGACCTGATGGCCGCGCTCGAGGCCAGCCTGGCCGCGGTACGCAGCGGCCCGGACGACGAGCCGGAGCCGAAGCCGCGCCGGCGCGCGCCGGCCAAGAGCGCCGACGGCGACGGCAGCGCACGGCGCAGCCGGGCCAAGGCCAAGAGTTAGGTTCTCTCCGGCTCCGGCTCCCAAGAATCTCCCTCCACCTCACCGGTACGTGCACAGCCTGGTACTGGTACGTACCAGTCCCGGAGAGTGTGTGAGATTCTTTCAGGCTGGTCGGGCTCCGTGAGCGGCGCCCCCGCCCGGCCGTTGATTCCGTGACGCTAACGACCCCCTAACAACCGCTGGTACTCTTCGCGAACGCTCCTCGAGAGCGCGCGCCGCTCCAGTCTGCATCCTCTTCACATGTACCGACGTACCACTCCGCCAGGGGCCATTGGCCTCTACGACCCCGCCAACGAGCACGATGGCTGTGGCATCGCGCTCGTGGCCAAGCTGTGGGGCGAGGCCAGCCATGCCGTGGTGGAGAAGGCGCTCGACGCGCTCGAGAACCTGGAGCACCGCGGCGCTGAGGGCGCGGATCCGAACACCGGCGACGGCGCCGGCATCCTGCTCCAGATCCCCGACGGATTCCTGAGGGCCGCGGTCGCGGGCGTCGAACTTCCGCCGCCCGGCCGCTATGGGGTCGGCGTCTGCTACCTGCCCACCGATCCCGACCGGCGGGTGGTGCTCGAGCAGTTGATCGAGGAGACGATCGAAGCCGAGGGCCAGCGCGTCCTGTGGTGGCGCGATGTGCCGGTCGACGACCGCCACGTGGGGGAGACCGCGCGGCTGTCGGCCCCGGTGATCCGTCAGGTGCTGATCGGAGCCTCTGAGGAGATCGAGGACCAGGAGGCGTTCGAGCGCAGGCTGTACGTGATCCGCAGGGTGATCGAGCGGGCCGCCGGGCGCGATCTCTCGCTGCCCAGCTTCAGCAGCCGGACGATGATCTACAAGGGGATGCTGACCGCGCCCCAGCTTCCACGCTACTTCACCGATCTCAGAGATCCGCGGGTTGCGTCGAGGCTCGCCCTGGTCCACTCGCGATTCAGCACGAACACGTTCCCCAGCTGGGAGCTCGCGCACCCCTACCGGATGATCGCCCACAACGGCGAGGTCAACACGCTGCGCGGCAACGTGAACTGGATGCGGGCGCGCGAGTCGCAGCTCGCCTCCGAGCTGTTCGGCGAGGACCTGAAGAAGGTGATCCCGGTGGTCCGCGAGGGCGGATCTGACTCGGCCATCTTCGACAACGTGCTCGAGCTGCTCGTGCTGAGCGGCCGCTCGATCCAGCACGCGGTGATGATGATGATCCCCGAGGCCTACCGGACGCGGAAGGACCTCGATCCCGACGTAAAGGGCTTCTACGACTTCCACTCCTGCCTGATGGAGCCGTGGGACGGGCCGGCCGCGGTGGTCTTCACCGACGGCCGGGTGGCCGGCGCCGTGCTCGACCGCAACGGCCTGCGTCCCGGGCGCTGGATCCAGGACACCGAGGGCTACGTGGTGCTGGCCTCCGAGACCGGCGTGACGACCGTCGCCCCCGAGCACGTCCAGCGCAAGGGCCGGCTGGCCCCGGGCAAGGTGTTCCTGGTCGACCTCGAGGAGGGCAAGATCGTCGAGGACGAGGACGTGAAGCGCCGGGCGGCTCGCCGCCAGCCCTACGGCGAGTGGTACGAGCGCTCGGTCGTCCACATCGACGACCTGCCCGAGCGCGATCCGCGCACGCCCCGGATCGAGCCGCTGCGCTCCAAGCAGCTGGCCTTCGGCTACTCGCAGGAGGACCTGCGGATGATCATCGCGCCGATGGCCACAAAGGCCGAGGAGCCGACGGCCAGCATGGGCAACGACGCGGCACTCGCGGTCCTCTCAGACCGCCAGCCGCCGCTGTTCGCGTACTTCAAGCAACTGTTCGCGCAGGTGACCAACCCGCCGATCGACCCGATCCGCGAGAACGTGGTGATGTCGCTCCAGGCCGGCGTCGGGGCGGAGGTGAACCTTCTCTCCGAAACCCCCGAGCAGGCCCACCAGCTGGTCATGCCCCAGCCGATCCTGCGCAACCACGAGCTCGAGAAGCTCCGCCAGGTCTCCCACGAGATCTTCGACGCGGCCACGATCGACATCACGTGGCCGATCGAGCAGGGGCACGACGGGATGGAGACGCGCCTGGACGCGCTGTGCGAGGAGGCCGCCCGGTACGTCGACAACGGGGCCAACATCCTGATCCTGTCCGACCGCAACCTCGGCCCCGAGCGAGTCGCCATGCCCTCGCTGCTGGCGGTGGCCGCCGTGCATCACCACCTGGTGCGGCGGGGGACGCGCCTGCGCACGGGGCTGGTGATCGAGTCGGGCGAGCCGCGCGACATCCACCACATGGCCACGCTGATCGGCTACGGGTCGGCGGCGATCAACCCGTACGTGATGTTCGAGTCGCTCGACGAGCTGGCCGACCGCTCGCTGCTTCCCGAGGATCTGACCCGGGAGGAGGCCGAGATGCGGATCGTCAAGGCGATCGGCAAGGGCCTGCTCAAGACGATCTCGAAGATGGGGATCTCGACCATCCAGTCCTACTGCGGCGCCCAGATCTTCGAGGCGGTGGGGCTCGAGCCCGAGCTGATCGACAAGCACTTCACGGGCACCGCCTCACGCATCGGCGGCGTCGGCCTCGAGCAGCTGGCCCAGGAGGCGATCGAGCGCCACTTCCGCGCCTATCCGCGCACCGACCGCGAGGTGCTGCCGGTGGGCGGCGTGCTCCAGTGGCGCCGCCATGGCGAGCTGCACGTCTGGAACCCCGACACGATCGCGAACCTCCAGCACGCCGTGCAGGGCCAGAACGGCGACCCCCGGCAGACCTACGCGGAGTTCGCGCGTCAGGCCGACGACGAAGTGGTACGTCACGGCTTGCTCCGCGGTCTGATGAAACTCAAGCCCACCGGCGAGCCGGTCCCGCTCGCCGAGGTGGAACCGGCCACGGAGATCGTCAGGCGCTTCACCACCGGGGCCATGAGCCTGGGCGCGCTCGGGCGCGAGGCCCACGAGACGCTGGCCATCGCGATGAACCGCATCGGCGCCCGCTCCAACACCGGTGAAGGCGGTGAGGATGCGAGCCGCTACACGCCCGACCCGAACGGCGATCGGCGCCGGTCGGCGATCAAGCAGGTCGCCTCCGGGCGGTTCGGCGTGACGATCCACTACCTGGTCAACGCCGATCAGCTCCAGATCAAGATGGCCCAGGGCGCCAAGCCGGGCGAGGGGGGCCAGCTGCCCGGCCACAAGGTCGACGACTACATCGCCTGGCTGCGCAACTCGACCCCCGGCGTGGGGTTGATCTCGCCGCCTCCGCACCACGACATCTACTCGATCGAGGACCTCAAGCAGCTGATCTACGACCTGCGCTGCGCCAACCCGACCGGATCGGTCTCGGTGAAGCTGGTCTCCGAGGTGGGCGTCGGCACGGTCGTGGCCGGGGTGGCCAAGGCCAACGCCGACCACGTGACGATCGCCGGCCACGACGGCGGCACCGGGGCCTCGCCGCAGTCGTCGATCCAGGGTGCCGGCGTGCCCTGGGAGATCGGGCTGGCCGAGACCCAGCAGACCCTGCTCCTCAACGACCTGCGCACCCGGATCGTCGTCGAGGTGGACGGCGGCATGCGGACCGGCCGCGATGTGATCGTCGCCGCGCTCCTGGGCGCCGACGAGTTCGGCTTCTCGACTGCCCCGCTGATCGCGATGGGCTGCATCATGATGCGGGTCTGCCACCTCAACACCTGCCCGGTGGGCATCGCCACGCAGGACCCCGAGCTCCGCAAGCGCTTCCGCGGCACCCCGGAGCACGTGGTCAACTACCTGATGCTGGTCGCCGAGGACGTGCGCGCGATCATGGCCTCGCTCGGGATCCGGCGCTTCGAGGACCTGATCGGGCGGGCCGAGCTGCTCGACATGGACGAGGCGATCGAGCACTGGAAGGCCAGCCGCGTGGACCTCACGCAGGTGCTGAGCACGCCTGACCTCCCGCCGGGCACGCCGCGGCGGCGCACCCGCCCCCAGCAGCCGGTGCTCGACGACGCGCTCGACTGGGAGCTCCGACGCCGCTGCGCGCCGGCCATCGAGCGCCGCGAGGCGGTGAAGCTGGGTCCGATCCCGGTGCGCAACGTGAACCGGACGGTGGGAGGCATCCTCTCCGGGGAAATCGCCCGCCGGCACGGCGCCGGCGGCCTTCCAGAAGGAACGATCGAAATTGCCTTCACCGGCTCCGCCGGCCAGAGCTTCGCGGCCTGGCTCGCTCCCGGCGTGACCTTCTCGCTGCGCGGGGAGACCAACGACTACGCCGGCAAGGGCCTGTCCGGTGGCGTGGTGTCGGTGCGTCCGCCCGAGCGCCACCACTTCCGGGCCGAAGAGAACATGATCGTCGGCAACACCGTGCTGTACGGCGCCACGGCGGGCCGCGCCTTCTTCCGCGGGCTGGCCGGCGAGCGCTTCGCGGTCCGCAACTCCGGCGCGTGCGCAGTCGTAGAAGGCGTCGGCGACCATGGCTGCGAGTACATGACCGGCGGCCGGGTGGTCGTCCTCGGGCGCACGGGGCGCAACTTCGCGGCCGGCATGAGCGGTGGCATCGCGTACGTGTACGACGTGGACCGCCGCTTCGAGGGCCGCTGCAACCTCGAACTGGTCGACCTGGAGGAACTCGGCGACGACGACGAGACCGTCGTGCGCGAGCTGATCTCCGAGCACGCGGCGCGCACCGGGTCGCTGGTGGCGCGCAACCTGCTGGCCTCGTGGGATCGCGGCGGGCGCGAGCGATTCGTCAAGGTGATGCCGCGCGACTACCGGCGCGCGATGGCGGCCCGGGCCGCACGCGAGGCCGTGGAGGCATAGGCACGATGGGCGAGCTGGGCGCGTTCCTGAAGATCCACCGAGTCGGCTTCGACAAGCGCGATCCGGAGGAGCGGGTGCATGACTACCGGCAGTACTTCGGGCTGCAGCCGGACGAAGAGCTGCGCCGCCAGGGGGCCAGGTGCATGGACTGCGGGATCCCCTTCTGCCACGAGGGCTGCCCGCTCGGCAACCTGATCCCCGATTGGAACGACCTCGTCTACCGCGGCAAGTGGCGGGAGGCCATCGACCAGCTGCACGCCACAAACAACTTTCCGGAGTTCACCGGTCGTATCTGCCCGGCGCCGTGCGAGTCGGCCTGCGTGCTGAACATCAACGACGACCCGGTGACCATCGAGCAGATCGAACTGGCGATCGCCGAGCGCGCCTTCGAGGAAGGTTGGGTGGTCCCCGACCCGCCGGCCCGGCGAACCGGCAAACGGGTGGCGGTGATCGGCTCCGGGCCGGCCGGCCTGGCCGCGGCCGACGAGCTCAACCGCTGCGGCCATTCGGTAACCGTGTATGAGCGCGACGAGGGGCCGGGCGGCATGCTCCGCTTCGGGGTGCCTGACGCCAAGCTCGAGAAACGCATCATCGACCGGCGGGTCGAGATCCTCGCCGCCGAAGGGATCGCGTTCGCCTACGACACGGACGTGGGCCAGTCCATCTCGGCCCAGGAGATCCGCGACCGGCACGACGCCGTGGTGGTGGCGACCGGTTCGCGCGTGCAGCGCGACCTCGACGCGCCAGGGCCGCTCGTTGCAGGGGATTCATCCCGCGATGGAGTACCTCTACCAGCGCAACCGGTGGGTGGCCAAGCAGGAGGGGCGGCCGTACCGCGACCCCGAGCCGGGTCGGGAGATCACCGCGGCGGGAAAGCGGGTCATCGTGGTCGGCGGCGGCGACACCGGCATGGACTGCATCTCGAACTCCCACCGCGAGGGCGCGAGTGCCGTGGTCATGCTCGACGTCTACATGGCGCTCCCGCCGAACGGGCGCGATCCGCGTCACCCCTGGCCGCTGCCGCCCAAGCGCACGCTCACGACCTACGCCCTCGACGAGGGCGGGAAGCGGCGCTGGGGCACCGAGGTCACCGGGTTCGGCGGGCGCGACGGGCGGGTCAGCCACGTGTACGCCCGCAAGGTGACCGGGACCTCCTCGCGCGACCTCACCCCGGTGCCCGGCTCGGAGTTCGTGCTGGAGGCCGATCTGGTGCTGGTCGCGATCGGCTTCGAGGGGCCCGAGCGCGCCGGCGCGGTCGAGCAGTTGGACCTCGAGCTCGACCGGCGCGGCAACATCCGCACCGAGATGACCTACCGCAGCTCCACGCCCGGGGTGTACGCCTGTGGCGACGCCCGCATCGGCCAGTCGCTGGTGGTCACCGCGATCGCCGAGGGACGCAAGTGCGCGCGGGTCGTCAACAAGGACCTCGGCGGCAGCCCGATGGACGCCGACCGGGAGATGCTGGCCATCGGCGCCTGGAGCGGCGAGGCCGACCGAACCCTGCGCCACGAGGCGGAGGCGGCCGGGACGGTGCGGGCCGGTGAGGAGTTCTTCACCGGCCCCGGCGCGCAGGGCCGCTAAGAGTTCCCTCACTCGTTGGCACACCAATCAGTTCTCATAGAGATCGGTCTTCGTGCTCGGCACCGAGGAGTACGCGCTGCCGATCGAGCACGTGCGGGAGATCATCCGCTACACCAAGCCGCGTCCGGTCGCATCGACCGAGCCGTGGATCCAGGGGGTGCTCAGCCTGCGCGGGCATCTCGTCCCGGTCCATGACCTGGCTGAGCGCCTGGGCGCCACGTCCGAGGTCGGAGAACACAGCAAGATCGTGATCGTCGAGACCGGATCGGAGATCGTCGGGGTGATCGTCGACGGGGTCGAGGAGGTGCTGATGGTCGACCGCGATCAGATCGAAGTCGCGCCTGGGCGCCGATGCGGCGATCATCGATTCGATCGCGGAGATTGGCGAGCGGCTCGTGGTCCTGCTGAACCCCGGGAGCCTGTTCTCCAGCTCCGTGACGGTCCTGAGCTGACCGCGGCCGGATAAGCGTCTCGGGGCCGCGCCGCGGCTCCTGAGCCGGTATTTCGTCGCCGCCCGCCGATAGGTCGGGATGGCTCAGAAATCGTGCAAATGCTGCCGAAGTTTGACCCCAATCCGGCTTGGGAATGCTAGGCTTGCGGCCGGGATTCGCGGGCGGAGCGGCCAGCACGAAGACCGGCGAGAAAGTTTTGGTTTAGAGACAGCTTGGGACGGGGAAACTCGCCCCTGTCGGTCAGGGAACTGCGCCCCCACTTCCCTGACTCTCCGGGGGGTCCAGATGGATCTGGGCCCCCCGGGCTTTTTAATGGCTTCATGCAAGGGCTCGCGGCAGCCACGGTCTCGGCGCTGGGCGCCCACCACCACGCGTCGATCGGTTCGACCGTCGACGGCCTGATCAACTCGATCGGGACGTTCCTCTCGCAGCTGGCCAGCCTGAGCTGGGTCTCTCTGCTGCTCGGGTTGGCCCTATATGCCGTGTACCTCCTGTTGCGCTCCCGCGCGCTGTTCAACGCCCTGCGGGCGGCCTATCCCCGGGAGCGGATCCGGTGGCGCGACGTGTGGGGGGCCTACATGGTCGGCTACGCGATCAACAACGTGTTCCCGCTGGGAGGGGGGAACCTCGCCCAGCTGTTCCTGACCCGTCTGGCGATCCCGCCGAGCACGTATCCCACGGTCGCCTCGTCGCTGGCCACGGGAGTGGTGTTCGACTGGTTCATGGGACTGCTTGTGATGTGCTTCGCGTTCACCCAGGGGGTGTTCCCCAAGCCGCCCGACTTCTCGAAGCTGCCCGCCTTCGACATCAGCTTCTTCGCCTCGAACATGCGCTTCACGCTGTTCGTGCTGACCGTGCTCGGCATGGGCTTCCTGGTCGCCTTCGCGCTGCTGTCGGCGCGCGTCAAGGCGTTCTGGCAGCGGGTGCGCCAGGGCCTGACCATATTGCGCGACTTCCCGCGGTACCGGCGGGAAATGGCCACCTGGCAGTTGGCCAGCTGGGTCTTTCGGTTCGCCGCCTACTGGGCCCTGCTCGACGCCTTCCACATCGGCGGGTCCGTGCGGAACGTGCTGCTCGTACTCGGAGTCCAGGTCGTGGCGTCGGTGTTCCCGTTCACGCCCGGAGGCGCCGGGGTGCAGCAGGCGCTGCTCGTCGCGATCTTCGCGGGGAGCCCGTACGTGGCTTCATTCTCGGTCGGGCAGCAGATCGCCATCGCGGTGCTCACCACCGCGAGCGGATTCGCCGCGCTCGTGCTGATCTTCCGCCTGCGCAGCTTCCGGGAGGTGATCGCCCGCGGCAAGGCGCACCGGCGCGAGGAGAGCGTGCCGGTCCAGGCTTGACGGTCGCGAACGGGCGTTGTTACGGTCGGCCCGTGGCTGGCCTACCGAGCGCCTGCGTGATCGGGGCCGGCTCGTCGGGCATCGCGGCCCCAAGGCGCTGGCCGAGCGAGAGATCCCGGTCGACTGCTTCGAGAACTCGGACCGGGTCGGCGGCAACCTGGGTGCTCGCGAACCAGAACGGGCTGTCGTCCGCCTGTGCCCAAGTACGCGTTCGGACGGCAAATCGACCAGATCGCGGTCAGTCGTCTGACACCGCTGATCCCCGTTCCGGCTGCGCCAGTTGTTCTTCCGAGGCATCTACCGGCTCGTGGTCGGTGAGGTGGAGCGCTATGGACTGCCCAAACCGGACCACAGGCCGCTCGAAGCCCACCCGACCCTGTCGGCCGACGTCCTCGGTCGGATGGCCCAGCGAGGTGAGGTGGAACCCGGGCATCGCCTGACGGAGCGCGACCGGTGCGGTTCTCGGATGACAGCCTCGAGCCGATTGACGTGATCGTGTGTGATGCACCGGTTTTCAGGATTAGCTTTCCATATCTTCGACGAGGATTTCATCTCTCCTCCGACAACCAGATGTGCCATGCCCTGGTGTTTCAAGTCCTGCACCGAAAACCTGTCTTTTGTTTGCACGACTCCAACCGCTGGGAGCCACGATGCCGCTCGCCGAAGCGCAGGGACGCTGGATGGTCGCCCACCTGCGGGGTGAGTACCACCTGCCGCCAGTATCAGAGACGGTACGTGACATGCGCCGCGAGGATGAGCGCAGGCGTCGCCGGTTCCGACCGCGCGCCGTCGGTCCCTCGCCTGACCGGAGCCACTCGCGGTGGCAATACCGCACTAAACCTCATCAGTCGTTTGGTGGATACGCTGGGTTGACGGCAGTGTAACCTTCCGGATTCACTACTAATTTCATTGAGTTACTGGAAAAACTTGTGTGGAGCTTCGACTTGAATATGCCCACAGAGGCCTAACTTCTCAGTAATCTGCGCACATCTGTAGAATCGGTTGTGGTAGGTATCGGGGCCGCCGCAATTGGTCGTGGAGTCAATGCCGGAGCGGGGTACAACTCGAGGGGCACACAGTCTTTTGCGTTCGCGGAAGCCCGTAATTACAGACGGGGCTCGGTCGCAGCGTGAATTGGCCGTACCGGGATGGTCGACCACGGATGACGCCGAGTCTGCTCAGTCAGACAGCGTCAGCGTGGTCGAGACGCGTCTCGCAACCGATCGCGCGCCTCTGCGCGCGCGGCGCAGGGCCGCGCCACGCCGCGCGACGACCCTGCGCGCGCGGCGCGGCGTGCTGCGGCCGCCGAAGCCGGCCAGGCCGGCCGCCGTGCGTCGTGACACGTATTACCGCCGCACGTTGGCCGCCGCGGATGCGGTCGCTGCCGTCACCGCGCTCCTGCTGACGCGCGCGCTGGTCGGTGCTGGCAACCCCGCTCTCGTGACACTGGCGGCCGTACCGCTGATCGTGGTGATGAGCAAGGTGGTCGGGATCTACGATCGCCAGGAACTCCTGGTTCGCAAGTCGACGCTCGACGAGATTCCCGCGCTCTTCCAACTCGCCACGCTGTACGCCTTGATCGTGTGGCTGCTCAATGGCTTCGTGATCACGCGGTCGAGCAATCGACGGGAGCTACTCGTCGAGTGGGCGTTGCTTTTCATCCTGTTGCTGATCGTCCACATGGCAGCCCGGGAGGCCTCCCGCCGGCTTACCGAACCCGAACGATGCCTGGTGATCGGCGACGAGGCGGTATGCGAGCGCATCCGTCTGAAGCTGGCCCGCCGGCACTGGCTCCACGCCGTGGCGGTGGCGTACGTTCCCGACGGGGCCGAGCGACAGCGAGCTCGAGGCGCTCGCTCTCATGCCCGACCACGCCGGCCTGGAAGCGATCGTCTCCGAGGATCACATCGACCGAATCATCATTGCTCCCGCGAGTGCGGACGCCGAGGAGGTGCTGAACCTGATTCGGGCCGCTACGGCACTCGGTCTGAAGGTGAGTGTGGTGCCGCGCGTGCTGGAGGTGGTCGGATCCTCGGTCGAGTTCGACGACATCGAAGGTCTGCCTCTGCTCTGCCTACGCAGCCCGCGTCTCAGTCGCTCATCGCACATGGTGAAACGAGCCATGGATATCACGCTGGCCACGCTGGGCCTCGTTGTGCTCAGCCCGCTCTTGGCCCTCATCGCCATCGCCATCAAGGTCGACTCGGCGGGCTCCGTTCTGTTCCGGCAACTGCGCGTGGGCCGCGATGGTGAGTTGTTCGAGATGCGGAAGTTTCGAACCATGGTCTCCGGCGCGGACGAACGCAGAGATCGAGCTCCAGCATCTGAACGAGGCCGACGGGTTGTTCAAGATCGCGAGCGACCCGCGAATCACACGTGTGGGCGCCTGGCTGCGCAAGACGTCTCTGGACGAACTGCCGCAATTGTGGAACGTCGTGCGGGGCGACATGAGCCTCGTGGGGCCCCGCCCCCTCGTGGTGGAGGAAGACCGGCGAATTCAGGGGTGGAATCGGCGGCGGTTGCAGCTGACGCCCGGCATGACAGGTCACTGGCAGATCCTGGGGTCTGCTCGTATCCCCCTGCATGAGATGGTGAAGATTGACTATCTCTATGTCACCAACTGGTCACTGTGGAATGACGTAAAGATCCTCCTGCGAACGGTCCCGTACGTCGCTCGCCGGAAGGGGCTCTGAGGTACTAGCTAGCACGAGTTCGGTTCCGGCGGATGACGGATAGTCACAACTAAGGAGAGGTGGGCGAGCCTGAAATGAGTGTGTCCGGGCTTGACGGCAATGCGGTTTCGACGGCCGGCCTCGGCACGGGCCGGGTCGATGTCCTCGGTTGCAAGATCGATCGAGTGGATCTCGAGCAGGCGGTCGATTTCTGCGACGCGGCGATCCGATCGCGCGGATTCGCCCAGCACATGGCGATCAACGTGGCCAAGCTTGTGGCGATGCGAAGCGACCAGCAGCTCCGCGATGCCACCGCGCGGTGTGAGCTGGTGACGGCGGACGGACAGCCGGTGGTATGGGCGTCCCGGCTGCTGGGCAACGCGCTTCCCGTGCGCGTAGCCGGCATCGATCTGATGCAGGCGCTTCTGGCAAGGGCCGCCGTGCGCGGGTACGGTGTCTACATCCTCGGCGGACGGCCGTTGGTGCTCGAGCGTGCCGTGCAGCACATCCGCGCGCGCTATCCGGGAGTCGCCGTGGTCGGCTACCACGACGGGTACTACGACGAATCTGAGGAGGCTCATGTCGCAGCCGCGATTGCCCGCTCCAAGCCGGACATTCTGTTCGTGGCCATGAGCTCGCCGCGCAAGGAGTACTTCCTGGCGCGTCACGGCCGTCGGCTCGAGATTCCGTTCGTCATGGGCGTCGGCGGCGCGATCGACGTCCTGGCGGGGGTGACGCGCCGAGCGCCGGTCGCGATGCAGCGAAGCGGCCTGGAGTGGTTGTTTCGCTTTGCCCAGGAACCGCGCCGACTGGGACCCCGCTACGCGTCGAGCAACACGCGCTTCGTCGCGCTGCTGTCGCGCGAACTGATGCACGCCTACCGGGAGCGACGTCCCCACGCCGACGTGCCGCGCCACCGGTCGCGCGCCGGGCTGCGCCTGCGAAGGGCGCGCGTCACGACGACCGCGCCCGCATCGCCGCCCCCTGACTTGACCCCCTCGGCGAGGCCGGCTGTCCACCACGGGGGCGCGTACGAGCTGAGCCACCTCCGGGCGCTCGAAGCCGAAGCTATCCACGTGATGAGGGAGGTGGCGGCCGAGTTCGAGCGCCCCGTGCTGCTCTTCTCAGGGGGCAAGGACTCGATCGTCCTGCTCCGGTTGGCCGAGAAGGCATTCCGCCCGGGCCGTTTTCCTTTCCCGGTCATGCACGTGGACACCGGGCACAACTTCCCCGAGGCGATCGAATTCCGAGACCGCCGCGTGATCGAGCTCGGCGAGCGGTTGATCGTGGCGTCCGTCCAGGACTCGATCGACCGCGGGAGAGTCGTCGAGGAGACGGGTTCCCGAGCCTCGCGCAACCGCCTGCAGACGGTCACGTTGCTCGACGCGATCGCCGAGCACAAGTTCGACGCCGTGTTCGGTGGAGCCCGCCGCGACGAGGAGCGGGCTCGCGCCAAGGAGCGCATCTTCTCGTTCCGGGACGATTTCGGCCAGTGGGACCCCAAGGCGCAGCGACCCGAGTTGTGGAGCCTCTACAACGGCCGCATCCGCCCCGGCGAGCACGTCCGCATCTTCCCGATCTCCAACTGGACCGAGCTGGACGTGTGGGCGTACATCGCCGACGAGGAGCTGGAGGTCCCGTCCCTGTACTTCGCTCACCGGCGCGAGGTGTTCCGCCGGGATGGGATGCTCTACGCCGATGGCCCGTTCGTTCCGCGCCTGCCGGACGAACTCTCCTTCATGGCGTCCGTCCGCTACCGTACCGTGGGCGATATGACGTGCACGGGCGCGGTGGAATCCACCGCTGCGACGCTCGACGAAGTAATAGGCGAGATCGCCCGGACGCGGTTGACCGAGCGGGGCGAGACGCGCGCGGATGACCGCTTCACCGAGGCGGCCATGGAGGATCGAAAGCGAGCGGGATACTTCTAATGGCCGTGATGCCCACCCCAACCGAGACCAGCAACGGACACGGCGCCGGAGCAAGCGAGTCGGGCGCGGCGATGCTCCGCCTCGTCATCACCGGCTCGGTGGATGACGGCAAGAGCACCCTGATCGGTCGTCTGCTCTACGACTCCAAGCAGATTCTCAACGACCAGCTGGAAGCACTGCAGCGGGCTTCCGAGCGGCGGAACGGCAGCGGCGCGCTTGACCTGTCGCTTCTGACCGACGGGCTGCGGGCAGAGCGTGAGCAGGGGATCACGATCGACGTCGCCTACCGGTACTTTCAGACCTCCCGGCGCAAGTTCATCATCGCCGACACGCCAGGTCATGAGCGCTACACCCGCAACATGGTCACCGGCGCGTCCACGGCCGACCTGGCGGTGATCCTGATCGACGCCCGCAACGGCGTCCTGGAGCAGACCCGGCGTCACGCCTTCATCGCGTCGCTTCTCGGCATCAGGCACCTGGCGGTATGCGTCAACAAGATGGACCTGGTCGATTACCGCCAGAGCGCCTTCGATCACATCGAGACGGACTTCCGCGAGTTCTGCGCCCGGCTCGAGATCACCGACGTCACGTTCATCCCGATCTCGGCCGTCCAGGGTGAGAACGTCGTGGAGCGGTCGGTCCACATGCCCTGGTATGAGGGACCCTCGCTGCTCTACCACCTCGAGCACGTGCACATCGCCTCCGACCGGAACCTGATCGATTGCCGGTTCCCGGTCCAATGGGTGATCCGACCCGGACCGAAGTCTGACCATCCGGACTACCGCGGATATGCCGGGCAGATCGCGGCCGGGATCTTCCGCCCGGGCGATGCGGTGGTGGCGCTGCCCAGTGGCGAGGAGACGCGGATCGCCTCCATCGACACCGTGACCGGCCCGCTGAGCGAGGCGTTCGCCCCGATGTCGGTGACCCTGCGCTTCGAGGACGACCTCGACATCTCGCGCGGCGACATGATCTGCCGGCCGCACAACCGGCCGACGATCACCCGCCATGTGGAAGCCATCGTGTGCTGGATGGGTGAGCAACCGGTCGCGACGGACGGGCGTTATGCGCTGAAGCACACCGCGCGCACGATGCGGGCAGTCGTCGAGGACGTGCGCTACCGGATCGACGTCAACACCCTGCACCGCGACGAACAGGCCTCGCAACTCGGACTCAACGAAATCGGCCGGATCAGCCTGCGGACCAGCGTCCCGATGATGTTCGACGAGTACCGTCGCAACCGGACCACCGGGAGCTTCATCCTCATCGACGAGGCGACCAACGGCACGGTGGGGGCCGGGATCATCATCGAGGCCCATGTCGACGAAGCCGAGGCCGGGCGACCGGAGGTGACCTGGCACAGCAGCAAGCTCACGCGCGAGGCCCGTTGGGACCTGCTGGGTCAGCGCGGGGCGACGGTCTGGCTGACCGGGCTGCCGGCATCCGGGAAGTCCACGATCGCCGTTGCCCTCGAGGAACATCTCGCCCGCGACGGCCGTTCGGCCTACCTGCTGGACGGAGACAACCTTCGACACGGCCTCAACAGCGACCTGGGCTTCAGCCCGGCCGATCGCGCCGAGAACGTGCGGCGCGTGGCGCAGGTGGCCAGGCTGTTCGCCGACGCCGGCACGATCGCGATCGTGAGCCTGATCAGCCCGTACGCGGAGGATCGAGCAGCTCGCGCGCAACGTCCACGAGCGAGGCGGGCGTGCCCTTCCTCGAGGTGTTCGTCGACACGCCGCTGTCGGAATGCGAGCGGCGCGACCCGAAGGGGCTTTACGCGCGTGCCCGGCGTGGCGAGCTTCACGGCTTGACCGGGATCGAAGCGCCGTACGAGACGCCGTCGGCGCCCGAAGTCGCGCTTCACCCGCTCGAGCAGCCGCTCGACGAGTCTGGTCGAGCCGACTGCTCGCGGCGCTCGAGGAGCGTGGCGTGCTCGGCGAGCCGACCGCGTAGCCTTCTTGCGTCGCGCGCCGAGTGTGGCGGCTCGCCGCCGGTCGGCGACGGCCGGCTTTGCGTCGATGGTTGCGGGCAGAGTGTTGTGCTTGCGCTCCGCCTGACCGGCCGTGCTCTGCGACTGCGGCGGTGAGTGGCACGCCGGCGAGCGCTCCGCCGGCCGCCGGCACCGCCCCGGTGGCAGTCCCGCCGGCCGTCGACTTGACAGGCGGAGCGGCCCCGGTCTGGTCCGGAGATCGGCGCTAGACAGCCCGATCTCGAAGTCCGAGAAGATGAGCGTCGAGCCGCCGAAGCTGCTGCTCAGAGGTTCAGCCTCACGTAGCGAGCGGTGACCGGCGCGGCCAGGGTGTACTTGTACGAGCTGCCCTCCGAGTCCGGATTGTTTCCGGTAATGACCGTCGTGTAGTTGACGTTGTCGGTGGAGACTTGGATTGAGTATCCCTGCGCGTTGCGGGTGTCGTACTGGGCGAACACGTCGAGCACGAAGGTGTTGACCGGCTTCGCCGCGCCGAGGTCGAACGTGACCGATGCATTCGTGTTGTAATTGGATCGACCACCAGTACGTGTCGTCTCGGCCGTCGCCGCGCGGCCGGCTTCATGTACGACGGCTCCGGCGTGGAGGTGACGATGGTCGTGGGATAGCGTGCTCCACGTCATTGTCGCCGGCGGGACGCTTGACGTTCGCCGCGCCCAAACTGGATCCGAAGGCATCCGGCAGCGAGACGCCGGGCGCGAGCCCGGACCGGCTGAAGCCGAAGTCGCCGGAGGTCGGATCGCCAGAACTGCGGTGTGAAGACCTGGCCGTGCATCTCCCAGCCAAGCGCTGCCTGCAGGGCGGTGAGGGTCGTGTAGGTGTCTGGGTGAGGCGAGTTCCAAGTCGCTGTAGTAGATCGGCGCGGTTCCGGAATAGACGTTGTAGTCGACGATGATGTGCGAGCCTCGGACGCTGGGGAAGTCGTGCAGGTGGACGTCGCCGGGACTCGCGAAGACGTTGTCGCGGACATCGATGTAGTCCTCGGCCGGCGGTTCATGCCGAGCGCCATATCGGCGTGAGTGTTCCCGTAGGACGTGTTGTGCCAGAAGCGCGACCATTGGCCCGTGGACAGATGCCACATCGTGAGCGAGGTGGACTCGAGACGTGCTTGGGGTCGTAGCCCCACACGTTGGCGTAGGCGACGTTGTTGTTGACCAGGTCTCCAACCGCGCCCTCGAGCGTGATCCCCGTCCAGTTCAGGTATAGGCGGTTGCTGGTGAACGTGTTGTTGAGGCCGCACCAGTCGCGGATCCCCTCCTTGCGCACGAGATACACCTCGTTGCGCTCGACGGTCATGCCGGTCGTCATCAGCAGCCAGATGCCCATCGATTCGCCACGCCGGGGCCGATGTCGTAGATGTGGTTGTCGCGCACGTCGACGTTGTGCACGAGGCCGGCGACGCGTTGGTGCCCAGCATGATCCCGTAGGCGTATATCCCATGGCCGTGGGATCCGTGTATGACGTTGTTCTGGATCGTGTCATTCGCCGTGTTCTGGCTGACGATCCCGGCGGCATAGCCCTGGGGCGAAGCTGCGAGAGGAGATCCCTGATCTCGAAGCCGTTGATTGTGACGTTGTGGACGCCGTTGTCGAGCTCGATGCCCACGCTCCTGGTCCAGTCTCCCTCGATCACAGGCCGGGTCGGCGCCGGTTCCCTGCAGCGTTACGCCGTTGTCCTGGCGGGGAGTCATTGCACCTGCTCGTGGTAGACGGCGGGCGCGACATTGATCGTCGAGCCGCTGGGGACGCTTGCGACTGCCTCGCTGATCGTGCACCATGGCGTCTGTGGGCTTTGCGCCTGGGCGGCGATGTAGGAGTCGCTGCACGGTCCAGTCGTGGAGCTGCCGTCGACGTAGTAGGTGGACGCGGCCTGAGCGTTGGCGATGCTGGGCCCGAGCGCGAGCGACGCAATGATGAATGTGAAGACGGCGAGCACGGTGCACGCCTGGCCAATCCGTGGCCGGTGGTTGATGAGCATCTCGAATCCTGGGTTCCGTCAGAGGCAGCGACGAGCGCTGCACGTCGACGACCCAGGGACCACATCGGATGGGCCATCGTTCTTACTCTGTTCGGCCGCGAGGCCCGGGAACGTGAGGTTCTGACGCTGACAGCCGACGGTTTCGGACGCCCCACCGCCGGCTCCGTGCCGATCCAGCTCTTTAGTCGCGGTCAGTCAAAGGGCCGGCGTGCGATCCAGCTGGTCGTGCCAGGCGCTGACGTTGTACAGGTTCCACAGGTGCTTGTGCCAATCTCCGCGGCCGGCGCGGTGGGCCGCGAACAGCTCGTCGATTCGCTCGTAGTCGAGCAGGCCGCGATCGGCAAGCGACGAGCGGCGGATCGCCTCCTGCGACCCGACGCCGAACGGCGCCGCGCAGCCACTCCTCCATCGGCGTGCCGAAGCCCTGCTTCGGCCGGGAGAGCACCTCCTCGGGAAGCAAGCCGGCACATTGCCCGCTTGAGCACGTACTTGCCGACCCCGCGCCGGTATTTCATTCGCGGCGGGAGCGCGAGCGCGAACTCGACCAGGTGGTGGTCCAGGAACGGCTCGCGGCCTTCGACCGAGTTCGCCATCGTGATCTTGTCGAGGCGCATGAGCAGCAGCTCCGGCAGTCGCTGCTTGAGCTCGACGTATGTCATCTTCTGGAACAGGTCGGCGCCGTGCGCCGAGCACTCGGCGTCGTGCCAGTGCCGCTCGACGACGGCGTACGGCGTCGCGCCGCCGCCGTCGCGGCGCAGGATCTGCTCCTTGACCTCGCCTCGGAAGCACAGCGCGCCGCCCCAGTACGGAAGCGGGCTGCGCGCCGGCGTCGTACAGCGCCTCGCCGTGGCGGATGCCGCTGCCCGAGGCGTCGCGTCCGCGCGCGCGGCGACGGTCCCGAGGCCGCGCCGCAGCGGCTGCGGGCAGCCGCTGGAACGGAAGCGACGTATCGGCGGTGGTCGGCGTAGCCCTTGTAGCCGTGGAACAGCTCGTCGGAGCCCTCGCCGCACTGGACCACGATCGTCCCGGTCTCGCGCGCGAGCTCGGCGACGAAGTGCTGCGGGATCGCCGTCGCGTCGGCGGCCGGCTCGTCCTGGTGGTGGACCATCTCGCGGCAGGAACTCCTGCATGTCGGCGCGCGTCGATCACCACCTCGTGATGATCGGTTCCGAAGCGCTCGGCGATCAGCCGCGCGTAGCTCGCGCTCGTCGTAGCGCGCGTGGCCGCTTGGGGCGGTCGAGAACGTCCGCACCGGCTGGTCGACCAGCTCCGCCATCAGCGCGACGTTGGCCGAGGAGTCCACGCCCCCGGAGAGGAACACGCCGAACGGCACGTCGGACATCATCCGCTTGCGGATCGACTCGCGCAGGAGGTCGCGGAGCCGCTGCACCATCTCGCTCTCCGACATGCTCGCGACCTCGCCGGCGACGTCCGCCGAGAACGGACTCCAATAGCGTCGAGCGCTCGATCGAGCCGTCGGCGCGCACGATCATCCGCTCGGCCGGCGCGAGCTTCGAGATGCCCGCGATACATGGTCGCCGGCGGTGGCGTGAACGCGAACGTGAGGTAGTCGAAGAACGCATGCCTCGTCGAGGTCGCGCCCGACCGCTGGGTGCTCGAGCAGCGCCTTGATCTCCGAGGCGAACACCAGCCCGCCGGGCTGATGGTCGCGTAGTACAGCGGCTTGACCCCGATGCGGTCGCGGGCGAGGAACAGCTCGCGCCGCCGCGCCGTCCCAGATCGCGAACGCGAACATGCCCTCGAGCCGCTCGCACGCAGTCCGGGCCCTTCCTCCTCGTAGAGGTGAAGGATCGCCTCGGTGTCGGTGCGCGAGCGGAAGCGATGGCCCTTGGCCTGCAGCTCGGCGCGCAGCGCCTCGTGGTTGTAGACCTCGCCGTTGTACGTGATCCACACCGCTCCCGTCCTCGTTGCGCCATCGGCTGGCGCCCGGCCGGCGAGAGGTCGACGATCGACAGCCGGCGATGGCCGAGCGCGACGCGTTCGTCGCGGCGCACCAGGAGCCCGGCGTCGTCCGGGCCGCGGTGCACGAGCGTGTCGCGCATGCGCGTCAACGGTCGCTTCGTCGGCAGCGAAGCCGTCGCGAACGCGACGATTCCGCAGATTCCGCACATTAGATCTGACTCCGGAGCGTGCCGCCGATGAACGGCGGTTCGTCCGCGGCCGGCGGATCACCCATGAGAATCTGCGCGAGCCTGCGCACGTTGCCGGCGAGATCCTAGTCGGCCTCCCCATCACGTGCAACCTCCGCGACAGTTCACGGCCTACTGGACAGTATGAGCGACGGTCAGCTACGCTACGTGCGAGTCTCTGCTACGACGGGATGAAAGCACGCAGTTGCGGCCTGTCGCGGATCTGGTTCGGGGGGCGCGATGTCAGAAACTCCAGGTGTTCATGTGGTCGACGCGGAGCTGTCGGGTCGCACCGCGGGCTGCGTTACCCCGTTTTGCTGCCAGGGATGCGGCAAGCCGCTCCGCGTTATCAAGGTCGCGGAGACGGAGATGCGATGCACTTGCTGCGGCTGGCACGCAGGAGATGAGGACGGCACGTTCGATTTCGTGTCAGATGAAGACAAGGCGGCGGAGGCGGAGTACTACGAGACGGAATACACAAATGCCCGCTCAGCGGCGCCTCGCGACCTGCGCTCCCTCCGTCAGCTCTGGGTCAGGAATCCCACCGCGCCGTACAACGAGCTGATCTTGCGGCGGATGGAGGGGATCGCGGACAAGACCGTAGTCGTGCTGGGCTGTGGATCATCGCCTCGGGAGTTGTATTTTCTCGAGCAGCAGCCGAATTGGCTGGTGATGTCAGATCTCTCGAAGGCGCCGCTGGGGATCCTCCGCGACACGTACACCGCGGATCATCCGCCCAACCTGATTTACGCCGCGATCGACGCAGAACATCTGCCCTTTGCCGATCAGTCGGTCGACGTGGTCTACGGATATGCTTTTGTTCATCACCTACCCGACCATCGATGGCTTTTTGGCGGAGGTCGCCCGGGTGCTCGTACCAGGAGGACGCGCGGTCTTTCTCGATGCCAGCTATGCCCCGCTTTGGGAAGGTTCGAAGAGGTCTTGGCTACGATGGCTGATGCGTATCGCTCATCGCATCAACCCCATTTCGCCTGAGGATTTGAGGTTCACCCAAGAGGGCGGGTTTCGGATCAGCGAGCTGGAAGCTCGGATCCGCAGGGCGGGTGGT
>CAVWSI010000018.1:0-159504 GCA_963757795.1 uncultured Solirubrobacterales bacterium | reverse complement strand
TCAGGCTGTGCACGCTGACGGATGGTGCGGAAGATCTGCCACAACATGACGCCGCGAAGCCGGCCACGCATAACCGACGAGAGTCTCCGCCGAGGACCTCGTCACCCACCAAGCAAGCGCCTCGGCCTTCAGGTCAGCAAACCAGCTTGTGCGACGGCTCGGCTGGACGCTCGTCATCCCTCTATCTTCGCCGACCGGGAAGCCGCCCTCACGGACTCCCAGATCCGAGCCGGACCCAGTCGCCCGATGCGCTCGCCACAGCGACTTGCGCTTGCGCAACTCTTCGGCGTTCCTCGAGCCAGACGACGAGCAGTCATTCCCGGCGTCATTCTGAGCTATCCGTTTACCCATAGACGAGCGAGACAAGCCGGCGAATCGGCGGGCCCGCCGTCGTTGCTGACGATCACGTGTCACACAGAGGATGTCCGCCCACGGTACTCAGTCTCGGGGCTACATTGACGCGCTCCATGACCCTGGCGCCGCCGTCGACGGCCACTCCTGAATCTTCGCGCTCGGATTTGGGCAAGCCGGAGGCGGCGCTCGCGGCTGACGTCGTGCCCGACGCCGCTTGTGTAGGTAGGGCTTAGCGCATCGGGGGTCACGCGGCGCCGTCGGGATCTGTCCCGAGCGTCGCCTTTCATCAGCTGGCTTCCCTTAGGCAACCACGGCGGAATGCCACGCGCCTTCATTCGGTCCCCGCTCACCAGGCTGGATCAATGAGCTCGATGTCGAACGGCAGTCGTGGGCATCGTCATCGTCAAAAACCTCACCGTCGTCCGGTTAGTCGTGACGCTCTCGAAGCCGGCAGGCTCGAAACCGACACGCTGATAGACCGCGATCGCACGAGCGTTGAACGTCGCGACACGGACGATGATCGTCGTTACACCACAACGCTTGGCCGTCCACGCACACACGTGCGTGACGAAGGCGCCTCCGAAGCCGCGTCCTGTGCACTCGGGTCGCAGCCCAAGCCCGATCTCAACAGAATCCTCTCCAGCCGGCTCAGCTCAACAAATCCCACCAACCCGTGCCCGGCCAGCCTCGCGATGAAATACCGACCCGCCCGGCTGTCTGCGTCGAGCAACTCAGCGAGGTCGTTCGCGTCGGCCGCGAAGTCATAGAGAGCATATACGCCCGGATATGACCATGCGGCAACCTCCCCGGCCGCGTATTGATCCATCGGACCGATCTCAAGACGCTCGAAGTCCTCATCACTGATCGACATCCGCGCTGGCATCTGCCCACTAAACCGGATTCGGAGCGGACCCGTCCAGTCTCGGCTGCGACACCAGCAGCGCTCGCTTATTGCCGCATCCACGGACGACCCGGCGTCCTCGCCGGCACTAACGCGCGCCCTCGCGCTTCTGCAATACGACTGAACCGCGCGACGTCGCGCACGCCGTCGCGGGCGGAGGCTGGCTACGCCGGCAGCGCGGCGTCGGCGGCGGTCGGGAAGGACTCGCTGGTGCCGTGGCGACGCCTGGCCGCGTAGGCGTAGGGATGATGGAACACGTCGAGCGCGCGGTCGTCATCGCCGACCGGCACGTCGAACATCTCTCCGGTCTTGGAGTCCTCGACGGCGACCGAGACGTGGCCGTCGCCGGAGTGCCAAAGCAGGCGGACGCGGATGCCGTCGCTGATCCGGCTATCGAGCTACGGGTGGACGCGGAGGCCTCGGCTTCAAGCCGGTCGGGGTACGCCGCGCCGCGATATTCGATGTGTGGGTAGACCATGCTCGCGTTCCTCTTGGACCGGGTTGCCGTGCTGCCTATATGACGAACGGCCTGTAGCAATTTCGACTGCCAGCGGATTCGCTCTTCATCGGTCTGATCGCATGACCCTCCGCGACCGACGGATGTGACGTGCCGTTGGGAGCTACTACGCACGGAATCGTGCAACGGTTCACGACGAGCGGCGCAATCGGCTCGAGCATCCGCGGCGGGTATGATCAGGCGATAGTCGCGACTGCTCGGCCGGCGTTGCGGCAGCGAGCCGATCGGGCCGTTTGCGAGGTGGGCGATCCCAGCTGACGGGATCGTGCAAGCTCAGCCGCCAACCCGCGGCGGGTCTGCAAACGCATCGCCCGCTGCCGGAAAGGAGCTGCAGCAGCTCTGACGACCAATTGGCGGACCGCTCGTTCGCCCGCGCCACGGTTTGCTCTCGGGCGGCGATGCGTTCCAGCTCAGCGCGGCTTGGGTCTCGGTACCCGACCTCGGCGTGCCGCAGACGGCCGGCGCTACGACTTCGTCAGCGCAGATCATGATCAGCGCGTGATCCGCTACGAGGCGGTCGACGGAGCTTCACGGCTGACATCAGAGTCGACCAGGACGGCATCGTCATCGACCACCCCGGCATCGCTCGCCGACTCTAATCGAGCACCCAGACCAGCCCGGTGGGTGCGATCGACGAGACCTGCATCGGATGCCACCAGTGCCAGTCACGGCGCAAAGTCGCGCACCCGGTCTGCGCGGAGCGGAGCTTTACTCAGAGTGCCGCTCGGGCGACGAGCCAGGTGTTTGGGGCTAGATCGCCGCGACGACCGGGCGCGCGGCACGTCGAGGCCGGAGATTGCGAGAATCGTGAACTGCCGAGAGGCGGGTTCGTTTCACGGGGGCTCGCCTCGGTCTGGTGTTGCCAGTAGGAGCGATGAGACTGGTCCTGGATCGCAGTCTCAGCATGTGAACGCCCGAGGCCACACCATGACCACGATTCGGAGGACTCCATTGCAAAACGAAGACGACACTGGGTTTCCGAAGCTGTCGGCGCCCGCACGCCGGGCACTCTCGGGGGCCGGGTACACGCGGCTAGATCAGCTGACCCAGGTCTCCGAATCCGATCTCAGCAAACTGCACGGCATGGGGCCGAGGGCGATAGAAGCCCTGCGTGCCGCGCTGGATAAGCGCAGCCTCTCGTTCAACATGGCTGATGTGACTCATGTGGGGATCGATGAGCTCGACGCGATCCCGGGGTTCTTGGAGGGGTTCACGTTTCGCCGTGCTGGAGCCGAGCTGGGCGTGACACCGTTCGGGATGTCGATCATCGATATGCCGCCGGAAACGACCGCCTACCCGGAGCACGACCATTCGTCGGCGGGACCCGGGAATCCGCCGGCCCACCAGCTCGGGCAGGAGGAGGTCTATATCGCGCTGCGCGGTTCGGCCGACGTCGAGGTCGACGGCCACCGGTACCCGGTCGACACCGGTCACATCATCCGGGTCGGGCCGACCGCGCGGCGCAAGATTCTGCCCGGCCCTGATGGCGTCCGGCTCTTGGCGATCGGCGGAGTGCCCGGCCAAGCGTACAATCCCGGCTCCACCGCGTGAGGCGCGGTGACGGTGTCTGGGGGTATGGCGAGGACGCCGACGGCGACGCTGTTCTTGGATCTGCTCGAGCGGGTGGCGGGCGCTGGGGTGGCTCCACTGTCTGCAGTCTTGCCTTGCGTGCCGTGATGAGCTGCGTGTGCTCGGTAAGGCGCAGGGAATGTGCCGTGAGGGCGAGATACCGCTGGTGGCTCTCCCAGGCGGGAGAGGATTCCCGCATCTGGACCAGGGTGATCTCGTGATCGAGGTGCTCGACCCGGAGCAGGCCGTGCTCCACGCAGCGGTCGCGGCGGCTGGCTTTCACGCGCTCGTGGCGAGGTTCGTCGCGCTGATGACGCCGGCGGATCTCCGAAGACGAGGCGTTCGAACGTATGTCAGGAAGATCGACGGTAACCCGTTGCGACAGTCGTCGGCGTCTGCCTGGAGAATCACGTCGGAATCTTCAATTCGGCACGTTGCGTGGTCATCGCGGGCACGGCTACGGAGCCGCGATAACCGGTCAAGTTGTCCGCGACCGCCTCCACCGGGGAGCGCGATGGGTGTGGCTCCAATCTACTTCGGCGGCTGCCGCGTCCACGAGAAGCTCGGCTTCAGAGTTCCGGAATCGTGGGAGTGCTGGACCGCGACGCGATCGCGCGCCTAGGAATCGGGGCGACGGCACTTCCGCGGACTTGTCGGAGCAGCCAGAGACTCGCTCGACCAGGCTGCTGCCTGCATGAACCAGCCACCTCCGCCCCGGCCTGCGTCCGCGGCAGGGGTTCTCCTCTGGTTTCATGAGCCAGCCGGAGCGGCAGCCCGCGGCTGTGCCCACGGCGACGGGGAGGCGAGAGCGGGCGGTGTTGTGCGCTGGAAGGTTGTCCGGGGCCGGGGCACTACAGTCCGCGGGGTGAGCACCCGGTTCGCTGACTGGATCGCGGCCTATGAGGCGGCCTGGCGTACCGAAGGCACAGCACCCCTTGAACAGCTCTTCACCGAGGATGCGACCTACCAGGCGGCCCCGTTCGCCGAGCCGCTCGAGGGAGTCGAGGCGATCGCTCGGTTCTGGGAAAACGAGCGCGAAGGTCCGGACGAGGTATTCACGCTCACCTCGGAGATCGTGGCCACTGAGGGGGACACCGCGGTGGCCCGTCTCGAGGTCGTCTACGCATATCCGCCGCAGCACACCTACCGCGATCTGTGGATCATCACGCTGTCCAGCGATGGTCGGTGTCGCCACTTTGAGGAGTGGCCTTTCCATCCGGACCAGGCGCGCACCGCCTTCTAGCTCCCAGCTGTCGTGGGTTCGTCTCCGAGCCAAACATCGAACGACGGCGACGCTGCTGCTTCCACGAACGCGGAGCCATGTCGCCGGGCACGAACGCCGGGTCGGAAACTTCCGTTCAGCTACCGAGCTCGTTAAGCAACAGTCGCCTCGTCATGGCCCCGCGGGCGACTTTGCAGAAGCGCGGAAATGTGCGCCCAGGTGGTTGCCGGCGCTTGGCCGCTCGGTCTCACGTGAATGCGAGCGCCGCTGGACGATTGTTGTTCCGGTTTGAGGTCTCGGATGGCAATGCGCGCGTACCCGGCTGACCAGGCGCGGGCAGCGGGTCTGCTGCGACTGTAGGGTCACGTGGGCAGGGAACGGCAAAGACGACGAGTGGAGAACGGTAACGATGCTTGCACGTGTGACTACGTGGGAAGGCGGAACGGCCGAAGGTATCCGGGCCGCGTCTGAGGAAATGCGGTCGAACGTCTCTCAGGGGCCGCCGCCCGGCGTCAAGAGTACGGGCCTCACGATGCTTGCCGATCCCGAAGGAGGGCGGGTAGTCATGATCGGACTGTTCGAAACTCAGGAAGACTTGCAAGAGAGCGAGGCCGCGCTCAAGCAGATGAACCCGCCTGACGGTCTGGGTGACCGCGGCCCGATCGACGTCTACGACGTTGTCGCCGACGTGCGCATGTAGCGCTTAGCTGCGCCCGCTCAGACCCGTCTGCGCCGTATTGCGCGTCACGCGACGAACGAGCGAGCGGTCGATCATAAGCTCACTGCTGGATTCACGAACCAGCAGGCACGTCGTCCGCTGAGACGAGCGGCAACGTCGCTTCCGCTCTGGGCCGCCGGCCGGCTCAAGCAGCAGTCCCGGCGTCGCCGCTGGTGCGGCGACGAAACGGAAGTCCGGTCACCGGGCAAGGCGGCCGGGGTCCGCGATCAACCGGGCAGCAACAGCCACGGCTCATTCATCAGTCGAGCTGGTTGGCGTCATCATGCGTAGTGATGTCCTAGTTCGGATCCGATCGCCACATTCAGCATCGGATCGTCAAAGAGGATGGAGGCTCGTGGGATTGCAAGCAGGCTTACCGTGGGACGCGCCAGCGCCGGCTGAGCACGGAAGGCAGTGGATCAAGGCCGAGCTCGACCATCCGGTCCACCGGTGGGAGCACGAGGGTGCCGGAGCATCACCTGGGGCGCGCATCTCGATCGTTTGGCACCCCTCGGGGAGGAGGCGGTGAGCGTCGTCAAGGCGGCGTGGGCGCAGCGGCGGGAGGATCCGCGCGAACGCACAAGGCGAGAGCAGGACGTGTCACAGTCTGTCGACCGTCACCCGACCACCGTCACGTCAATCAAGCCGGGCTGGGCGGGGCGAGTCGAGTCCAGTTGGGGCGTCGGATGAAACGGATCGGCGACGACGGTGCCGACGGTAAGTGCGAGCGCCGCGCGGAGTTGCCCGTCGACTTCGGCGCGCAGGACGGGCTGCGCCGGAGCGTGGAGCTGTCAAGCTCGGCCAGTCGCGTGAGCCTTGTCTGATCGGCCGGAGACCCGAATCGAAGCGTTACACCACGACCACGACGGCCGCGCGGTGGTAATGCCAACCAAAGCTCGCGCCGGGCGGGACCGTCGCCTTGGCGACGACGACGTCGGTCGGCTTCGTGACCGGGATCGTGTAGGGCCGCGAGATACCGGCGGCGCCGAGAACTTTCTCGGCAATCGGGGATGACCCGGCGCCCAGGGCGGCCGAGGTCGCGCCGAGCAGCGTCAGTAGCCCGGCAGTGATGAGGAGACGCTTCATAGGGAATTTCCTTTGCATCGGAGTGGGCTTTCCGCCGGCAGGCAGAAGTAGCCGCCGGCGCACGACTGGCGGGAGCCATGCACGAGCGGTTTCGGCCTGTGATCGGGTCAGGCGGGCGCGCCTGCGGCGAGCGCCTTGACGGCCTCGGTGCTCAGCGGCTGGCCGCCGATGCCCCAATCGCCGCTCTGTACTTCCTCGACGACGACCCAGGTCACGCCTCGCATGTTCTCCCCTTCGATGGAGACCATTGCGTCGGTGAGACGCTCGACGATCTGACCCTTCTGCTCGGACGTGAACACGTCCTCGATCAGCTTTACGTTGATAAGTGGCATTGCGCTTCTCCTTTGGCTTGGGTTACTGGAACCTGATGTCCACGCGCATCGCATGGTTCGTGCGCGTGTGGAATATGCGTTGGAACAGCTGTGCGCCGTGGTCATGGCGCGCCGTTGCCCGGGGCCGTCCCGTAATGGACGGCCGCGCGGCGAACCTGCCCGCGGGCGTCGAGCTCCATGACCTCGATCGCTTCGCGGTCTTCGACCGCGCGGTAGTGCAGGGCGATCGATCCGATGCCACCGAGCGCTGCGATGGGCTGAAAATGCAACGCCGGGTACGAGGCGAGCCCGCGCTCGAAATAGGCCCTCAACCCGTGCCGACCGTGCACCTCTCCATGCGGGGTGCCAAATCGGGCCGCGATCGGCGAGACGAATCGGACGTCGTCGCGATAGTGAGACAGGATCCGGTCGATGTCGTGGGCGTTCCACGCTTCGATCCATTCGTGTTCGAATTCGGCGACTAGATTGGCTGGGAGGTCCAATGATGTGATTATTCGGTCCATATGTGGCATCATGCGCGCCGCTGGCCCGCTTGTCGATAGCCAATCTACGAAAAGTGGACTGATATGGCAGAAAGCTCGGAACGCTTGGTCGCGGCGCTAGGGCAGTGGCGCGCGGGTCGAAGCCCGCTGTTTGAGCGGCTGGCCTCCGCGCTGGTGCGTGCCGGCGAGCAAGCCGCGCTGCCGCCGGGAGGTCGGCTACCGGCCGAACGCGTGCTCGCGCGCGAGCTCGACATCAGCCGCTCGACCGTAGTCGCGGCCTACCAAGAGCTACGCGAGCGCGGCTTCGCGATGACCCGGCACGGCAGCGGAACCATGATGCGCAATGTCACGCCCGCAGCGGCCGGCGCCTCCTCGCCCGCGGTAGCCGCACTGCTGGCACGCACAGACCACGCAGCCCCACTGATCGACCTGTCCGTCGGCGCACCCGACTTCGACGACCTCGTCGCCGACCTCACCGTCTCCGGGTCGGCGCTGCCGCAGCATGCGCGCGGCCACGGCTACGTCCCGCTCGGCTGGCCGGAGCTGCGAGAGCTCGTTGCCCAGCTGCTGTCGCGACGCGGAGCGCCAACCTCGCCCGACGAGGTGTTGATCACCAATGGTGCCCAGGAAGCGATCAGCCTCGCGGTCGGGCTCGTGGCAGCCGACGGGCGGCGAGTCGCGGTCGAGTCGCCAGGCTACTCAAGCGCGCTCGACGCGATCGTTCGCGCCGGAGGCCAGCCGCTCGCCATCGACCGAGACGCCGCCGGCCTGCGCGTCGACAGCCTCAAACAGCTGCTCGAGCGCCACCACGTCCACGCGCTCTACGTCGCCCCATCGTGCAACAACCCGACCGGCGGCCGAACCGCGCCGCATCGCCGTGAGCGGATCGTCGCGCTCGCAGCCGACCACGAGCTGACGGTGATCGAAGACACCGTTCTCGACGAGCTTTGCTTCGACGGCGATCCCGGTCCTCCCCTCTGGGCGCTGCTACCCGAGCGCGTGCTCGCGGCCGGCTCGCTGAGCAAAGTCGCCTGGGGTGGCCTGCGGGTCGGTTGGCTACGAGCCCCGCGACCAGTCATCCTGCGCCTCGCGCGCATCAAGGGAGCGCTCAACATCGGCGTCGGCGCATTCGACCAGCTCGCGGCCCTCGCGATCCTCGACGACTTCCCCCAGCTGTGCCTGCAACGGCGCGCACAGGCGAGCGAACACATGCACACGATCGTGAATGCATTGCGCCGCGAGCTACCCGACTGGAACATCCCGGTGCCCCACGGAGGGTGGTCACTATGGCTCTCACCACCCGTCGGCAGCGGCGCAGCACTCGCGCAAGCGGCGCTGCGCCACGGCGTCGCCATCACCCCAGGTGCCGCGAACAGCCCCGACGGCGCATTCCCCGAGTACGTCCGAATCTGTTACGGCCCGTCTCCACCCCTCCTCCAGGCAGCGGCCCAAAGACTGGCAGCCGCCTGGAACGACCTCACAAGCACCGCCCCGATCGCCAGCCCGATCAACGCCTAACGACGGTATACCCACGCCTTGAATCTCGCCCGGCAGATACGCGAGCAGCTGACGTTCGTCGACCTCGCAGCGATACCCGCTCGAGTCGCTGGAGGGGACGGTCACGACCGGCGGCCGAGCAAAGCGGCCGCGCGCCCGCCGGCTCCGCGACAGCGAGGAAGAGCTCGAGGCGGCGCGGCGTCTGAACCGCACGCTGATGCGTGAGCGGAACTCGGGCACGACCGAGCGGCAGCCATGAGCGCAGTCGCGACCCCCCATTGAGGCCGCCTTCCACTGCTCCGCGCGGACACACACACGTGCCGGCACGGCGGCGCGATGAGCCCTTGCCGGGATGATCACCTGATCCGGATGATGCTTCGCCGTCGGGGTGTGTGATTGTGGAATCGCGCGCGATGGTGCGCGATCTTCTTCCCTCTGACATGTGAGGCTGGCGCGATGAGCGAGCGGTTCAAGGGCGTTATCAATGTTGACATTCGTGATTCGGTGCCGGATTGGGCCCCGTTCGAGGCGCCGAAGGCTCCCGAGGGAGCGCCGAACGTTCTGTACATCGTGCTCGACGACGTGGGCTTCTCGGTGTTGAGCAGCTATGGCGGTCCTGTGCCGACGCCGAACATCGATCGGATCGTCGCGGACGGGGTGCGCTACACGCAGATGCACACTACGGCGTTGTGTTCGCCGACCCGCTCGTGCCTGCTGACGGGGCGCAATCACACGCGCAACAGCATGGCGTGCATCACCGAGTGCGCGGTTGGCTTCCCGAACGCGAGCGGGGTGATCCCGCCGGAGAACGGGCAGATCCAGGAGATCCTCGGGGAGGCGGGCTGGAACACGTACATGGTCGGGAAGTGGCATCTGTGCCCGGAGTCGGAGATGAACCTCGCGTCCTCGCGGCGGAACTGGCCGACCGGCCGCGGGTTTGAACGGTTCTACGGGTTCCTCGGCGCGGAGACGAACCAGTGGTATCCGGACCTCGTCTACGACAGTCATCCCGTCGATCCGCCGCGCTCGCCGGCGCAGGGCTATCACCTGACCGAGGACCTGACCGACAAGGCGCTGGAGTTCATCAAGGACGCGAAGGTGGTCGCGCCCGACAAGCCGTTCTTCCTGTATTACGCGCCGGGGGCGTGCCACGCGCCGCACCACGTACCGAAGGAGTGGATCGCCAAGTTCAAGGGCCAGTTCGACGTGGGCTATGAGGCGATCCGCGAGCAGACGCTCGCCCGCCAGAAGGAGCTGGGGATCGTCCCGCCCGATACCGAGCTGCCGCCGATCAACCCGATCGCAGACCAGACCGGACCGGACGGGCAGCCTTTCCCGCCGCTGGACATGACGAGGCCGTGGGACTCGCTGTCGGCCGAGGAGCAGCAGCTGTTCCGCCGGATGGCCGAGGTGTATGCCGGGTTCATGGCGCACGCCGATCATCAGATCGGGCGACTGCTGGACTATCTCGAGGAGACCGAGCAGCGCGAGAACACGCTGATTCTGTTGATCTCCGACAACGGCGCGAGCGGCGAGGGCGGACCGAACGGGTCGGTCAACGAGAACAACATTGCGAACGGCATCCCGGACTCGATGGAGCAGAACCTCGCGATGCTCGACGAGCTCGGCGGCACCAAGACCTACAACCACTACCCGAACGGCTGGGCGATGGCGTTCAACACGCCGTTCAAGATGTGGAAGCGCTACGAGTTCAACGGCGGCACGTCGGACCCGTGCATCATCTCGTGGCCGAAAGGGATGAAGGCCAAGGGTGAGATCCGCGAGCAGTACCACCACGCGATCGATCTCGTCCCGACGATCCTCGATTGTCTGAGCGTCGAGCCGCCGGAGACGATCGGCGGTCACGTCCAGAGCGACTTCGACGGCGTCAGCATGCGCTACAGCTTCGACCACGGGACGATGCCGACCGCGCGAGCGACGCAGTTCTACTCGATGCTCGGCTCCCGGGCGATCTGGCACGACGGCTGGAAAGCAGTCACGACGCACCCGACGATCAGCGGCTGGAGTCACTTCGGCAGCGACACCTGGGAGCTCTACCACACCGACGTCGACCGCGCCGAGCTGCACAACCTCGCCGATCAGGAACCCGAACGGCTCAACGAGATGATCAGCCTGTGGTACGCCGAAGCCGGTCGCAACGGAGCGTTCCCGCTCGATGACCGCTCAGGCATCGAGATCCTCACGACCCCACGTCCGCTTCTGAGCCCGGCGCGCAACCGCTACGTCTACTACCCGGACCTGGCGGAGGTCCCCGAGTCACAGGCGGTCAACATCCGCAACCGCTCCTACGGGATCGGCGCGCTCGTCGACATCCCCGCCCCAGGCGCCGAGGGCGTCCTGTTCGCCCACGGCTCGCGCTTCGGCGGCCACGCGCTCTATATCAAGAACAACCGCCTGCACTACGTCTACAACTGGGTCGGCCATTTCGAGCAGAAAATCGTCGGCAGTGAAGACGTGCCGGTCGGCAACAACTTGATCCTGGCCGCTAACTTCGTCAAAGACGGCGAGGACCCGCCCGGCGTCTCGACCGGGATTCTGTCCCTCTACCACGGCGAGACGAAGGTCGGCGAAGAGCGGATCAAGACCCAGCCCGGCAAGTTCTCGATCGCCGGCGAAGGCCTCTGCGTGGGACGCGACGCTGGCGAGCCGGTCACCGACGACTACCCAGGCCCCCACCCGCACGAGTTCACCGGCGGCACCATCAACCGCGTCGCGATCGACGTCAGCGGCGAGCCATACATCGACCTCGAACGCGAAGCCGCCGCGATGCTCGCCCGCGAATAGCTCGCGATCCACGGCCGGCTCTCGGGGACCACCCACCTCCGAGAGCCGGCCGCCGAGCGCACCCCCCGCGAGCTTTCCCCCATCAGGCTCCGCTTCGCTATATCCAGGGTCCCGGCGCGCTCGCCACGCTCGGTGCCGAGCTCGAGCGCGTCCACTCGAGTCAGCCGCTCATCCTGTGTGACCCGGCCGTCCGGGAGGCGCTGGGGCCGCGGCTGGAGGCGGTGAGCGGCGCGACCGTCGTCTCCTTCAACGGCGAGGCGTCACCCGGCGAGATCCAGCGAATCGGCGACGCGGCGCGGGACGTGCGGGCCGACGCGATCGTGGCCGTCGGTGGCGGCAAGACGCTTGACACCGCCAAGGCCGCCGCTCACCCGGCGCGGCTCCCGCTGATCATCGTGCCGACGATCGCGTCCACCGACGCGCCCACGAGCGCCCTGTCGGTCGTCTACAACGATGACGGCTCGTTCCTGGAGTACCGCTTCTTCGGCCGCAACCCGGACGCGGTGCTCGTTGACACCGAGGTGATCGCCCACGCTCCCGTCCGCCTGCTCGTGGCCGGGATCGGCGACGGACTGTCGACGTACTTCGAAGCCGTCGCTTCCTCGACGACCCGCAAGCCGACGATGGCCGGCGGGCCGCCGCTGCAGGCCGGACTCGTCCTCGCGCGGCTCTGCTACGACACGCTGCTCTCCGGGCTGGGCTTCGAGTCCGGCGGTCTGGCGGCAGCGCACGCCATCCACAACGGCCTGACCGTGCTGCACGAGACCCATTCCTACTGGCACGGCGAGAAGGTCGCCTTCGGCGTCATCTCCCTGCTCGTCCTGGAAGGCCGCCCGCAGGAGCTCATTGACGAGGTCGTCGACCTCTGCCTGCACGTCGGCCTGCCGGTCACGCTCGGTGACATCGGCGTCCACGCTGACGCCGACACTCTCGCCCCGGTCGCCGAGGCCGCCTGCGCCGAGGGCGAGACCATCCACAACGAGCCGTTCCCCGTCGCACCCGAGATGGTGGTTGCCGCCATGCTCGGCGCCGACGCGATCGGCCACGAGCGCCGCGCACTCCTCGAGCGCACCACCGCGCTTCCCGGAAACCTGCGTCTGACTGGCCCACCGCTACGGGCGGGCGGATCCCCACACGCCGCCCGCCTGCAGCGCCCGCGCCTGACCCCAGCCGCGCCAGGACCTAAGAACGGCTCGGCCGCCGCTGATCGATGCCATAGACTGAGGCGAGCATGCCGAACCCGTGGCTGGCCATCGACGTGGCCACCGCTCCGGCGCAGAGGGCGCGGGAGACGAGACGCGCCTGGGAGCGGTTCGTCGGCGACGGCTGGGAGCGATTCTCCGGCGGCGAGGCGTCGAGCGTGGTGCGGGAGCCGATCGCGGCCTCGTGGCGTCGATCCGCGGCGGCCGGCGTCGATCCGTCGGGCTTCCGCGTCGCGCCGGTGGTCGCCGACGCCGACGAGACCTCGGCGCGGTGGGAGATCCATCCGCTGGCGAGGATGGCACCGCTCATTCGCTCGTGCCTGGCCGCCAGCGCCGACGAGTCGCGCCACCTGATCGTGGTCGCGGACGTCAACGGGGTCCTGCTGTGGCTCGAGGGGAACGCCCTCGTGCGGATGCGCGCCGCGGACTCGATGAACTTCGCCGAAGGGACGCTGTGGAGCGAGGGCGGTGCGGGGACGAACGCTATCGGGACCGCACTCGCGGCCGAGCACGCGGTCCAGGTGTTCGCGACCGAGCACTTCAACGAGGTCGTCCAGGAGTGGACGTGCGCCGCCGCTCCGGTGAACGATCCCGAGACCGGCCACGTGATCGGCGTGATCGACCTCACCGGCGAGATGTCCACCGTGCACCCGCACAGCATGGCCGTGGCGACCGCAACCGCGAATGCGGTGGAGGCCCAGCTGCGGTTCCAGATGGTCGAGCGGGACGGTCGGTTGCTCGCGCGCTTCGGCGACCATCTCCGTGCCGGGCCGGGGCCGCGCGCGCTGGTTGCGCGCAGCGGTCGGGTGATCGCCAGCCAGCCGCTCGGGTGGCTGCAGAGCGACCGCATGCACGTGCCGCCAGGAGGGGGCAAGCTTCCGATCGGCGCTGAGGAGTCGCTGATCGCCGAGGTGCTCGGATGCGAGGAGGCGTACGTGATCCGCTCCCAGACCGAGCCGGCTCGCCACGGGGGTGGCATTCGGCGGACCGCGCTGAGCGTCGCGCTCCTCGGGCGCGAGCGGGCCGACGCCGAGCTACCCGGCGGCCGTCAGCAGCTTCGCCTGCGCCACTCTGAAATCCTGACCCTCCTGTGCGCCAACCCGGACGGACTGGCCAGCGAGGAGCTGAGCGAGGGTGTCTACGGGACAACGGCGCGGGCGGCGGCCATCCGAGTCGAGATCTCGCGCCTGCGCAAGCTCCTGGGCGACTGTATCGAGACGGAGCACTACCGCTTGCGGGGAGGGGTCTCGAGCGATGTCGCGCAGGTGTGCGGGCTGCTCCACTGCGGGGAGGTCCGTGAGGCGGCGGCTCGCTACGCGGGGCCGCTGCTGCCCGGATCGACGGCCCCCGGCGTGATTCGCGAGCGCGACGCGCTCGAAAGCTGGATGCGCCAGTCGGTGATGAGCGCTGGCGACCAGGAGGCGCTGTGGGCCTGGCTACAGACGACAAGCGGCGCGGGCGACCTGGCGGCCTGGCAGCGGCTGCTGTCGAACCTTCCCTTCCAGGATCCGCGGCGCAGCCTGGCGGCCTCCCGGCTCAGCGCCCTGCGCGCCGGCGAGGCCGCCAAGCGGCCCGCCGTGTAACGGCCGTGTAACGCCACTTCTGCCCGCCGGCGGTACTGTCGGCGGAGCCGGGTGAGCGAGCCACCGGTCCGGCACAAAACGGAGAGGGAGCCATTGACCAGCGAGTCCGTGGGCGTATTCGCGCGGCCGCCCGTGGCCGCAGCAGGCCGAAGCCTCAGCACTGCGCGCTCGGTCCTGCGCGTACTGACGCTGCTGGTGCAGAGGCCCGGCGGTGTACGCGCCGACGAGGTCGCGCACGAGATCGGCAAGAGCGTCTCGACCGCGTACTACCTGCTCACGAGCCTGTGCCAGGAGGGCTTCGCGGTGCATGCGAGGCAAGGCGTCTATCGCCCGGCTCGCGGCCTCGAACACCTGACCGCGGTAGCCGAGCAGCTCGCTCCCGACCACCCGGTTCACGGGGGGCTCGCCGCGACCGTCGACGACCTGTTCCTGCTGACCCGCAAGCGCTCCTACCTGGGCGTGGTGCGCTCCGGCAAGATCGAAATCGTCGCCTTTCGCGGCCGCCAGGGCGTCCCGCGCATGCCCGGACTCGGATCGGAGATCCGCGACAGCGCCCACGCGCTGGCGATGGGCAAGGTCGTGCTGTCGCTGCTCGGGACCGAGGCGGTCAGCGTCTACGTGGCCCGCGGCCTGAAGCAGTTCACGCGTCACACGATCACGTCCGGCGTCGCGCTCGCCGCCGAGCTCGACCGCGCGCGCCGGGACGGTTTCGCGGTTGACCGAGAGGAGTTCGACGAGAATTTCTGTTGCGTCGCGGCGCCGGTCCGCGACGAACACGGACGGTTCGTCGCGGCGCTCGGCCTCTCGACGAGCGTCCACGTCTTCGACCGCGAGCGAGACCGTCTTGCGGCGACGGTCGTCGAGGTCGCGGCGCGGGCCGTGCGGGTGGCTACCGCGAGCTCGACGCCGAAGCTTCGGGGCGCGTGGTCAGACCCGTCCAAGCAGCTGGCGTCGGTCACTTGAAATTGCAAGCAGATGCGAAAAAGACGAGCTTCTTGCCGCAGCCGGCGAGCAAATCTAGGCTCGTCCAAGGGCCGCCTCGCGGCGCGATGGCGGCACGGGCAAGAGGGAACCAAATAAGGAGCGACGGGTGAGTAGAGCGAGCATCACCAAGGCCCACAACAAGATCCAGGAGCTCTCCTGGGAGCCGACCTACGTCTCGCCGGTCGAGAAGTACTCGACCGACTACACGTTCGAGAAGTCGCCGAAGAAGGACCCGCTCAAGCAGGTCCTGCGTTCCTACTTCCCGATGGAGGAGGAGAAGGACAACCGCGTCTTCGGTGCGATGGACGGCGCCATCCGCGGCAACATGTTCCGCCAGGTTCAGGAGCGGTGGATGGAGTGGCAGAAGCTGTTCCTGTCGATCATCCCGTTCCCCGAGATCTCCGCCGCGCGCGCGATGCCCCTCACGATCGGGACGGTCCCGAACCCTCAGATCCACAACGGGCTCGCGATCCAGATGATCGACGAGGTTCGTCACTCGACGATCCAGATGAACCTCAAGCGCCTCTACATGAACCACTACATCGACCCGGCCGGGTTCGACATCACCACGAAGGGCTTCCAGAACTGCTACGCCGGCACGATCGGCCGGCAGTTCGGCGAGGGGTTCATCACCGGCGACGCGATCACCGCCGCCAACATCTACCTGACCATCGTCGCCGAGACCGCGTTCACGAACGTCCTGTTCGTCGCGATGCCAGGTGAGGCCGCGGCCAACGGCGACTACCTGCTGCCGACGGTGTTCCACTCGGTCCAGTCGGACGAGTCCCGCCACATCTCCAACGGCTACTCGATCATCCTGATGGCGCTCGCGGACGAGCGCAACCGGGAACTGCTCGAGCGCGACCTCCGCTACGCCTGGTGGAACAACCATGCGGTCGTCGACGCCGCGATCGGGACGTTCATCGAGTACGGCACCAAGGACCGCCGCAAGGACCGCGAGAGTTACGCCGAGGCGTGGCGGCGGTGGATCTACGACGACTACTACCGCAGTTACCTCGTCCCACTCGAGAAGTACGGCCTGGTGATCCCGCACGACCTCGTCGAGGAGGCGTGGAACCGGATCTGGAACAAGGGCTACATCCACGAGACCGCGCAGTTCTTCGCCACCGGATGGTGGGCGAACTACTGGCGGATCGACGGGATGGACGACAAGGACTTCGAGTGGTTCGAGCACAAGTACCCGGGCTGGTATGACAAGTACGGCAAGTGGTGGGAGCGCTACTCGGACCTGGCGAAGAAGAACGGCCACGCGCCGATCTGCTTCGACCCCGATACGGACTACGTCTACCCGCACCGGTGCTGGACGTGCATGGTGCCGTGCATGATCCGCGAGGACACGGTCATGGACGAGGTCGACGGTCAGGTCCGCACGTACTGCTCGGAGACCTGCGCGTGGACCGATAGGACCGCGTTCCGGCCCGAATACAAGGGCCGCGCCACGCCATCGATGGGCAGGCTGACGGGCCTGCGCGAGTGGGAGACCTGCGTTCACGGCAAGGACCTCGCAGAGGCGCTGAGCGACCTCGGCTACGTCCGCGACGACGGCAAGACGCTGATCCCGCAGCCGCATCTGAACCTCGATCCGAAGGAGATGTGGACGCTGGACGACTGCAAGGGCATCACGCTCGCGAGCCCGAACATTCTGCTCAACGAGATGTCGCCCGAGGAACGGGACGCGTGGCTGGCCGATTACAAGCGGGGCGGTCCCGCTGGTCGCAAGCCGGCCGAGGCGGCCGCCTGACAGATCGCAGCTGAGTCAGAGGCGACCGGTCGTCCCACGCCCGGTCGCCTCTTTCAGCTCCCACGAAACGGGGAACTCGCTCATGGGCCAGACCTATCAGGTTCGACTCGAGCCGGTCGGCATCGAGTTCGAGGTCGACGAGGATGAGACGGTCCTGCGAGGGGCATTCCGGCAAGGGCTGATGCTGATGCACGGCTGCAAGGAGGGCCAGTGCTCGGCGTGCAAGTCGTTTCTGCTTGACGGCGAGGTCGATCTCGACAAGTACTCGACGTTCGCACTGGCCGACTACGAGAAGGAAGAAGGATGGACGCTGCTGTGCCGCGCGCATGCGATGTCCGACCTCGAGATCGAGCTGATCAACTACGACGAGGAGGTGCTCCGAAGCGGAATCGCGCTGAGGACCCAGCAGATGCGCGTCGAGACGATCGAGGCGCTTACCCACGACATCCAGCGGCTCGTCCTTAGCGGAGCAGCGCTCGACTACCACCCAGGTCAGTACGTCGATGTCCGGATCCCGGGTAGCGACGAGGTCCGGTCGTTCTCGATGGCCAACCTGCCGGGCAACGGCGAACTCGAGCTCATGATCAAGGTGTACGAGGACGGGAAGTTTTCGAGCCTGCTCTCGAGCGGCGCTCTGGAGCCCGGTCATGAGCTCGAGGTGACGGGTCCGTACGGTGTGTTCACACTGCGCGCGAACTCCGACCGGCCGCTGTTGTTCATCGGCGGCGGGGCCGGCATGGCCCCGATCCTGGCGCTGCTCAGGTCGCTGGCCGACGAGGGCAACACCCGCCCGGCGGTCTACTACTACGGAGCTCGCGGCCCGCGCGATCTGTTCCACACCGACGAGCTGGCCGCGCTCGAGGAGCGTTTAGAGAACTTCAGGTTCGTGCCGGCGCTGTCGGAATGTGGCGAGGACGAGAGCTGGAGCGGGGAGCGGGGCCTGATCACGGACGTGGTCGCCCGGTCCGAAACCGAGCTGAGTGAAGTGGACGCATACCTGTGCGGTCCACCGCCGATGGTCGACGCCGCCATCGGCCTGCTGGTGCAGAACGGCGTCCCCGAGTCGCGGGTCTACTACGACAAGTTCACGACCACCGCGCCCTGACCGCGGAGAGGAGAGCAACGATGGCAACAGACACGGAAGCCCCGGTCAAGGAACGGAGCGTTCCCAAGCCGGAGTTCACCGACGCCGAAGCCGGCGCACGGGAGTTCCCATCATCCACGAGTCGGAGCTTCAACTACTTCACTCCGGCCAAGCGACGAGCGACGGTGTACGAGGACGTGACGGTCGATATCCAGCCCGATCCGGCGCGTCACCTGCTCCAGGGTTGGGTCTACGGGTTCGCGGACGGCACCGGCGGCTACCCGCCGGAATGGACCGCGCTGAAGTCCTCCAACTGGCACCAGTTCCTCGACCCCAACGAGGAGTGGGAGCAGACGATCTACCGCAACAACGCCAACGTCGTCCGGCAGATCCACCAGAACCTCGAGAACGCTCGCGCCGCTCGCGCGTTCGCCGGCTGGAACCATGGTTGGGTGACCGTGGTCGAGCGGCACGTCGGCGCGTGGGCGCACGCCGAGCACGGGATCGGCATGCACGTCTACCTGCCCGCGCAGCGCGACGCGCCTACGAACATGATCAACAACGCGCTGTCGGTCGCCTCCGCGCACAAGCTGCGCTTCGGCCAGGATCTGATCCTCTACAACCTCGAGCTCTCCGAAGAGATCGATGGATTCGACGGCTCAGCGCACAAGGAAGCGTGGATAAACGACCCCGTCTGGCAGGGTGTCCGCGAGAACGTAGAGAGGCTCACTGCCGTTCGCGATTGGGCGGAGGCGTTCTTCGCCGCCACGGTCGTGTTCGAACCGCTCGTCGGCGAGCTGTTCCGCTCTGAGTTCGTCATGCAGGTCGCAGCCCCGCAGGGCGACTTTGTGACGCCGACCCTGATGGGGGCCGGGGAGGCCGACACGGCCCGCGACCAGCGAGTCGCGCGAGCGCTTTACCGAATGCTCTCGGACGACGAGAAGTTCAGCGCCGAGAACCGCGCCACGATGCAGTCGTGGCTCGCCAAGTGGACCCCACTCAGCATCGCTGCCGGTCGGGCCATGCAGCCGATCTGGTCCCAGCCCGGCGAGAAGGTCATCCGGTTTGATGACTCCCTCGAACACGCGAAGCGGCGCTTCGACGACCTCGTCACCGCGCTCAACCTCAACACAAAGGACCTCGACTGATGAGCTCAACCGCTGACCGATTCGAGGTGAACCGCACCTCGTCGAACCGCGCCGGCGTGACGCTGATGAACAACCAGGTCGGCTACGTCGTCGCGAATGTGATGCGCGGCGTGCCCGGCGTCACGGTCGAAGAGTTGCCCTCGATGATCCGCGTCGACGGCGACCACATGTTCGAGATCAACTATGCCGATTGCGCTGAGGCACTCGGCTGGGACGACTTCGGCAACGACGACTTCGAGGAGATCATGTCGACCCACTACGGGAGGATGGTCGTCCTCGACGACAGGATCATCATGTTCGCCAATCCGGAAGACGCAGCGGAGTACATCGACTTCGACCTCGAAGCAGTTAGCTAGGGAGGGTGATATGTACGCACGAAACGGTGACAGGTACTTCATCGTCGACGGTCACTGTCACTTCTGGGACGCCAGCCCCGCGAACTGGGTGCCGGGGGCCGAGCAGTACGCGAAGGGCTGGATCGAGTGCTTCCACGCCTACATGGGGCTGGCCCCGGCCGAGACGCACTGGCCTCTCGAGAAGTTCCATGAAGTACTCCGAGGAGGACTTCGTCAAGGACGTGTTCGAGGACGGCGGCGTCGACGTCGGGATTTTCCAGTCGACGTACCTGAAGGAGTGGTACACGACCGGGTTCAACACGGCGGCCGAGAACGCCAAGATGGCAGAGAAGTATCCGGGCAAGCTGATCGTGAACGGGCGCTTCGACCCGCGCGAAGGCGAAGCCGGCATGCGCGAGCTGGAGGAGGACGCCGAGCGCTACAACCTCAAGGGCGTCAAGCTTTACACCGCTGAGTGGCACAAAGGGTCGCGCGGCTGGAAGCTGACCGATCCGGAGGCCCAGATGTTCCTTGACAAGTGCAGGGAACTCGGGATCAAGAACATCCATGTCCACAAGGGCCCGACGATCTGGCCCCTCGACAAGGACGCGTTCGACGTGAAGGACGTCGATGTGGCGGCCACGATGAACCCCGAGCTCAACTTCATCGTCGAGCACGTGGGGCTGCCGCGGATCGAGGACTTCTGCTTCATGGCCACGCAGGAGCCGAACGTCTACGCCGGCCTGGCGGTCGTGATCGGCGGCCTGATGCACGCCCGTCCGCGGTTCTTCGCCAAGGTGATGGGCGAGCTGCTGTTCTGGGTGGGCGAGGACAAGTTGCTGTTCGGTTCGGACTATGCGATCTGGGAGCCGAAGTGGCAGATCGACGGCTTCCTCGACTGGGACTATCCGGACGGCGACGAGTTCTCGGACTACCCGCGGCTCGACGACGCCGGCAAGCGCAAGATCCTCGGCCTCAACGCCGCCAAGCTGTACGGGATCGACGTCCCCGCCGAGTTCCAGGTCCCCGGCGCGGCGGATAAGGAGGACGCACAGCTGGTTGAGTCGGCATGACGCCCGTGGCCTGCGCCAATCCGGCGGAGGCCGGCATGAGGGAGCGGGTGCTTAGAGCGCTCGACGCGGTGATCGACCCCGAGCTCGACGAGCCGATCACCTCGCTGAAGTTCGTGGGCAGCGTGAACGTCAGCGGCGATGGAGACGTCGAAGTCGTGCTGCGGTTGCCGACGCCGCAGTGCGCTCCCAACTTCGCGTTCCTGATGGCGGCCGACGCACGCAATGCCGTGCGCCGGCTGCCGGGAATCGGTCGGGTGACGGTCAAGCTCGACGACCACTACACGGCCGATGAGATCAATCGTGCTCTGAACAAGGGCCAGGGATTCACGGGTGCCTTTCCTGGCGAGACCGAAGACGACGAGCTCGGGGCGTTGCGCGAGCTGTTCCAGCGCAAAGCGCTGACCGCACGGCAGGCGGCGGTGTGCGAGGCGATGCTGGCCGGCGGTGCCTGCGCGGAGGAAGTCGCGCAGCGGCGTATCGCTGATCTGCCGGACCTTCCCGACGCGCGAAGGTGCGTCGAGTTGCGCCGGCAGCTCGGGATCGATTCCAGGCCCGACGCGCCGGCGCTCGTGCGGCCCAGCGGGGAGCCGCTCGAGCCCGACCAGGTGCAGCGCTGGCTGCGGCTCGCGAGGCTGGTTCGGACCAGTCTCGAGGCCAACGGCGGGATCTGCCGCTCGTTACTACAAGTGCGCCACGACCTGGCGAATGAGTCACAGGAGGTATTGCGATGAAGGCCGCGCGGTTGCACGCCTACCACGACCAGCTCAAGCTGGACAGCATCGACGAGCCCAAGATCGTCGGACCGCTCGACGTGATCGTCAGAATCGGGGCCGCGGGCCTGTGCCGCACCGACCTGCACATCCAGGAGGGCCAGTGGGCGGAGAAGTCTCAGGTCGTGCTGCCGTACACGCCCGGGCACGAGAACGCCGGCTGGGTGCACGAAATCGGCCCCGGCGTCACGAACGTCGAGGTGGGCGACACCGTGATCGTCCACCCGTTCATCGCGTGCGGGCTGTGCCGAGCGTGCCGGCGTGGCGATGACATGCACTGCGTGAACGGCGTGTTCCCGGGCATCAACCGCGACGGCGGCTTCGCCGAGCTGCTCCAGACCTCGGCTCGCTCCGTCGTCAAGCTGGACCCCGGTCTTGAGCCCAAGGACATCGCCGCGCTCGCCGACGCCGGCCTGACCGCGATCCACGCGGTCAAGAAGGCCGTGCCGATGCTCGGCGCCGGAACGCGCGTGGTCGTGATCGGCGCGGGCGGGCTCGGTCACATCGGGATCCAGTGCCTGAAGGCGTACACGCCCGCCGAGATCATCGTGGTCGACCCCTCCGAGCAGGCGCTCGCGCTCGCCGGCGAGATGGGCGCGGACCACACGGTCAAGGTCGACGGCTCGAAGCACGTTGACGCGGTCAAGGAGCTGACCGATGGGTCGGGCGCCGAGGCGATCATCGACTTCGTCGGCGAGAAGGGCGCGATCGAGGACGGGATCGCGATGATCCAGGACGGCGGCTTCTACTACGTGATCGGCTATGGGGAGAACGTCAACGTGCCGACGATCGACATCATCTCGCGCGAGATCAGCTTCATCGGCAACCTCGTCGGAACGTACACCGACCTGCAGGACCTGATGACGCTGACCGCCCAGGGCAAGGTCAGCCTGCACACGACGACCTACCCGCTCGATGCGATCAACGACGCGATGGCCGACCTCGACGGCGGGCGGCTGCAGGGTCGCGGAATCCTGATCCCGGCAAGCGCATAACGAGATTGCGATGGGAAAGATCCTCTACTTCAACCACGAGGCCCGGCAGCTCCTGCAGGCCGGGGTCGACGAGCTTGCCAACGCGGTCAGGGTCACGCTCGGCCCCAAGGGGCGCAACGTCGTGCTCGAGCGGCTCACGGGTCCGCCGACGATCACCAACGACGGCGTCTCGATCGCGCGCGAGATCGAGCTCTCGAACCAGTTCAAGAACATGGGCGCACAGCTCGTGCGCGAGGTCGCCAACAAGACGAGCGACCTGACCGGCGACGGTACGACTACGGCGACGCTGCTCGCCCAGGCGATCGTCCGCGAGGGGATGACCGCGCTCGAGGAGGGCTCGAACCCGATGCTGCTGCGGCGCGGGATCGAGGAGGCGACGGAGCTCGTGATCGCCGAACTTCGCCTCCAGGCCCGCTCCGTTTCGAGCGCCGATGATCTCGCGCACGTCGCGACGATCGCCGCCAAGGAGGATGAGCGGATCGGCGCCGCGGTCGCGAACGCGCTCCATCGGGTCGGGCCCGAAGGCGTGGTGACGATCGAGGAGTTGGGCGTGCCGGGGATCGAGGTCGAGTTCGTCGAGGGATTCCACGTCGACAACGGTCACTTCTCGCCGTACCTGATCCAGGACACGACCCGCATGGAGACGGTCTTCGACGACCCCTATGTTCTGCTGACCAACGAGCCGCTGTCGCACATCAACGACCTGATGCCGACGCTCGACGCGCTCATGAAGTCGCCGCGACCGCTGGTGATCTTCGCCGAGAAGGTCGAGGGCGCGGCGCTCGGCCTGATCGTCCAGAACAACCAGCATGGGACGCTCAGGGCGGTCGTCGTGCGCGCTCCGGGCTTCGGCCACCGCCGGATCGCCCATCTGCACGACCTCGCGGCGTTCACGGGCGGTCAGGTGGTCGCCAAGGACGCCGGTCTCACGCTCCAGCACGTCACCCCCGACACGTTCGGAAGCGCGCGTCGGATCGTGATCAGCGAGGACTCGACGGTCCTGGTCGAGGGCGCCGGCAGCCCCGAGGCCATCCGCGCGCGCCTGGACCAGATCCGGGTCGAACTCGCGCGCGCGACCCAGGACACCGACATCGAAGTGCTCCGCGAACGGCTCGCCAAGCTCGCCTCGAGCCTGGCCGTCATCCACGTCGGGGCGGCCACCGGCCCTGAGCTGCAGGAGAAGTTCCGCCGGACCGAAGGAGCCGTCGCGGCGACCCGTGCGGCGGTCAGCGAGGGCATCGTCGCCGGCGGTGGGACCGCGCTGCTGCGTGCCGAGGCGGCGCTGTCGGACGGGGCGCTGGTGGAGCGCGGCCTGCGGGGCGACTATCTCCGTGGCGCCGACGTGATCCGCAGCGTCCTCTCCGAGCCGCTGTTCTGGGTCGCGACCAACGCCGGATACGACGGCCAGGCCGTGATCGACCAGGTTCGTGCGATGCCTCCCGGCCACGGGCTGAACGCGCTCACCGGCGAGTTCGTGGACCTGTTCGAGGACGGGGTGATCGATCCGCTGCGGGTCACGCGGCTGACGATCCAGCACGCCGCCTCGGTGGCCGCCCTGATGCTCACGACCGAGGCCCTGGTCGCGGAGGAGCTGATCGCCCAGCCGGGTGCGGTGATCGCGCCGGGGTTCGGAGACCTGGCCGAAGGCCTCGCCCGCCCTTCGTCACCTGTCTAGGGCGCCAGCTCTCGATCGGGGAGCCGGCTGGAGCGGACCAGGTTCGAGGCGACCCCCGCGAGCTACTGTGTCATCAGCAACTGTCGCGAGACCGCCTGACGTCTGCGCGTTCGCGGCGGCCGGGCCCTTGGGGCCCTGCTCGGTGATCGCCAAGATCGAGCGTTGGCGCGAGGGGTGCGCGGGAGGGGTGGCTATCCGCCCTAGGCCAGGTGAATGCCGCCGGGTTTGCCGACAGGCGCTGCGGCAAATCACGGAGGCTTCGCGCGGTCCGCCCCCGTTGCCGCCGGGAACTGTAGAGGCGATCCTTCGCGCATGCCAACGCGCCTGACAGACCTGCCGATGAGTCGGGCCCAGGTGGCGTTTGCGCGGCAACACGACGCGACCCCGGCCTGGCTTGCGGGCGACTCGTCGGCGGTGTTCATGTACCGGATGGTCCCTGAGCAGACGACGCGCTGGCTGGTGGACGAAGCGGGAAGGGTGCTTGAGTTCTCGGTGTTTCACCGCCTGGTCTCGAGCCGCTCCCCTTGGGCCGTGCACGTAGTCCGGTAGTTCCAGCGGAGCGGATGAGGAGTGCCGCTCACCTCGGTGAGAGCTACTCGTCGGCGCCGAGCCCAAGCGTCACGTCCGTGAACGCCGGCGCATTCGCAAGCCCTGCGGACTCATGGTCGTGCGCGGTTCGAGGCTCTTCGCTTTGGGTCGCTCGCCGGTCCGCATCTTCAACATCTTTCTGTTCCTGCTGCGGCTGTTCGGCGGCCGAAACAAGTCCCGGCCGTGGTCCGAGCCCGGGACGGGTGCTCAGAGGCCGGCGCCCGAAGAGAGCGCCACGGCGGCGTCGACCAGCTGCGCATTGCCGGCGGCCGACTGGCCGTCGGGCAACACCAGGACATCCTCGAGGCCCACACGCGTGTCGGCGCCAGCAGCCTGGGCCGCGGCCAGCACCTCCCAGGTCCGCTCGCCGTATCCGTGCCACAGCTGAGGCACACCGGCGGGGATTAGCTCCGCGATCGCGCGGGCATCCTCGGCGCCATCGTCCACCTCGACCAGGGCTCGGACAACCTGGTGGACGAACGGGCTGCGCGCGAACTCTTGCGCGTCGGCCCGGGTGGCCAGGCCCGCCTCGATCCCGATACCCGCGTGTACGGCTGCTCGCATGATGCCCTGCCATCCAAGCTCCGAGAGGTTCACCGAGATGAAATCGGGTGGTTTGCGCCATGCCCGCACAGCCGCCGCGCGGGCGAACGGGTCGCGATCGATCGCCTCGGCCGTCGAGAGCCCGACCGGCAGGCCCGGAGCGGCTCCGCGGATCGCCGCCACCGCAGCGTCGCACGCTCGCGCGCTCAGCGTCTGCCGACCGTCGGCCTCGCGCGGGTGAACATGCACGGCAAATGCGCCGGCCTGCCGGACGGCGATCGCGTCGGCGGCGAGCTCCGCCGGCGTGAGCGGAACGGCCGGATGCTCGGTCCGCGTACGACCGCCGTTCAGGCACGCCTTCACAGCCACGGACGGACGTTAACCGCTCGTGCTCGCTACGGGGATTTCACGCGCTGCCAAATACGAATCGGCGCGCGACAGGGGGCAGCTAACGGAGGCGCGTCCGTTTGATGCCGCAAGCCGACGCCGGGCCTTGGCACGGACGCTAGGGCCGTCTTGGTGTTCGCAGCCGGTCGCGCTCTGACTCTTGGTTGTCGATTTCGTCTGCATGAGAATCTCAGGCTGGTAGTCGAAGACCCGGATGCGGACGACGGGTTTGTACCGTTGCCGGTTCTCACCGGCGGGTCGAAACAAGGGGGAAACGTCTTTGTTGTGCAGTCCGCCGACCCCAGAGAGGTGCCCATGTCCGTCCTCAGTCGCGCTCGCAAGACTTCCTCGTCTGGCGCCGCCGCCATCAACCGCCAGCAGGAGCAGCAGCAGGAATTCCGCGACCAGTTGGCGGACCGGCTCCACAGTCTCGATGAGAACTGCCTCGAATCTCTGGTCAAAGGGATCCGCGCGGCGGTTGATGGGGATCTGACCGTCGAAGTCATCCCGGTCACCAAGCCGATGGACGTCGTCAGCGACGATCCCGGGCTGACCGAGCTGAAGGCGGTGTTCAACTCGATGCTCGCCAAGGCGCAGGTTGCCTTGCAGGGCTACAACGAGCTGCGCGAGCAGCTGCGCTCAGCGCTCGGCGCGCAGTCATGCCTGGAAGGTCTGACCGACCGGCTTCACAGCCTCTCCAACGTGTGCCTGGCCGGCCTCGGCGAAGGGCTTCAGGCCGCCGCCACGGGCGATCTGACCGTGGAGGCGACGCCGGTAACCAAGCCGCTCGTGAGCCCATCCGGAAAAGACCTCGGCGATCTCGGTGACACGTTCAACACGATGCTCTCCCAGGCGCAGGGCGGGATTGCGTCCTACAACGAGATGCGCTCGGAGCTGGCGACGATGATCCGGCAGATCTCATCGACCGCAGAGCAGGTCTCGAGCTCCTCTCAGGGGATGTCGGCCGCCTCCGAGCAGACGGGCGCCTCCGTCGGCGAGATCGCGCAGGCCACCCAGACCGTCGCGCAGGGCGCCGAGCAGCAGATGTCGATGGTGCACAACGTCCGTGAGGTCGCCGGCGAGGCGGTCGAGCTGTCCGCGAAGGCTCGTGAGGTCGCGAGCGAAGGGGTCGCGCTGACCGGTGAGATCGGCGCGATCGCCGATCAGACGAACCTGCTTGCGTTGAACGCGGCGATCGAAGCTGCGCGCGCCGGCGAGCAGGGCCGCGGATTCGCGGTCGTCGCCGAGGAAGTGAGAAAGCTCGCCGAGTCGGCGGCCCAGGCTGCCGGCAAGACCCGGGAAAGCTTCGACAACCTCAACGGGTCGATCGAGACGGTCGGCGACTGCATCGGGCGAATTTCAAGCGCGGTAGAGGAGGTGGAGCGGGTCGCGAACGACACCAGCGCAGCAACCGAGGAGGTGTCGGCGTCCGCGCAGGAGTCCGCCGCGACCAGCCAGCACATCGCCTCGAGCTTCCGAGGAGCTGGCCAAGATGGCGCACGACCTCGAAGGCCTCGTCTCGGCCTTCACGCTCCAGCGGAGCTGAGACCATGAGCGTCATCGAAGCGAACGGCACCAGCGCCGACGCGACCGCATCCGGCTACCGGCAGTTGGTCGCCTTCTCGATCCACGACGAGCATTACGCGCTGCCGATCAGGACCGTGAGGGAGATCATCCGCTACAGCGAGCCGAAGGCCCGAGGCGCAGCCTCGGGTCTCGTGCAGGGAATGATTTCACTGCGCGGCTCGGTGCTGCCGGTGGTCGATCTCGGCGGACAGTTCGGCCGCTCGTGCGAGATCAACGAGGGCACGAAGATCCTCGTGGTCGAGGTTCCCGGCAGCACGATCGGGCTGATCGTCGACTCGGTCGACGAGGTGCTCCAGGTTCCGGTCGATCAGATCGAGACGGTCGGCGACGGCGAGCTTCTCCAATCAGATCGCGAAGCTCGATGATCGCCTAATCGTGCTGATCGACCCCGAACGCAGCCTCGCCGGGCTGATGTAATTTCGTCCGGGCGCGAGCCGCCGCTCGGTCATCGCCGCGCGGTCTCGCGTCCGGACACCCAGTGCTGGTCGAGCCGCGAGATGGACGGCGGCGGCACGGCCGCGGTTTCCTTAGTTTGGAACCGATAGACGCGCTTGGAGGTGGAGATGATCGAGCTCGAGTACGAGATGACGTATGCGGAAACGATCGAGGGGCCGCTCGGCCCGACGACCGGCTCACCGCTCGGCGAGCGGGTTTGCTGGCAGGTCGCGACCGCAACGCTGCGCGGCCCGCGGATCGACGCGACCCTCGCGATGCCAGGAACCGACTGGATCCGTGTCGGTGCTGACGGGATCCGCCGACAAGACCTCCGGGCGCAACTGCTGACCGAGGACGGTCACCTGATCCTGTTTCGCTACGACCTCGCATTGATCCGCTCGAGCGAACGGTTTCTCGCAGCGCTCGCCGCCGGCGAGGCCACCGACTTCGACGATCAGTACATGCGGATCGCCCCGCAGTTCGAGGTGGGCGCCGGGCCGTACGCCTGGCTCGGCCAAAGTCTGTTCTTGGGACGCGGCAGGTTGACCGGGCCGAATGCGATCGCATACGAGATCTTCCGCGTCCTGTGACGACGGTGCGTTGCCGCGCAGCCGGAGGTAGGGTGACGGGATCGGGCGGCCGGGACGTGAGTGACCTATGGTCGTGGCGGGGGTGAGTCGTCGGATGTCAAGACGACCAGCTTGCCTACCGCTCGGTTGGCCTCCATGTAGCGATGGGCATCGCGGATGTCGTCGATCTCGAAGGTGCGATCGATATTGACGCGGTAGCGTCCGTCCTCGACAGCGCGGATCGTGTCTTGGAGGACCTGGCCGTAGCTGGCGCGGTTGATGACGTTGCTGCTGTAGACCGCGAGCGGAACGCCGAGTCGCTGTGCCTTGGTATGGGCCGGCGCGAGCTCCCATTCATCCTCGAGGTACCCGGCGATGCAGGCTCGCCCGCCGTCAGCAACGGCGTGGAGCGAGTCGAGCAGCGCGGCGGCCCCGACCAGCTCAAACAAGCCGGTGACTCCGCCGGGAGCGATCTCGCGCACCTGTGCGGCGACGGTGCCGTCATCGATCAGCACGTGATCGGCGCCGCCTGTCGCGAGCGCGGCGCGCTTCGCCTCTTGGCGCGTGGTGGCGAAGACCGTCACGCCGCGGTCCTTGGCGATCGTGATTGCGGCCATGCCGACCGACGAGGTGCCGCCGTGGATGAGCAGCGAATCTCCGGAGGTGAGCCGAAGCTCCTCCAGTGAGCCCCACGCCGTACCAAACGTCTCCGGGATCGCCCCGAGCACCGCCCAGTCGAGCGTCGTCTCGACCGGGATCACGTGGGTGACCGGCAGCAGTGCGTATTGCTGATAGCCGCCATCGAACGCTCGACCCATCTCGCCCATCGCCGCCACAACGGCTCGGCCGACCTCCAGATCGCTGTCTGAGGCATCGACGACCTCGCCGGCGCATTCGATCCCGATCACGCGCGGGAACTTGACGGCGTCACCCGATCCACCGCTGCGGGTGATCAGCTCGGCGCGGTTGAGACCAAAGGCTCGAACGCGGACCAGCACCCAGCCGGGGCGCACGTCCGGGATCCGACGATCTTCGAGCGTCAACACGTCGGGACCGCCGGGCTCGTGGACGACGACTGCACGCATGAGAGAAACGCTAACGCGACTGGTCGGTGTCGTTCGAGGGCTCAGGACGCCGACTCGAGCCACTCCTCGAACGTCGGACCGGCGAGCGTGGCCGCCGGGCCCGGCAGCAGGGCTCCGGACTCGTAGACGTCGCGGGCGGGGTCGGCGGGGTCACTCACGGCCTCGACCGTGACAACACCACCGCGCCGCGCCGCCACCAGCCGCGCCATGTCGACGAGACTTTCTTCGCGCGGACCGGCGATCTCCGAGAACGCTCCGCCGTTGACGCCTGCCGGCTCCGGCCCGACGGCCAGGTCGGCGAGTGCCTCCGCCACCGTTCTGGCCGCGACCAGCTGGGTCCGCATCTTGGGAACGTAACTCACGTCGCCCTGCATTCCCCATTCCATGAGCTCGGCGACGAACTCGTGGAACTGCGCGGCGCGCAGAATGCGGACGGGGATCGGACCCGACAGCATCGCTTGCTCGTGGGCGACCTTCGCCACGCCGTAACCGGCCGTGAACTTGTCAATGCCGATGATCGACACTACGACGATCCGTCGTATACCGGCGTTTGTTCCCGCCTCCTGCAGGTTCCGGGCTGCGGTGGTGAAGAACTCGCTGGCCGCGTGCTCCTCGGGCGAGGGTCCGGTGGCCACGTCGACGATCGTGTCGACGCCGCTCAGGGCGCCGGCCAGTCCGTCCCCGCTGATGATGTCCACGCCGCCGGAACGCGAGATCGCGACGACGTCGTGCCCCCGGGTCTCGAGGACGTCGACGACATGACGTCCGACCCGTCCGGTCGCTCCCGCGACTGCAATCTTGCTGCCATCGTGCATGCCTACCATCCTCCTAGCCTGCGCCGGTGCCGGTGCTGCTGACACCGGCTCTTGATGGAACGAGTTGGAGGATGGCGGGCGTGGGCTTGCATCGAATCGGCGAACCTACCTGTCCACTCGCCGGTGCGCCACGCACTTGGGCTCTAGCCTTGTGGTGGATGGGGAACCGGAAGTCGCAGCCGCCCCCCGAACTGGTCGGTCGCACACGCGAGTGTGCCGTGCTCGACAGTCTGCTCGATGCCGCGCTGCAGAGGCGGAGCGGATCGCTGGTCGTGCGCGGGGACGCGGGGATGGGCAAGACGGCGCTGCTCGAGTACGCCGCCGCTCGGGCCGGCGGCATGAGAGTACTCCGGGTCACGGGCGTTGAGGCCGAGTCCGACCTCGCCTTTGCCGGACTTCACGGGTTGCTGTGGCCGGTCATCGACGAGCTACGCAACCTGCCTGGGCCTCAGCGGGCGGCGCTCGAGGCGGCGCTTGGCTTGGCGCGCGGCGAAGGCCGCGATCGCTTCCTCGTGTCGGCGGGTGTCCTGTCGCTGCTGGCTGCCGCCGCTGAGTCGACGCCGATCCTGTGTCTGGTCGACGACGCGCAATGGCTGGACGTCCCATCGTCGGATTCGCTCCTGTTCGCAGCGCGCCGGCTCGTCGCCGAGGGGATCGTGATCGTCTTTGGCGCCCGCGAGGGTGAGCTGCGGCGCTTCGACGCGCCGAGCCTGGACGAGCTCACGGTCACCGGCCTTGATCGGGAGTTGGCTGCTGCTCTCCTCAGTCGTCGCGGCCGTGGAGCGGTGCCTTCGGTGCGCGATCGGCTGCTGGTCGCGGCGGCCGGGAATCCGCTGGCCCTGCTCGAGCTTCCCGCCGGGCTCTCAGAAGCGCAGCTCGCCGGCCGGGAGACGCTACCCGAGGCGCTGCCGCTGAACGCGTCCCTGCGCGCCGTGTTCGCCCAGCGGATCGGGCGGCTTCAGGAATCCACACGGGCCGCTTTGCTGGTCGCGGCCTCCGAGGACACGGGCGAGCTCAGGGTGATCCTCCGTGCGGCTGGGGAGCTGGGCCTGGCCCCGGAGTTGTTTGACCCTGCTGTCCAGGCCGGCCTCGTGCACACCGACGGGGTCACGATGTCCTTTCGCCACCCGCTCGTTCGCTCGGCGGTGTATGAGGCAGCGCCCCTCGGACAGCGCCAACGGGCTCACGCCGGACTGGCGAACGCGCTTCGAGCGGAGCAGCAGCCAGACCGCGCCGTGTGGCACCAGGCGAGGGCGACGCTCGCCGCCGATGAGACGATTGCCGCCGCCCTGGAGGCAATCGGCCGGCGATCGCAGCGACGCGGGGGTCACGCTTCGGCCGCGAGCGCGTTTGAGCGAGCCGCAGAGCTGAGCGACGTCCAGTCGTCGCGCGCAGCACGTCTGGTCCTTGCAGTCGAAGCCGCCTCGGTGGCAGGACAGGCGGATCGCGCACGCGCTCTGATCAACGGTTCACTTCCGCTCGCGGATCGGGCGCAGCGCGCGCAACTGCTGTACGTCAGCGGCGCCATCGAAGGGCGACATGGATGGTTCACGGATGGGATCAGCGCGCTGCAGCGGGCGGCAGCGCTGAGCGATAGCGCATCGCTGACCCTCGAGATCCTGCTCGAGGCCGCCGCCTTGACGTTCTATGCCGGGGATTACGAGGCGGTCGTCGCCCTGGCAGGCGGCGCGCAAGAGGTCGCCTGCGAGAGCGACGCCGAGCGCTTCACCTTGACGGTGGTGACCGCTCTCGCCGCGGAGATTGCGGGGGACCACAACCGCGGCGCTGTACTGGCGGCTCAGGCGATCGAACTTGCGGAGCAACTCGACGACCCGGTCTGCCTCGTGTGGGCGGCATGGACAGCCGCGCGCGAGGGCAGCGCAGGTGCCGGGGTGCCGTACGCGTCCCGCGCTGTCGAGATCGCCCGCGAGCGGGGGGTCATGACCGCGCTGTCGTTCGCCCTGCAGATGCAGGCCGACGGCTTGATCGGCCAGAGCCGTTTCGACCTCGCATACGCCACGGCGGAGGAAGGGTGGCGGCTCGCGCTTGACATAGGTCAACCATGGGCCGTCGCCTGGAACCTGGCGAACGTCACCACGGTCGATGCGCTGCGCGGCGCCGAGCCACAGGCGCGTGCGCACGCCGCGGACCTGCAGGCCTACGTCGCAAAGAGCGGTGCGACCCTGGTCACTGCCCAGCTAGAGCGGGCTCTGGGGCTGCTCGAGCTCGGTCAGGGGCGACCCGCGGCGGCGCTCGATCGAATGCTGGCCGCAATCGCCGCGGCGCGATACGAATCCCATCCGCTGTTCGTGCTCGCGCTGCCAGACGCCGTCGAGGCCGCGGCCCGCGCCGATCGCCTGAGCGAGGTCGCCGACCCTCTGGGCCGCTTCCAGAGCTGGACGGAGCGCTTCCCTCGCCCCGCCCGCCTCGCGCTGCTCGCTCGTTGCCGCGCAGTGGTCGACCAGTCTGATGCCGGCCGGCACTTTGAGCAGGCGATCGAGCTCGCGGACGCGATGTCGCCGTTCGACAGGGCCCGGACCGAACTGCTCTACGGGGAGTGGCTGCGACGGCAGAACCGGCGCGTTGACGCCCGGCCCCATCTCCGTGCCGCGCTCGAACTGTTCGGCGCGCTCGCGGTCTCGCCCTGGGAAGCACGGGCACGCTCGGAGCTGCGCGCCAGCGGCGAGACGGCCCGCAAGCGTGACCCCTCCACGCGCGAGGAGCTCACACCGCAGGAGCTGCAGATCTCACGTCTCGCCGCCGCCGGGAAGACCAACCCGGAGATTGCCGCGCAGCTGTTCCTCAGTCCGCGCACGATCGACTACCACCTCCGCAAGGTCTTCGCGAAGCTCGAGATCGCATCACGAGTCGAGCTTGTGGGTGCCGACCTCGGCGAGCCGGTCACCGCGTGACTGGCGACTCGACCGGCAATCTCACCGAAGCGAACGCTGCCGATCGTCGCCATCGTCGTGGTCGTGATGGATAGCCCGATCAGAGACAACGAGATGGGTCAGGGTGAGCTCCCATGAGACTCTTGGTCACGGGCGGGGCCGGCGTTCTCGGCCGTGCGCTGCGACCGCTTGCGCAAAGGGCCGGACACGAGGTCAATGCACCGACCCGACACGAGCTCGACCTCTTCGACCCACTCGCCGTGGCACGTGCCGCGCGCGAAGTCGACGCGGTCATGCACCTGGCGAGCCGAATCCAGCCTCTGGACCAGCTCGGCAACCCCGACGCCTGGAGGGAGAACGACCGTCTCCGCGCTGACGCCTCGAGGATCCTGGTCGACGCGGCGCTCGCCTCCGATGTCGCCGCGTATATCCAGCCGACCGTCACCTTCGTCTATCCCCCGGACGGTCCGTTCTCCGAGGACACGCCCGTCACGGGCGTCGCGCCGATTCTCGAATCCGCGCTCGCGGCAGAGCGTGCGACGGATCGGTTCGCGAGCGGCGGCCGGCGAGGGGTCGTGCTCCGCTTCGGGCTCCTCGACGGGCCCGGCACCGGACATGACGCCCCCGTCCCCGCCCTCGGCGCGTCGCTCCACGTGGACGACGGGGCGCGGGCGCTCCTCTCGGCGCTCACGCTCCCGAGCGGGATCTACAACGTCTGCCGCGACGGCGAGCGCGTCCCCAACACCCGGTTCACCCGCGCTGCCGGCTGGCATCCCCGGCCGTAGCGAGCGACCGTCTCATGCTCTCGTTGCTGGTCAAGCGAATTACGTCACGCACGATCGCGTGCCTGTCCGCGGGCGACTGCCGGCCGCTTCTTCGCGTCATCGCCGACGACGTGCGATTCCGGTTTCCCGGCGACAACTCATGGGCGATCGAGGTACTGGGGAAGGCCGAGTTCGAGCGGTGGCTCCAGCGGTTCGCCACCGTCGGTCTCCAGATCTCTCCCGATGAGGTAATCGCGAAAGGGTTTCCGTGGGACACCGCCATCGCCGTCCGCGGCACGGTCCATCTCACCTCGCCCGCCGGCGACACCGTCTACGAGAACCGCTACATCATCTGGGCACACACCGCGCGGGGACGGGTCGACGAGTGCGAGGTCTACGAGGACACGCAGAAGAGCGCTGCGCTCGACGACTACCTCTCGGCCCAGCCGTCGTGACCTGGCTCCGGCGCTTGCCGCCGTCAACGGGATCCACGCCGCCTACGGGTTGGGTGTCTGGGCGGCCCCGAGCCGTCGGCCGCACTCGAGCTCGAACCAGACGTGGCTGCTGCCCTCATGGACTCCCCACCGGCTCGCCACGGCGTCCACGATCTTCAGGCCAAGCCCGCCCACACCGAGCGGCTCGTACCCCCGACCGGCCGCCTCGAAGCCATCTCCTTCGTCAGTGACATCGACCGTGAGGCGATTCTCATCGAGCAACACGGTCACCTCGATGGGGCCGCGGCCGTGAAGGAACGCGTTGGTTACAAGCTCACTGGTCAGCAGCTTGGCATCCTGCAGCTCGTTGCGGTCGAGTTGCGCCGCGTATGCCTCGACCAGCCGGCGGCGCGCGATTCCGGGCGTCTCGGGCGTCGGCAGGAGCCGCAGCTCTAGTCGCATCGGGGCATACGCGCCGATCGGCGCGCCGGTCTCGAGCGGCCGCAGGGGGACCAGGGCGCGCCGGAGGGCGAGACAGCGCGGGCAGTATCGGGGGGCGAGAGCGGCCGTCCGCGAAGGGATCACCAGCCCGCATACGCCGCATCTGTCGATTGCGGCGGCGCTCTCACCCCTCGTGTGCGAGGCCGCCGACGTCATGCCCGCGGCCACGCGCTCCTCCCTGCCTGTGTCGGCCAGGCCCAGGCCATCGGTTGCCATATTGGCCCGTTGCCTGGGTCGCCCTCCCTCTCGAGTTTGGTGACGGGGCCGGAGGGGAGCGGGCGCCCGATTTGACTCGGCGCGGCGGCGTCGGGCGAGCTCGGCGCGGATGAACGCCTCGAGTCGGGCGCGCGCGCTCACCCTGCCACCAGCCCCCGCAGGTCTCCGAGTTGGCAAGCTCCACCAGGCCGGTGGGCCCAGGCAAACAGCCAGAGGCCCGCCCGCTCGTCTTCGCTCAGCCCGGCCGCTGACTCGATCAGCTCATGCTGGACGTCCGCCGACTCGGCGCCGGCCTCGAGCCGGAGCGCGGTCTCATCGCGCAGGCAATCCAACCAGGACGGTTTCATAGCGACCAGTCCAGAACACCAGCGGCACGACCGCGCGCCACTGTATCCCGCTCCGAAATCCTTGCGTCAGCAGCACGGGCACAACGCCACGTGCCACTACGTGGGTACCCGCAGCGCCCGTTGTCCAACCGTCGAGTACCCACCTGCCTCTCGGCCACGGCCTCGTGTTCAATCAACACGCTCTCGAGCTCGAACGGCGAGATGCGGTAGTCGGAGGTCTTGAACACGTCGTCGGTGCGGCCGATGTACGTGATGTAGCCCACGGACTCAGCCGTCACACCCTCCGATCTGCACAAGACGTCGCAGGACGGATCCTCCCAGGTCGAAGCGTGGGCGGTCAATCCCGATTCCGATCGCTGCTATGCCTCAGTCGAGGAGTCATGCGTCCGTCCATCCTGTAGACGATGCGTCAGCTGCGCGGGCGAGCTGACGCCGAGCTTTTCGTAGACGCGCGACAGGTGGCCCTCGACGGTGTTGATCGTGACGAACAGGGCCTGTCCGATTTGCTTGTTCGACTGGCCAGCGGCGGCTAGCTCGGCCACGCGCCGCTCGCTTGGTGTCAACTCGCCCTTCCGGCCCGGTCGGCGCGCGCCGACGCGAGCCAGCTCGGAGCGGGCCAGTTCGGCCCAGCCGGGCGAGCCGATGTGGTCGAACGACTCCGTCGCCAGCTCGACGAGCGCCTCGACGACTCCGGGGCGACCGGGAACACTCCGGGCTCATCCGGTAGGCCTCCGCATAGACCAGGCTCGTCACGGGGAACAGAATCGCCCGCTCCCGCTCCTCCATGCCCTTCTCGAGCTGCCGGCGGCGCTCCTCGAGCTCCTCGATCGAGCCCGCGATCGAGGACCGAGCCTTGAACAGGTCGTTCTCGATCCAGACAAAGTCGCTCTGGGCCTGGAAGAGGGTGTACTCGCTGTCCCAGTCCGCGGGAGCGGTCTCGTGCGAGGGCATCGAGGCCCTCAGGTCGAGCGCGTTGTACTGACCTTGCGTCTCGACGGCCCGGTCCGCCACGCGGCGCGCCTCGTCGATTGCCTGCCGGTACGGCGAGCCCTCGGCCAGCGTCGCCGCCGCCATGTTCCGAGCCTGCGCGACGAGGACCACCAGGTCGTAGATCTTCCACGCTTCGAGGCCCCAGTGGACAAGCTGGGTCAGCGTGGTCATCCGCCGCGTGAACGTGACCTTGTCGGAAAGCTCGGCGGCCAGCTCGCGCGCCGTGTAGTCGCGCTCGAGCTCGTCCAGCCGCGGCGAACCGGGTCCGACCTTGGCGCCCTCGCCAGGATTGCGCGGGCGCGTCGCCGGCTGCTCGACCGGAAGTTGAGGTCCTATTTCGCCAGGCGGACGAGGTCGCTTGAGGGTCTCGGGGTGGCGCGCGAACAGCTCCGCCGACAGGCCCGCGTCGATCGCCCTCCACGTCCCGTTCACCTGCTCGAGACGCACGACCTCGGCACCGGGAGCGGGCTCATCGCCGTACAAATTGCCGAAAGTGGGCTCACGCTGGAGGAGTGTGATCGCGCGCGTGGTCGCGCGATTACCGACCATCCTCTGCAGCCCGACAACCGACGCTGCCGGCCCCCGCCTCAGTTAGTGGGCTATCGGGTGCTGCGTGACCCCGGCGTGGGGAGAAGGGACCGATGCGATCCAGAAAGCAGTGGCAGTAAACGACCGCCCCCCCGGCGCCAGCCCCCGGTGGCACGCCAGCGGTCGCCTATGCTCGAGCCGTGCCCGACTTTCGCGACCGCTGGCGCACCGGCTTCATCGAGGCGACCACCTACGACTGGGCGGTGGAGCACGAGCACGTGGCCGGGGTCCTCGGCCGACTCCTCTGGGGCACCGACACCGGCGCCTTCTATCGCGACATCGCGCGGCTCTCCGAGCTGCCCGCCGGCACGAGCGTCCTCGACGTCCCCTGTGGTGGCGGCGTCGCGTTCCGCGGTCTGCAGCCCGAACAGAAACTGCGCTACGTCGCGGCGGACCTCTCGCCGGTCATGCTCCGGCGCGCCCGCGCGGAGGCCGAGCGGCACGGCCTTCACTGGATCGAAGTCGTCGAGGCGGATGTCCAGGCGCTGCCGTTCGCCGAGCGCAGCTTCGAGCTTTGCATCACCTACACCGGGCTTCACTGCTTCCCCGACCCGTCGGCGGCGATCGTGGAGATGGCCCGCGTCCTGCGGCCGGGCGGCGAGCTGCGGGGGACATCGGTGATCAGGCAGGCGGGGCTGCGCCAGGACGCGGTTGGGCGCCTGATGCAGGCCGGCGGCCTGTTCGGTCCGGGGCTCACACTGGCCGAGCTGAGAGCTTCGCTCGCCGACGCCGGACTGGTCAAGGTCAACGCATCGGCTAACGGCGCGCTCGCCTACTTCTGCGCGCGCAGACGAGCAGCCCGGCGCACGGCTTCCCCGCCGGCCTCTCTGCGGCACTCTGAGTCGTGACCAGGCGTGTCGGTTCGGTTGCTGCCTGATCACGGCGATCCGCTCATCGGGCGAGGGCTGGACGAACCCGGAGGACGCGTCCGCGAGGCCCTGGGCGCGATCCGTGCTCGCGCTAGGGGACCACAACCGTTGATCTCTGGCCACCGATGACCGACGACGCCCTCCGTCGCATCGACGCGCTGACCCGCGTCGGCATCCGCCTTGCCCGCTCGGCCCCCAACGGCAGGGTTCTCCTGGCCGTGCTGGCCCGCGTGCTCGAGCCGGGCTGGATCCCCGAGCCGCACCGAGACGAGATCGTCGCCGAGCTCGGGCCGGCGCGAGGAGCTGCATGTGAGCCGATCGAGCTCCAGCGCATCGAGCGCGTGCTCCGCGCCGCGTGGGGCGTGGCGCCGACGGCAGTTCTTGACGAGCTCGATCCCCAGCCGGTCGCGACCACGCCGACCTTGCAGGTGCACCGTGCCGCGCTCGAAGGCCGACCCGTTGCGGTCAAGGTGCTGCGACCCGGCTTGGCGGCGTCCGTGCGCCAGGACCTACTGCTCGTCGAGCGCCTGCTCGGGCCGCTGGCCGCCGCGTTCCCGGCCATCGACGCGAACGGCCTGGTCGCCGAATTCCGCGAGCTGGTGCTCGACGAGCTGGACCTCGAGCACGAGTCGGTGACGCAGCGCCGGTTTCACCGCGCTCTCGACCACCACCCGTTCCTGATGGTCCCGGCGCCAGTGACCCCGCTCGTCCGCGAGGACGTGCTGGTCAGCGAATGGGTCGATGGGGTCCCGCTCGCCGAGGCGCGCGATCGGGACGGCGCGACCGCCCGGCTGCTCGTGTTCATGGTTGGCGCGGCCCGCTTTGGCATCGTCCACGCCGATCCTGACCCGGCCGATGTTCTTGTCGCTCCCGATGGGCGCATCGCGGTGCTCGATTTCGGCGCCGCGAGGACCGTTGATCCGCAGCGTGTCGCAGTCGCGGCGGCTGCACTTGAAGCTTTCACCCGGCGGGATACGCACGCGCTGGGCCGCGCGTTCGATGCGCTCCACTGGCTTCCCCCCGACTACGGCGTGCTGGCCCTCGATCTGATCGCGCACGCACTCGGAGATCTCGCCCGTCCCGGTCCGGTGCGCCTGGATTCAGACGCGGTTATCGCCGTCCGCGACCGGCTGTTCGAACGCCCCGACGCCCTGACGGAGCTGATCCTGGCCGGCGCGCTCCCGCCCGGGGACCTCTGGCCCGCCCGCAGCATCCTGCAGCTGTTCGGCACGATCGCGCGAATCGGGGCGAGCGGACCCTGGCTCGAGCTCTCGCAGGCGGCCCTCCGAGATGGTTGGAGCGCGAAGCTGTGCTGACGCGCGCCGGGACCCGCGCGACGGCTCGGCACTCAGCTCCCGCTGGGCCGTCCGCCTTGCGTCTGCACCGTCGCGCTCGCCGGGCCGGCCGGACCAGCTGTTCCTGTCTGCCCGCTCCCCGATCCCGATGCCGATCGCGTCCCGATGGCACGTCAACACCGCGTGCCCGACGCGGAAGTTGCGCCGACCACCGCCTCGTTGCGCGCCGGCTCCGTCGCGATCCTTGATTCGCCAACGGCTCAGCGCTCGACGAGGACCACCTTCATCGCCGCCCGGCGTCCCGTCGACCTCGTCCGGTGGCGGTCCGTCGAGCAGTTCGGGGACCTCCGGCGATTTCTCCTGGCGGTATATCGATAGTTCCTGACCCTCCCCCGCCGCGCGCGTTGTCGTTCGCAGGGAAGTCGGCTCCACGAGGGAGGAGGACGAGAACGGCCAGGAGATTCGCACCGCCAAGGACGCGACCAGTCGGGCTTCACGCCGACAATCGCCGTCCGCCAGATCGAGCCTCACGGCCCGAAGCCGTGAGCGCCGAGCGGCCGGCCCCGCACAGATTCACCGATCAGGAGGATTGATGAGAGGACTTCGTGTACTGCTGGTGTTGTCGGGACTCGCGGCCGCGCTCGCGTCGGCCGGCGCCGCGGCCGCCCGCACGCATCAGGCACGCACCAACCACCCGACGCATACACGTGGCAAGGCGCTGATCCTTCCCACGATCAGTGACTGGGAGTACCTGGGCAACGATGGCACGCCGCCGACCCAGGCTGCCTGTAACGCGGTCGGCCGGCGCTGCTTCAACCCGACGGCGATGGCGAACTCATACAACTATGCGGCATTGCACGCCCTCGGGAATGAGGGACAGGGCAAGACGATCGCGATCGTCGACTCGTTCGGGTCGGACACCATCCGTCAGGATCTAGCCGTCTTCAACCAGGCGTTCGCGCTGCCGGACTTGTGCGGCGAGACCGGCCCGAGCAACCCGTCGGCGAACTGTTCGTCGAGCGCGAGCCCGCGCTTCGACATCGTGTGCTTCCAGGGTTGCCCGTCGCCCACGCCTCCGCCACCGAACAATGGCACCGGTCAGGAGGCTCACAACCTGTGGGACCTCGAGGTCTCACTCGACGTGGAATGGGCACACGCCACGGCTCCGAAGGCCAACATCATGCTGGTGACCACGCCCACGGCCGAGACGCTCGGCGTACAGGGCTTCCAGCAGATGATGAACGCCGAGCAGTACGTGATCGACAACCACATGGCGGACGTGATCACCCAGAGCTTCGGCGCCGCCGAGGGCACGTTCCACAACGGCACCGCGGCAATCAACCAGCTCCGCCACACCTTCATCGCCGCGCAGGCCAACCACGTCAGCGTGCTCGCGTCGACCGGCGATTTCGGCACGGCGAACCCCTACAAGGAGCCGGTCAAGAACCCGAAGACGATCCCGTACCCAAGCGTGGCCTGGCCGGCCTCCGACCCACTGGTGATGGCCGTCGGCGGAACCTACCTGTGCACCGACGCGACGACCGGGACCGCCGTCGACAGCGTGTCCCCGCCGGTGAACTGCCAGCAGAACCCTGGGGTGCGTGAGGTCGGCTGGATCGACAGCGGCGGCGGCTACAGCATCCTGTTCCCGCGGCCGTCCTACCAGAACACGCTCCCGCCGGGCAGCACGTTCGTCGGAAGCTCGGCCGGGGCGCCGGGACCCAACTCAAACATGCGCGGCATCCCCGACATCGCCTACCAGGCGAGCTCCCGGACAGGGGTGCTGGTCTACATGAGCGAGCCCGACACCCGCACCAGCGGCGCGGGCTGCGGCGGAGCTAATCCATGCTCGACCGGCTGGTACGTGGTAGGTGGGACCAGCTCCGGCTCACCGCAGTGGGCGGGCATCGTGGCGATGGCCGATCAGATCGCCGGACGCGACCTCGGCTTCATCAACCCGTCGCTGTACACGATCGCCGCCGACCCGGCGAAGTACGCCGCCGACTTCTACGACGTCACGGTCGGCAACAACCAGGCGGATCCGTCGATCCCCGGCTACCGCGCCTCCCCCGGCTGGGATGCGGTCACCGGCCTCGGGACGCCCGATGTCGCGCACCTGATCCCGGACCTGATCGCCGCCACGCCGTAGACCGCGACCGAGCGCGGCCGGCCAGGCGGTCGGCCGCGCTCGTGACTCCCTCCGCGTGCGGTCACCCGCGCCGGCCAGACCCCGTCCCCGAAACGTCGTGCCGTTCCTGCGAGGAGCGGTCCCCTCGGGTGGCCTGTGTGTCGTGCCGCGGCCACCGCCCACGAGAGCCCCCTCCCACTCTCAGCAGCCCCGACCCCGGCCGCTTTCGAGCCGCACACGCTCCTCTCGTCTTGCCCGGCTCCTCCACGCTGCTGCTCCCTACGTCACGTTGGAGACTGCGCGGCGTGTGACCTTGGGTGCACGCCAGCTCGGGGCAACCATCCTGGCAACGCTCCACGCTCCGAACGAACGCCAACCTTCATCCCCGCCCGCACCACCCACAAGCGTCCAGCCCGGGGAGCAAGCTCATACGGTGGGCTGAACTGCTGTGGTTCGCTCGAAGAGCTATCTGGTACTACGTCACCCCGGCGTGGGGAGAAGAACCGACCGAGCCGGCTGGCTCGATCGCCAACGCCCAAGCCGTTCTCGGTCTACGACATCAGCGGCCACGAGTCAACGCGCTGGACGAGCTCCGCCACGGTGTCGGGGTGAGATCCGCCGGCCGCTCAGCCAACGGTTAGGCGGTAGGTCGAGCGCAAGGTCAGACCGCCGCGGTACCTCGCAACCCGTAGGAGTGTGTGGCGGCCCTTCGTCAGCGAAGCATCAGGCCCTCACTGTAAACCGCGGCACGGCCATGGGTCGCCCCCGGCACCTGCAGGTAATTGTTTCGAGGTGGCATCGTGAAGCGAAACACCGCGGTCGCAACGACGAACCCCGAGGGGGCCACGCGCCGTCCATCCACCGTCAAAGCGTGCTGCTGACAGGACCGAAGGACCGAGCGCAGCGCCGGAGGCCCGCATCGGTCGTGGCGTGGTAGGGCGGCGGTTCGACCGTCGAGCACTCGTTGCTCGGCGCATCGATGAACAGATAGCGGCCCGTAGGGATCTTGCAGCTGCTGGGTGATCGAGTTGCCCGCACCCTGGTAGTTGTCGCCGTGCAGGAACCACACCGGCCCACGTTGCTAGCGGTGGTGCACCGAGGCGTCGCCGGCGGAGGGGATGCGAGCCAGCGAACGTTCCCGAGCTCCCACTGGCAGGCCTTCGCCTCCCATTGGGGATACATGAGACCGCCAACGATGGCGCTGCGGAGGACTATGACGCTCGAGACGCCGACGGCGGCCGAGGCGCTGCCAACGCCGAGCGCGACGAGGGAGACGACACAGACCAGCCAGGGTTGCCGTGTCTGTCAGCGCGAATCAGACTGCACACATGTTGGACGTACGGGCGCCCGACCATGTCCTTGCCGAGCTTGCGGATGCGCGGCGGCAATTCGAGAAAGGCGCCGCCGCACCTATTGCCGTCCGTAATCGACTCGTCGAACTCGCCGACGCGCTCGCCGACAGCGGTCCGCTCGAGCTCGGCGTCTCACCGCGCCGCTGGCCCCAACCGCTGGCGCCGCACCCGCCGGGCGGCCAGCACCTGCTGGTCGGTGGCGATCACCACCTCCGTTGGGGTCCTGGGGCTGTGGCTAACCAGCCGGAGGGCGAGGAGGAGTCTCTGGCCGCCCGCCAGTTTCCTCGCCCCCTCCCGCGCCAGCCTCGCGTCGCCGTTCATGAACCTCCTGCTCACCGTCCACAGGTCTTCGGAGGACTCGCGACGGCTCTTGCTCCCCGGGCAGTGGAGGCTCCGGGCCTCGCTCACTCGAAGAGACCGGTGTGTGCGGTCCAGAGAGAGCTGGATCGCCAGAATCTCCCGTCGGCGTCGGACTTTTCCGCGTCGCAGTCGATTTGGAAGGCCCATGTCCGCCTAGACGATCGAGCCAACCGAGGAGCGTTTGCACCAGCAGTGTGATGCCAAGCGAGGTGACTGCGCCCACTGCCAACAGCACCAAGTCACGGCTGTATGCCGCGCTGTCCTTGGCGATCGTCGCAACGGCGCGGCAGTCGCCGGCTGCGGCGCGCGCGATCACCCCTTCGGAGAAGCCAGCGCCCGTGCCCCTCCTCCCCTCGAGAATATCCGGGACGCTCCCCCTCGGGCTGGCTGGGAGCGGGCCTGCGCTTGCGGCAAGAGACTGGCACGTCCACGCGGGCTCGCCGTAGCTCAGCGCGGAAGGAGGCGGGAGCGACGCATCCGACATTACCTCGCCCGAGGTGACAGCAACCATCGTCGTGCCGTGTGTGATTTCAAGTGCCGGCGCGTACGATCCTGTGGTGCCCTCAGAGTGGACCAGAGTCCGAGCATCTATCCCGTATTCCCGGAGCTGACGGGGAACAAGGGCGGCTTCTGCTGCGATAACGGTCGGTGTGCCTGAGAGTTCAGGGAGCTTCAGATAACACGTGCTCAGTCCGCGCCGTATGAGCCAGGGCGCGCGGAACGTCGCCACGACCGGTTCTAATGTTTGCGGCCAGTAGGCGATCCAACCTGATATCACGGTTTCGCCGTCCTTGCGCACCGGTGGGTTGGGGTGAATGTACGGCGCCTCTGACGGCGAGATGACAGCGAGGGTTGGCGTCGTTAGGCTGCCCGCGTCATCGGACAGACCGACACGCAGATCCTGCAAATCCGAGCCCGGCAGGATCAGAGAAAACCGCGACCAAACCGGATCCCCTCGGCGCGGTGGGTGATCGATCCAGTAGTCGCGAGTCCCGGCCGCGACAACCGACACGTCTACGGGATTGGTACAGCCGTTGACCCTCACGCCAAAGCCGACGGCAAACCCCCGTCCCGGCTGAACAGGCGGCGGCGGCACGAAGCCGACCGCCCCGAGTGATTCACGCGGCGCGTCCTCGACCGGCAGCAGTAGCAGACCGGCGGCGATCCCGGCGAGCGTGAGGACGACCCCTCCGACCACCGTGCTCGACGCCCCGCGTTCATGTCGAGTTCGACGCAACACGAGCGCAGCAATCACCACGCCGATCGCCCCGATCAGAAGGATGACAGCGTCGCTCACGAGTTAGCTCGCGGGCTCAGCGATAGGCGACCGGACGAGCCGAGACAACCCCGTGAGTGATGACCCCGCGCTCTGTGGCTTCAAGCGGTTCGGGCATGCGAGGCAATCGTCTTCGATCTCAGGGAGATGTCGTCGTCGTCCCGGTGCCGGTACTGGTCGCCGTCGACGTCGCGGTGACGGGGCCCGCGGGCGGTGCTGTCGGCGTCGACGTTGGCGGGGACGACGATTGCGTGGTTGTCGCCGAGATCGACCCAGTCGGCGGCGGTGGGGGCGTCGTCGTCGGCTGAGCCGCGCCGGAGCTCGGCGTCGAAGACGCCGAGCTCGAGTTGTTGTGCCCACATCCAGCAACTCCGGCCGCTAGGCTGAGTGCGACTAGAAGCCAGGCGGGAATGGCGGGTCGCGGTCTCAAGCACGTTGTACGACCGAAGCGCCACCAGGCACTCAAGAGCCGCAAACCGTCCACGCCCCTTCCCGCGAAGTGCCGCGGTCTGACCGGGCGACAATGAGGTCGTGCAAGTCCTACTGTCAGCGCCACCAGACACCACCCCTTGTACGGTGCAGCTGCGCGTTTCCCAGACTACTCCTGGCGGCGTTCAACTGCAACCGCTGCGCTCGTCGGGCTGGCCCGCGCATCGGGGACGCCGAAGCCATATGGCTCCCCCTCACGAATCGGTCTTGGGACCTTCGCTGCATCGGTGAACCGTGACCCATGCAGTAGCCGCGCTGCCCCAGGCACAACGGTCTGCCGGCCCACCGGATCGTGCAGACGTCCCGGAAGGGTCCCGCCCAGAGCACGTCGCTCGGTCGCCGAACTAGTCGCTCGGAAGGGCCTACGTGGTGCTGCCTGGGCCCGGCGTGGGGAGAAGAGACCGAGCGACTTCGGCGGCTCGATCAGCCCGCCCGTGCCGGTCTCGGTCTACGATGCCGGCGGCGGCCAATCGAGGCGCTCGCTCAACTCCGCCGGCCCCAGCTCGATCAGTCGACTCCGCTCGAGCGCACGGTACTCGCCGCTCGGATCGAGCCCCAACCAGTCCACCCGCCGCTTTTGAAGGTCGACGATCAACAGTTCGTCCACGCCGTGCTCGGCGTAGAACGGCACCTTCTTCCAGGTGTCGTCGTCCGGCGAGACGATCTCGATCACCAGCGCCACCGTGGGCACCCGCACCCGGTTCAGGCGCTCGCGGAGCAACCCGCCGTCGGGGACCCGGTAATCGTCCGGCTCCCCGAGGTTGAAGATGCTCATCCGCGGCCACAGACCGGCTGCGCGCGCCGCCGGCCCGAGCAGCTCCGCGAGCTGCTGGGCGACGTCCGCATGTCCTTCCGACGGGGCGGGGTTCATCACGTACACGCCCTCCCACATCTCGTCCAACAGGTCCTGCCCAAGCTCCCGCCTACGCTCGAGCAGCTTCTCGAACCCGGCGGGGGGAGGGTCCTTGACCAGCGTCGGCATCCTGTCAAGGCTACCGCGGGGTTCGCTCCCCGTAACACCGTCCACCTCCGTCGTCGTTGATCGTCGAGGCCGCCGGCTCGGAAGGATGCTCACGGCAGGAGTGCAGTCGGACCGGGAACGCCGAGCGGTGTCAGCAAGCGGCCTGCTTGCCGTCCCACGGAACCACCCCCAGAATTCACGCCGAGAGCACCATCGAGTCGGAACAGGCTCCCAAGGCGCAGTTCATCCAACGCGAGCGCCAACGCGGCTATGGTTATCCCGTGGGTGCTTCCGAGTCTCCTGGCGGCCCTCCCGACGAACCGTCGTCCCGGCCGCCGGCAGCACCGCATTCCTCCACGCAGCCGACCGCCGCGGCTCTGGCGCTCTCTTCTACAGTGGGCGTTCCCGATCCGTCCGGTCCGCCGGCGCCCAGCTATCCGGCGAGCCTCGAGATCACCTACCCGTCCGAGCTCAATCGGTGGCTGCCACTGATCAAGTGGCTGTTGGCGATCCCCCACTACATCGCCCTGTTCTTCCTGGCGCTCGGGGCATTCTTCGCCGGGATCTACGGGTTCTTCGCGGTGCTCTTCACCGGCCGGTGGCCACGAGGCGCCTTCGACTACCTGGTCGGGACGGCACGCTGGTACTACCGCGTGCTCGCCTATGTACACCTGATGACCGACGCCTATCCGCCGTTCTCGCTGGCCGACGATCCGAACTATCCGATGCGCTTGAGCGTCGAGTACCCGGAGCACATCGACAACTGGCGCCCGCTCGTCCAGTGGCTGCTGGCAATCCCGTACGTGTGGATCGCCGGCGTGCTGTATTGGCTGACCGGCGTCTTGACCATCATCGCCTTCTTCACCGTGCTGTTCACCAAGAAGATCCCGCGAGGCCTGTTCGAATTGATGGTTCCCGGCTTGCGATGGACCCTGCGAGGCAACGCGTACGCATACTTCGCGACCGATCGCTATCCGCCGTTCGTCTGGGGGTAGCCCGGTTCGCCGGTTGGCCGGTCGGCAACGAGGGTCTGCGTTGCCACCTAGTCCGAAGTTCCTGTCAATAACTGTGGTTTGAGAGGCCGGAATCCCTGTGGTTGCGGGGGTTTCGGCCTTTCTTGTGCTGTCTGATGTAGTCATCAATTCGTTGTTGTTCTGTCCGGTTGGGCGGGTATGGTTCGGTCATGTCAAGAAGGCCTCGTCCGACGGGTGCGCTTCACGTTGTCACCAATAGGCGGCCGGGGAAGGAGCGGGAGTACGTCACGCATCTGTTGCGCCGCTCCTACCGTGAGGGCGGGAAGGTCAAGAACGAGACGGTTGGGAACATCTCGCATCTGTCTGAGGAGCTGGTCGAGCTGGTGCGGGCGGGGTTGCGCGGCGAGCCGGTCGGCCTGTTGTCGGACGCGTTTTCGATCGAGCGGTCGCTGCCGGCTGGGCACGTGAGTGCGGCGCAGGCGATGGCCAGGCGGCTTGAGCTGGCCAGGTTGCTTGACCGCTCACCGTCCAGGGAGCGGGACCTGGTGGTGGCGATGGTCTGCCAGCGGGTGATCGCGCCGGCGTCGAAGCTCGGGACTGTGCGCGCGTTCGGGCAGTCGACGTTGGCTGACGAGCTCGGGGTAATGGATGCTGATGAGGACGATCTGTACGCGGCGATGGACTGGCTGCTGGATCGCCAGGAGCGGATCGAGGATCGTCTCGCGCGTCGGCACCTGAAGGATGGGGAGCTGGTGCTCTATGGCCGCCACAGCCGTGTGTCCCGGTTGCTCGCGGACGCGATCGAACCGGCCTAGTCGCGTGGGTGTCTCGGCGCAGATGCGCTAGTCGAGGCGACGAAAGCTCAGCTTCAGGTCATCCTGCCAGTCGCCCGGCGTGCGGGCGAGCTGCCACTGGCCCTCGAACGAGGACTGCCGGAGCGTGGCGGAGAACCGTTGGTCGAAACCAGGGTGGTCGCGCCAGATTCGCAATACGTCGCCGTCAAGCGAGACGCCTTAGGTGCGCCGGACGCCGCGCGAGTCGAAGTACTCCATGACCAGTCCGCCGCCGGACTCGGGAGCGCCGATGACACTGATCCCGTCGGGAAACAACTCGTGGTCGCTGCGGGAACGTTGCACCACGAAGTGGTGGCCTTCAACCCATTCGAACGTCGCGGTCCCAGGCACGACCGCGTCGATCGACGGGTGCGACGCCTCGGTGGCCCAGGTGCCGATCAGCGCGTCGAACGGCCGAAGTAAGGGATCTCGGATGTCCATGTCTCCATGACCATGGCGGATCGCGAAACTCATCGGCCCGCGGCGACCGACCGAAGGTACCCTCTGGCGACCAAGAACCGAGGAGCGAGATGAAAGTAATCGGGGCGGGACTGCCACGGACGGCCACCACGACACAGGCGATCGCGTTCGAGATGCTCGGCTTCGGCCGCTGCTACCACATGCGCGACCTGATGATGGACTTCGAGGCGGGGCTGCCGATGTGGGAGGCGGCGGCGGCGGGCAGGCCCGATTGGGAGGCGATCCTCGGCGATGCCCAGTCCTGCTGCGACTGGCCGACCGCACGCTATTACAAGGAGCTGTTTGAGTACTACCCGGACTCGAAGGTGGTGCTGACGGTGCGCGACCCCGAGGGCTGGATCGGGAGCATGCGCGAGACCGTGTGGGCCATCTACTTCGGGGACTCCGTCATGCATCACGTATGTGAAGCGCGCGCGGTGCTCGATCCGCTGTGGCGACGATTCATGGACCTGATGATGACCATGACCTGGGGACCGGATGCGTTGGGACCGCCGGAGTCAACCTTCGACGATCGGGAGTTTGCTGCGTCGATGCATCGCTGGAACGAGTCGGTGGAGCGCGAGGTCCCGGCTGATCGGCTGCTGGTATGGCAGCCGCGCGATGGGTGGGAGCCGCTGTGCGACTTCCTGGGGGTGGCGGTCCCCGAGGAGCCGGTGCCGAACACAAACGACACCGCCGCATTCAAGGAAGGCGTCATCGGCGGCGCGGTGGCGGTCGTGAACCAGTGGTGGGGCCAACGCGACCGTCCCACGAGTGGACTGCACGCGTCCGCGGTCGACTAGCGCTATGGCCAGCGAAGTGCTCTGACCGATCCGGCGTATCTGAGCGTCGACGACGGATAGGTGTTGTAGCGCGCGTGATAAAGGGCGGCAAAGCGCCCGGCATGCGGGAAGCCCCATTTCGCTCCGATACCCGCGACAGTGGCTTCGTCGGCAGTCGAGTTGACGAGATCGTGGTGGGCTCGCTCGAGGCGGGTGTGCTGGATGACCTGCTGCGGCGTGGCATCCAGCGATCGACGGAACCCCTGCTGGAGAGCGCGGACGCTGACGCCGACCCAGGAGGCGACCTGCGCCACGGTGAGCGGCTCGTGAGCGTGCTGCTCGATGTAGTCGTGGGCCCGCCGGACCGTGGTTGGCCCGATGCTGCGCGCCGGCGCGTCGAGCTGTGCGCGGAAGTCGTGGTCGGCGGTCAGGAGGAGGCCCGAGAGGATGGCGTGGACGATGGGGGCGGTCATGATCGACTGGCGGAACAGCGACTCAGGATCGAAGAAGCTCGCGGCGAGGGTGCAGACCAACCACCCCCAATCAGCTGCGCCGCGGTGGGAGAGGTCGAGCGCAAGCACGAAGCCGATCGGGCCGGAAACTGGCCGATGGAGCAATTGCTCGAGTTCGTCCTCGAGCGCGCGTCGGTCGATCTTGATCGCGAGCATCTGGCTGGGAGTGCGCCAGCCCGCGAAGCCGGTCGGCTTGTCGGGTCGAAAGACCATGCCGGCCTCCGAGGTGGCGACGATCCGGTGCGAACCGCAGTACGCGCGGGTCTGCCCACTCACGAGGTTGACCTGGTAGGCATCTGAATGTGGTTCGGCGTCGAGCCGAACCTCGGTGTCGTATGAGAGCCAGCCGAGCGTGATCGGCCCGAGCGAGGCCGCGTCGAGGCTCATGGCGAACGCACGACGATCGCCCAGAATCGTGAGGCGATGCTCGTGGTACACCCGCGCGGCGACCGCACTCGCCTCGACGGGGTCGCGGCTCCGCACGCTGGCCCCGTTCCCGCCGCGGGGCCCGTCATCCGTTGGACGTTCAGCGATAGCCATAGTGTGGTCGCGAGGTTAGGCGTCGATGCGGCTATCCAGATTGCGAAGCCCCCGATCCCAATTACGAAGTCTTTCACCCGCGGGGACTTGCTGCAAGCTGACCGAACCGCTTTGCTTGTCCCAAGCCGGTCCAACACGGCCCGGCACGAGGGCAAGTGTCGAGAGGAGGAGTGGGACCATGTTCAGGTCTGAGCGCGCGCGCTTCTGCGCGGGCGCGGCAACGGTAGCCATGATGGCCGCGGTGATCGGCGGATGCGGGGGGAGTTCGTCGTCGTCATCGAGCGCGTCGGCGGCCTCGTCCGGTGGGAGTTCGTCGAGCACGTCGTCATCGTCGTCGTCGTCGGGCGGTTCGGGGAACCGGATGGCGATCTTCTATTACAACCCGAGCCCGTACGGCATCGCGTCGCTCAAGGGCGCGCAGGAGGAGGCCTCGAAGGTGGGCGTCAAGCTCGACGCCTTCGACGCCAACAACAACCCGCAGTTGCAGTCCACGCAGATCCAGGACGCGATCACCACCGGCAAGTACAAGGCCTTCTGGGTCTGGGGCCTGAACGACGTCGCTCTCACCCCGATCATCAACAAGGCGCTCGCCGCGAACATCAAGGTGGCGGCCGCCGACTACACCTGGGGACCGCTGTCCTCCCAGAACGTCCTGACCGCCAACCCGAAGTTCGTCACGACGGTCGGCCAGTCGATCGGCGCGGAGGCAACGAACCTGATCGCGGCGATGAACGCGGCCTGCAAGAAGCAGGTGGGAAGCGGCCACTGCAAGATCGCGTTCCTGCCGGGGCTCGCCAACTACCCGACCGACACCGTCCGCGAGAACGCGATGACCGCGTACTACAAGGGCAAGTCGGGCTACACGTTCACGGTCCTGCCGCCCGGCCAGTACGACCAGACGGCTTCGCAGAAGGTCGCCCAGACGTACTTCACCGCGAACAAGGACGTCAACGTGCTCGCGACGTTTGGCGACCAGATGGCGGCTGGGGCGATGACGGCGATGAAGCTGGTGGGCGGCTACACGCCCGGCAAGAACATCGCGGTCATCGGGTACGGCGGAGCGAAGGAGTCGTCGAACTGGTCAAGGCGGGGACGGTGTACGCCACCCTCGGCCTGTACCCGGCCTCTGAGTCGAGAGTCGGCATCGCCGCCCTGAACGACTCGCTGAGCGGGAAGCCGACGGCGAAGCTGGTCAACATCATCAACCCGGCGACCCACCCGGCGATCATCGACCAGGCGTTCCTGAAGGCACACCCGGACTTCCACCCGGACTGGACGCTCACGGGTGGCATAGATTAGGCAGGGAAAGCCGCGGAACGAGGACTAGCGGATGAGAGATCGAGCACGAGTCGGATGAGTGTGGCGGCGGTCGCACCGGTCCGGCTCGTCTCGATCGGCAAGCGGTACTCCGGCACCAAGGCGCTCGACGACGTCAGCGTCGAGGTTGCCGGAGGTACCGTCCACGCCCTCGTCGGCGCCAACGGCGCCGGGAAGTCGACGCTCGGGAAGATCGTCGGCGGCGTGATCCGTCCCGACGACGGGCAGCTGTTCATCGACGACCGGCCGGTCCGCTACACGAGCCCGCGCGATGCGCGCATCGACGGGATTGCAACGATCGCGCAGGAACTCTCGCCGGTGCCGCACCTGAGCGTGCTCGAAAACGTCTTCCTCGGCATCGAGCCGCGCCGCTCCGGGCTGGTCCAACGGCGCCGGATGCGCAACGCAGTATGCGGAGCTCACCTCGCAGTGGGGCTTCGAGCTCGACCCAAACGCCCGGGTCGGCATGTTGCGGACGGCGGACAAGCAGAAGGTCGAGATCCTGCGCGCGGTCGCGTGCGATGCGCGCGTGATCGTGATGGACGAGCCGACCTCGTCGCTGACCAGCGTCGAGACCGAGACGCTCCATCGGATGATCCGGGCGCTGCGCACGAGCGGCAGGACGATCGTCTACGTGAGCCACTTCCTCGACGAGGTGCTCGACCTCGCCGACACGGTGACGGTGCTCCGCAGCGGGCGCCTCGTCCGGACGGCGCCGGCGGCCGCGGAAACCGAGGAGAGCCTCGTCGCCGGCATGTTCGGCGTCGCCGCTGAGGCGGAGCACTTCGACAAGCCGCAAGGCTCGACCGCACCGGCGGTCCTGGAGGTGTCCGGTGTGCACCGCAAAGGCGTTCTCAGGGACATCTCATTTCAGATCCGGGCCGGTGAGATCGTCGGCCTCGCCGGCCTGGTGGGTAGCGGCCGCACCGAGGTCGCGCGCGCGATCGCCGGCGCCGATCCGATCGACGCCGGCACGATCGTCGTCGACGGGAAGGCACGCCGCATCCGCTCGCCCGCCGATGCGCTGGCGGCCGGGATGGCCTTCCTGCCCGAGAGCCGGCAGGACGACGGGCTGTTCATGGAGCTCTCCCTTGCTTCGAACACGACCTTCGCGGACCTGCGCGCCGTCGCCTCGCGCTTCGGACTGCTGCGCCGCGCGCTCGAACGCGCGAAGACGCGCTCGCTCCTGGACTCGCTGTCGGTCGAGCCGCCGAACCCGTCGGCGCGGGTGGCGAGCCTGTCCGGCGGCAACCAGCAGAAGGTGCTGTTCGCCCGCTGGCTGTTCCGCAACCCGCGCGTCTTGATCCTCGACGAGCCGACGCGCGGCGTCGACGTCGCGGCGCGTGCCGCGATTCACCGCCTGATCAACAACCTGGCCGCCGAGGGCACCGCGGTGCTCATGATCTCGTCGGAGATCGAGGAGGTGCTCGGGCTCGCCCATCGCGTGCTCGTGATGCGCCTCGGCTCGATCACGCGCGAGTTCGCCGCCGACCCACCGTTGGAGTCCGTGATGGAGGCCGCGTTCGGCCTAGGAGGGAGCACGACCGCATGAGCGCCACGCAGCCGCCCGATAACCCCATAGCCGGGAACCCCGTCGTGGCCGGGGACCTGGTCAGCGCAGATGCCATCACCGCTCCGCGCGTGCGCTGGCAGCGCCGGGTCAAGGCTGAGCACGTGCGCGACTACGGCATCGTCGTATTCGCGATCGCTCTCTTCATCTACTTCTCGCTCGCGTCGCCCGTCTTCCTGACCAAGGACAACCTCCTCAACCTCGTCTTCCAGAACGCGACCATCGGCGTCGCGGCCTGCGCCGTCACCTTGACCATCATCGCCGGCAACTTCGATCTCTCGCTCGGGTCGATCTTCGTGCTGAGCGAGGTGCTGGCCGCATACTTCGCCGTCCACGTCGGGGTGTGGTGGGCATTCCCCGTCGCGATCGTCGCGGGCGGGCTGATGGGCCTCATCAACGGGCTGCTGGTCACCAAGCTGCGCATCAACGCATTCCTCGCCACGCTCGCGACCGCGCTTACCTTCGGCGGCTTCGCCGTCGCTGTGACCAAGGGGGGCCTGCTGATCACGCCGAGCAGCAGCGTGTTCACGTTCATCGGCCAGCACCGCGTCGCCGGCGTGCAGTACCCCGTGATCATCTTCGCCGTGGTCGCGATCGTCCTCCAGCTCGTGTTGGCATACACCGTCTTCGGTCGCCACCTCTACGGCGTCGGCGGCAACCGGCACGCCGCGCGGCTGTCCGGCATCAAGGTCAGCCGGACCGTGATCATCACGTTCGTGATCACCGGCGCCGCCTGCGGCCTCGCCGGCCTGATCGACGCCTCGACGACCGGCTCGGGGTCGAGCGACCTGGGCGGCCTGGGCGGCCAGCTGGCGCTGCTCGCGATCGCCGGCGTGGCCCTCGGCGGCACCAGCATCTTCGGCGGCGTCGGCTCGGTCTGGCGCACGGTCCTGGGCGTGCTCATCCTGGGCATGATCACCAACGGCTTCGACCTGCTCGCCGTCCACGATTACTGGCAGGATGTGGTCCGCGGCATCCTGATCATCACCGCGGTCGCGATCAGCTCGGTGATCGACCGCCGCTGAGTCAGCCGCGCTCGGCGGAGCCCGGCTCGATGACACCGAGGGCGGTGAGTACCCCCTCGGCCGCGCGCATCGCGTCCATCGCCGCCGGGACGCCGCAGTAGATCGCCGTCTGGAGCAGCGCCTCCTGGATCTCCGTCGCGCTCACGTCGTTGGTGATGGCTCCGCGAACGTGGACCTCCAGCTCATGCCGACGGCCGAGAGCGGTGAGCATGACGATGTTCAGCAGGCTGCGCACTTTGCGATCCAGCCCGGGACGTGACCACACGGCCCCCCAGCAGTACTCGGTGACGAGCTCTTGCATGGGGCGCGCGAAATCGCTGGCCTGGTTCAGCGAACGGTCCACGTAATCGGCGCCGAGTACCTCGCGCCGGGTCTGAAGGCCGACCTTCAGCTTCGTCCTCTCGTCCATAGGCATGCGCGTCCTTTAGTCCCGGGTCGCCGGATTCTGTATGACAATCATACAGGATGATGTTACGATGGCAATCTCATGGTCGGACCGCTGAGCGACGAGCTGGCAGGAGTCGTGGCGATCGTCACCGGCGCCGCGGGTGGGGTCGGGCGGGCGACGGTAGAGCTGCTTACCGCGCGGGGCGCGCGGGTCGTCGCCGAGGACCTGAACCCAGCCGTGGGCGAACTGGAGAGCGAACAGGTAGCGGCATTCGAAGGCGACGTGGCGGAGCCTGACACGGCTGAGCGGGCCGTCGCGCTGGCGCACGAGCGCTTCGGGTCGCTCGATGTCGTCGTCAACAACGCGGGGCGCTTCCTTCTCAAGCCAACCGTCGAAACCACCGACGCTGACTGGGACGAGCTGCTGCGGGTCAACGTGCGCGGGGCGTTTCTGCACTGTCGCGCGGCGCTGCCGGCGCTCACCGAGCGCGGGGACGGTCGGATCGTCAACGTCGCCTCCATCTCCGGCACGATCGGGTTGCCGGGGCAAAGCGCCTACTGCTCCACGAAGGGCGCGGTCGTCCAGCTCACCCGCCAGCTGGCGATCGAGCACGCCCCGCGGGTGCGGGTCAACGCCGTGGCGCCCGGCGCGATCGACACGGGCTTCATGGACGAGATGCTGGTCGGCGTCCCGGACCGCGAGGCCGTGCTGGCCTCGGTGGCGGCCTCGCATCCGCTCGGCCGGCTGGCGCGGGCCGAGGAGATTGCCGAGGTCATCGCCTTCCTGGCCTCGTCGCGCTCGAGCATCATCACCGGAGCGGTCCTGATGGCGGACGGGGGCTTCACCGCGCAATGATGCGCTGGAGCGAGTCGCTCGAGCCCGATATCGAGGAGAGAGACGTCCGATGAGAGCAGCACTGCTGGCGGCGATCAAGCAGCCCTTCGTGGTGGAGGACATCGACTACCTCGATCCGGCGCCCGGGCGCGTGCTCGTCCGCACCGGGGCCTCCCCGTTCTGCTCCACCGACTGCGTCAACTGGCGCGGGGAACTGTTCAAGATCCCGCCGACGATCCTCGGCCACGCCTCGATGGGCGAGGTGATGGACGTGGGCGCCGCCGTCGGACACATCAAGGTCGGCGACCGCGTCATCGTGCCGGGCACGTCGGAATGCGGCGTGTGCTTCTACTGCTCGATCGGCCGCCCCGATCAATGCTCGGAGACGTTCGACCGTGGCGGGATCTGGCCCCATGTGGCCAACCGGAGCAATGGCGAGCCGGTGAGCGCGGCCGGCAACGTCGGCGGCTATGCCGAGGTGATGAACGTGACGGCCAGCCAGGTGTTTCCGGTGCAGACCGATCTGCCCGACGAGTGGCTCAGCCTCCTGGGCTGCGGCATCACCACCGGCGTGGGCTGCGTGCACAACGTGGCCAGGGTGAAGGCCGGCTCGAGCATTGCGATCTTCGGGCTGGGACACCTCGGTCAGTGGATGGTGCAGGCGGCCCGGATCGCCAACGCGCGGCAGATCATCGCCGTTGACCCGATCGCCGAGCGGCGCGAACTGGCCGGTCGGTTCGGCGCGACACACGCGGTCGACCCCGAAGGAGACGACGCGGTGGAGCAGGTCAAGGCGCTCACGCACGGGCGCGGCGCCGACTACACGATGGAGGCAGCGACGCTGACCTCCGCCGTGCCGCAGACGATTCGGGCGGCGCGACGGGCCGGAACCGTGGTGCTGACCAGCGTCGAGCGCGGCAACGCCGAGGTCACTGTCCCGCAGCTGGCCATGTCAGTGGAGGGCCGGGCGATCCTCGGCGCCCAGAACGGCAACGTCCGCATGCGCCACGACCTGCCGCGGTTCATCAGGATGATGGAGGACGGCTGGCTGGATCCCGAGCCGATCATCACGTCGCGCTACCCGCTGGACCGGATTGACGATGCGCTCCACGCCTCCGCGGACAAGCGCGACCTGAGCGGGGTGATCGTGCCCGGACTGGCCGCCTGACGGCGATGGCGACCGCCACACGCATTCCGGCGCCCGAGCCGCAACTCACCGCCGACGAGATCATCGCCCGCGCCCGCGATCGGCGCGAGCAGGTCCTTGCGGAGGCGCCCGAGGCCGAGCAGCGCGGAACCTACTCGCCCGAGCTTCACGAGCAGTTCGTCCAAGCCGGGTTCCACCGGATCCTGCAGCCGCGCCGGTTCGGCGGCTACGAGTTCGGCCTGGACACCTTCTATCGCGTGATCATCGAGATCTCGAGCGCCGACGCCGGCATCGGCTGGAACCTGTGCCTGGGCTCGGCGCACGCCCTCCAGGTCGGCGCGTTCTTCCCGGAGCAGGCCCAGGCCGAGCTGTTCGGCCCGGATGGCCATTTCGTCGGGCCGTCCCGAGCGATTCCGCGAGGCAAGGCGACGCCGGCGCCTGGCGGCTACCGGGTCAGCGGGCGATGGGACTACTGCTCGGGGGCGACCTACTCGACCCACGTCATCGCGCTGGCGATCATCGCCGGCTCGAACGAGCGGATGATGGTGGCGATTCCCCGCTCCGACTACATCATCCTCGACGACTGGGGCGGCGGCGCCACGATCGGGCTTGGCGGCACGGCCTCCAACACCATCGTCGCCGAGGACGTGTTCGTGCCCGCGCACCTGGGCGTGCGCTACGACTGGAAGGACTTCGAGATGCCCCGGGAGGGCACGATCGGCTATCGGCTACACGGCAACCCGCTGTATCTGGCCCGCGCGATGACGTTCTTCTACGCCTCGCTGAACGCCATCCAGATCGGCAACGCCCGCGCTGCGCTCCAAGAGTACGAGGCGATGATGACCACGCGCCCCACGAGCTTCCCGCCGCCCATGCCCCGCTCGGAGTCGATCGACTACCAGCGCTGGTATGGGGAGGCGTACAGCCTCGTCGACACGGCCGAGCTTGCCTTCTTCGGCGCGCTCGCCCGCTTCGCGGAGAAGTGCGTCGGGTTTGCGGAGCGCGGCGAGGCGTTCACCACCGCCGACGACGGCGCGACCCGCGACGTGATCGCCCAGTGCGGCAGGCTGGCCTGGCAGGCCGTCGATCTGATGTTCGCCAGCGGCGGCTCCAGCGCCGCCCGGCGCGGCTCACGGCTGGAGCGCTGCTTCCGTGACGCGGCGATGTTCCGCACGCACATCGCCGCCCAGTACGAGGTCGTGTTCGCCTCCACCGGTCGCGCGCGGCTGGGGCAACCGCTCACTCACTAGGCGAGGCCGCGAGCTTGCGCGCGGCCCAGCCGGTGAGCACCGCGAGCGTCTCCGCGTTGTTGCGCTCCGACATGATCATGTGCCCGTTGCCGTGGACGCCGTGGTCGCCCAGCCGCACGAGCTCGACGTCGCAGCCACCCTGGGCGAGGAACTCGACGAGGTGCCGGTCGAACCCGAGGAACATCGATGCCTCCGCAGTCACCACGGCGATCGGGAACTGACTGAGGTTGGCCAGTCGCCGGGCCGGCTCTCGCTGGAGGGTGATCGGGACGGGGCCGAGCTTCGGCACGCTGCTCGGTGACCCTGTCGAGCTCGGAGGGGTCGGTGACCGGGGGGTCGTAGGTGATCGGCGCGCAGGCCAGGCCCCAGGCCAGGTCCAGCCCCATCTCCGGCCGCTTGAGGAACGGGGGACCGAGCGTCTCGATGGCGAACAGCGCCGCCACCTTGTCCGGCCGGGCGTCCACGCCGGCAAACGTGCCCGGACCTCCGGCGGAGTGGGTTACGACGATCGCCGGGCCGACCAGGTCGAGCAGCTCGGCGAGCCGCGAGGCCTCGAGCGCGTGCATCTCGCCAGGGTCGGCCAGCATCGGCCCCGACGTGCACAGACACTGGTCGTACACGGCGTCGCCGGGCTCGCGCCCGCCTGGCCACTGCGTGTGCAGGTGGGCCGCCGGGTTCGAGTCGGGGCCCTCGGGCGGGGGGACGAAGATGGGGCGCAGGAACTCGAAACCAAGCTGCGGGCCCATCGGCCCCAGGATGTCCGGATGATGCGGGGAGCGGCCGTGGCCGGGCCGGTCCACGACGAACACGGTGTGTCCCTGCTCGACGAGCAGCCGGGACCAGCCGCGGCGTCCGTCGAACGTGATCGTGTAATCGATCGCCTGGCCGCCGCCCCCGTGCACGAGCACCCACGGGGGGCCGGGCTGCGGATCGGTCGGAGCCTCCCATTCGACGAACATGGGACCGCGCATGACCGTGCCGAGCGGACCCGGAAACGGCTCGAGCCCGACCCAGAAGGAACCGCGCCGCGAGGTCGTGACCTCGGCGCAGGCAATGGTGTTCTGCAGCGATGGATCCATGAACGTCCCTCCTCGTGTTCAGAGCGAAGGCAGGACCTGCTCGCCGAAGAGCCGGACCTGCTCTCCCAGATCGGGCAAGCCGTCGACTTCGATCCCGGCCCAGGCTCTCAGCGTGAACGGATCGGTGAACGAGACGAGCGCGTGATTCAGACCGGCCGGCGCGTAGGTCTCGGTCAGCCACCGCACCCAGTCCTCGGGCGTACCGGCGACCATGATCTTGTCGGCGACTTCGTCCGGAGTGGTTTCGAGCGCGCGACGGGTCTCGCCGGCCGCGAATGCTTGGGTGACCGCGGCCACGCGTTCGGGCTCGATCCCGTGCCTCTCCAGCAGCGCCGGGGGCATCGACGGGATGTAGAACGCGGCGAGGATCCGTCCCGCGCGGCGCGCCACGTCTCCGTCAGCCGCGATCGCACCGAGCAGGGAGTCACCGAGATCGAGCTCGTCCGCGTCTCGGCCGGCGCGCTCAGCCCCTGCGTGGAAGTGCTTCACGGCGTAGCTCAGCGCCTCAGGCGCGTACGCACACGCGGTGTGCAGGCCGTCGGCGATCTCCCCGGCGAGCTCCATCGACTTCGGCCCCCCCATCGCACCAATCTTCAGGGGCAGGCGCTCCTGAACGGGACGGGACGCCGTCGTAACCCCGGTGTAGCGATAGAAATCCCCCGCGAAGTCGATAGCACCCTCGTCGAGGATCGTGCGCATGACATGGTGCGCCTCGCGCAGCCGGGCGATCGGGCGCGTTCCCTGCCACTCGACGCCGTATTGCTCGAGCATCGCGATGTTGCCGATCCCGAACACGACCTCGGCCCGTCCGTCGCTGAGCTCGTCGAGCGTTGCCGCCAGCTGAGCGACGTAGGTCGGCTCGCGCATGTAGATCGGTGCCACGCACGGACCAAGCCTGATCCGCTCGGTCCGCTGGGCGGCCGCGGCGAACAGGAGCCAGGCGTCCTTGTGGTAGATCTCGTCTGCGCTGTAACAGGCGTAGTAGCCGAGCGCGTCGGCCGCCCCTATTGCCTCGAGGAGCTCGGCCGCGGGCTGCTCGGGAAGCATCTGGAAGCTGACTCGCAGGCCGGTGGCGGTCATCGATCGAGCTCCGCCGGATCCCACCGGCCGGCGCCCCCGGACGGGCGCAGCGCGTTGGTCGTCGTCGCGCCGCCGTCCACCGACACGACCTCGCCGGTCATGTAGCCGGCGTCGTCGGAGAGCAGGAAGGCGACGACCGATCCGATCTCGTCCGGGGTGCCCGGTCGCCGCAGCGGCGTGGTGGTGGCCCGCTGAGCCATGTCGGCGCCGCCGCCGACCGCCCCGCCGGCGCCGGCGAACAACTCGGTGGGCACGATCCCCGGGGCGATCACGTTGACCCGGACGCCGAGTGGGCCCCCGTAGACGGCCGCGCAGCGCGCGAGTCCAAGCACGGCATGCTTGGAGGTGTGGTAGGCGAACAGGTCTGCGCTGCCGCGAAGGCTGGCGATCGATCCTGTCACCACGACGGCGCCGCCCGATCCCTGCGCCGCATACTGTCGAAACGCGCCGCGCAGGCCGAGGAACACGCTCGTCACGTTGACCGCCATCACGCGTTCGAAACCCGCCACGTCCAGCGCCGGCAGCGGATCGAGCGAACCGGGCATGCCGGCATTGAGATGGTGCAGGTCGATGCGCCCGAATCGCTCCACCGCCACCGTGAGGTAGCGCTCCACGTCCTCCTCGCGCGACACGTCGGCCGCGACCGCGACGCCGCCGGTCTCCGCTGCCAGGCGCTCGGCGCCGTCCCCGTCGATATCCACGGCGACGACGTGAGCGCCCTCGGCCGCCAGGCGGCGCGCCGACCCTCCACCGAGGCCTCCGGCGGCCCCGGTCACCACCACGACCTTGCCCTCCAGGCGCCTGGTCATACGCCCGCCGCGTACTCGGCGTCGGTGACCGGTTCCTCCCAGTCGGTCGTGCCCAGCGAGATCGCGATGTGGCTGACGTAGGTGTCGCGCCCGCCTCCGTGCCAGTGGCGCTCACCCGGCTCGAACCACACGACGTCGCCCGGCATGATCGCGCCGCCGTCGCCATCCTGGTTGACGGCCAGGCCGCGGCCGTGGGTGACGATGAGGATCTGCCCGGTCTCGTGGCGGTGCCAATGGGTTCGCACGCCGGGCGGGAAGAAGACGGTGTTGATGACCACGCCGGGTACATCGCGCAGCAGCGGCTCGGACCACACGCTGCCGGTGAATGTCTGATCTCGCTCGGTGGACGGCAAACCCTCCACCCGACCGTGGTTGATCTTCATTTCGTCGCTCCATTCTGTAGCCGCACGCCGCCGGCCAGGTCCCCGATCCCGTCGACCACGCGGTTGGAGATCTCCTCCGCGTAACCGAGCCCGTTGGCCACCTCGAACACGGCCAGGCACGCCGGCCCGTTGAACGTCGGGACACCGAGCCGCGCCACGTGCTCCAGGTACAGGCGGATGTCCTTCGCCATGAGCCGGCCGGTGAGGCCGCCCTCCAGGTAGTCCCCCTTGATGATGTGCGGGAACCGGTTGAGCGTGGCGAAGTTGACCCCCGAACTGGCGTTGAGCACATCCAGGAACGTCTCCAGATCGAGGCCTGACAGCTTGGCCGCCACCATGACCTCCGCGGTGGCCGACAGGCTGATGCCGTTGAGGAAGTTGTTCAGCAGCTTGGCGATGTGCCCGGCGCCGCTGCCGCCCATGTGGAAGATCTTGGACGCGAATCGCTCGAGGACTGGCCGGGCCCGCTCCAGCGCGGGGGCGTCGCCGCCAACCATGATCGTGAGCGTGCCGGCCTCGGCCGCCTTCGCCCCTCCGGATATGCCGGCGTCGAGAAAGTCCACACCTCGTTCCGCGAGCGCCCCGTGGACGCGGACAGTCGATTCCGGCGAGGCTGTCGACAGGTCGACGACCACCTGGCCGGGGCGCGCGTGCTCGAGTACGCCCCCGTCTCCCAGCATCAGCGGCTCGATAATGCCGGAGTCGGGCAGCGACAGCAGCACCACGTCGACGTCCGCCACGAGCTCTGCCAGCGAGCCGGCCGCCGAGATGCCGCTGGCCGCCAGCCGGTCGGCGTCGCGATCGTAGGCGACGATCGGATCGCCCGCCTCGCGGACCCGGGCGGCCATCCGCCCGCCCATCTGGCCGACGCCGACGATCCCGGTGCGCAGCGCGCTCATGCCTCTGAACCGATCGCCTCGGCCAGCGCCGGCAGGGCCAGCGCGAACGACTCGACTCCGATCCCGCTGGCCAGTTCGAACACCTCCATCAGCTCCTCAGCCGTCGCGCCGTAGCGGATCGCGTTGGCAACGTGCTGACGCAGGCCGGGAACGAACATGTGAGTGGCCGAGGCGTCGAACGCGCAGTAGATGAGCTCCTTGACCTTCGGCTCCAGCGGACCGCGTTCCCAGGGATGCGACGACATCGCCGTGTAGGTGCCGAAGAACTCGGCGTCGAGGCGCAGGAAACCGTCCCAGAACTCGTTCCAGTAGCCACGCTTGGCGGTGAATTCGGCCTTGATCTCCTCCTGGCGCTCGGTGAGCGGAGCGTCCATGTCCAGCGGCCGTCCCGCCGCTGCGAGCTCCTCCAGGAGGATGGGCACGCCGGTATTGGCGGCGTGGATGCCCATCGTGCTCGTCAGCTCGAGCGTCTCCAGCACCTCGGCGGGCGCGGCTCCGAGCGCCAGCGCGCGGCGCACGTCGTCGGCGGCGCCCGGCCCGTGCAGGTGTGATGCGGCGCTGTCGACCGCGAGCAGGATCAGCGCCTTGACCTTCGGCTCGAGCGGACCGCGACGCCAGGCGTGGGCCGTGAAGTCCAGGACCCGTGCGAAGTAGCTCGGATTGAACCGCAACAGCTCCTCGGCCGCGGCGTTCGGCGGCCCGTGCACCTCGGTCCATGCCTCGCGCAGAGCGTCTGCGTCGAGTGTCGTCTCGGTGGTGGTCATCGGTCACTCCTGAGTGTCGGTGAGGCAGACGGCGAGCCCGGCGGCGTCGCCGTCGAGCCGGGCGAAGCGGGTCATCACGGACGGGTCGTGCCCGGGGATGATCGCGGCGCCAGAGGCCGCATACCGCCGCAGCGTGTCGTAGCCGCGGTACATGTCGGCGAGGTCGGTGAAGATGCCGAACGGCCGGTCGCGCTCGAGCTCGTCGTCGTAGTGGATGGCGTCGGAGGCCAAGACGATCGGACCGTGCTCGCCGGCCACCTCGAACACGAGCTGGCCGGGCGCGTGACCGCCGACCCGCACCGCTGTCACCCCCGGCGCCACCTCGGCGCGCTCCTCGATCACCTCCAGGCGCTCCTCGGTCGCGGCCCGGCGCAGGACCTCGATCGCGTCGGGGTCGGCATGGACGGCGAACTGCGGGCGCTCCGCGACCGGATCGCCCGACCAGAACTCCAGCTCGGCACGGGCCACGGGCATCCGCGCATTGGGGAACAGCCCAAGATTCCCGACGTGGTCGTAGTGGATGTGGCTGATCACCAGCAATTCGACTGCCGCGGGGTCGATACCCAAACGTGCCAGTGCCTCGGCCGGCCGGCACAGGCACCGGCGGCCCATGCGCTCTCCGCGCTCGGGCTCAAAGCCGCAGTCCAGGACGATCGGTGCCGACGACGGCGCGTGCCGGGGCTCGAGGATCCAGAAGTAGTAGCTCATGGGCAGCGGTCCGTCGGGCTCGCCGTAGGTAGACCACCGGTAATAGGCCTCGCCGAGAGTCGTCTGACGCTCCGCGTAGTGCACCGCCAGGACGCGGTACGACGGCGATCGAGTGGTCACTTCGTGCCGTGGGGCGTCTGCACGTTGCCCCTGCCCTGCCGCGGCAGGCCGAGGTGCTCCCGGGCGATCTCGCCGAACGCCCACTCCCGCAGCACGGTGTTGCGGTGGCTGTTCAGCATCGACAGGTCACGGTAGATGCGCTCGAACCGTGATCCGTCCACGGCGGCGCTGGAGCCGGCCGTGCGGAAGATCTCCGACTGGAAGATCTCCCACGCCTGGATGATCACCTCTCGGCCGATGCAGCCGATTCTCATGTCCTCGCCGTAGGTGTACGGGATCCCGTCCTCGGCGGCGCGGCGACACGCCTCCGTGTGCTGGTCGACGGCGTTGTACATGGCGGCCTCCGCGGTGGCGAGCTTGGCCAGCGCAGAGCCGAACCAGCGCTGAAACGTCTCGTCGCCGATGCGCGGCACCATCGGCGGGAGCGGTGTCAGCCTGGAGTGCATCATCTCCTCGTACTCGTCCAGCGCCGCGTACGCGCCGCCGATCGCCACCGCGGTGAGGGTCAGCGTGAAGCACGCCATCGCCCGTCCGCCGTACATCGGATTGCCGTGCAACTCGACGCCGGGGGCGCCGTGAGCGGCGAGGTCGAAGTCGACCATCAACGCGTCCTCGATCGCCCAATGCGCCGGGATCCGGCCACGATCGAAGGTGATCGTGTTGGAGGCCGATCCCTTGAGGCCCATCAGCCGGCCCCAGTCGCCGAGGATCGTGAACTCGCTGTCGGGCGCGACGAACAGCAGCATGCGCTCGGTCGGCTTGCCATCCTCGCCGGCGATGAGCGCCTGCCCCATGTAGTGCGTGGAGAGCGGGCTGCCCGAGGCGTAGCCGACCCTGCCGGTCAGCTCCCAACCATCGGCGCTCCGAACCGCCGGACCGATCGGGGCCGCCACCGCTGCGCACCGGAAATCGCCGTCGCCGAAGACCTCGTCCTGCGCCTGCTCAGGCCACCATGAGGCGACCTGGAGCGCGTGGGCGGCGGCCAGGGCGATGCACCAGCCGGCGGAGACGTCACCCCGGGACAGTTCCTGGACGACGCGCATGAACGTGGGCGCGCCGAACTCGTAGCCCCCATAGCGCCGCGGGATGTAGAGGCGGTAGAACCCGGCGTCCACGCAGGCCTGGTGGATCTCGTCCGACGGATAGGTGCGCTGTTCGGTCTCGGCCGAGTGCTCGCGCAGGAGGGGACGCAGCGCGACCGCCCGGTCGACCATCGCCTGCGGGGTGAGATCGGGCTCCGGCGGGAAGATCCCGGCACCGGCGTCGGTACGGGTCGCCATCGGACCGTACAGTAGCATCCTATCGCCTGATCGTCATACAATCCGCCCCGAGGACAGGACCATGCATTCGTTCCCGCGACCCCAGCAGCCTCACCTGTTCGCCACGCGCGCGCCGGCACAAGGCACGTGCCCGGAATGTGGCAGCGAGGCACTTGCCGATTACCGCGTCCTCAGCGAGGGTGGCTGGTGGGACGTGCGCAAGTGCCAGAGCTGCCTGCACTCGCTGAGCCGGGTGGCCGCTCCGCGGTTCGGCTCCTACACACCCCTGGGACTGGAGATCTAAAGAGCATGTTGGGCGTCGACATCGGCGGCACGTTCACCGACGTGGTCGCCGTCCGAGACGGGCGCATCACGGTCACTAAGGTCCCCAGCGAGCCGGTGGATCCGGCGCGGCCAGTCGTGGAGGGAGCTCGGCGGCTCGGCGTGGAGGGGAGCGCGGTGTTCAACCACGCCAGCACGGCCGGCCTCAATGCGGTGATCACCCGCCGCCTGCCCAAGGTGGCGTTCCTGACCACCGCGGGCTTTCGGGACATCCTGGTCAAGGGGAGACTGTGGCGTCCGCTCGACGCGCAGACCGACGCGAGCTGGCGCCGGCCGTTCGGAGACTCGGCGCGGCCGCTGGTCCCCCGCTACCTGCGCCGGGGCGTCGGCGAGCGGATTCTCACGGACGGCCGGGTGATGACCCCCCTCGACGAGGACGACGCCCGTCGCCAGCTGGCGGTGCTCGAGCGCTGCGCCGTGCAGGGCGTGGCCATCTGCCTGCTCAACTCCTACGTCAACCGCAGCCATGAGGAGCGCCTGCGCGAGCTGACCCTCGAGGTCCTGGGTCTCGACGTCCCCGTGTCCATCTCGGCCGAGACCTCGCCGCTGGCCAAGGAGTACGCGCGCGCGTCGACCACGGTGATCGACGTGATGATGAAGCTGATGTTCAGCGGCTACGCCGGCGAGCTCGACGAGCAGCTGCGGGCACTCGGGTTCACCGGCGAGCTCAACTTCGCCGACTGCGCGGCCACTCTCATACCTTGGCGCGACGCGCTCAAGCAGCCGTTTCGCATCGTGGTGGCCGGACCCGCGGCCGGGACGACGTCCGGCGCCCGGCTCGGCGAAGCGCTCGGCGAGGGAAACCTGGTCTGCTGCGACGTCGGCGGCACCTCCACCGACGTCTCCCTGGTCCAGGATGGCCGGCCGTTCGTCAACGACACGTTCTCGCTGGAGGACGACCTCATCATCAACGCCCTCTCCACCGAGATCTCCAGCGTCGGCGCCGGGGGCGGCAGCATCGTCTCGATCTCCCCGGCGGGCGACGTCCTGGTCGGTCCGGCGAGCGCCGGCGCCGATCCCGGCCCCGCCTGCTACGGCCGGGGCGGTGAGGCACCGACGATCACGGACGCGTGTCTGCTGACGGGCATCCTCGACCCCGATGGCTTCGCGGGCGGGGAGATGCGGCTCGACGAGGAGCGGGCGCGGAACGCGTTTGCCTCGCTCGAGACACCGCTGTCGCTCCACGAGCGCGTCGCCTACGCCTACCGGATCGCCGTGCACAACATCGCCGAGGAGGTCACGAATGTCGCCATTCGCCATGGTGTGGATCTCCGCGACTTCACGCTGTTGGCCTACGGGGCGGCCGGACCGATGCTGTTGCCCGCCGCCCTCGAGCAGCTGCACGTCAGGCGCGTGGTGATCCCACCGCACCCGGGGCTGTTCTCGGCCCTCGGGCTGCTGTCCACGGACCTCGTCTACTACGACAGTCAGAGCGCGTACATGGTGCTCACGCCGGAGGCCGCGCCGCGGATCTCGGAGCTCTTCGACACCATGGAGCACAAGCTCCGCAGCCGGGTCGCGGCCGACAGCGACGGGGTCGCGCTCCGGCGCAGCTTCGACGGACGGCTGCTCGGACAGAGCTGGGAGACGCCGCTCGTTGAGGTGCCCGAGGGGCCGATCACCGAAGCCACGGTGCTGCAGATGATCGGCCGCTTCCACGACGAGTACGAGCGGCGCTACGGCAACCGGTTCCCGGGCGTGCCGGTGCAGGGGGTCACCTACCGTGTGCAGCTGGTGGTGCCGGTCGACAAGCTGAGCTACGACCGACTGGAATCCGAGGCCGCCGGCGCCGACCCGCGCCCGACCCGGACGCTGAAGCTCAGCTACCTCGAGGCTGAGCCGTTCGACGCCCCCGAGTACGAGCGCGAGGCGCTGGCGCCCGGAATGCACATCGTCGGCCCCGCGGTCATCCGCGAGGGGCTGTCCACGACGTTTCTGATGGCCGGGCAGCGGGCCGAGGTGGGCCGGCTGGGTGAGATCGCGATCGAGGCCCCGCTGTGATCCGCGATCTCTCAGCCGGGGAGTTCGCCCACCGCTACGGCGCCGATCGGTTCACCGCGACCGTGCTCGCGAATCGCTTTCGCTACATCGTCGAGCACGTTTGCGGCCGGCTGCTGACTGCGGCGTTCTCGCCGATCCTGCGCGACTTCTACGACTTCGCCGCGACCATCACGGGACCGCCCGCGCTCGACTACGCAACGCCGGCGATGAGCAACAGCATCGTTCTGTTCACCGGCACGATGACCGACGCGGTCCGCAACACGACCAACGAGTACGGACCCGAGCGGCTGGGGCCGGGCGACGTGATCGTCGCCAATGATCCCTACCGGACCGGGACGCACGTCAACGATCTTCTGTTCTGCAGACCCGTTTACGACGGCGAGGAGCTCGCCGGCTTCGTCAACCTCAGGGCCCATCAACTCGACATGGGCGGCGTCGTCCCCGGCGGCTTCAGCCTCACCAAGCACAACGTGTACGAGACCGGACTCGTCGTGTCGCCGCGCGCGCTCTACCGGGGCGGCGAGCCGGTGCGCGAGACGTGGAGCCTGATCTTCGACAACGTCCGCTTCGGGGAGATCCTGTTCCCGGACATGCAGACGATCTGCGCCGGCCTGGCGCTCGGCGAGCGGCTGCTGTCAGAGACCGTCGACCGGTACGGCTTCGACGCGGTGCAGGGGGCCATCACGTATGTCTGCGATGCCGCCGCCGAGCGCATGTCCGAGGCCCTGGCGGCGATCGACGACGGCGAGTGGGAGGGGGAGGACGCTGCCGACTGCGACGGCGTCGACGACAGTGAGGAGTACCGCGTCCACGTCAAGATCACCAAACGCAAGGGGCGCGCCGAGGTCGACTTCTCGGGCACCTCACGCCAGGCCCGCACGTGCATCAACGCGACGGCACTCGATGCCAAGACGACCGTCGGGGTGGCGTTCAAGTACGTGTTCGATCCGCGGACTCCGTTCTCCAGTGGAGCCTGGCGCCACATCGACATCGTCCTCCCCGAGGGCACGGTGGTCAGCGCACTGCCCCCCGACGGCGCCGTGTTCCTGTACTACGAGCAGAGTCAGGTGATGATCGGCGCGCTGCTGCGCGCACTGGCCAAGGCGGTAGGCTCGGCCGCGATCGCCGGCGACCGCGGCACCACAGACATCCACAGCGCCAGCGGCGTTCACCCGGGCGGCATGCCGTGGGTGTCGGCTGCGCAACTCGGCGGTGAGCTGGGCCCGTTCGGCGCCACCGAGCACGGCGACGCCGACACGTGGATGCTGTCCTATCAGGCCAACGGCATCGTGGGCGCGGTCGAGGCGATCGAGTCAGGCGTGCCGGCCGTGCTGCTGCGCGAGGAGCCCGTGCCGGACACCGGCGGCCCGGGCTTCCATCGCGGCGGGCTCGCCGTCCTGCGCGACTCGATGTGGCTCCAGGCGGCCAGCCACAATCTCATGTCGCTGCACTACCGGCGACCGGCCGGGTTCGGGGTACGCGGCGGGGGCGACGGGCGTAACGGCGGAGTGTGGATCTGGCCGCCGGACGGCGCGACGCCGGCCAGCCCGACGACCGGCGATGAGGCATACGCCGACTCCGTCCCCTTGGCCGGACTGCTCAACCCGGCCACGAACGCTCCAGACCCGGCAGGGCAGTTCCTCTACCCCTACCGGCAGTCAAGCTGGCACACCGACCCGCTGACCGTGCTGCGCTACATAAACCGCGGAGGCGGGGGGTGGGGCGACCCATTTACGCGTGAGCCCGAACGGGTGCTGATCGACGTGCGTGACGGCTACGTGACGGTGGCCGGGGCGGCCCGGGACTATGGCGTCGTGGTCGTGGGCGACCCGGAGGAGGATCCGGAGGGCCTGGCCGTCGACGAGGACGGCACCGCACGCCTCAGGGGTGCGATCTGACCATGGCTCGCCGCTGGACTTTGGCGATTCAGCCTCGTATATGTCAGTTCCAGCGCCAAAGTCCGAAGCGTGGGCCGCGACGTGAGTAATGATCTTTCGCTACGGGTGGGACGGGTGGCCGCGCCGCTTCGCGAGCAGGTGCTCGACGTGCTGCGTCAGGCGATCCTCGATTTCCGCCTCAAGCCCGGACAGCGCCTGATCGAGCGCGAGCTGATCGAGCAGACGGGCGTCTCGCGGACGACCATCCGCGAGGTGCTGCGCCAACTCGCCGCGGAAGGCCTGGTCACGACGATTCCCCAGAAGGGCGCGATCGTGGTCGTGCCGTCCGCCCAGGAGGCCGCCGACCTGTACGAGGTCCGCGCCACGCTCGAGGCGCTCGCCTGCCGGCGGTTCGTGCGCCACGCCACCGATGCCCAGGTCAAACAGCTGCGCAGGTCGTTCCGGGAGATCGAACGGCGCGCCAAGCGCCGGGACTCCGACATCCAGGAGATGCTGGCGGCGAAGGATGACTTCTACGACGTTCTGCTCGACGGTGCCGGGAACAACGCGATCCGCGAGACCCTCGACGGCCTGCGGGCCCGGGTCAGGCTTCTGCGGGCGACCTCGCTCTCGCAGCAGGGCCGCAGTGCCGGCACTGTGGCCGAGATCCGCGACATCGTCCGCGCCGCGGAGGCCCGGGACGAGGACGCCATGGCGGCCGCCTGCGAGTACCACGTGGTCCAGGCGGCGCGCAGCGGGCTAGCCGGCCTGGCGGAACTCGACGACGAGGCCGCGGACGTCCTCGAGGCGCTCGGCGGCTGAGCTGCCGCGGGCGATCAGCGGTCGCGCCCGTTCCGCATCGAGCCCGGCCAGATCCCCTGCTTACCGGGGGCGAGGATCCCGTGCGGATCGACCGCGTCCTTGATCGTCTCGGTGAAGCGCCGGTAGGCGTGGTCGCCGAAGCTGTACTGGTCGGCGGCGAGGTCCATGAAGTCCAGGTGAGCCCGATACTCCCCGTAGCCCTGCTTGGCGGCCTCGGTAACCAGCAGCTTCGACGTCTCGTACGCGCCGCGAGCCTGCTGCTCGTCGGCGGTGTCGAACAGAACCATGGTTATGTGAATGAAGCTGCGGGCGTTGACCATGAGCAGCGCGCCCAGGTAGTCGAGGCCGGCCCGGCGCTCTATCAGCCCGCGCATCAGATCGCGCATGGCCAGCGCATCGTGGCCGGTCATCGGCGCCACCGGGGAAAACCCGACGTGGCCGCCTGACCCCTGCTCGCCTCCGTACCACCCCGTCATCGCGTTCATCTCCAGATCGGGCACTCCGCCCTGGATCCGCTCCGCCGGATGCGCGAGGTTCTTGGCGTTCTCAGGCGTGGTCTTGGTCCCCCACACCTCGACGCCAGGGATGCTCTCGAACGCCGCCTTGACCTTGGCGTAGCGATGGTCGACGACCGCCTCGTCGCCGTACAGCGCGGCACGCATCATCCACCGCCCAACCTCGAGCTCGCTCGCCATCCGGCCGATCACCTCGTCGGGGATCGGGCCGTCGCCGTCCCACCACTGCGCGCGACTGGTCATGAACGAGGCGTAGATGAGCGTATTGCACACCTGCGGGATCATCCGGATCGTGTCGTCGAGGGACAGCCGGCGCAGCGTGTCGACCAGCGGGGCCAGGTCGTCGTCATTTCCGGCCCGCACCCAGATCGGCATGTACGTCTCCGGGTAGGGCATCAGCCACACGCCCATCTTGGTCACGATGCCGTAGTTGGACTGCATGAACAGCTGGTCCAGGGTCGGTCCCAGGCCGCGCTTGTAGGTGTGCCAGGCGCGATTGCCGGGCATGGCCCCCATCCCGGTCCGCAAAAGCTCACCGTTGGCGAGCACGACCTCGAGTCCGCACGCCGCGGACATGTCGACGCCGTAGGGGAGGTAGGTGCAACCGTGATCGAGCGTGTTGCCGATCACGCTGCCCCAGCCCAGATCGGCGCAGGACAGCATCAGGCGGTGCCCGCCGGCCTGGATCGCCGCGTATAGGTCGTACCAGCTGACCCCGGGCTCCACCTCCGCGTACCCCAGTTCCTCGTCGATCGTGAGCACCCGGTTCATCCGCCGCAGGTTCACCACGACGGAACCGCGCACCCGGGGCGATGAGCCCCCGTAGCCGTTGTTGCGTCCCTGCGAGGTGGTCCACAGCGGCACCCGGTGCTCGTTGGCTAACCGCACGATCGCCTGGATCTCCTCCACCGACACGGGCTGGAGCACCGCGCAGGCCTCATAGTCGTCCCATTCGGCGTGCCAGAACGGGTCGCGGAACTCGCGCATCTGATCGGGATCGGTGAGCACGTGGTCGGCTCCGACCACCTCGCGGAACGCCTGCAGCGCACGCTCGGAGACTTCGGGCGGCAGGGCGATGCTCATCAGGCCACTTCCGCCTTCGCGCCCCACAGCTCCCGGGTTGCGATTCGCGCGCCATCGGCAAGGGCGGCGAGCTTGGCCCACTGGATCTCGGGGTGGACCCGCTGGATGAACGATCCCTGCGCGAATCCGCAGTCGGTCCCCGCCAGGACGTTGTCCCTGCCGACGACGCCCGCGAGCCGGACCAGCCGCTGCGCGACGAGCTCCGGATGCTCCACGACGTTCGTGTGATGGGTCACGACGCCCGGGATCAGCTTCTTGCCCTCGGGGAGGGGCACGTCCTCCCACACGCGCCACTCGTGCTCATGGCGCGGGTTGGCCTGCTCCATCGCGTAGTAGCCGGCGTTGACCTGGAGGATCAGGTTGATCGTGTCCCGCAGCGGCGGGTCGAAGGCGTGCGGGCCGTGCCAGCTCCCCCAGCACACGTGGTAGCGGATCCGGTCCTGCGGCAGACCCTCGAGCGCATGGTTGAGCGCATCGACGCGCAGCTGCGCCCAGCGGCGATAGTCGTCGTCGGTCTGCCCGAGGGAGAGCATCGAGTCCCATTCGTGCATCAGCACGGCGTCGTCGACCTGGAGGAAGAAGCCCGAGTCGACGATCGCGCGGTACTCCTCGCGCAGGGCGTCGGCCAGCCCGTAGACGAACTCCTCCTCGCTCGAGTAGTGCTCGTTGCGCAGCCAGTAGGCGCTGGCCGGGGCGACGACCGGCATGAACGCCTGCACGTCGTCGTGTCCCTCGAGCGCGGCGCGGAGGTTCGCGATGTCCCGGTCCACCGCCGTGCGGTCGTAGGTGATCGGCCCGGTGCACACCCACTCGATCCCCTGGTTCGACGCCGGCTCATCCTCGCGCTCGCTCGAGTCCGCGGCGCGGTTGCTCTCCCGGACGGCGGCCTCGTCCAGCGCGTCGAGCGTCGCGTAGGCGCCGGGGAACTGCTGGCGGTCGCGGCTGGGCGGCATCATGCTGGCGCCCGCGACGTCCATCACACGCGCCTCGAGGCCGCCGACCCGCTCGTAGAGATAGGTGATCCAGCTGGCCTTGCCCATCTCCCCGTCGTCGACGATGTCGATGCCGGCGTCGATCTGGCGCTTGACGACGTCGTTGACGACGCCGCGCAGCGTTTCGAGGTATGCGGCTTCGTCGTAGCTCTCGCCGCGCTCCCCGGCGGCCAGGAACGACAACAGCTCCGGTGGCCGGATCAGGCTGCCCGTGTGCGTAGCAAGAATCTTGCCCATCTCATCTCCTCGTCCACGTGGGCGTCGGCGTTGACGGCGCGGCCAGCCCTTTGCGCAAGCAAACACCAGTGGCGATCGAATTGCAAAAACTGGTCGCCGATTGAAAAGACTTTTCGCGCAGATGTCCGTGCGCGCCCGGACCGCCTCGGATATAAACGCGTCTCGGAGGGGCAGCGAGGAGCGAGGAGGACGAGGATGAAGGTCAGCATGTTCGAGCAACTGCCGTATCGGTATCTGCCTGCCGGGTTCGAGGAGCGCTACAGCTCGGTGGTGACCACGCCGTACTTCGATCTGGTGGAGCCCGAGCGGATGCAGGAATCGCTCCAGTCCGGATACGCGGAGTTGTTGCATGCGGCCCGGGCCGGCTTCGACGGCGTGTGCCTCACCGAGCACAGCCAGTCGGTGTACGACATCTCGCCCAATCCCAATCTGATGGCGGCGGCCGTGGCGTATGCCACGCGGGCCGAAGGCCTTGATACGGCGATCACGATCCTCGGACGCTCGCTCGGCAAATCGCGCGAGCCGCTCAAGGTCGCCGAGGAGTACGCGCTGCTCGACAACATCAGCGGCGGGCGGCTCATCGCCGGCTTTCCGGTTGGGCTCAGCTACGACGCCAATCAGAACGGCGCGATACCAGCCGTCGAGACCCGCGAGCGCTACAACGAGCACCGCGAGCTGATCCTCAAGGCGTGGGCCGAGCCCGAGCCGTTCGCGTGGAACGGCCGCTTCGAGAAGTACGGCCAGGTGAACCTCTGGCCGCGGCCGATCCAGCAGCCGCATCCGCCGATCTGGATCCCGGGCAGCGGATCGCCCGGCACGCTGATCGACATCCTGCGGCGCGACTACGCGTTCGTCTATCTGAGCTGGAGCGGGCCCAAGCTCGTCGGACGCCAGGTGTTCGACCGCTACTGGGAGTTTGCCGAGAAGCAGGGGCGCGACCGCAACCCATACCGGTTGGCCTTCCTGCAGGTTGTGGCGGTGTCAGAGACCGACGAGAGTGCTGAGCGGGAGTACGCGCCGCATCTCGAGGCGCACTACCGCGCCGGCCTCGGGGGCGTCCCTCCGTCCGGCTTCGCGGTGCCGGGGTACGCAGAGCCGGCCGGTATCGAGCACATGATTCGCAACCCCGGCGAGCTCGGAATGCTGGCCAAGATGCACAACATCACCTACAAGGAGATCGTGGACACGCAGGTGGCGATCGTCGGCAGCCCGGCGACCGTGGCCGATCAGATCGAGGAGATGGTCAGGGACTTCCGGATCGGGAACCTCCTCGTGATGCTGCAGAACGGGTCGATGCCGCGCGAGCTGACCGAGAAGAACATCTCGCTGTTCGCCGAGGAGGTGCTGCCGAGGCTGCGGCCGATCTGGGACGAGGAGGGGTGGGAGAACCACTGGTGGCCGCGCGGCGCCGGGACGGAGAGCTCGGTCGCGGGCGCGGCGGCCGGAGGGGAGGCGTGATGGCGAGCGGCGTGGCCGAGGTGCGCGACGAGGTCGTGGAGGTGTGCGACGGTCGGTTGCGCCTTCACGTCAAGGTGGCGGGCGACGGTCCACCCGTGGTGTTCTTCCATCCGCTGCCCGGGCTCGAGTGGCAGCCGGTGCTCGACCGGCTGGCCGAGCGGCACACCGTGTACGCGCCGGAGCATCCGGGCACCTCGCCGGGCGACCCCCAGGCGATCCGCGAGGTGCATACGTTCTGGGAGCTGTTGCTCGCCTACGAGGAGGCGCTCCGCGCGCTCGGGCTCGAGCGTCCCGCGGCCGTCGGGATGTCGTTCGGCGGGATGGTCGCGGCCGACCTCGCCGCGAGCTTCCCGCAGGCGTTCAGCCGGCTGGTCCTGCTCTCGCCGATCGGGCTGTGGCGTGACGACGCGCCGATCCCGCTCGTCGAGATGGTCACGGGCCCTCCCGAGGAGCTGCCCAGCTATCTGTTCAAGCATCCCGACAGCGAGGCGGCGCAGGCGCTCATGGCGCTTCCCGAGGATCCGGACCAGGTCCCGACGGCGATCGCCCAGGGCGCGTGGAACGTTGGCTGCACGACGAAGTTCGCGTGGCCGATCGCCGACCACGGCCTGTCTCGGCGACTGCACCGGATCGGGGTGCCGACGCTGGTGCTGTGGGGCCGCGACGATGCGCTGGTGCCGGTCGTCTACGCCGAGGAGTTCGCCAGCCGGATCGCGGACAGTCGGGTCGAGGTGCTCGAGGATTGCGGCCACGCGATGCAGGGCGACCAGCTCGAGCACATGTGCAAGGCGATCACGGAATTCTTGGGCTGACGTCTCGCCCGAAAGGAGAAGAGGATGCGATTCGGAATTGGTGGGGTCTGCACCGAAGAGACGCTCCGGCCGTCGGAGGTTGCGCGGCGTGTGGAGGAGCTCGGGCTGGAGTCCCTGTTCCTCGGCGAGCACACGCATATTCCCTGGTCGCGGGTATCGCCGTACCCCCTGGGCGAGCTACCCCGCAACTACTGGCGGACGCTCGATCCGTTCGTGGCGCTCACCGATGCCGCAACCGGAAGTTCGCGCATTCGCCTCGGGACCGGCATCTGCCAGTTGGCGCAGCGCGACCCGATCGTCTGCGCCAAGGAGGTGGCGAGCGTCGACGTCCTCAGCGACGGCCGGTTCGAATTCGCCGTGGGCGCCGGGTGGAACCTCGAGGAGATGAGAAACCACGGCACCGACCCGCCGCAGCGGTTCGCGATCATCGAGGACCGCCTCAAGGCGATGCGCGCGATGTGGACGGAGGACGAAGCCACCTACCACGGGCCGTACGTGGACTTCGAGCGCATCGCGGTGTGGCCCAAGCCCGTGCAGGAGCCCCACCCGCCGGTGCTCCTGGCCGGTAACGGCCCGACCGCCGAGCGGCGGGTGCTCGACCACGCCGACGGTTGGGCGCCGGTGGGAATGCCGGGGATCGCCGACCGGGTCCGGCGATTGCAGGCCGACGCGCTCGCCGCCGACCGGAAGGTCTCGGTGACGATCGTCGCCTGCCCGCTCAGCGCGAAGGAGTTCGAGGAACTCGAGGACGCGGGCGTCGACCGCTGCGTTCACTGGGTGGACTCGATGCACGCAGACGACTTCGATGCGCAGATGGAGCCGTTCCTGACGGCCATCGAGGACTACGGGTCCGATCGCGCCGAGGCGATGCCAGCCGCGTAAACGAAGGGAGGTGGATATGTACAAGGTGGTGTGGATCGCGCGTTACCGGCCCGACATGACCAAGGCCGAGGCCAGCGAGTATTGGGCCACTCTGCACGGACCGCCGATGAGGGAGGTCTCGCCGGTCGCCGGCTATGTTCAGAGCCACGTCCAGGGACCCCTCCCGGTTGTCTCCGGAGTCGCCGAGGAGGAGACGCTCTTCGACGGGTACTCGTGCGCGTGGTGGAACGACCGCGCGGACTACCAGAAGGCGATGAGCACGCCGGCGTGGCACCGGATCCTCGAAGACGGCCCGAAGGTGTTCGATGTGGACTGGCTCTGGAACATGAGCGCTCACATCGAGGAGCACCCCATGATCGAGGGACCGACGAGCCCGTACAAGGTCGCCTGGATCGTTCGCTTCAAGCCAGGCATGACGCGGAAGGAGGGCCGCGAGTACTGGCGCAGCGTCCACGGCCCGATCTTCAAGGAGCTGGACATCGATCGCTACATCCAGAACCACGTCGTCGGTCCCATCGGGGAGGAGGGCGAAACCGGCGACGCGGAGATCGGCTTCGATGGCTTCTCGGAGTGCTGGTTCCGCGACGAGAGACAGTTCCTCGACGCCGTCGAGTCCGATACGTGGGCGACCGCGGTGGAGGATGCCCAGAACGTGTTCGATATGACCCAGATGTGGGGCGCCGCGCTCAAGGAGAACGTCGTGATCGCGCCGCAACTCGTCGGGGCGTAGAGGTGGAGCCCGTCGCGCCGAGTCTCGAGCTGATCACCCGGGTCCGGGCGACGCTCGCCGAGCCGCTCGAGCTAGGGCAGACGCCGTGGGGGCGGCGGCGGGTGATCGGGGTCACGGGAGGCGAATTCGACGGGCCGCTTCTGTCGGGCAAGGTGCTGCCCGGCGGGGCGGATTGGCAGATCGTCCACGAGGACGGGACCGCGTCGATCGACACGCGCTACACGCTCGAGTCTCACGACGGGGCGCTGATCTCCGTGGCCACGCGCGGATGCCGGCGCGGGCCGCGCGAGGTGCTCGAGCGGATCGCCCGCGGCGAGCCGGTCGACCCTTCCGAGTACTACTTCCGCGTGTCGATCCAGTACGAGACGTCGGCTCCTGCAGTACGAGTGGCTGAATTGGGTCGTGGCCGTCGCCTCGGCGTTGCGGCTTGCGGACCAGGTTGTCTATGACGCCTACGTCGTGCGGTAGGGACCCGACGTGCGCGCGGTGAAGGTGGCCGAGGACCGTCGCCTGGTCGTCGATCGAATACGCCGGCGCCCGAGCCAGGCCCGGGCCAGGCGCTCGTCGAGGTGGCCTACTGCGGGATCTGCGGGTCGGACCTGCACTTCCGGGACGTGCCGGAGCTGTTCCCGGCCGGCACCGTACCGGGCACGAGTTCTCGCGGCCGGATCGTCGCGGTCGGCGACGGCGTGCACGGGTGGAGCGCGGGCGACCGGGTGTGCGTCCTTCCGTTCGGGCAGTGCGGCGAGTGCGCGACCTGCCGGGCCGGCAACGAGCAGGTGTGCCCGCACGCGGTAGCGAGCGGCGTCGGCCTGGGCACCGGCCGGCCGGGCGCCTACGCCGAGCAGGTGGTCGTCGATGAACGCATGCTGTTCGCGCTGCCTGACTCGGTCGACGACCGGGCGGGGACGTTGGTCGAGCCGCTGGCGGTGGCGATCCGCGCGGTCGATCTGGCCGGCGTGGCCATCGGACGAGCCGGTGCTGGTGCTGGGCGCCGGCCCGATCGGCCTGCTCACGCGCGCTGGTGTTGCGCCACCGGGGCGTGCGGCAGATCGTGGTGTGCTCGCGCAACCCGGCCCGCGGTCGAGCGCGCGGCCGGCGCTCGGCCTCGACACTATTTCGATCGAAGAAGTCGAATGCGATCCCGCCGGACGAAGCGCCGGCGTGCGTTTTCGAGTGCGCGGGGACGCCGTCCGCAGCCGAGCTCGCCGTGCAGGTGCTGCGCCCGCTTGGGCGCCTGCTGCTCGTCGGCCTGTCCCTGGCGCCGCTTGACCTGTCCGCTCCCGCGATCGTCATCAAGGAGCTGGCGATCCGTGGCGTGATCGCCTACCGGCGCGCGCAGTTCCAGGCCGCGATCGACATGCTCGCCGCCGGCGCGATCCCGGTCGGTGATCTGATCACCGAGTCGTGCCGCTGGCGGAGGCCGAGTCGGCCTTCCAGGCACTGACGGCGCGCGGCAGCGATAACGTGAAGATCCTGCTCGCGCCGTAGCATCGCTCGTCAGCTGATGATCTGCGTGACGGACGCGTTGATCAGCTCCCAATCGACGTCGACGCCCAGGCCGGGGCCGGTCGGTGCGTGGATATCGCCGTGGGAGTCGATGACCGGGAAGCCGTGTAAGCCGTAGCTCAGATGCTCGAGGGTGTGATCGCCCGTCCGGTTGAACGGCAGCACCTCGAACCAATCGCAGTTGTCGATCGCCATGGCCACGTGGAGGTTGGCGACGTTGTTCATCGCGTTGTAGCCGTCGTGGATCTCGCACGGGAGGTTGAACGCCTCTCCGAGGTGGGCGATCTTCATCAGCCCCGTGATTCCTCCCTTGATGACGACGTCGCCGCGCACGTAATCGGTCGCCTCGCTCACGATCCAGTGGGTAAGCGCCTCGAGTCCGCCCGGCGTCACCTCGGTCGCCATCAGCGGAATCCGCAGGTTCTGCTTGAGCCGGCGGTAGCCGTGGATGTCCAGCGCCGGGAGCGGATCCTCATACCAGAGGTAACCAAGCTCCTCGATCTTCCGCCCGACGTCCAAGCGCCTCGGCGTACGAGTAGCTCCAGGTCCCGTCGAGCATCAGCGTCATCTCGTCGCCCACCTCATCCCGGACCCGCGCGCAGGCGTCGATATCGAAGGAGATCGGCGGCGGGGCTCCGTCCGCCATGGCGCACGAGGCGGGTGGAGCTTGTATCCGCGCCACCCCTGCTCGCGCCAGTAAGCCGCCTCGTCAGCGTAATCCCGTGCGCTCGCGTGATGCGCGGACGACAGGTACACGGGGAGTCTGTCTCGACATTGCCCGAGCAGCCGGTGAATCGGCAGGCCGGCCGCCTGGCCTGCGATATCCCAAAGCGCAACGTCGACGACGCCGGCCGTGATCGGGTTGATGAAGTGACCGAGGTTGTGCAGAAGACGCCAGTGACGCCCTATGTGGAGGGGATCGGCTCCGAGCAGCAGCGGCTTCACGAACGTGACGATCTCGCGTGCGATGGCCAGCGGCCCCGGACCCGGATAGCTCAGGAAGTTGACACCCTCGATCCCGGCGTCGGTCCGGATCCGGAGAACGCCCATGGGAAGCTTCCCGTCCCGGGTCCCGAACACCGCCAGTCGCGGCGACGAGCGCTCGTGCATGGCGATCGTGATTTCGGTGATCTGCAAACCCGTGCCTCAGCGGCCCGGCCGCAGGCGGTTCCGCGTCCGCGTCAGGCGACTACCTTGACCGCGCTCGCGAAGCCGGTCCCGAGCCCGCCCTGCACCGCCATGTGCAGGTAGCCGAGTGCTTCGAGTTCGTGTGCCCGGGCGAGGGCTCCGGCGTCGACGGCGCGCAGGCCGCCCGATTCGACCAGGTCACGGACGGCCGCCTTGGCCGCTTCGTCGTCCGAGGCGAGGAACACGTCGAGCGGCTGTCCAGCCACTTCTCCCGCCACCAGGGTGCCGGCGAACGTGGTGTTGAACGCCTTGACGACGTTGGCACCGGGAGCCTTCTCGGCGATCTCGGCGGCCGCGGACCCGGCGTCCAGGCTCAGCGGGGTGAACGAGCCGAAATCGACCGGGTTGGTGATGTCGACGATGGTCTTGCCCGACAACTGATCGCCGTACCGGCCGACCACGTCGTCGATGGCGCCGTAGGGGATCGCGAACACGACGACATCGCCCGCGAGCGGGTCGCCGACCGTGCCGGCCCGGACGTCGCCGGAAAGCTCGCTCGCGAGCGCGTCCGCGTTACCGGCGGCGTGGCCCAGTAGGGTGACGGCGTGACCGCCGGCCAGGGCGCGTGATGCGATGCCGCGAGACATGTTGCCGGTGCCGATGATGGTGATCTCCATGGATTTGCTCCTGTCGGTCGCGTCGAGGGCGGAGCGCATCATATGGCCGGCGCAGCGGCGGTCAGGGGATTTCTGCGATGGCTTGCGAGGGCCGTGCGGCTTGCGTAGCGTCCGTCTGCATGTTCCGGCCTTGACCGGACGGACCCAGGGTTAGGAGGAACAGATGGCTGAGATGAATGCCGGCGATGGCTCATTTCCGAGCCCGTATGAGATCGGCACGCCGCCGGGGTGTGAGGGTTGGCAGGAGATGTACCCGTACCACGGTCTGTTCGATGAGCGCCGGCGCGACCGGGACGAGAATCGCTTCTGGTTCTGGAACTCGATGCACTTCCCGGAGCCGATGCCGGCGTTCGACGTGATCTGTATCGACTCGCCGTACCAGGCGATCGGTGAGTGGCAGAACCGGGTGTTCGCGGTGCCGCCGGCGATGGGGATCGACTGGCGGGTGATCAACGGCTACATCTACATCACCGGCAACCCGGTCACCGATCCGGCCAAGATTGCCGAGCGCGCCGAGTTCTTCCAGAAGCGGGCCGGCTACTACTTCGGGAACTGGACCGAGCTGTACGGCAAGTGGCGGGTGAAGATGGAGGCGCTGATCCGGCAACTCGACGAGCTACGGGTTCCCGACCTGCCCGAGTATGAGCCCGACGACATCGCCTTCGGCGAGGAGCGCAACACGTCGTTCTACGAGGTGCTCGACGCGTACACGCGGGTGCTGCGGATGGGTGATCTGATGTGGCAGCACCACTTCGAGTTTCTGCTCCTGGGCTATGGGGCCTACTCGACGTTTGCCGAGCTGTGCAAGGCGCAGCTGCCCGACATTCCGGACCAGCACATCGCGCAGATGGTCGCCGGCATCGACGTGCTGGTGTTCCGCGCTGACGCTGAGCTGCGCCGGCTGGCGCGGCTGGCGATCGAGACCGGGGTCGACCCGGCCTTCACCCAGGGACGCACTCCGCACGAGATCGACGCGGAGCTCAGTCAGTCCGAGGCCGGCAAAGCCTGGCTCGAGGCGCTCGAGAAGGTCAAGGACCCGTGGTTCAACATGGCCACCGGCGATGGTCTGTACCACTTCTATCGCAGCTGGTACGACGACCCCAGCATCCCGTACGCGTCGGTGATCGGGTACGTCCAGGCCCTGAAGGCCGGGGAGCGGATCGAGCGGCCCACCGAGGAGATCACTCGCGAACGCGAGCGCCTGGCCGAGGAGTACGGTGCCCTGCTCGACGAGGAGGCGCGCAAATCGTTCGACGAGCTCCTGGCCCTGTCGCGCACGGTGTTCCCGTACGTGGAGGAGCACAAGTTCTTCTGCGACTACTGGTTCCTGACCCGGTGGTGGAACAAGATCCGCGAGTTCGGCGCGCTGCTCGCCCGCCACGGTTTCCTCCAGGACGGCGAGGATGTCTTCCAGCTGTCGCGCTACGAGGTGGCGGGTGCGCTCGACGAGCTCACCCTCACCTGGGCGACCGGCGGCTTTCCCATCGGACCGGAGCACTGGCCGCCGATCGTCGCGCGTCGCAAGGCGATCCTGGCCAGACTTGCCGAGTGGACGCCGCCGCCGGCGGTGGGCGTGGTGCCCGAAGCGGTCACCGATCCCGCGTTGAACATGCTGTGGGGTGTGACCACCGAGCGCGTGCGCGAGTGGGCTCGCCAGCAGGATGGCGGGCAGACGCTGACCGGCACGGCTGCTTCGCCCGGGACGGTCGAAGGAGTGGCGCGGGTCGTACGCGGCGTAGACCAGATCGGCGACGTGCGTGAGGGCGAGATCCTGGTCTGCGGCGCGACCTCGCCGGCCTGGGCCCCGATCTTCGCCAAGATCAAGGCGACGGTCACCGATGTGGGCGGCGTGATGTCACATGCGGCGATCGTCTGCCGTGAGTACGGCCTCCCGGCGGTGGTCGGAACCGGCCGGGCCACGTCGGCGATCAAGACGGGGCAGAAGATCGCGGTCAACGGCACGGAGGGGCGCGTCGACATCCTCGACGGACGATGACCCAGGTCGAGTTCGTCGACACGAGCACCCGCGACGGTGACCAGAGCCTGTGGAGCGCCACCGGTCTGGCCACCGCAGACGTGCTGTCGATTGCGCCGGTGATCGATCGCGTCGGGTATCACGCGCTCGACTTCACGGCCAGCACGTTCATCGGGATCTCGGTGCGCTTCCACCGCGAAGACCCGTGGCGCCGCATCCGCCTGGTGAGCGCGGCGATGCCGAACACACCGCTCGGGATGATCACCAGCGGGATGCGGTTCATCTCCTGGGTCCCGGCGGGCGAGGACGTCATGGCGCTGGCCTTCCGGCTGGTCGCCCGCAACGGGATCCGGCGCCTGCAGGTCGTCGATCCCTCGAACGACCCCGGCCGGCTGCGTGATATCGCCACGCTGGCGCACGCGCAGGGAATCGAGGAGGTCGTCCTGGGCCTCACGTACTCGATCAGCCCGGTGCACACGGTGGAGTACTACGCCGAGCGCGCCGCGGCGCTGGCCGACTGCCCGGACATGGACCGGTTCTACCTCAAGGACCCGGGCGGCCTGCTCATGCCGGACGTGGTGCGCGAGCTTGCCCCGCACTTTCGTGCCGCGGCAGGCGCGCGCCCGACCGAACTGCACAGCCACTGCACGATCGGGCTGGCGCCGCTCGTCTACGTCGAGGGCGTCCGTGCCGGCTTTCAGGCGGTGCACACCGGTTGCGGTCCGCTCTCGCGCGGGACCGCGCAGCCGGAGGTCTCGAGCACGGCTCGCAATCTCGACGCTGCGGGTTTCACGCACGGACTCGACCTCTCGGCGGCGACTCGCGTGGCCGAGCACTTGCACGCGCTCGCGCGCGCGAAGGGACTGCCGGCGGGTGAGCCGAGGGAGTTCGATGCTGCCTACTACAAGCACCAGCTGCCCGGTGGCATGGTCACGACCACGCGGCGGATGCTCGCGGAGATTCGCCGGCCGGAGCTGTTCGACGCGGTGCTGGAGGAGGTCACGCGGGTGCGTGCGGAGATGGGCTTTCCGATAATCGTCACGCCGGTCTCGCAGTTCGTCGCCACGCAGGCGACCTACAACGTGATCGACGGTGAGCGTTGGAAGACCGTGTCGGATGAGACCGTCCGCTATTTCCTCGGCCACTACGGCGACTCGCCGGCGCCGGTCCTCCCCGAGGTCGCCGATCGTGTGCTCTCGCGCCCTGGGGTGGACAAGTTGAGCGATCTCCAGCCGATCACGCTGGACGGGGCGCGGCAACGCTTCGGTACTCGAATCTCCGAAGAGGAGCTGCTCCTGCGGCTGACCATGCCCGCCGAACAGGTCGATGCGATGCTGGCGGCGCGAGGGCGCCCGCTGGAACTGGCACTCCGCAACGGGTCGGAGCGGGCGCCGGTCGTGGCGCTGCTCGGTGAACTCGAGCAGCGGCCCGGGATCTCCCACCTGGAGATGGTCAGGGGCAGCGAGACCGTGGTGTGGCGCCGTGGCGATTGACGGTGCGCTGCGGCTCACCGACGTATGCGGCTTCGTGTTCGACGTCGACGGAACCCTCGTTCATCGCGGGCCCGTGTTCTTGTTCTCCACCGACGTGATCCGCGATCGCGTGGCCGCCGCGGACATACCGCTCACCACCGGTGACGACGCCGAGGTGGTGCTGGTCACTCACGCCGACGAGGTCGATATCGCGGCGCTCGAGCGCGCCGCCCACGCGGTGCGGCGTGGCGCCCGCCTGTTGACCGGAAGTTACGTCCCGGGCTTCGCCGGCGCGAACGGAGTCGTGCTCAGCCGGGGCGCGATGATCACGGCGGCGATCGCGAAGGTGAGCGGGGCCCGCCCGCAGGTGGTCGGCAAGCCCTCGCGCGCCGCCGTCGGCGAGCTACGAACGCATTTCAAACTGCCGACGCGAGAACTGGCTGTGATCGGCGACGACCTGGGCCTCGACATCAGGCTCGGGCGCATGGGCAATTCGCACACGATCCTCGTGCGCAGCGGGACATCCGGAGAGATCGACATCGACCGTGTGCCGGCCCGCCTGCGCCCGGATGCCGTCATCGATGGGGTCGCTGACCTGCTGGCCGGCCTGTGACCGTCTATGCCGGCGTGTCCGCCTCGATCAGGCCGGTCTGATACGCCATCACCACGGCCTGAACGCGATCGCGGAGGCCGAGCTTCTGCAGGACATGCGTGACGTGGGTCTTGACCGTCGTCTCGCTGATGTACAGACGCTCGCCGATCTCTGCGTTGGATAGCCCGTCGGCGATGAGCCGAAGGATGTCTCGTTCCCGTGCTGTGAGTTCGTCCAGCCCTTTCGGTGGCTCGGGTCGGGGGATCCGGGCGAACTGTTTGATCACGCGTTTCGTGACCGTGGGTGAGAGCAGCGCTTCTCCCGCCGCGACCGTGCGCACGGCCGCGATCAACTGTTCGGGAGGGTCGTCCTTGAGCACGAACCCGCTCGCCCCGGCCCTGAGTGCTTCGTAGATGTATTCGTCGAGCCCGAACGTGGTGAGAATGAGGATCCGGGCGCCGTCGTTGGCGGCGATGATGCGGCGCGTTGCCTCGAGCCCGTCGAGCTCGGGCATCCGGATGTCCATCAGGACCACGGTCGGATCAAGCCGCGCCGCCTTGTCGACCGCCTCGAGTCCGTCCCTGGCCTCTCCCACGACGTCGATGTCCTCCTCGCCGGAAAGCAGCATGCGGAAGCCGGCGCGGACCATCGACTGGTCGTCGGCGATCAGGACGCGGATCGTCATGAGCGGTACTCCGCGAGGGGGAGGCGGGCGTTCACGATGAAGCCTCCGCCGTCTGCGCTCCCGGTGCTCATCTCACCGCCGTAGAGCTTGACGCGCTCGCGGATCCCGATGAGCCCATGACCACCTCCGTTGTGGGTAAGGGCACCGTGACCATTGTCGCGTACCTCGATCCGCAGTTGGTCGGTGGCGTACCCGAGTGCGACCTCGGCGTGGGTGGCGCCTGAGCATGCTTGAGGGCATTGGTGAGAGCTTCTTGGACTATGCGGTAGGCCGAGATGTCGATGCCGCGCGGTAGCTCGGGGCGATCGCCGTCGATGTGCAATCGCACCGGAAGCCCGGCGCGGCCTACGTCCTGCAGCAGCGCGTCGAGGCGGTCGAGCCCGGGCTGCGGGGCGAGCTGGACCTCCTCGCCGTCATCGCGCATGGCGTCGAGCAGGTGACGCATCTCGGTCAACGCTTCGCGTCCCGGCGTGCTCGACGCCCTTCAGCGCTTCACGGTCCTCGGACAGTGCGCCGGGGAGCTTGTGCCGAACCGCCCCGACCTGGAGCACCATCACGCTGACCGCGTGGGCGACGATGTCGTGCAGTTCGCGCGCGATCCGGGTGCGCTCCTCCGCCACGGCGATACGTGCGGCCACATCCCGCTCCTGCTCCGCCTGGGTCGCGCGTAACTCCGCCGCCTCGGCTTGGACGGCGCGCTCGCGGACGGCGAGACCGGCAACCCAGCTGATCGCGAACTCGAGGGGGACGAACACAAGCTGGTCGACCGAGCGTCCGGGGATGTTGTACGACGAGGGTCACCGCAGCGCAAACGACGATCGCCAGTCCGACGCCGCGAGCGCGGCGGTCCCGGAGGTTCCCGAGCAGAAATGCGTCCGCCATTCCGATGGGGAACAGCGCGTTCGCATACGGGATCAGCAGCGGGTCGACGAATGAGATCCCCGCCGCCACGAGCCAGTACGTCGCCGGGCCGGCAAACGGAAACCATCGGCGCGCGAATACCGGCACCACCAGGACCGCGATAGCTGGAATGCAGAACCACAGCGTACGTCTGGGCGCCCCGGCCGAGCCCCGTCCGAGCACCACCTCGAGCATGGCAACGATCGCCAGGGCCGCGACCAGCAAGTCGAACCACGAACGTTCATGAGATCTCGGAGCTTCTCACGCAGTGAACGTACCCCACGCGGTGACCTCCGCCTCCTACTTGAGGTAGGAGCACGAATCGTCCGCCGGGACGAGCCCGAATGAGGCCTCCCGACGATGCCGGGCGCGCGGCCTGACCGTAGGTTTGTGACACGACCAAGGAGCTGCTTCATGTTCAGATCCACAGCTCTCATCTCCGAACACTGCCGTCGCATCGACCGGCCGTCGCCCTGCACGACGTCCGCAAGGTCTACGGCCGCGGCGCGGGCGAGGTCGTCGCGCTTGACGGGTCAGCATCGGGCTGGCGGCGGGGTCGTTCACCGCGGTCATGGGCCCGTCGGGCTCGGGCAAGAGCACGTTCCTGAACGTGGCTGCGGGACTTGACCGTCCGACCGCCGGCACGGTCGCGCTCGGGGACACCGACCTGGCGCGGCTGAGCGAACGCGGCTGACGGTTCTGCGGCGCGAGCGGATCGGCTTCGTCTTCCAGGCGTTCAATCTGCTGCCCTCGCTCACGGTCGCCCAGAACATCGCCCTCCCGCTGCGCCTTGACGGCCGCCGGCTGGCGCGCTCGGCGGTCCGCGACGTTGCGGCACGCGTCGGGCTTGAGAAGCGCCTGCGCCATCGCCCCTCGGAGCTCTCCGGCGGTCAGCAGCAGCGGGTCGCGATCGCGCGGGCGCTCGTCACCCGGCCCGAGGTCGTGTTCGCCGATGAGCCGACCGGAGCGCTCGACACTCGCACCGGACGCGAGGTGCTCGCGCTCCTGCGCGAGATCGTCGACGAGGACGGTCGACACCGTGGTGATGGTCACCCATGACCCGGCGGCCGCAGCGTAGGCCGACCGGGTCATCCTGCTCGCCGATGGGCGGCGTGGCCGGCACGCTCGACGCTCCCAGCGCCGACGAGGTCGCCGAACAACTCGCCCACCTGGGGGACTGAAGCCATGCTGCGTCTCGCCATCCTCAGCGCTCGCGGCCGCCTCGGGACGTTCGCCGGTGCACTGATCGCGTTCTTCGCCGCCGTCCGTGATCGCGATGGCCTGGGGCATGCAGCTCGAGTCGATTCTGCGCACCCATCCGCCCGTCGAGCGCTACGCCGGCGCGGCGGCCGTCGTCACCGGCCGCCAAACGGTCGGCGCCGACCACGACGTGCTGCTCAGCGAGCGGGCCCGGGTGAGCACGCGCTCGGCACCCGGCTGGCGGCCGTCCCCGGGGTCCGGGCGGCCATCGCCGACGTGTCGGTGCCGGTCCGGCTCGGTAACCGTGCGTGCGGTCGCCCACGGGTGGGGCAGCGCGGCGCTGACGCCCTATGTGCTGAGTGCCGGACGCCCACCCGCCGCGGCCCGGCGAGGTGGTCGCCGGCTATCCCGTCGCGCTCGGAGCGCGGCTGCCCCTGGCCTCCACCGACCCCACCGCCACCGTCACCGTCGTCGGCGTCGCTCGCGCCCGCCATCGCGTCTCCCAGCAGACCGCGATCTTCCTGACCGACGCCGAGGCAACGCGGCTGGCCGGCCATCCGGGCCGGGTCGACGCGATCGGTGTGCTCGCCGCGCCCGGCTTCGAGGTCTCGCGCCTGCGCGCGGCCGCCGACGGCGCTCAGGTGCTCACCGGCGATGCGCGCGGGCGAGCCGAGTATCCGGAACTCCAGTCGACGCGCACCACACTGATCCCGGTGACCGCCGCATTCGGGGGCTGGCGCTGTTCATCGCGATGTTCGTCGTGGCGAGCACGCTTGGCCTGTCCATCCAGCAGCGCGAGCGCGAGATCGCGCTGCTGCGCGCGGTAGCCGCCACGCCTGGTCAGATCCGCCGCATGATCGCCTGGGAGGCGGCGATCGTCGCCCTGATCGGCTCGGCCGCCGGAATCTGGCCCGGAATCCGTCTCGGCCGCGCGCTCGGGCGCGCGCTCGTGGACCACGGCATCGCACCGGAGAACTTCGCGCTGCGCACGGACTGGTTGCCCGCCGCGGCGGTGGTCGGTTGCGCGGTCGCGACCGCTCTGCTCGCGGTCCTGGCCTCCGCGCGGCGCGCGGCAAGAGTGCCACCGACGGTCGCGCTCACCGATGCCGCGGTCGAACCTCGGCTACTCGGCCCCGGGCGGTTCGTCGGTGGGCTGCTGGCGCTTGCCGGCGCGGTCCCGCTGTTCGCCGTCGCGACAACCACTACCACCCCGGAGACGGCCGCGGCGACTTCAGAGATGACCGCGATCTTTCTCGTGGTCGCGGTCGGCTTCCTGGGTCCGGTGGCCACCCGCGTGACCGCTCGGCTGCTGGCGCCGCCGCTCGCCGCGATTTCGCCCGTCGGCGGCTTCCTCGCCTCGGCGAACCTGGGCGCCGCCACCCGGCGCTTCTCCTCGGCCAGCACACCACTGGTGCTCACGGTCGCCCTGAGTTGCACCCTCCTGTTCAGCACCACCACCATCGAGCATGCCAACCGCCAGGAACGGAACGCAGCGCTCAGGGGTCAGCTCGCTCTCACCACCGCCGGTCCGGGTCTCCCGACCGCGGCACTGGGCGACGTGCGCACGACGCCCGGCGTGGGCTCCGCGGTTGCGCTGACGCCCACCACGCTCGGCCCCAGCCTGGGCGCCGGTGACGCCATGCCCGCCCAGATCCTCGCCGGAGGGCAGGGCGGCGGCCTCGACGTGGGCATCATCACCGGGTCGCTGAGCGCGCTCCACGGCGACGCGATCGCGCTCGGGCGCCACCGCGCCGACGCCGCGCACGCCCACATCGGCGACCGTGTCCCGGTCATGCTCGGCGACGGCACGCGCACCCACGCCACCGTCGTCGCGACCTACCGTCGCGACCTGGCCTTCGGAGACGCGCTGCTCGCCCCCGAGCTCGCGGCCGGCCACCAGACCACCCCGCTGCTGGGGACGCTCCTCGTCCAGACCGACCATCCCGTCGCAGGTTGCCCGGCGCCTGGAGAACCTCGCCCCGCGGTACCCCGGACTGCGGGTGAGCGACCGCGCGTCGTTCGCCACCGCGACCGATGCGGACCGCGAGATGAACCGCTGGTTCGGCCCACAGTTCGTCGCGGAGATCTTTGCTTTCACGTCGATCGCCGTGGTCAACACGCTCCTGATGATCGTGCTCGGTCGCCGACGCGAGCTAGCCCTCCTGCGGCTGGTCGGCGCCACCCCCCGCCAGGTCCGATCGATGGCGCGCTGGGAAGCCGCGCTGATCATCGCCATCGGCCTCGGGATCGGCTTGGCGATCGCAGCCATCGCGCTGCTGCCGCTCAGCCACGCCCTGAACGGCGGTCTCCCGTATGTGCCCGCGAAGCCGTTCGCGGCCATCCTCGGCAGCACGGTGCTCTTGGCGCTGCTGGCGCTGGCACTCCCGACCCGCCGAATGCTTCGGTCACGGCCGGCCGAGGCGATCGGGACCGGGGAGTAGCTCCGCCCATAGCGAGAACGACAGGAGGCCCCACAGCTGTCGGCTGTTGTCCCGGCGGCGAGCCACGTGGTCGTCAAGCAGCCGCGTGACCGCCTGAGGCTCGAAGTATTCCTGGACCCGCGTCCGGTCGGGACTGAGAACCTCGCGCGCGAACGGCTCGAGCTTCGCCCCTGAGCCATGCGGCCGCAGGAATCGAGAAGCCGCGCTTGCGAGCACGGGTGATGCTGGTCGGGACGAGCGGTCGTGCGGCGGCCCGGAGGAGGCGCTTCTTCTGCAGGCCGCGAACCTTCAACTTCGTCGGTAGCGCCAGCGCGAGGTCGGCCACCACCGGGTCCAGGAAGGGGACGCGCGCCTCGAGCCCGTGGACCATGCTCATCCTGTCGGTCTTCACGAGCAGATCGTCCGCGAGGTAGATGCCCAGATCCACGTCCTGGAGGCGCGCGAGCAGGGGTGCATCTTCGGTTTCGCGCCACCGCTCGCGCCAGGGTCTGAGCGGGTCGGCAGCGCGATCCTGCCAGTGGGGCCGCAGGAGCTCATGCCGCTGTTCTTCGGAGAAGATCTCCTTCCAGCCGTGGTGGCGTTCGAGCGGCGCCAGCGCGGCCGCGCGCACGAAACGTTTGGCTCGGTAATCGAAGCTGACGCGGGCATCGGAGCTGGGCAGACGATCCACTACGGGGCGTAGTCGAGCGGCCAGCGGGCCAACCCGGAGTGCCAGCTCGTCCGCGGCGTACGTCTCGTAGCCGCCGAACAGCTCATCGCCGCCCTCGCCGGAGAGGACGACCTTCACGTGCTCGGACGCGAGCTCGGACACGAGGTACGTCGGCACCGCGGAGGAGTCGGCGAATGGCTCGTCGAACGCCGACGCCAGCTTGGGCAGGAGCTCCTCGATCCGCGGCGCGACGACCAACTCGTGATGATCGGTGCCGTAGCGGCGCGCTACCTCTCGCGCGAGGTCGAGCTCGTTGAACGTCCGTTCACGAAAACCGATGGAGAACGTCGAGACGCCCCGTCCTGCCGCCTGGGCGGCCAGAGCGGTCAGCGCCGAGGAGTCGACGCCGCCGGAGAGCAGAACTCCCACCGGCACATCGGCCAACAGGTGCGCCCGCACCGACTCGAGCAGCCGTCCACGCAGCTCCTCGGCCAGGATCTCCGGCCGCTCGCGTCGGCACCGGCCGGCCGGTGCCGGCGTCGGCCGGGCAAAGCGCTCAACCGTCACACCCTCGGGCGAGCACATGAGCACGTGCCCTGGCGGCAGCTTCCGAGCGGCGCGGAAGATGGTCAGCGGGGCGGGGATCGAATTGAAGGCGAGGTACGCGTGGAGCGCCTCGACGTCGACCTCGCGTGAAAAATCCGGCCGACGGAGCAGCGCCTTGAGCTCGGAGGCGAAGCTGATCCGCCCGCCGCCGAGCTGGTAGTAGAGCGGCTTGATGCCAAAGCGATCCCGCGCCAGCAGCAGGCGGCGCTCGCGCCGATCCCAGATCGCGAAGGCAAACATGCCGCGCAGACGGGAGACGAAGCCCGGGCCGTGCTGCCGGTAGAGATGGAGCAGAACCTCGGTATCGCAGCGCGTCCGGAACCGCACGCCGCGCTGCTCGAGCTCGGCCCGCAGCTCGAGGTGGTTGAGGATCTCGCCGTTCTGCGCCACGCACACCGTCCCGTCGTTGCTCGCCATCGGCTGGTCGCCGTGCTCGACGTCGATGATCGCGAGGCGTCGAGCGGCGATACCCACGGGGCCGTCGACATGCGTGCCGACGCCGTCAGGACCGCGGTGGATGAGCGTCGCGTTCATCGATTCGAGCACCGCGAGCTCCGGCGGGCGCCGGCCGAGGAAGTCGTAGGTGCCGCAGATCCCGCACACCGAGCGGTGTCCTACGGGAGCTTGTTCAAGGTCGCTCGGCCATTGGCCGGCCGTGCGAGCATCAGCCACGTGGTGGTGCTGATCACCGAGAGGTAGAGCTTGACCGAACGATCGGCGATGTACTCGAGGTCGTGCGCGAGCTTCTCGCCCCAGGTCATCTCCCTGGTCAGGCGCAGCTGCGCGAACCCGGTGATTCCCGGGCGCACGACCAGGCGCTGCCAGTACTGCGGGATGTCCACGCATAGCTCGGCGAAGAACGCCGGGCGGATCGGCCGTGGACCCACCACGCTCATCTCGCCGCGCAGGACGTTCATGAGTTGGGGAAGCTCGTCGAGCTTCGAGGCGCGCAGCAGGCGACCCAGTCGTGTCACCTCGTCCGCCGTGAGCTGTGTGAGTTGCGGCCCGAGATAGGGTCCCAGCCGCGTCTCGGCATCGACGGTCAGCGTCCGGAATTTGAGCATCTGAAAGAGATGCCCACCGCGCCCGACGCGCCACCCCCGGTACAGGACCGGGCTGCGCGGCGAGCTCAGCTTCAGCGCGATGGCGATCACGAGCGCGAGCGGTGCGGTCAACCCAGCGGCTGCGCCCGCGATCAGCACGTCGAGCGCGCGGAGGAGATGATCGACGGGGCGCGGCTCGAACGCGTGCGCCATCGCGGCGTACTCTTCGACGAGCGAGTCGTGCTCGATGGGCCGAGGCGGCGTTTCGCCGGCCGGCCGGCGTCGGTGGACGCGGGGCGAGGTGTGCTTGAGCCCGGTGCGGATCACCGGGCCGCCGAGAGGATCATGTCGACGAGCAGGCCAGGGTCACGGCGCGGCCAGTCGAGCGTGCCGTCGCGCTTGGTCAGCTCGAGCGCGCGGGGGTCGGTGAGGGGACGGAGCCGGCCGTTCTTGATCAGCGATTCATCGACTCCGCCCAGTCGCCCTCCATAGGTCGTATAGACCGGAACGCCGAGCGCGACGGCCTCGCGATTCATGCTGCCGCCGGCCGATACGACGAGATCCGACGCTGCGATCAGGCTCTGGGCATCGACCGCTCCGTCGGTGACGATCACGGCCGGCAGCCCGAGCGCCTTGACCAACCGGCGTTGGGCTTCCGTGCGGGGAAGCACGACCGCGTGTACATGATCGAGCCGCCCGAGGTGGTCGAGCACGCGCGGAAAGAGTGGATTTGCCTTGCGGTGGTAGAGCGAGACATCAGGCGGAGGCCGGACCACCACCACGACCCGCGTGCGGTCGACGCCCAATCGCTCGAGAATCGTGGGGTCGGGCTCGAAGTCGGACAGGTAGTACTCCTCCTTCAGGCCGGGATACTGGCGGAGCTTCGCCTCGGTCACGCCGAATCGGCGCAGGCGCTCGACCGGTATGGCGTCGGGTGTCATGACCACCCTGGCCAGTCGGCAGCCGACGTTGTGCTGCTGGATCGCGAACTCGTAGTCGAACGTATTGACGGCTGGAATCCTGGCCCACGCGGCAGCGAGGGCGAGGTCGTTGGAACCGTGGGCGACCGCCAGGTCGAAGCGTCCCTCGGCCCAGCGATGCAGCTTGGTCGTTCGACTCGCCAGGGCGGCAAGCTTGCGGCTCCGCGAGGCGCCCCCGTGGCGACCGATGGTGTAGTAGTCGAGGCCTTGTAGGTTGAGCAATCCGAGTGTCTGGGCATAGTCGCGGGCCGTGATCGTCACCTCGTGGCCCTGCTCGCGGAGCCGCTTGATAACCGGACGGAACACCACGGGGTGGGCCGAGGCGGTCATGTCGAACCAGATCCTCACTGGGCGCCACCATCCTGACCGCGCTGCCCAAGCGCACGTTCCGAAACCACTGGCGGCGCGAGTCTACCAGCGGTGGCGGCGCGACCATCGCGCGCATCGTCCCTGCACGGGACGCATTAGCCTCGCTCGGTGATGCGCGCCCTGATCGTCACCAATCTGTATCCGAGCCCGTCGGCGCCCGCCCGCGGCAGCTTCGTCCGCGATCAGGTGGAGGCGCTCAGCCGTCTGCCCGACGTGGAGACCGAGGTGTTCGCGTTCGAGCCAGGCGGCGGTTCCCCCTATCCACGGGCGGCGCGCGCGCTGCGCCGGCGCTACCGCGGCAGCGAGTTCGACGTTATACATGCGCACTTCGGGCTCACGGCATGGCCCACGCTCGCGCTCCGCGGCGCGCCCCATGTGGTCACGTTGCACGGCACCGACGTGGTCGACCCACGATCACGGCTCGTCTCGTTCGCGGCCTTGCCGTTTGTCGATCTCGTCGCACCGGTCTCGGCATCGCTGGCCGGCCTGCTGCCTTCACGGCTCATCGACGGAAAGCTCGCGATCCTGCCGTGCGGCGTGGCGGTCGATCGGTTCAAGCCGATCTCACGCGCCGAGGCGCGCGCTCGACTGGGGCTCGAGGTCGACCGACGATACCTTCTGTTCCCGGCCGATCCCGCCCGCCGCGAAAAACGATTCGACCGGGCTCGGGCGCTGGCGCGGGAACATCGGCTCCTGACGCTCGGGCGGGTGCCGCCGAGCGAAGTCCCGTACTGGATAAACGCGGTGGATGCGGTGCTGGTCACCTCCGAGCGGGAGAGCTTCGGCCTGTCCGTGCTCGAGGCGCTGGCGTGTGAGGTCCCGGTGCTCGCAACCGACGTCGGGATCGCGCCCGAAGCGCTCGCCGATGTCCCCGGCACGTACTGCGGTCCGTTCTCGCTGCCGGACTGGCGAACCGCGCTCGACGCGCTGCTCGAGGATCCCGACCCGCGCGCCCACGGTCGTCATGTCGCAGAGCGCTACTCGGCCGACCGGATGGCCGAGCGGGTCCTGGCGGCCTGGCGAGGACTACGGTAGGCGGCTCAGCAGCGGCTTGACGTCGATGACCGGCGTGCCGTTGACGGCCTCGAGGTGGCGCACCTGCATGCGGACGCCGTCGATGGCCACGACCTGAAGGCGGTGCAGCCCGATTGGGTTGGGACGATCGGCGGACCGCGTACTGAACACCCCCCGCTCACGGTTGGCCGGGTCGTCACGGGGGTGCACCCGCAGGACGTCCCGGCGGGCACGGTCGAGCCAGGTCAGCACGAGGATCTCATCGCCTTCGTGGATGCCGTCAAGACCAGCGGCCAGCTTGGCGTCGAAGACGATCCACGCGTCGGGCGACCCTTCGGTGCCCTGCTTGGGCGCGGCCGCTGGGTCCGTGAGCGGGGATTCGACGATGCCGATCGGAACGACTCCATCGGACAAGTCATCGGGCGATGACGCGGATCCTGGGACGCGCGTTGTTGACATAGCCCTTGGGGTTCCACAGCGCGGCCTCGTCCTCGGGTTGCGTGGCCGCCGAGGAATCCCATGCGCGCACGAGCAACTCGTGCTCACCCGGCTCCAGGTCCACCGTGATGTGCCAGTGCCGCCAAGCCCACCGCCCGAGGTCCTCCAACAGGTTGGCTTGCCTCCAGCTGGCGCCGCCATCCATCGAGACGTCGACCCGGGCGACGTGGCGGTCCCCGCCGGCAAACGCGTAGCCGCGCACCTCAACCGCGCCGGCGGCGACCGTCTCGCCATCGCGCGGATGCAGCACGTCGGAGTTGAGCGCCACGAGCCCGAGCGGCATCCCGACCCCCGGCCCGGGTGTCCCGTCCGCCGGGACCAGCCGGTAGGCCACGTTCTGGAAGTAGCCCGGCCACGGCTCCGAGCGCAGCTCGATGCGCTCGAGCCACTTGACGCTCCGCGCGCCGATGTAGCCGGGCACCACCACCCGCAGCGGCGCGCCGTGTACCGGTGCGAGCGGCTGGCCGTTCATCGCCCACGCGAGCAGCACCTCGCGACGCGCGGCCTTGTCGAGCGGGATCGATCCCCCGAAGCGCTGCACGGGGCTGGCCTCCGGACACGTGTCCGCACCCTCAAACGCCACGTCCGCCGCCGCCGCGAGCGGCCCCGCCAGGGCCAGAACGTCGGCCAGGGCGATGCCGGTCCACGTGGCGGTCCCGGTGGCTCCGGGGCCCCAGGGCGCCTCGCCCGGTATCTCGCGAATCGCGATCAGTCCGCACGTCGGTTGCCGGCGCATTGCAGGGTCGCGGTGACTGTCCGCTCGCGAAACGCCTCACGCAGCGTCTCCATAGACAGGCTCAGCTCGCGATCGACCAAACCGTCCACTCCGAGCCGCCAGGCGTGCGGGTCGAGGTCCGGCACGGCACCGTGACTGCGAACGTAGAACGCATCCGTGTCGGTCACCGCATCGTTCAGCGACGGGAGGCTCGTCTCGGCGTTGAACGGCTCCTGTTGATGAACCACGAGGTCCAGCTTGGCGAGGCGTGCCATTACTCCAGGTTACGGATTGCCGGGCTCGCCGCTCCTCCGAAGCTTTCGCAACGGACGACCGGGCCGCGAACCCTCTACGTAGTTGAGTCCGCTCCTGAGCCCACTCCGGCTGTCTTGAGATTCAGCCCTCCCTCGACGCAAACGCCCACGTCCGCTCGTACCGGGGTGTGGGCGTTTGTTCGTCCCCGAACAGAGGCGCGGGCCTGAATGTGATTACGCATCGGCGCCGGACCCCCGCCGAAATCCGTAGTTTCTTCGTACACCGAGCCGGCCCTTTTCGATAAAACACGCAATGTGGCTTTGCAACCGCGACGGTTCCAGCGATCGGAGCGGCGTCCGGCGCCCGCCCCGGGCGGGCCGGCGCGGGACATCACTCCTCTGCCGGACCTCTTGCATGGCCGCTCGCGCTCCGGTCCCGTCCGCGCCGAGCGGCCCGTGTACGTGGACCTGCTGCCGCCGTGCAACTCAGCGTGTCCGGCGGGCGAGAACATCCAGGGCTACCTGGCCCAGGTCGAGGACGGCGAGTACGAGCGGGCCTGGCGGACCCTGACCGCCGACAACCCGTTCGCGGCCATCCACGGGCGCGTCTGCTACCACCCGTGCGAGACGCAGCTGCAACCGGGCCAGCCTGGACAGCGCCGTCTCGATCCACGCCGTCGAGCGGTTCCTGGGCGACATGGCGCTCGAGCAACAGTGGCTGTTCGATCCTCCGGCCGGTGCGGTCCGGCAAGCGGGTGCTGATCATCGGGGCCGGTCCCAGCGGCCTGTCATCCGCGTACCACCTGGCCCGGCTGGGCCACGAGGTCGAGGTCAGAGACTCCGGAGAAGAGCCCGGCGGCATGATGCGCTACGGCATCCCGGCCTACCGCCTGCCGCGCGACGTGCTCGCCGGCGAGGTCGAGCGCATCAAGGCGCTCGGGCGTCACATTCGTCACGCAACCACCGGGTGCACGACCTCGAGGCCGAGCGCCAGGAGGGGCGCTTCGACGCGGTGTTCGTGGCGGTCGGCGCCCACCTCTCCAAGCGGGTCGACATCCCGGCGATGGACGCCGGTCCGATGGTCGACGCGGTGAGCTTCCTGCGCGGGGTCGCCTCCGGGCGAGCGGCCGGTCGTCGGCCGCCGCGTGGCGGTCTACGGCGGCGGCAACACCGCGATGGATGCGGCGCGGACGGCGCGGCGGCTCGGCGCCGAGGAGGCGATCATCGTCTACCGCCGCACCCGCGAGCAGATGCCCGCCCACGAGGAGGAGGCGGAGGACGCCGAGCGCGAAGGCGTGCGGATGAACTGGCTGCGCACGATCAAGGCGTTCGAGGGCGAGCAGCTCCAGGTCGAGGTGATGGAGCTCGACGAGACCGGCTTTCCGCAGCCCACCGGCCGGTTCGAGACGCTGGAGGCGGACGCGGTCATCCTCGCGCTCGGCCAGGAGACCGACAGCTGATTCATGCGCTCGGTCGCCCGGCGTTGAGTTCGACCGCGACGGCACCGTTAAGGTGTCGAGCACGCTGATGACCGGCGCCGCCGGGCGTGTTCGCCGGCGGCGACATGGTGCCGAGCGAGCGCACCGTCACCGATCGGCGTCGGCCACGGCAAGCGCGCGGCGCGCGAGATCGACGCGTGGCTCCGCGGCGCTGCTTACACCGCGCGGCCCGAAGCATCCGCGCGGCGCCGTTCGACCTCCTCAACGTGTGGTTCCACGGCGATGCGCTGCGCCGCCAGCAGCCCGAGCTCGAGCCGACCGAGCGGGTGGGCGACTTCGCCGAGGTGCGTCGGCGCGCTGCAAACCGACGACGCGATCTTCGAAGCGCGGCGCTGTTTGTCATGCGGCAACTGCTGCGAGTGTGACGGCTGCGTCGGCGCCTGCCCGGAGGACGCGGTCATCAAGCTCGGACCCGGGCTTCCGCTACCGCTTCGACTACGACCGCTGCACGGGCTGCCGCGCCTGCTTCGAGCAGTGCCCGGTTCACTCGATCGAGATGTTCCCCGAGGAGGCACCGAACGCCCCACAACGCGTTCGTGGCCCCGCCGGACTCCGTATCGGCCGAGACCCGATGAGCACGACGATCGACGGCAACGAGGCCGCGGCACTGGTCGCCTACCGACTGCAGCGAGGTCTGCTGCATCTACCCGATCACCCCGTCCTCGACGATGGCCGAGCTGGCCGACGAGTGGTCGAGCCGGCAGCAACCCAACCTGTGGGGCAACGTCCCGGCCGTGGTCGAGATGCAGAGCGAGGCGGGCGCGGCCGGCGCCCTGCACGGCGTCCTCCAGGGCGGCGCGCTCGGCACCACATTCACCGCCTCGCAGGGACTGCTCCTGATGGTCCCCAACATGTACAAGATCGCCGGCGAGCTGACCCCGGTGGTGTTCCACGTCGCGGCCCGTGCGCTGGCCACCCAGGCGCTCTCGATCTTCGGAGACCACTCGGACGTGATGCAGGTCCGCCAGACCGGCTTCGCGCTCCTGTGCTCCGCCTCTGTGCAGGAAGCCAACGACTTCGCGCTCGTCGCGCACGCCACGACACTGAGGTCGCGCGTCCCGTTCCTGCACTTCTTCGACGGCTTCCGCACCTCGCACGAGCTGAACACGATCGAGCCGCTCGAGGACGACGATATGCGCGCGCTCGTGTCCGAGCAGCTAATCCGCGAGCACCGGGCGCGGGCGCTCAACCCCGAGCGCCCCATCATCCGGGGCACCGCGCACAACCCCGACACGTTCTTCCAGGCGCGCGAGAGCGCCAACCCCTTCTATGCCCAGGTGCCCGCACTGGTCCAGGAGGCGATGGACCAGCTGGCCGAGCGCACCGGCCGTCGCTACGGGCTGGTCGACTACGCCGGGCATCCCGAGGCCGAGCGCGTGATCGTGATCATGGGCTCGGGCGGCGAGACCGCGCGCGAGACGGTCCAGCACCTCGTCGGCGGCGGCGAGCGAGTCGGAGTGGCCCAGGTCCGCCTGTACCGCCCGTTCCCGGCTCGCGAGCTGATCGAGGCCCTCCCCAAGACGGTCCGAAAGGTCGCCGTGCTCGACCGCACCAAGGAGCCCGGTGCGACCGGCGAGCCGCTCTTCCTCGACACGTTCACCGCCCTCGGCGAGGCGCACGCGGACGGCGAGCTGGACGGGGCGATGCCGATCGTCATCGGCGGCCGCTACGGCCTTTCCTCCAAGGAGCTCAGCCCGGGCATGGTCAAAGCGGTGTTCGACGAACTGGATGGAGAGCGACCCAAGCGGCGCTTCACGGTCGGGATCAACGACGACGTGTCGGGCACCAGCCTGCCGTATGACCCGAACTTCGACATCGAGCCGCCCGAGAACGTGCGCGCGGTGTTCTTCGGGCTGGGCTCGGACGGCACGGTGGGCGCGAACAAGAACACGATCAAGATCCTGGGGGAGGCGGGACTCCAGGCCCAGGGCTACTTCGTCTACGACTCCAAGAAGTCGGGATCGCAGACGATCTCGCACCTGCGCTTCGGTTCCGAGGCGATCCGCGCCCCCTACCTGGTGTCCGGCGCAAGCTTCGTGGGCTGCCACCAGTTCGGCCTGATCGACATCCCGGACGTGCTCGACCGCGCCGCCCCCGGCGCCACGGTGCTGCTCAACACCAGCCAGCCGCCCGAGCGCGTATGGGACAGCCTCACCCGCCGGGTCCAGGAACAGATACTCGCCAAGAGGATCGAGCTGTACGTGGTCGACGCCGGGCGGATCGCGCGCGCGGCCGGACTGGCCGGCCGCACCAACACCGTGCTGCAGACCTGTTTCTTCGCGATCTCCGGCGTGCTCGACCGCGAGCAGGCGATCGAGCGGATCAAGGGTGCGATCAAGAAGACCTATACGCGGCGAGGTCAGGAGGTGGTCGACCGCAACATCCGCGCGGTGGACAGCTCGCTCGACGGCCTGCACCGGGTCGAACTGCCGGAGCGCGCCACCTCGACCCGCGAGCGCCGTGCGCCGGTCCCCGCCGACGCCCCGGAGTTCGTCCGAACCATCACCGCGGCGATGATGGCGGGAAAGGGCGACGAGCTTCCGGTCAGCGCGCTCCCGGTCGACGGCACGTATCCGACCGGCACGACCAAGTACGAGAAGCGCAACATCTCCGACAAGGTCGCGGTATGGGACGACGAGCTGTGCATCCAGTGCGGGAACTGCAGCTTCGTGTGCCCCCACAGCGTGATCCGCACCCGCTACTTCAACGAGTCGCGGCTGGCCGAGGCGCCCCCGGGCTTCAAGTCCGCGCCGCTCAACGGGCCAGGGCTGCCCAAGACCAGCTACACGCTCCAGGTGTACGTGGAGGACTGCACCGGCTGCGGCCTTTGCGTCGAGGCCTGCCCGGTCTCGGGCGGCGGGGATCCCGTGCACAAGGCGATCAACCTGGGCGAGCGCGTGCCGCTGCTCGACGTCGAGCGCGAGAACATCACGTTCTTCGAGCAGCTCCCGAACGCCGATCGATCGCGCGTCGACTTCGGGACCGTGCGCGGCACGCAGTTCCTCGAGCCGCTGTTCGAATTCTCCGGCGCCTGCGCGGGCTGCGGCGAGACGCCCTACCTCAAGCTGATCTCGCAGCTGTTCGGCGACCGCCTGGTGGTGGCCAACGCCACCGGCTGCTCCTCGATCTACGGCGGCAACCTTCCGACCACACCGTGGACCACCGGCGCCGACGGGCGCGGCCCTGCCTGGTCGAACTCGCTGTTCGAGGACAACGCCGAGTTCGGTCTCGGGTTGCGGCTGGCCGCCGATCGCCACACGGAGATCGCGCGCCGCCGGCTCGGCGAGCTGCGCGAGGAGATCGGTGCCGACCTGGTCGACGAGATCCTGACCGCTCCGCAGCTCCACGAGTCGCAGTTCAGAGAGCAGCGTGACCGCCTGGCCGAGCTCGAGCGCCGGCTCGAGGCCCTGGACGCCGACGCCGTGACCGAGCTGCGCAGCGTGATGGACCACCTGATTCGCCGCAGCGTGTGGATCGTGGGCGGCGACGGGTGGGCGTACGACATCGGCTCGGGCGGGCTCGACCACGTGCTGGCGAGCGGCAGGAACGTCAACGTGCTCGTGCTCGACACCGAGGTCTACTCGAACACCGGCGGGCAGATGTCCAAGGCCACGCCGCTCGGGGCGGTGGCCAAGTTCGCCGCGGCGGGCAAGATGATGCCGACCAAGGACCTCGCGCTGCAGGCGATCGCGCTGGCCAACGTGTACGTGGCGCGAGTGGCGATGGGCGCGGACCCGCAGCAGACGCTGACCGCGATGCGCGAAGCGGAGGCCTACGACGGCCCGTCGCTGGTGATCGCCTACAGCCACTGCATCGCCCATGGCTACGACATGCGCAACGGCCTGGACCAGCAGTACCGCGCGGTAGCCAGCGGCCATTGGCCACTGCTCCGCTACGACCCGGTCGCGCGCGACGCGGGGGCGAATCCGTTCCTGCTCGACTCGCCGCGTCCGCGCATGAGCCTGGCCGACTACCGCAAGGGCGAGCTCCGCTTCCGGGCGCTGGCCAACGCCAACCCAGTCGGGGCCGAGCGGCTGAGCTCGCTCGCCCAGGAGACGGTTGACCTGCGCTGGCAGACCTACGAGCGGATGGCCAGCGAAGGCGCTGAGGAGTTCCCCCCCAACCCGCAAGACAACGCGTGACCGAGCTTGCCACCAGCTACATGGGGCTGCAGCTGCGCAATCCGCTCGTCGCCTCGCCCTCGCCCCTGTCCTACACCTACGACGGCCTGCAGCGCCTGGCCGCCTCCGGCGTCGGGGCGATCGTGCTCTACTCGCTGTTCGAGGAGCAGCTGCGCGAACAGCAGGCGCACGTCGCCGAACTGGTCGACGGCCCCGCGGAGAGCTTCGCCGAGGCGCTCGACTACACGCCGGCGATCGCCATGGAGGATCCGGGGCCGCGAGGCTACCTGACCCTGCTCGAGCGAGCCGCGGCCTCGCTCGAGATCCCGGTGATCGGGAGCCTCAACGGCGTCACCCCCGAGGGGTGGACGGGTTACGCCCACGACATGCAGGAGGCCGGCGCCGCGGCGATCGAGCTCAACATCTACTACCTGCCGGGCGATCCGGACATGACCGGCGCGGAGGTCGAACAGCGCCACGTCGACGTGCTCGAGCGGGTCAAGGCGGCGGTCAGCGTGCCGGTGGCGGTCAAGCTCAGCCCCTACTTCAGCTCGACCGGTGCGCTCGCGACGCGCCTGGACGAGGCGGGCGCGGATGGCCTGGTGCTGTTCAACCGCTTCCTGCAGCCCGATGTCGATCCCGAGCAGCTGATGGTCCTGCCTCGGGTGACGCTGTCGAGCCCGCCGGATGGACGGTTGGCAAGGGCCTGGATCGCGCTCCTGCGGGGGCAGGTTAACGCCTCGCTGGCCGGCACCTCCGGCGTCGAGGTGCCCGCCGACATCGCGCGCTACCTGCTGGCCGGAGCGGACGTGGTGATGACCACATCGGCCCTGCTTCGCCACGGACCGACGTACGCGGGCGAGCTGCTCGATGGACTCGCGCGGTGGATGCGGCGCAAGGGCTTTGAGTCGGTCGACCACCTGCGCGGCCTGCTCGCGGTGCCGAGCACCGCCGACCGCGACGAGTACGAGCGGGCCGGCTACGTCAGCGCGATGCGCGCCGCCAACGCCGGCGCCTACATTCCGTAGGCTCGTAGCTCTTCGAGCGAGTCCTCTACCCCCGCCGCCAGGACGTCGAGATCGGGGATCGACTCACGGTCTGCGCTCAGGCCGATCGAGACCCCGCGGTCATAGGAGAAGATCGCGATCCCCCGCGCGTGCCCCGGGGCCAGCGGAACAACCGGGAGCACCTCGCGCAGCGGCACGCCGAACGCGTACAGCGGGCGGGGCGACCCCGGGACGTTGGTGATCGTGACGTCGAACGGCGCTGTGCGGCCCAACCGGCCCGTGATCGCCGTGGCGGCGGGATGAGCGGGGCCCCGGCCCGTCCTCAGTCGCCGGCTCCGGGCGGCGATCCGCGCGACGCGGAGGGCCGCGACGGGCTCGTCGACCGGCAGTCCGCCGAACCGCGCGCCGATCGAATGGCCGAGGTGCGCGCCCCGTTCGAGCAGGAGGCGTCGCAGGCCTCCCGTGCACGCGGCGAGCAGCACGTCGTCGGACGAGCCTCCGAGCATACGGGCGGCCGCCTCGATGTCGGTCAGTGGCGCACGGACGACCGCATAGCCGCTGGTCTGTCGGGTCGGCGCCCGCAGGGTCGCATCGGCGACGTGACCGGACCTGGTGAAACGGCGGGGGGCGATACGGCCGGACCAGCTCTGCCCGTGTGTTGGACGATCGTCGAGCAGGAGGCTGGCCACGTCGACCGAGCCGACGCCGCTGAGGAGGCTGGGGTGGACCTTGTGGGCCAGCGCCCAGCGACCCTGTTCGAGGCCTTCGAGCAGCACGAGCTCCCAGAGCGGGCGGGCCCGCTCGAGCGGGTGCGAGAAGAACTCCGCGGTCCACTCGCACAGTTCCGGCTCGCCGCCCGGGCCGGGCAGAGCGGCGCGGCGGATGTGGTGTCCGATCTCGAACTGGGGATCTGGCTCCCAGCGCGGCCAGAAGAAATGGCCCGCCCGCAGCGACGACAGACGCTGCGAGTAGCGGCGAAGCTCGCCCAGGCGCGCCGCCACCACGGCGTGGAGATCCTCGAGCGTCGGCGGCCCACCGGGCCGCGGGTCGAACACCATCGTGCCGCCGATGTTCGTCGGCGGACCCGGGTCGGTCTGCTCGAGCTCGGGGAACGTGGCACCCAGCGCGCTGAGGCTTTCGCTCATACAGCCAATGGTCGGCGCGCGGGAGCGCCGAGCAATCGGGATCCGGCCGGGATTGTGCTCCGTAGTTCCCCGCGCTTCGCGCCCGTCGACCCGCTATCGGCCGATCGCCTGCGGGAAGTTGAAGTAATGATGCGGATCCACGGCCCGGCGGATGGACAGCAGGCGCTGATAGTTCGAGCCGTAGTAGGCGCTCTGCCAACGCTTCAGATTGGGATCCGTGTAGTTGAAGTATGCCCCGCCGGTCACGTACGGCCGCATCTTCGCGTAGGTGGAGTTCAGCCAGGAGCCGCCGCCGTTGTAGGTGAGGTACTGGATGCAGAACAGCACCTTGCGGTGCACGAACGCGGTGGCGGCGGGCGCGATGTGGTTGATCGCACCGCCGTAGGAGTCGAACAGGACTGCCCCCGAGCCGGGGCTCTGGGCGCGCGAGAGGGCGGCCTGGACGAGCGCCTGGCGAGCCGACGCCGGCAGCGGCTTGGCCACGTAGTCGGACTTGGCCTGGAAGCTCTCGCGTGGCAGGGTGCCCCCGGGCCGGGTGCCGACGGTGTGACAGGCGGCGAACGAAATGTCCGAGCACCCCGCCCACATGAGTTGGGCCGACAGGAAGTCGAGATCGCCGGTGTGCACTACGGCGCCGGGTACCGAGGTGAGCGGAGCCAGCAGCGCGCCGAGATCGCTAGCCGACCCGAAGTACTGGCCGGTGACGCGCACCGGATCGACGCCGCCGCCGTTCAGGTGGAAGATCGAGGTGAGTTGAGAACGGGCGTGGGGTGCCCACGCCTGCCAGGACCCGAGCGCATCGGCGCCGCTCGAGGCAGGCCACCGCACGAAGAACCATGCGACGGTCGGCGGGATGCCGTGCACCCGGAAGGTGAAGCTCGTCACCACCCCGAAGTTGCCCCCGCCGCCACCGCGCAGGGCCCAGTACAGATCCGGGTGGTTGTGGGCGCTCGCCGTGATGAGCCGGCCGTCGGCGGTCACGATCTGGGCGCTCAACAGGTTGTCGGCGGTGAGCCCGAACCGGCGGCCGGCCAGACCCATACCACCGCCGAGTGCGTGCCCTGCGATTCCCACCGACGGGCACGACCCGGCCGGAATCGTCATCCCGCGGGCGGCCAGGGCCGAGTACACGTCGATCAACTGCGCTCCAGCACCGATCGTCGCCGTGCGGGCGCCCACGTTTACGCTGATGCCGCGCAGGTGGCGCAGGTCGAGCACCATGCCCCCGGACAGGGTGGAGTAGCCCGCGTAGCTGTGACCGCCGGAGCGCGCCCGTAGCGGGATGCCGTGGGCCACGCCCCACTTGACCGCGGTCCGCACATCGGCCGCGTCGAGCGGCCGGGCGACGAGGGACGGCAGCACGGCGTCGAACCGGCTGTTGTACACGTGCGCAGCCGCCGCGAAGCCGGGTTGGCCGCGCCTGATCACCTGCCCGCGGATCGGAGGACCGGCGGGCCCGGTCGCCCCGGCCAGTTCGGCGCCCGTCGCCGCCCATCCCAGCGTCGAGCCGACGGCGGCGGCCCGAACCAGGAAGCTCCGTCGGTCGATTGCGTTGTCCACCGCTCCCCTTCCCGTGGTCGTTGCCGCGATCCTGCCAGAGGGGGCCGCGGGCGGCAAGCTCAGCGATCCGGATGCTCGGACACGATCGTCGCCACCTCCTCGCGACACTCGAGGAACAGGTCGACGAGGTTCGGATCGAACTGCGTCCCGCGGCCCTCGGCGATCACCGACATCGCATGCTCGAGTGAGATCGGATCCTTGTACACGCGCCGGCTGACCAGCGCGTCGAAGGCGTCCGCCACTGCGGTTATCCGGCCGGCCAGGGGAATCTCCTCACCGCGCAACCCCTGTAGGTATCCGCCGCCGTCCCATCGCTCGTGATGCGTCTCGGCCACTCCCGCGGCGAGCTTCAGGAGCGGCTGCTCGGAGCGGGCCAGGATGGAGTGTCCGACGGCCACGTGCTGCTTGATCACGCTGAACTCGGCCGCCGTGACCCGGCCCGGCTTGAGGAGGATCCCGTCGGGAATCCCCACCTTTCCCACGTCGTGCATGGGCGAGGCGTCGCGGATCATCTCGCAGTGGTCGGGCTCGAGGCCGAGGCGCTGCGCCAGCGCGTTGGCGTACAGGCTGACGCGCTCGATGTGATTCGCGGTCTCGATGTCGCGGCGCTCGATCGCCCGCGTCAGAGCCATGATCGTGTCCCGGGTGACCCGCCGAAGTTCGGACTCGGACCGCTCGAGTTTCACGACGGCATCGGCGAGGGCGGCGGTCCGGTCCTGCACCGCATCTTCGAGCCGCTTCTCGTACTCGCGGCTCTCCCGCTCCAGTCGCGCTCGAATCAGGGCGTTGGCCACCGCGATCAGGACCTGGTTGGCGTCGTAGGGCTTGCCAACCCACCCGTACGCGCCGAGCTCGAGCGCGCCGGTGGCCACATCGACGCCCTCGATGCCGGAGATCATGACCACCGGGAGGACGGGGAACTCGGCGCGGATGTACTCGAGCAGGGCGATGCCCGATTCGCCCGGCATGCGCACGTCCGAGAGCACGAGGTCGGGCCGCATGAGCTCCAGCACGCGTCGTGCCTCTTGCGCGTCCGCGGCGAGATGGCAGATGTAGCCGTAGCCCTGCAGGATACGGCCGACCAGGACACGACCCTGCTCGTCGTCGTCCACCACGAGGACCTCGGCCGGGGTCGGCCCGGTCTCTGCAATCCAGTCAAGCTGGTTCATCGGGGCCTCCGGCGCGGCGGTGCTGATCGAGCGCTTCCCGTACCTTGTCCAGCAACTGGCGCTCGGAGAATGGCTTCTCGAGGAGGCTCACTCCCTCCTCGAGGGTGCCCGTGGAGCCAAGAATCGGCTGCGCGTAGCCCGACATGTAGAGGACCTCGATCCCCGGGCGGATCGCCGTCACGCGGTCGCGCACCTCCTTGCCGAGCATCTGGGGCATGACCACGTCGGTGAGCAGCAGATCGATCGTCCCGTGGTGCTCGTCGGCCTCCCGGAGGGCCTCTGCTCCGTTACCGGCCACGATCACCTGGTAGCCGTGGCGGTGGAGGATGCGACGAGTGAGCTCGCGCATCGCCGCCTCGTCCTCGACGACCAGGATCGTCTCGCCTCCGCCGGCCGGTCCGGTCTCGAGCGGCCCGGCGAGGGCTGCGCCCGCCTCCTCGGTCGCCGGCAGCACCACGCTGATCGTCGTGCCGATCCCGGACTCCGAGTAGATCTCGACGTCGCCGCCGGCCTGTTTGACGATCCCGTACACGGTGGCCAGCCCCAGGCCGGAGCCCTCGCCCTTCGGCTTGGTGGTGAAGAACGGCTCGAACGCACGCGCCACCACCTCCTTGTCCATTCCGGTGCCGGTGTCTGAGACCCGCAGCCGCACGTGGCGACCGACCGTCAGTCCGGGCCGCCGCCCGACGTACTCGTCGTCGACGACCACGTTGTGGGACTCGAGCACGAGCTTGCCGCCGCCCGGCATCGCGTCGCGCGCGTTCAGCGCGAGGTTGACGAGCACTTGCTCGAGCTGGCCGGCGTCAGCCTTGACCAGCCACAGATCCGGGGTCAGAGACGTCACGAGCTCCACGTGTTCCCCGAGAGTTCTGGTCAGGAGGCGCTGGATGTCTGCCAGGACATCGTTCACGCTCAGGACGACAGGCTGTGCGACCTCGCGCCGGCCGAAGGCGAGGAGCTGATGGGTGAGCTTCGTAGCGCGCTCGGCCGCGCGCCGGATCTCGGTGATGTCGTTGGTGACCGAGCGCCAGTCGACCCCGGCGCCCCGTTCGTGCTGGGCCACCTCCTGGGCGACGAACGAGGCGTAGTTGAGGATCACCCCGAGCAGGTTGTTGAAGTCGTGGGCGACGCCGCCGGCCAGCTGCCCGAGGCTCTCCAGCCGTTGGGACTGCTGGAGCTGGCGCTCGAGCCGTTCGCGCTGGGCCTGGGCCCGCAGTCGCTCGCGCTCGGCCTGTTCCTCGAGGCGGGTGGTGATGTCGCGGATGGCGGCGCAGACCAGGATCCCTTCCTCGGTGTCGATCGCCGACAGCGAGATCTCGGCCGGGAACGTGGTGCCGTCCTTTCGCCTGCCCGACAGCTCCATCCCCGCGCCCATCGGTCGTGCCACGGGGTGCGAGGCGTATGTGGCGCGGTGGTGGCTATGGGCATCGCGCGCCGCTTCCGGGACGAGGAGCTCGACTCGCTGGCCGACCAGTTCCACGCGTGCATAGCCGAACAGGCGCTCCGTTTGTCCGTTCACCAGCACGATCCGGCCCTGGAGATCTACGGCGACGATCGCGTCAGGCGCTGCCTCCAGGAGTTCCCTGAACACCGGTGCCGCTGATCTGAGCCTCCGGTGCGGGCGAGGAGTCGCCGCGGTTCGTGACCTCGTGCTGCCGGATGGTCAAGGCACTTCCTGTCGCGCCGCATCATCCGGCGCCAGCTGCCGTCGCCCCCGGCGACAAATCCCCGTAGCCCTCCCCCTGGCCAACAACCTCGTCACGCAACTACTCCTGCCTGGACTCGAACCCGCGACCCTGGATCTCCTCACTGACCCGGGAGGAGAGGAACGCCTTCCCTCCGGTACGCATCTCGAACCGCTAAAGAGAACTGTACCCATCGGCGCAATGACTATTCAATCCGCCAATTGGTGGAGGAAACACTCAGACAGTTAGTTGGAGTGATGTGAACATCCCTCATAATCAGTGCAACAGTCCGGCTCGCATCGCCTGCGCGATCGCCGCGGCGCGGTCGGGCGCTCCCAACTTCGCGTAGATGTGCTCGAAGTGGGTCTTCACTGTGGAGGGACTGACGGTAAGCTGATATGAGATCTCGCGCGCTGACAGGCCCTGAGCGGCCAGCGTGAGCACCTCGAGTTCGCGCGGCGTGAGCGACAAGCCCGGGCGGGGCCCTCGCCGCGAACCGATGTACACGCCGACCTCCTCACCGATGTCACTCAGGAGGCTCATGAGCCGCTGGCCCTGTGACGCGATGTCGACCAGATCACGGATCATCGCGCCTGCGAACACCCCCTCCGCGGATTGGAGCGGCACCAGGCTGATCTCCACCGGGAACTGCGTGCCATCCCGCCGGCGACCCCAGAGGTCGATCCCGCGGCCCATCGGCCGCGCCCGGGGATGTGAGAAGTAGTTCGCGCGCTCACGCGCGTGTCGCTTGACATACGCGGGTGGCACGAGCATCTCGACGGGCTGACCAATAAGCTCCTCCCGCGTGTACCCGAACATCTGCTCGGTGCGCCGGTTGACCAGCACCATCTCACCCGCGTGATCGATGACGACCAGCCCGTCTTCGGCGGACTCCAGCAACTCGAGCAGCGTCTCGCGCCCATCCGCGCTGCCGCGACCGTTCTTCTCGTAGAGCATCAGGCGTACCTCTCCGCTCAAGTTCACTTCGCCCGCCGGTGCCCCAAGTCGAACCGTCGCGTGTTGTAGACAACAAAGCCATCGGCCAGGTGGCCGATTTTTCCCCCTCGTTTGGAATATAGACCCTTACGCCACGTTACGCCGCACCTTTACGGTTAGATCCACGACCGTTCGGTCGCCAGCAGGACGGCTTGGGCCCGGTCGGCCACGTCCAGCTTTGCATAGGCGTTGTGTAGGTGAGAGCGCACCGTGCTCACGGACAGGTGGAGTTGCTCGGCGATCTTGACGGCGCGCTCACCTTCCGCCAGCAGCCTCAGGATGGCCGTCTCGCGCGAGGACAGTGGCGAAGGCTCCGCGCGGCGGCGCCGGCTGCCGGAGGAGTGAGGAAGATCGAACAGCGCGTCGCGCAGCGTCCGCACCGGCAGTTCCCAGGCGCTCGCGAGCTCCAACATGAGGTTGCGGTCAACCGCATTGCCGTGGGCGTGATGGGCGACCAGGTCGGCCAGGCGCACGAACCCGGCCCCCGAGCGCTCCGTGGGTGGGTTGTGATGTCCGGATACCGCCTCGATCAGGCTGGTCGAGAGGCCCCATCGTTCCAGGAGGATGCCGCCGACGCTCGCGTGGTCCACGCCGAACGCGTGCCGCTCCGCGCGCAGACGATGCTCTGGCGTGCTGCCGGCATCGGTCCACGGGGTGTAGCCGCGGTGCGCCCGAGCGAGCACCAGCTTTCCGATGTCGTGCAGGAGCGCAGCCGCCAGCAGGTGGTCGGCACGGTCGGGCGCGAGCGTCCGGGCGAGGCTCTCACTGGCTCGCGCCACCGCCTGTGCGTGCACGCGCGCGTGATGGAGCAGTGCTTCGAATTGCGTTTGCCACGGGAACGCCGCTCGCGGCAGTGCCGCGATCACCTTACGGATCCGACTCGGCCCGAGAACGGCGACGGCTTCGGAGACACTGGTGACCAGATCGCCGCCGTCTACCCGCTGGGCACGACGCAGGACGGCCACGGTCAGCCCCAGATCAGATTCGATCGTCGCGACCAGATCCCCGTGGCCGCTCGCGCTGCCGGGCGCGGCGGCTCCGAGCACTCTGTCCCACGCGGGGCGGAACACCGGGATGACGTCGAGATCCGCCATGGCCCGCGGCAGGTCGAGAGTGCGGCCCGGTCTGTCCCCCGGGTGACCCCGGCCCGCCGGCGGCGCCTCCTCGGTGCTGGCGTCCGCCGCCGGCCCACGACCCCCGGCTCCGCCGGTGACTGCGATCACCAGGGTCTCTACGATGTCCGGGTCGAACTGCGAACCGCGCTGTAGGGTCAGGTATTCGAGCGCACCCTCGGCGCCGAGCCCCCGGCGGTGCGGCCGGTCGCTGGCAATCGCCACGAATGCGTCACAGACCGCGATGACTCGGCTGAGGATCGGTATCGCATGCTGCCGGAGGCCGTCCGGATACCCCTCGCCGTCCCATCGCTCGTGGTGGGCGCGCACCACGGACGCCAGCGGACTCGTCTGCCGGACCGTTTGGAGCATCTCCGCGCCCAGCACCGGGTGGCGGTTGAGCAGAGCCCAATCGTCCGCGGACAGCGCATCGGTCTTCAGGATCACGGCATCCGGCAGGCCGATCATCCCGATGTCGCGCAAGCGCGCCGACAGATCGGCGAGCGCCTGCTGGCGGTCGTCGAGCCCCAGGTGGCGGCTGACCTGAACCACGAGCCGGCGAACCATCGCCGTCGTGCTGCTGAGGGCGGGAGCGCGCATCTCGAGCGCAGCTTCGAGGCCAGCGGCCACTGCACCGGCCACGGCGAGTTCATCAGTCCCGGTGCCGCCGTCTCGGAGCATGTCGTCGGCTCAGGAAGTTGGCCGGATGGGACGTGCCCTGGATACGCGACCTCGTGGTGATCGCAGCATTCGGAGAGTCAGTCATATGGCTGCATGATCCAGGCGGAACCGTTCGCGCGACGCGCGCTACCCCACATTGCGGAGGTTCCCCAGCGCATTTGCCCGCTGGCGTGCGAGAGCTACCCGAACGCGTTGGCCGGCAAGCGCCCTGGTTACTCATTTACGGGTTAAGGCCACTACTTCGACGGGCACGTCTGCCGTGGTGTCGAGGGCTGCTCCCCGGAGAACCGCCCGTGCTACCCGTGCTCCAGTGTCATGCGGGCGACGCGGAGTGTCAATCCGTCAAATGGGGGATATGTCGAGCCGCGCCTTGCGTGGGCGCCGCTTGCCCACGGCACGTCGGGCCGCGGGTTGGGGGAGAAGCGACCTACGGGTTAACGTCGTTGAGCGACCCGCATTCGGGGCACTCGATGAATACCCCGAACAGTTGCCCCTCGCTTACGCCCTCGGCCAGCGTATTTGAGCAGCTACCGCACAGCAACCGGTCGGGCCCGTCCCCGCTGAAGGCCATCTTGCCTTTCGGCGGGGCATGGATGATGGCGCTTGCCCGCGGTGTCTCCTCGACGACGCTCAGTGTCTTGTCAGCCATGCGCGCAACCTATCGGACCGGACTGTCCGAGAGCAAGCGCGCCTCCGCCGGGTGGCCGACCGGCTAAGGGATGCGGGTGTCGTGCCGCCGGCGTGCGGCGCGGCGCTCGGACTGGCTCAGCGTTCTCTCGTCGACTGGCGTCACCAGCGAAAAGTGATGGCCGACCGGGCAGCGCTGAAGGCGCCACAAGCCGAGGCGCACCGATTTGAGCGACGCGGCCGGGATCCAGAGCGTGGTGAACAGGTGCCCCTGGCGGCAGCGGACGACCAGATTCCCTCCGAGCCGGTGGGTACGTAGCCACAGGCCGGTCGCCTCGAACAGCATCGCGCCCAGGGCGATCGCGCCGGCCCGGCGGCGCCGGCGAGCCCTACGAGTATGTGACATCCCGATTCTCCACGCGTGGTTCTTGTTTCCGCGAATGTTACTACAAATGATAACGTCGTTGCGAGCGACCAGAGCGTGGCGCCGATCCAAGCCGCCACCGACGTCTGGCATGATGGCCGCGTGGCGGCGAGTCTGGTGAGCCCCGTTCTGGTGGGACGCCAGACGGAGTTGAAGCGGTTGGCGGACGGGCTGGGGCGCGTCCTCGCGGGCGAGCAGGTGACCATCCTCGTGGGGGGTGAGGCCGGGGTCGGGAAGTCGCGGCTCGTGCAGGAACTGGTCGGCCATGCGCGCGACGGCGGCGCGCGGGTGCTGGTCGGCGGGTGCGTCGAGCTCGGCGGAGGAGGCATCCCGTTCGCCCCGGTCGTGGACATGGTGCGCGCGCTGGCCGGCGAGCTGTCCGCCGAGCAGCTTGACTCCGTCCTCGGCCCGGCGCGGGCGGAGATCGGACGGCTGGTGCCAGAGCTGGGCGACGGCGCGGCCGGTTCCGTGCTGCCCGAGCGAGATCCCGCGACGCTCCTCGAGCTAATGGTGGGCATCGTCGCCCGACTGGCTGCGGACCGACCGCTGATGCTGGTCTGCGAAGACCTCCAGTGGGCGGACGGGCCGACCCTCGACCTCCTGGCCTTGCTCGTGGCCCGCTCGAGTGCGCGGCGACTGCTGCTCGTACTCACCGCCCGCTCCGACGAGCTTCATCGCGCGCACCCGTTCCGGCGGATGGCTGCGCGCTGGGAGCAACAGCGCGCCGCCGAGCGGCTCGAGCTCGAGCGGCTGGGGTCGCGGGACGTCGCCGCCCAGATCGAGGCCATCCTCGGCGAGCGCCCCGATGGGGAGCTCGTGCAGTTCATCGCGGAGCGCTCCGAGGGCATTCCGCTGTTCGTGGAGGAGCTGCTCGGCGCGGTCCGCGAGGGCCGGCTGGAACAGGACTTCCTTCCGCCATCGCTGCGCGACGTCCTCTTGGCTCGCGTCGAGAACCTCTCTCCGGGTGCTCAGCACGTGCTGCGGGCGGTATCGGCCGCGGCGCGCTCGGTGCCCGACCGCCTTCTTGCCAGCGTGGCGGGCATGCCCGAGCCCGATCTGAACGCGGGCCTGCGCGAGGCGATGGCCCAGCAGCTGCTGGTCCTCGACGGCTCGGGGCGCGGGTACGGGTTCCGGCACGAGCTAGCGCGCGCGGCGATCCACGACGACCTGCTGCCCGGCGAGCGAGCGCGGCTCCACGAGGCGTACGCAGAGGCGATCGAGCGCAGCGCGGAGTTGGCCGGTGACCTCGACGCGAGCTCGATGCTGGCCCACCACTGGCTGGCCGCGCATGACCTTCCGCGCGCGCTCCCCGCCTCGGTGCGCGCCGGCCACGCGGCGGCCGGCGCTTCGGTCCCGTCGGCGGCTCGGCAGCACTTCGAGCTGGCGCTCGAGCTGTGGCATCAGGTGCCGGACGCTGAACAGCGCGCGCGGGAATCGATCATGCTCAGCTGCTCGAGGTGACGGCGGACGCGGCCTCGCGGTCCGGCGCGGTCGAGCGGGCGCTCGCCCTGGCCGACGAGGCGCTGACCGAGGTCGGCGAGCAAGGCCCACCTGACCGGCGAACCACCCTGCTCGTGCGTCGGGGGGTGCTGCTCACGGACCTCGGCCGCGACGAAGAGGCGCTCGGCGTGCTCGAACAGGCGGTTGGGCTGCTACCCGCCGATCCTCCGACGCGTCTGCGCGCACAGGCGCTCGGCTCGCTCGCCCGCACGCTGGCCCGCATCGACCAGATCGAGCGTGCCGGTGAGCTGGCGCGCCAGGCGCTGGCGGCGGCCGACGCCGCCGGTGCGGTCGAAGAGAAGCTCGACGCCCAGCTCGTACTCGGTCCCGCCATGGTGTACGGAGGCGACGTGGACGCCGGCTTGGCGCTCCTGCGGGAGATCGCCGTGGAGAGCCGGCGCATCGGCCTGCTGTGGGTCGCAACCCGCGCCTTCATCGGGCTCTCGGACCAGGAGCTGATGCTCGCGCGGTATGACGCGGTGATCCGCACGATCGACGAAGGCGTGCCGCTGGCCGAAGAGGCCGGGGTCGAGCGTACGGTCGGCGCGTTCCTTCGCGGCAACAAAGGCGAGGCGCTCATGCGCTCGGGGCGGTGGGGGGAGGCCATGGCCGTCGCGGCTTCCAGCGCGGAGCCGCCCGGTGTGTATGCGGGAACGCTGGCGCTGCTTCGCGCCGAACTTCATGTGCTGAGCGGCCGCCTGAAGGAGGCGGAGCTCGAGCTGCGCGACGCCCGCCGGCATCTGCGCCGCTCCTCGGCGGCGCAGTTCCTGCTGCCGATGGCCGTCGTCGAGGCCGAGCTCACTCGTTCCAGGGGCGATCTCGAAGCGGCCCGGGACATCCTCGAGCGCGCCCTGGCTCGGACAGACATCAGCGAGGAGCATCGTTACAAGTGGCCCGTCCTCTCGCTCGCGGCCAGGATCGAGGCCGAGCGGGCCCTCACCGCAACCGACAAGGCAGACGTGGCCCGGATGGCGGCTCTGCGCGAGGTGGCCGCGGCGATGGCCGCCACGACGACGGCCGACCGCGCCCACCGCGCACTCGTCGACGCCGAGGCCACGCGCCTGGCGGGCGCGGGCGAGGTGGAGGCGTGGTCGACGGCGGTGGGCGCCTGGCGGGAGACCGGCGAGCCGTTCGGCTTGGCCTATGCGTTGCTCCGGCACGCCGCGGCGAGGAGTGCCGCGGGCGACATCGAAGCGGCGTCCGCCTCGGCGCGCGAGGCACTCGAGCTGGCGGAGGCGATGGGCGCAGCGCCGTTGACCGAGGCGATCGAGGCGCTCGTGCGGCGCGCGCGCCTGCGCACGGTGACGCCCGGCAACGGGGCGCCGGAGCGCGCGGACCTCGTGCCCGGCGAACTCGAGCGCCTGGGTCTCACGGCGCGAGAGATCGAGGTACTGACTCTGGTTGCCGACGGTCACTCGAACGGCCAGATCGCCGAGCGTCTGGTCATCTCGCGCAAGACGGCGAGCGTCCATGTCTCGCACATCCTGTCCAAGCTCGGCGTGTCCAGCCGGGTCGAGGCGGCGGCGATGGCGCACCGGTTGGGGTTGATGCGGGAGGCTCTGTAACCGGTCCGGTCGCGCCGGCGCCGCGGTGGGTCACGTGTACGCCGGTGTCGGCGGAATCGGCCCCCCGGTGCGCACCGCGTCGACCACGGCCTGTGCGTCGGCCGCTCGATACTCCTCGCCGTAGACGGCTCCGGGCCGGCGCGGGGCCTCCATGACCGCGCAGGTGTCCGTGCCGCCGACGTCGACCGGCACGTAGCCCATGTCCTCGATCACCCCGGCGACCAGCGCCTTGGCTTGCGGATCGTCGCCGCAGACCCACTGCACGACCCGCTTCTCGGCGGCGCGGCCGGCCACCTCCTGCTGAAAGGCCGAGGTCAGGGTGTTGAACGACTTGACAAACCTGGCGCCCGGCATGCGCTTGGCATTGAACGAGGCAGCCGTCTGCCCGCGCTCGGGCATCCGTGCCGAGCCGAATTGGTTGGTTGTGTCGATCACCACCTTGCCGCTCAACTCTCCGGCCTGGACGAGGGCCTCGTCGATGGCATCCCACGGCACCGACAGGATCACCAGGTCACCGAACGCGACGGCGTCCGCCGGGGAGCCCACCGAGGCTCGATCCCCGAGCTCCGCCGCCAGCCGCTCCAGGCTGGACGGGTTGCGGCTGAAGGAAAGCATCACCTCGTGGCCGCCCTTCACCGCCTGACGCGCACAATTGCCGCCGATGCGACCGGCTCCGATCACCGCGATCTTCATCCTCACACCCCCAGCGCCTCGAGCACCATCTGGGCGACCCTGCGCCCCGAATACTGTTGCTGGCCGGTGATCAGGCGTCCGTCTCGCACCGCGAAGGCCTTGAACAGACCGCCATGTATGTAGTTGGCTCCTCGCTCCCTGAGCACGTCCTCGACCCGCCACGGCATCACCTTCTGGCCGACGAACGCGTCGCTGAACTCCTCCTCGGCGTTGGCGAACCCCGTGAGGGTCTTGCCTGCGACCAGGTAAGAACCGTCGGACAGCTTGAGGTCGACCAGTGCGGCGGTGCCGTGGCAGTACACGGCGGTGGGTTTCTCGGCCTCGTAGAAGTGCCGGATGGCCCGGTGTAGCCCCTCGTTCTCGCGGAACGTGAACATCGGCGACTGGCCGCCCGCAACCATGACCGCGTCGAACTCGTCGAGATCGAGGTCCCTCAGGCTTGGCGTGTCCTCGAGCAGCTCCATCAACGCGTGGGTGTGAACGAAGCCCATCGAGACCAGGTCCTCGGCCGACCACTGCGACGGGTCGCGGGGGTCACTCAGCGAGTCCATCTCGACCTTGCCCCCGTCGGGGCTGGCGATCGTCACCTGGATCCCTCGCTCGGTCAGCTCGTAGTACGGGTGAGTCAGCTCGGCTGCCCAGAACCCCACCGGCCAGCCGAGGGTGGTGGACGTGGAGGGGTTGGCCACCACGATCAGGACCTTCCGCGTCCGCGAGGAGACCAGGTCCACGCGCATGTGGTGGTTACCGGCAACTGCTTCGCTCATCGATCCCTCCTCGTGGCCTGACGCCGGGGACGTTCGTTTGTCAAGCTAGTTTGATAGCAAACTATACGTCCGAACGCAAAACTAAGATCGAGCCATGGCGCCACGCCGCGCGCAGACCTTCCAGCCGCTTCCTGAAGCAGCCGCCGAGGACTCGGTGGCTCGGGTGATTGCGGGCTGGCGGCGCGCGCGCCCAGACCTGAACGTCGACGCGATCGGGGTCACCGCGCGCCTGGCGCGGCTTCACGCCGTGGTGGCACCGAGGCAGGCGGAGGTAATCGAGCGCTATGGGGTCCGCGGGACGGACTTCGCGGTGCTGGCCACGCTGGTCCGGCTCTCCGACGAGGACGTCTCGCAGCGGCGCCTGGGCCTGGAGCTCGGACTCTCGCCGGGCACCATCAGCCTGCGCATCGACCGGCTGGTAGGACGGGGGCTGGTCGAGCGCCGAGCCGACCCCGACGACGGCCGCGGCGCGGTGATTTCGATAACCGAGCGCGGCCGGGAGCGCTTCGAGGCGTCCGCCCCCGAGCATCTGGCGGGCGCCCGGGAGCTGCTCGCCGGGCTGAGCGACAGAGAACGCGACGAGCTGGCCCGGCTCCTCGGCAAGCTCCTGTACACGTTGGAGGAGGCCCACGGTGACGATGCCATCGCCACCGAGCTCGGGCTGCTGGTCGACGACGCACCGATCGCGGTGGAGCGCCGACGCGCGGTCGGCCTGCCTCCGCTCCCGGGTCTGCTGGTGCGTCATGTCGACCCGACTCGGCCGGCCGCCGCCAGTGGGATCCGCCGCGGTGACCTGCTGACCACGGCGGACCGGCGCCCCCTGCGCACCCGCCACGACCTCCGGATGGCGCTCGCCCAACCCCGCGGCCGGCGGAGAACCGTGTCGCTCGAGATTGTCCGTGGAGCGGACGCGATGCGGATGGTCCTGCCCGTGCTCCCGTCTTAGCGACCCCCTACGATCGGCCCGGAGCCCCGCGCTGGTTCGTGCCGAGGTCCGCAGGCCGAGGCGCTGAGCTGGGCCAGTTGGGCGGCCGTGGCCGCGGCGATGGTCAGAAAACTGTTCGTGTTCGGACAAGACGATCCGGCGCGTTCGGCATAGGCTGAACGCGACTCGAGAGGAGGAGAGCACATGGCGGGTTTCCGGCTGGGCATCTACGTGTTCAAGGACGCCGAGATCGTCGACTTCGCGGCGCCGCACGGCGTCTGGTCGGTGGCACGTCGCTACGACCCCGAACTCGATGCGTTCCTGATCGCCGACGCGATGCGACCGGTGCAGGCGCAGGCCGGGTTCACGGTGCTGCCGAACTACTGCTTCGACGACCGGCCGGCGATGGACGCGTTCCTCATTCCGGGTGGCTTCGGCACCCGACAGGAGATGTACAACGGCCGGCTGCACGAGTTCATCGCGTTGCTGCCCGAGGAGTGTCTGCTGACCAGCGTGTGCACGGGATCCTGGGTGTACGGCCGGATGGGGCTGCTCGACGGGCTGCCCGCGACCAATCGCAAGGAGCCCGACAAGGTGGAGTCCGGTCCAGCCGGCAAGGTGCCGATCGACCGGCTGGCCGAGATCGCGCCGGCCTGCCGGATCAGCCGCGCCCGCGTCGTCGACGCCGGGCGGATCGTCACCGCCGGCGGGATCACCTCCGGGATGGAGATGGGCTTCCACCTGCTGCGCCGAGCCGGGTACGACGAGGCGTTCGTGGCCGACGTGGCGCGCGTGATGGAGTACTCGGCGGCCTACGACGCCTACCGCGACGACCTCGAGACCGTGGAGATCCCGTCCGCGCTGTGACCTCGAGCGATTCACCGGACGTCCTGATCGTCGGCGGCAGCCTGGTCGGCCTCTCCACCGCGCTGTTCCTGCGCCTGCACGGCATCAGCTGCCTGGCCGTGGAGCGGCACACGAGCACCGCGATCCATCCGCGCGCAGGTCACTTTCAGCTACGCACGGTAGAGATCCTCCGCTCGGCCGGGCTCGAGGAGGCAATTCGGCGCAAAGGCGAGGAGCAGTACCACCCCAACGGGGGAATCAACAACGTCGAATCGCTCGCCGGACGCGAGATCGCGAGCTACTTCCCAAACCTGAACGCCGGGGTCGAGGAGTTCAGCCCGACCGTGCGGCTGTTCATCGACCAGGACGCGCTCGAGCCGATCCTGCGCGCCCGGGCCGAGGAACTCGGCGCCGAGCTGCGCTACCGGGTCGAGTGCACGTCGGTCTCGCAGGACGGCGACGGCGTCACGGCCAGCCTGCGGGATCTCGACGGCGGCGACGAGGGATCTGTGCGTTCGAAATATCTGGTTGCGGCCGACGGAAACCGCAGCCGGATCCGCGATGAGCTGGGCATCGCCATGCGTGGACACGGGCTGCTGTCGAACAGCATCACGATCTACTTCCGGGCCGGGGTCGACCTGGCCCCCTTGCTCGAGGGGCGCGACCAGGGCGTCAACTACGTCACCAACCCGGTCCTGCGCGGCTTCTTCCGGCTCGACCGATCCGGCAACCGCGGCTTCCTCGTGGTCAACCTGGTCGGTGACACAGCGCGGCCGGAGATCGTCGCGGCCTACCCCGACGCCCCGTGGGCGAACGTGGCCGAGAGAGTCGACGAGCCGCGCGCGCTCGAGCTGTTGCGGGCCGCCATCGGGGTGCCGGACATCCCGGTGGTGGTCGAGGACATCGCAACCTGGCGCGCGGTCGCCGACAGTGCCGAGCGCTACCAGGACGGGCGCGTGTTCCTGGCCGGGGACGCGGCCCACACCATGCCCCCCAACGGCGGGTTCGGCGGAAACACCGGCGTGCAGGACGCATGGAATCTCGCCTGGAAGCTGGCGCTCGTGTTGCCGGGCGTGGCCGGGCCCGAGCTGCTCGACACCTACGACGCCGAGCGGGGGGAGATCGGCGCGCTCATGGTCGAGCAGGCGTATTCGCGGTACGTCACGAGGGTCGCCCCCTACCTCGGCACCGAGGGGATGCAGCCGATGGTCGACGACTTCTCGCTTGAGATCGGGTGCCGCTGCAACTCCACCGCGGTGATGCTCGGGCCGGGCGAGGAGCCGGCTCTGCACGAACATCCGCGGGAGTCGAAGGGCCGCCCCGGCTCGCGCGCGCCGCACGTGTTTGTCGAGCGCGATGGGGAGCGGGCGTCGACCCTGGATCTGTTCGGACGTGAGTTCGTACTGCTGGTCGCGCCAGGCGGGGAGGCGTGGCGCGATGCGACGGTGGCGGCGGCCGAGGAGGTCGGATTGTCCGTCGACTGCCATGTCATCTCAGACCCGGAGTTCGCCGACGCCTACGGGATCGGCGGCGCCGGCGCCGTGCTCGTCCGTCCCGACGGAGTGGTCGGCTGGCGCGCGCTCGACGGGACCGGCGCCTCGCCGGCGACCGTGCAGGACGTGCTGAGGACGTTGCTGTGCCGTACACACGAAGGAGAGAGGTGAGGAGATGACGACCGTTTATCGCGCCGACACCGTCGGCTCGCTGCTGCGCCCGGGTTACCTGGTTCAGGCCCGGGCTCGGTTCGAGTCCGGCGAGATGGCGCCGGCGGAGTACAAGGCGATCGAGGACCGGGCGGTCGACCAGGTGATCGCGATGCAGGAGGGCGCGGGGATGGACGTGGTCACCGACGGAGAGCTCCGCCGGCACACGTTCATCGATCAGTTGCTCGAAGCAGTGGAAGGACTCACTCCGGATCCCTCGGATGCCAAGAGCGACCACATTCCGGTTCCGTTCCACGACGAGCACGGCTCCGAGAGGAGCGTGTTCGCCATCCCGATCTCAGTCACCGAGAAGATCCGACGCAAGCGGATGATGACCGTCGAGGAGTACGCGTACGCGCGGGCCAGGGCGCGCCGTCCGATCAAGGTGACGCTGCCGAGCCCGCTGATGCTGTTCCTGGCTTGGTCGCCGTCTCGGACGCGGGACGCCTACACCGATCCGTTCGAGCTGTTCGCCGACGGCCTGACCCTGATGCGCGAGGAGGCCGAGGAGCTCGCGCGGATGGGGTGCACGTACATCCAGGTCGACGCGCCGGACTTCGGGCAGCTCGTCGACGAGTCACAGCAGCGGCTGTGGGAGGCCGCCGGGATCTCGTTCGAGCGCGTGCTGACCGACGGCGCCGACATGCTCAACGAGCTGGCCGGCGTCCCCGGCGTCACATTCGGCCTGCACATGTGCAAGGGCAACTACGACAGCCACTGGATCAGCGCGGGGGGCTACGAATCGGTGGCCGGTCGGCTGTTCCCGCGCCTGGGTAACTATGACCGGATCCTGCTCGAGTACGAAACCGAGCGCTCCGGTTCCTTCGAGCCGCTGGGGGACCTCCCTGACGACAAGGTGGTCGTGCTCGGGCTGGTGTCCTCGAAGTTCGACCAGCTGGAGTCAGGAGACGAGCTGATCGGGCGCATCGAGGAGGCGGCGAAGTTCTACCCGCGCGACCAGCTTGCGCTCTCGACCCAGTGCGGCTTTGCCTCGGCCGGTCCAGGCAACGCGATCAGCGAGGATGCCCAGGAGAAGAAGCTCCACCTGATCGCCGAGGTGGCGCACCGCGCGTGGGGCTAGTCGAGGCGGTTACGCCAGGACGGCCTGGTCGTACGTCGACCGCTGCCCGGCCGGGCTGTCGAACAGCTGCCACCGGTCCATCCAGCGATGCGTGCGCTCGAACATCTCGCGCGTGTAGGGCTCGAACACTATGCGCTCACCCGGGCCGAACCGCCGGACGTCGGCGGCCTCGCGCAGGTCTTCCGGCATCTCGGCCAGCCAGTGGCGCTTGTAGCGCTCGGGCTCGAGGTCGAGTTCGGCCTGGGCGCGGCGCAGGGCGCGGAAATACCGCTCGAGGTCGTCGTGCTCGGTCTCGGGGCTGACCAGGAAGCCCATCATGAAGGTCGTGTCGACGAGCTTGCGAAAGCCCCACTGCTCGAGCAGGTAGAACTGAGCCCCCCAAACGTTGGCGGCCGGAATTTGCCGGTCGCGCATCAGCCGCACGCGGTCGAACGGGAGCCCGACGAACGACAACTCGATCCGGTCAGGCTCGAGGAACGGCTCCAGCCCCTGGATGGCGGAGTAGTGGCTGCCCGAGTGGTAGCCGACCCCCACCGCGACACCGGCCAGCTCCTCGGGACGCTGAATCTGGGACTCCGGCGCGACGAAGATGCCTGAGGTGCAGATGGAGTAGGCCTTGCCCCACATCCGACCGTGGCTGGACGACGCGGCGGCGTTGACCGCCCAGTGGCACGCGCCCGACACGTCGCAGGTGCGCCCCTTCTCCATGTCCTCGAACGCGCCGCTGCGCGCCGGCATGGGCGCGGCGTCGGCGGGCTTGACCGACGATGTGGTGAGGGACCCTCCGGCAAGCCCCTGGGTCTCGAACTCGTAGTCGAGGCCTTCGTCTCCGAAGAAGCCGTTCTCCTCGGCCACCCACTCGTGGAGTCGGACGTGGGGTTGGATGCGGAACTTCGCCATGCTGCTCCTCTTCTGCTCGCTCCCCGTAAGAACTAGCAGCTTCCCGGCGCTAACCGGGCATGAGCATCGACAGCCGGCGACTGGACGATCGAGCCGAGTGGGTCTCCTGGCGGGCGCCAAGGCGGCGGCCGAACTGCGCGACCGCGGATTCGATGGACGCGTGGTGTTGCTCGGAGCCGAGCCCGACCGGCCGTATGAGCGCCCGCCGCTGAGCAAGGATTACCTGAGAGGGGAGACCGAGCGCGAGAAGGCCTACGTCCATCCGGAGGGGTGGTACGCCGAGTACGAGGTACAGCTGATGACCGGGACGGCGGTCAGCTACGAGCGGATCCCATACTTCTCCGATCAGTACGACGTCGGGATGGAGTACTCAGGCTTCGCGGAGCGGTGGGATCAGGTGGTGCTCCGCGGCGATCCGGACGCCGGCGAGGGGTTCCTCGCCTTATGGCTGAGCGAGGGACGCGTGCTGGCCGGCATGAACGTCAACGTGTGGGATGTCAACCAGCACGTCCAGGAGCTCATCCGCTCTCGCCGCCCGGTGGATCCCCGGGCCCTGGCGGACCCGGAGACGCCGCTGGACTCGGTGCTCGTGGTGAGTGGTTGACAGGTGGTTGACAGGTCACGACCGCTCCCGTAGAACCTGAGAGGTGTCGAGGCGCACGGACACCGACCCGCGGGTGGCGCGCTGATCGGTCTCGATCAGACTGACGCCACGCGGTCCGCGACGACACCCCGCGCGGTGCGCGTCCTCGAAGCTGACCCGGATCTCGGTGCGGGCATCCCGCGCTCACAGTGGGACCTGGCGACGGGCGCGTCCACGGCACCCGCCTTCGAGTTCGAACGCGGCCCGTGGCGGTTCACGCCGCCGCCCGAAGCCGGGAGCTTCGGCGCCCTCATCCTCGAGGGACTGATCCTGATCCGGATCGATGCTGGGGCCCGCTCGCACATCGAGATGCTCGGCGCGGGGGACGTCATCAGCCCGTGGGTGGGGACCGCCCCGGAGCTGAGCCCTCCCTCGGTCTTGACCGCATCGGTCGTTGCGCGGGCTCGCGTCGCACTTCTGGATCGGCGCTTCGCGCTGCGAACGGCACGCTGGCCCGAGATCCACGCCGCGCTCATCCAGCGGTGCATCGAACGCTCGCGCCGGCTCAGCCTACAGTCGGCGGTCAACGCGCTGCCCCGGATCGAGGAGCGAGTCGCGGTGACACTGTGGGAGCTGGCCTACCGGTTCGGCCGCGTAACCCGCGATGGGATCGTGGTCGATCTCCCGATCAGCCACTCCCAGCTCGCCGACATCGTCGCGGCGCAGCGGCCATCGGTGAGCACCGCCGTGATTCGCCTGGAAGATCAGGGACAGATCTCGCGCACGGCGCGCCGCACGTGGCGGTTGCGGGGCTCGCCGCCGGTCATGCTGTCGTCGCTGGCGCGCCAGAGCGGGTTCGAGACCTAGTCAGCCTCCCCGCGCTCGTGGAGGCGCCGGCGCAGCTCGGGGTCGAGGTCGACGTGCACGTACATCGCGCCCAGCTCGTGGACGTCGTGGGCGCGTTGACGCTGGCGCGTCTGGCCTCGGTCTACGACGCGCCCGTCCGGGGGTCATAACTCAACACTGGGCGAACCGCCGCGGCCGAGATCGTGGATACGACCCACATACGGCTCTGGATCCGCACTCGGCGCTGCGCGCGCGCCGAGTGCGGACTTATGACCCAGGCCAGGTGGCTCAGAGGTTGAACGGCGTGCGCATGTCGGCTGCGCCGGCGGCGGCGCCGAGCAGCGGCGTGACGCCGAGCATCTCCTGGGTGGCGCGGAGCATCGCGTAATGGTCGAGCCGGTCGGTCACCCGCGTCCCGGCCCGCACCGAAGGCGCGATCACCAGGGTGGGGATGTGGTTCTCGCTGGAGCTGTCGTCCTCGTCCCAGGTCAGGAACACGGCGGCCCGGCCCGCGGTGTACTCCGCGCTGGCCAGCACCTTGGGGATGAAGGTGGACAGCCAGGTGTCGCCGTCGGCCACGGTGCCGTCGTGCATGTCGTGGATCACGTTGGGCGTGACGAACGTGAAGCGCGCCGAGAGGTCGGGCGGATCGCTCAACGGAACGTTGAACCGAGCGCAGTCGCCGCCCAGGTTTACGTAATACGCCTGGGGGTTGTGGCGGACGGCGTAGTTGCCGGCGTTCGATCGCGTGCAGTTGCCCGGCATTGAGTCGAGCAGGGAGCGTGATCCCCCGCCCGGCAGCAGGCTGAAGATGCTGGGGACGTCGAGCGGATGGCTAGCGGGATCGTCGTCGTCGGAGATGCCCTGAGTCGAGCCGGACGTCATCGCGATGTAGTTCGGGAGGCTCGGGTGCGCCTCGGCGTAGAAGTTGGCCGCGACCCCGTGCTGATCGGCCAGCTGATTGATGTAGGGCGCGTCGGAGGAGCCGATGATGTCGTCGCTGGAGTGGTTCTCCATGACGATCCACACCACGTGGTCGTATCGATCCGGTGGCGCGCTCACGGTCCTGAATAGTAGGCTGGCACGTGGTAGGGACCGCATGGCATACGACCTGGTCATCGACATCGAGAACACTCCAGGCGCGCTGGCCGGGGTCGCAGCTGCGATCAGCGACGCGGGCGTGAACATCGCGGCGGCCACCTGCATCGGAACCGGTGAGCGAGCGGAGCTACACATCCTGGTCCCGCACCCCGAGGCGGCCAAGCACTCGCTGGCGATCTCGCACCAGGTCGCGGTCAGTCGCGAGCGCGAGGTGGTCGTGGTCGATGTCGAGGATCGGCCCGGCGTGCTGGCCGACCTGACCCGACGGATCGCGCGGGCGGGGGTCGACCTCGACCTGGTCTACGTGGCCACTCGCAATCGCGTCGTGTTCGGCGCGGGCGATCTGTCGGCGCTGCGGGCCGCTCTGGAGCTGGAGCGGGTGAGCTGAGGACTCGTCTCCCGGGGAGGGGGAGTGCCACGATCGAGCCACCTGAGCCTGGAACTACGGCGAGAGGCTGACGCCGCCGTGGTGGCGGCGCGCGGCGACATCGACCTGTCCACGCTGGCCAAGGCCACGGCGGCGCTCGACACCGCTCGCGCGGGAGCCCGCACGCTCGTCTTCGACCTGCGCGAGGTCGGCTTCATGGACACCTCCGGGCTGCGGCTGGTCATCGAGGAGCAGCGGCGGGCGGCCCGGGGCGGATACCGGTTCACGATCGTTCGGGGGCCGAGGCGGGTTCAGCGCCTATTCGAGATCGCAGGGCTGGCCGACGAGCAGGGGCTGTTCGTCGACGCCCCATCCGAGCCGACCGGCGGCGGTGGTGGTTGAGCGCTCGCGCCGAGCAAGACCGGCTCGCGCTGCTGGCGTCGATCGACGAGATCACCGAGGGCAGCGTGCTGCTCGGGGAGACGGTGGCGCGCCTGCTCGAGTTCGTGGTCCCCTCCTTCGCCGACGTGGCCACGCTCGACACGATTTCGCCGAGAGGCGAGTTCCACCGGATCGGCTCCCGTGTGGAAGGGCCCGGGCGTGAGGAGCTCGAACGGGCGCTGATGCGCCGCCACCCGGTGCCCGAGGCCCCAGTCGGTCTGCCGCAAGCCCTCGCCAGCGCCGAGAGTCAGCTGATCGAGCGGATGACCGATGACGACCTGCGGGCGATCGCCGCCGACGAGGCGGACCTGCAGCTTCTCCGCGCGCTCGAGCTGCGCTCGGCCGTGTTCGTGCCGCTGCGCGCTCGCGGGCGTACGGTCGGCGCGCTGGCCTGCGGCGTGGGCATCTCGGGCCGCCGGTATGTCGAGTCCGACTTGCGCTTCGCCGAGGTTCTGTCGGCTCGGCTCGCCCTCGCGCTCGACAACGCCGGGCTGTCGGCTGCGGTCAGCGGGCTGGAGCAACGCCTCGAGGCGACGCTCGAGAACCTCGCCGAGGCGGTCATCGTCCGGGACGAAGCCGGGCGGCTCGTGTTCGCCAACGAAGCGGCGGCACGGCTCCTCGGCCTGGGCTCGGGCGACGAGGTGATCGCCGCCGCGCCCGGGGCGCTGATGGCGCTGTTCGACGTCTTCGACGAGGACGGCCGCGAGCTGAGACTGGCCGACCTCCCGTCCATGCGCGCGGCTCGGGGAGAAACGGCCTCGCCGCTGTTGGTCCGCAATGTGATCCGCGCCACCGGGGAGCAACGCTGGCTGCTGCACAAGGCCACCCCGGTGTTCGATGCCGACGGCTCGCTCGCGATCGTGGTCAGCGTGATCGAGGACCTGACCGACGTCAAGCGGGCCGAGCTCGCTCAGCGCCTGCTGGCCGAAGCGGGGCAGGCGCTCTCCTCCTCGCTGGAGTACGAGCAGGCCCTGCAGCAGGTCGCCGACCTGGTCGTCCCCGGGTTGGCCGAATGGTGCGCCGTGGTGATGCGCGGTGACGACGAGTCGCTCGAGTTGGTGGCGGCCGCCCACCCCGACCCGGAGCTGACGGTGGCCGCACGACTCCTCGGCGAAGAGGTCATGGCGCGTCTCGAGGCGCAGGCGGGAACCGTGGCGATGATCCTGCGCCGCAGCCCACGGGTGGTCCCCGAGTTGGGCGAGGAGCTGCTCGCCGGCGCCGGGCTCGAGCCGGAGCTGCGCGAGCGCGTGCGCGCGCTGCGCCTTGGCTCGCTCCTGGTCGTCCCGCTCGCGGTGGCCGGACAGCCGCCGATCGGCCTGCTGGCCGTGGCGGCCGGCGATTCCGGCAGGCGCTTCGACGTGACCGACCTGACCCTCGCGCGCGAGCTCGGTCACCGGTCCGCGATCGCGGTCGAGAACGCCCGCCTGTACCGCGAGCGCTCGCAGATCGCGAGCACGCTCCAGCGGAGCCTGCTACCACCCGAGCTGCCGGACATCCCCGGCTTCCGCCTGGCCGGCTCCTACCAGGCCGCCGGCGAGCAGAACGATGTGGGCGGTGACTTCTACGACGCCTTCGAGGTACCCGGCGGATGGATGGTGCTGGTCGGCGACGTGGCCGGGCGCGGGGCCGAGGCGGCGGCACTCACCTCGCTCTCCCGCTACACGTTGCGCACCGCCGGCCGGCTCCTCGGCGACCCGGTCGCTGCGCTCGAGCAGCTCAACGGCGCGCTGCGCGAACGTCCCGGGCTGTCACTGGTCAGCGTGTGCTGCGTGCTGCTGCGCCGGGACGGCGAGGCGGCCACGGCGGACGTGGTGCTGGCCGGTCACCCGCCGGCCTACCACCTGAGCGCCGGGACGCCGCGACCGGTTGGGGTATTCGCGCCGTTCCTGGGTGCCTACGAGGTCGGCGGCTGGAAAGCGAGCACCATCGAGCTCGCCTCGGCTGACCAGCTCGTGCTCTACACCGACGGGGTGATCGACGCGGTCGGCGAGACGGAGCGCTTCGGCGAGGAGCGCCTGGCCGCGACGCTGGCCGGCGGCCGCAGCGCCGCCGCCACGGTGGCGCAGATCGAGCAGGCGGTGCGGAGCTTCGTCTCCGGCCCCCAGGTGGACGACACGGCAGTGATCGTGGTCGAGCGCGTGCCGCGCGGTTAGAGTCGCGTCACACTCATACCGAGGAGGGGCGCGATGATCGAGCCGTACCAGGCCGTTGGGTTGATCCAGACGATGCGCGGGATCCGCCGGCGCAAGGAGATCAGCTGGAACCTCGAGCACATCTCCCACATGGTCAAGGCGGCGTCGTGGCTGTCGAGCATGGACCTGCCGGTGCGCCTGATCTGCATCCCGGAAGGGGGGTTACAGGGCTTCACGGACGAGGTGCTGGACCTGGACCACGCGACCTACGCGCAGGAGTGCGCGATCGACATCCCAGGGCCGGAGACCGACTACCTGGGCCGGCTCGCCCAGCAGTGGAACGCGTACGTGATCGCGCAGGCCAAGGCCCGGCACCCCGAGTTCCCCGGACGCTTCTTCAACGTCGGGTTCGTGATCGAGCCCGAGGACGGGGCGGTGATCCTCAGGCACCACAAGGTGGTCCCGCTGTTGCCGGTCGAGCACTCGGTCACGCCGCATAACGTGTGGGACCGCTGGATCGAGCTGTATGGCCGGAGCCTGGATGCGTTCTACCCGGTGGCCGACACCGAGATCGGGCGGATCGGGATCATGATGGCCAACGAGGCGTCCTATCCCGAGAACGCGCGGGGACTGGCCATGAACGGCTGCGAGATCGCCTACCGCGGCCCGTATCCGGCGCCCGGCGTGATGAGCGGGATGTTCTCGGTCCAGAACCGCGCCCGCGCCCTGGACAACAACATGTACGTGATCGGGATGAACCTGGGCACGTACTACCTGGACAAGGACTCGACCACGCCGATCGACACCTTCTCGGGCGGGTCGCAGATCGTCGACTACCGCGGGCAGGTCGTCACCGAGGTTCCCTACGGCGCGGGCTCGACCTGGATCGGCGGGACGATCGACATCGAGGCGCTGCGTCACTTCCGTCAGACGGCCCAGTGGGACAACTGGATGAAGGACCTGACCACCGAGCAGTACCAACTGATCTACGAGCAGCCGATCTATCCCAAGAATCTCTACCTGGAGCGGATGCCCTACACACATGCCGAGTACCGCGAGCAGGTGACGCGCCGCCAGGTCGAGCTGCTCCAGGACCGCGGGGTGTGGGCGCCCCCGGGTGTGCTGGAATCGTCGAGTGGCTGATTGGGACGACGTCCGGCGGCTGGCCCTCAGCCTGCCCGAGACGAGCGAGCGCCCGCAGTGGGGCAATGCGTCGTGGCGAGTGCGGGACAAGCCGTTCGTGTGGGAGCGGCCGTTGCGCAAGTCCGATCTGGCCGCGCTCGGGGATGCGGCTCCCGACGGTCCGATCCTCGGCGTTCGGGTCGAGCACCTGATCGCCAAGGAGGCCGTGCTGGCCGACGATCCCGACGTCTACTTCACCACGCCGCACTTCGATAGCTATCCAGCGGTGCTGGTGCGCCTGGACCGGATCGGGCTCGACGAGCTCGAGGAGGTGATCGCCGAGGCGTGGCTCTGCCAGGCGCCGAAGCGGCTGGCCAAGGATTACGTCGAGAGTCGGCTGGCCGAGGACCCGGAACGGGGCTGAGCGGCGCAAGCGGCCAACATCGGGCGCCGTACAGGGGTGGTGGTGGTTGAAAGCGAGAGACCACAACCACAAGGAGTCGCGATGTTGCCCAGTCGTTTCCGCCGTGCCGCTGTCCTCGCGAGCAGCGCGGCCACGCTGTTCGTCCCGGCCGTCGCCTGCGCCGGCGCGTCAGGCTCGGTGAATAACGCCTCCTCGCTTGCCCGCCCGGCGGCCCGCGCCACCGCCGGCGCGCAGCGCGCGTCGTCCACCTCGCCCGTCTCCACCACCGCCGGCTCTCGGGTTCGCGTGGCGGCGCCGCGCAGCCGCCTGCGCCGGCGGATCCTGGCCGCCGCGGTGGTTCGCCACCGGACCCGGGCTCGCATCGTGCGACGCGTCCGGCGGCGTGTCGCCACCGCGCCGGCCAGGGCACGGGTCGGGACGCGGCGGGTGATCCGCCGACGCAGGATCCTGCGGGCGCTCCGTTAAGGCGCCGAACAGCTCTGGGCGTAAGCGCAGTCGTTGAACGACTACACCCGGCTGATCGTGACGCTGATCGCGTCGCCCGGCGTAACCGTGCAGGCCGAGTCGCCGCTGCACCCGGGTGCCGCCCGGCTTCGCCGCCACCTGGACCGGGATCGGCGGCTACAACACGAGCGATCTGATCCAGGCCGGCACTGCCGAGCAGTCGGCGCCCGACAACCCGGTGGCGGCATCACGGCCGTGTCGTCGAAATTCACGGTTCCGAGCGCCGGCCCCGGGGTCACCGCATAGCCGGACCAGTTGAGGCTGTCCGCGGTTCCACCGTGCAGCGGGAGCCGTTCGCCCTTGTGTGCGCGCACAAGTGCGCCGAGTGCGTGCTTTGCGCTTCGGGCGTGAGCCCCGCCGGCTCCGATCTACGATCGCGACCGTCGAGACGGTGCCGGCTCTGCGCATGAGTAATCCTCCGGTGGCACGGCTAGGGTCGATCCCCTGCCTGGATCGACTGGCACGCTACTACCCATGCCCGGTCCGTGCGCCGGTTGTCGTCTAGCGGTTGACCTCAGCCGGCGTGCGCTCGACGGGGACGGTGGCCGTTTCGAGCGCTGCGCCGGCGTCCTGGCCGGTGATCGACTCCTTGAAGCCACGCATGCCGGCGCCGAGCGAGCGGCCGAGCTCCGGCAGGCGCTTGGCGCCGAACACCAAGAGCAGCAGGACGAACAGAAAGGCGATGTGGAGGGGGTTGTCGAGTCCCAGCATGGCGTTGCTCCTATCTGGTTGGTTATGAGTGTGGTACGTAGGTCACAGGGACTTGGATCACCGCGCGGGTCGTCGGGGCGAGACTCCCGCCGCGCGGCTCGGCGGTGACGAGCAGCCGGGTCACCCCGTGCAGGTCGCCGGGCACGCCGAGGTCCGCGCCGCCACGCGAGGTCACCGCGAACAGGGTGCTGGGCGTCGGCGCGCGACCCCGGCGAACGAGCCACATCTGGTAGATCCGGTCCGCCGGGAGCGCCCGGAGGCGCTTGACGATCAGCTCGCCGTGCCCGCCGTTCACGCGCAGCTCAGCCCGGCCGGCACTGGCCTGGATCACACGCGCGCGCGTGTGAGGGATGCCGAACTGGACTATCAGGGCGGCGGCGATGGCGAGGCCCAGGGCGAGCCAACCTGCGGGCACCGAGCGCCTGAAAGTGGCCGAGCGTTCGGTGGCCGGCGGCGCCTTGGGCTCGGCCCGCACGGCGCGCAGCATCCGCCGGCGCAATGCCCTCGGGACCGGACGCGGTGGCTCGGACGCCGGCAGGGCGTCGAGCACCGGGGCCAGCGAGGCCACCTCGTCGCGGCACACCGCGCAGCGGTCGAGGTGACGGATGAACGCGCGCGCCTCGTGGGGCTCGAGCGCGCCCAGCACGTACGGCGCGGCATCGAGGCCGCAGTCCGGCGGCTCGGCGGCGATCCGAGCGCGGTGGCTCACGGCAGGACTCCCGCCGGCTCGCCGAGCGCGATGCGCAGCTTGCTCAGCCCGAGCCGCATGCGGCCCTTCACGGTGCCCGCCGGCAGGCCGAGGGCAGCGGCGATTTGGGTGTGGGAGAAGCCGCCGAAGTAGGCGAGCTCGATCACCTGCCGCTGATCGGAGGGAAGCTCCTCAAGCGCACTGCGCACCAGCCTGGCTTCGCTGCGACGCTCCACCTCCTCCTCGGTGCGTTCACGTGCGGGCAGCGCCTCGCTGATCCACTCCTCGAAGACATCCTGGCTGGCGCTCGAGAGCTCGCGCCGGAAGGCGTCGATCGTCCGGTTGTGCACCACCCGGAGCACCCAGCACCGGACGCTGCCGCGGCTCGGGTCGTAGCGCGCGGTGCTCCGCCACAGCGACATGAACGCCTCCTGCACGATCTCCTCGGCCAGCGGTCGTCGCCCGCACATCCGATGGGCGAGCGAGAAGGCGGCGCCGGCATGGCGGTCGAAGATCACCTCGAAGGCGCGCGTGTCTCCCTCGTAGACACGGGCCATCAGCTCCTCGTCGGCGAGGGCGCGCAAGTCGGATCGAAGTGAACGGATCACTACAGATCACTACGGAGCGTGCTCCGCGGCGGATCACCGGTGATCCAGCTCGGCCCGGCGCGCGTACAGGGAAGAACATGAGCGCGATCGGCACCACGCTACGAACCGTCCGCCCCGACGAGCAGCTCAGCACCGTCGGCCATCTCGACGAACTGCGCACGCGGCTGATCGCGTGCCTGGTGGTGATCGCCGTCGCGTTCGGCTTCTGCTTCTGGCAGAACCACCGTCTGCTGCATGTCATCAACCGGCCGCTCGCCCATCAGACCCAGGAGCAGGTGCGGGCAGGTCATGGCCCACTCGGCGCCACCTACGCGGTGGCGCAGAGCACCCGGGACGTGGCGGTGCAACTGCACGCGGTGGTCGGCGTGCTGTCCGGGACCGGGTCTCGGCTGCCGGCCGCGGACCGCGCTGCGCTGGGGCGAGTCGAGCACCGCCTCCAGCGCGACATCGGGCGCCTGTCCGCGCAACCTCAGGGCGACCGTCCTGTGACCCTCGGGATCGGCGAGCCGTTCACCACCACGGTGACGATCTCGTTCGTGTTCGCGCTCATCCTGGCCCTGCCGTTCGTGCTCCACCAGGCATACGGATTCCTGATGCCGGCCCTCGAGCCGACCGAGCGGCGCCACCTGGTGCCGCTGGTGGCGTCGATCCCGTTCCTGTTCGTGGCGGGCGTGCTGTTCGGCTACTTCGTGGTCCTGCCCGCGGCCGTCCACTTCTTCCAGAACTTCAACTCCTCGGAGTTCAACGTGCTGGTGCAGGCCAACCAGTACTACAAGTTCGCGGCCACGACGCTGCTGGCCATGGGCTTCCTGTTCCAGGTTCCGGTGGGGATCGTGGCGGTGACGCGGGCCGGGTTCATCACGCCGCGGCGGCTGCGCCAGAACCGGCGCTACGCCGTACTGGCGTGCGGCCTGGTGGCCGCCGTGCTGCCCGGCGACGCGATCACGCTCCTGCTCGAGACCGTGCCGCTGTACCTCCTGTTCGAGGTAGGCGTGCTGATCGCGTCGGTGCTGGAACGGCGCGCGCGCGCTCGTGCGGAGCAGGCGCGCGGCTAGCCCGGGCGACATGCAGAACGCGTCACGCGAGTCGTATTTCGGCGCCTCGTGACGAGCTACGCACGTGGGGCAGTCGTAGCTCGTCACGGTTCAGGTGAACATGGTCGCGTGACGTATTGGGCATGCAGAGGGGGTCCGATCGGTCTTCGAGCCGGGTCACCGAATTAACCCATCAGCCGAGTGATCCGGTTCATGTCCCGCTGCGAATTACCTCCCAGAGTCAACGCACCACGACCGGAGGGCAGTCATGAGTGACAGTACAAGGCGCGGGTTCGTCAAGAGCTCGGCCGCCACAGCGGCAGGTGTGACAGTCGTCGGCGCGATGCTGGCCGACCAGGCCGAGGCCGACGCAGCCGCCGGCTCGGGACCCATCGTGGCCTACATCCGCGAGCCGCGCACCGGAGAGATCTCGGTGATGGCCGGTGAGCGTCAGGTGAAGCTGCACGATCGCAAGATCGCGGCCCGGATCGCCCGCGCGGCGAAGTGAGGAGATAGACATGTCATCGCATCGCGAGGCACCGGCGATCAGCAAGGACCCCGTCGCCGACAACACCGACACGTACGCGTTCGTCTCACCCGACGACCCCGGCACTGTCACCATCATCGCGAACTACCTCCCGTTGGAGGCGCCGTTCGGCGGACCGAACTTCTTCGAGTTCGGCCAGGACGTTCGCTACCGGATCAACATCGACCACGACGGCGACGGGGATGCGGACATCATCTACGAGTTCGCCTTCCAGACGCAGGTGGCCAACCCGAATTCGTTCCTCTACAACACCGGCACGATCGACTCGATCGACAGCCCCAACTGGAACCGCAAGCAGTTCTACTCGGTCACCCGGATCAGGCACGGCCGGCGCGAGGTGCTGGCGACCAAGCTGGCCTGCCCGCCGTGCAATGTCGGCGTGCTCTCGACTCCGAACTACGACACGGTGGCCGCGCAGGCGGTGCACGGCATCGGTGGCGGGCGCACGGTGTTCGCCGGTCAGCGGCTCGAGGGGTTCTACGTCGACCTCGGGTCGATCTTCGACCTCGGCAACCTGCGCCCGTTCGAGAATCTCCACATCGGCTCGCTGAAGGCGGCGGCCGGCGTGAACGGCACGAACGACTTCAGCGTCCACTCGATCGCGCTGAAGGTCCCCAAGCAGGAACTGACCCGCCACGGCGTCAACCCGACCGACCCGATGTCGCCGGGCTCGGTCATCGGCGTGTGGGCCTCGGCCAGCCGCCAGGCGGCCAGGGTGCACGACGGCTACTGGGGGAACGAGCACCAGGCCGGCGAATGGATGCAGGTCTCGCGCCTGGGCAACCCGCTGTTCAACGAGGTGCTGGTCGGGATGGGGTTCAAGGACCTCTGGAACGCCCTGCCACCATCGGCCGACGAGCGGTTCCTGCAGGGCGTGCAGCATCCGGAGCTCGCCAGGCTGCTCCCCGTCCTGTATCCGGGGGTGTTCCCGAACCTGGCCAACTACGGCGCTCCGCGCGCCGACCTCGTCGCGATCCTGCTCACCGGCATCCCCGCGGGCATCGTTCCCGGCTTCCAGAACTCCACCGGGAAGACGCTCGCCGACATGCTCAGGCTGAACCTGGCCATTCCGCCGGCCTCGAGCTCCAACGCGCTCGGGATCCTTGGCGGCGACCTGGCCGGCTTCCCCAATGGCCGGCGCGTGTTCGACGACGTGGTCAGCGTGGAACTACGGGCTCTCGCGGGCGCCACGATCCCGCTGGTCGACAAGACGTTCACGCCGGATGGGGCCGCGTCGCTTCTCACCGACGGCCTTGATCGGAACAGCACGCGGTACCTGTCGCAGTTCCCGTACCTCGGCGCGCCGCAGGGCGGCTACCAGACCGCGCCGCTGGGAACGGTGGCGCCATGAACCACGTTCACGAGCATCACGGGACGCTCGCGCCGGCTGCGGCCTGCGCGAGCGTCGCGCTCGACATCGGCCCCGGCCGGGGCGCGCTCGTGCTGTACCCGAGCGAGCGCTTTCGCGACCGGGAGATCGAGATCAGCCGGGTCGCGGAAGGCGAGCGCCGGGTCCACACCGGCGTCCACGAGCGGCGGGCGCAGGAGCGGTCGCTGCTGACCGCGATCTTCGGCAGCCTTCCCGCCGGGGAGTACGTGGTGTGGGAGGATGACACCACGGCGGGGCCGGTGGTAACCGTGCCCGAGGGCTCCGTCGCGGAGGTGGAGTTGCGATGAACAAGAGGCTGAGCCCCGGCGAATGGCGGACGATCTCCGGCATGGCCGGCGCGGTGATCGGTCTGCACGTGCTCGGATTCTTCATCCTCGTCGTGCTGGTCGCGCCGCATCACTACAACCTCGGGCCGTCCGGCGGCTTCACGATCGGGCTCGGCCTGACCGCCTACATGCTGGGACTGCGGCACGCGCTGGACGCCGACCACATCTCGGCCATCGACAACACGACCCGCAAGCTGATGGCCGAGGACAAGCGGCCGCTCAGCGTCGGGTTCTGGTTCTCGCTCGGGCACTCCACGGTGGTGTTCGCGCTGTCGTTCCTGTTCGCCATCGGCATCCGCGCGCTGAGCGGCCCGGTGGCGCACGGCGGATCGACCCTGCACACGGTCACCAGCTGGATCGGGACCAGCGTGTCGGGCACGTTCCTGTACGTGATCGCGGGGATCAACCTGGTCATCCTGGTCGGGATCGTCAAGCTCGCGCGCGAACTGCGCACCGGGCGCTTCAGCGAGGCGCAACTCGAGCAACGGCTCGACTCGCGGGGGCTCATGAGCCGCGTCCTGGGCCGGTTCACCCGCGCCATCACGAAGTCCTGGCACATGTATCCGATGGGCGTGCTGTTCGGGCTGGGGTTCGACACGGCCAGCGAGGTGGCGTTGCTGTTCCTGGCCGCGGGCGCGGCCGGGGCCGGCCTGCCCTTCTACGCGATCCTCTGCCTGCCGATCCTGTTCGCCGCCGGCATGAGCCTGCTCGATGCGATCGACGGGACGTTCATGAACTTCGCCTACGAGTGGTCGTTCTCCAAGCCGGTACGCAAGCTCTACTACAACATCACGATCACCGGGCTGTCGGTGCTGGTCGCGCTGGTCGTCGGGACGGTGGAGTTCGCCGGTCTTCTCGGGCACGAGTTGGGCGCGCGGGGAGGCTTCTGGCGCTGGGTCGCCGGGATCGACTTGAACACGCTCGGCTTTGTCATCGCCGGGATGTTCGTGCTCACTTGGGCGATCGCGCTGGCGGTCTGGCACTTCGGCCGCATCGAGGAGCGCTGGACCGTGCGAGAGCCCGAAGCCGATCCGGTCGTGGCGTCCTGAGGCCGATGGGGTAGCCTGCGGCGAGGTTGCCCCAGGCAATCCATTGTTGAGCGCCCTTAGCGCTGCGTTAGGTTTTTGTTAGCGTCGGGAGGGTACCCACGAGGGTGCAAATGTCCCGGGAGCGCTGCGAATGATCACGGCCGGCGTTGGTGCCGCGGCCGCACCGGCGCTTCTGCAAGGAGCGCTCGTCGTGCTGCCTCGGGGCAATGCTCTCCCGTCGCTGCGGCGTTTACGCTCGCCCGCGTGGGCCGCCGTGCTCCCGGGCGCCATCGTGGTGGGGACGTTCGGGCCGCTCGGTCTGCACGCGTTCGCGCAGGGGATGATCTTGTTAGCCGGCCTGGTCACCCCCCCGCTGGCCGCCGTGGCCCTGCTCAGGGTGGTCAGGGGACCGCGAGCCGCGCTCGTCGCCCTCGGGCTCGCCGCCGGCCTTCTGGCCACGTTCGCCGGCGGGCTGAGCGGACGGCTGTCGGCGGCGATCCTCACCGCGCTCGGTGCGCTCGCGGTCGGCGCTGCGCTGGCGCGGCTCATCCCCGGTCGCTGGGTCCTCGCCGGCTTCACGTGCATGTGCGCGGTCGACGTCGGGTTGCTCGCTGCCGGGGTCGGACAGCCCGCCGCCGCGGTGCTCGCCCGTGCCGCCAGCCATGTCCCGGGCCCGCTGTTCGCCCATGCGCAGGTTGGCCGGGTGGTGCTCGACTATCCAGACCTGGTGCTGCCGGCCGCCCTGGGCGGCTTCGTCGCCGGTCAGCGGGGACAACGCACCGCCGCGGCGCTGGTGACGTTGCTCGCGGCCGCCTGTTTGATCCTCGCGCCTCCTCACTCGGTGTGGCCGGCGACGGTCCCGGTGGCCATGACCCTGATCGCGCTGCGCCTTGCCGGGCTTCCCCGGCGTCTGGAGGACCTGGCGCCGCTCGTGCCTGAGCCGGCCGCCGTCTGACCTCGCGCATCACGCCAGGCGGTATACGGTGCGGGCGTTCTCCCGGAGGATCATCTGCGCCGCGCGGACGGCGTCGTCAGACGGGAGCAAGGCGGGGAGCACCTCCGCCAGCCCCTCGCGCCACCAGCGGGCGCCGAGCAGGTAGAGCTCGGGAGTCTGCGAGGCGTCGGAGGCGTAGAGCAGCTTCGACACCGGCGCCAGCTCGAGCGCCTCGTACAGCGCCTCCGCGGGCCGCGCAACGTGCGGGATCGTGAGCGACACGTCGAAGAACACGTTGGCGTACACATGGGCCAGCCAGCCGGCCTCGCGCACGAACGGATAGCAGTGCAGGAGCACGAAGGGGGTCTCGCGAAAGCGCTCGATCAGCGGCTTGAGCAAGCCCGGCCGGGCCGCCGGCAGCAGCAGGTCGGAGTCGCCGAACCCGGTGTGGACCTGCACTGGGAGCGGGTCGCCGGTCGCCTCGTTGGCCTCGAGCGCGGCCAGCAGTACCTCGCGCAGCGGCGAACCCTCGAGCCGATCCGAGCGGGCAGGCGAGGGGAGGGCATCGAGGTCGAGGCCGCCTCGGTAGGCGGCGATCGTCTTGAGTCCGACGTACCCGCGTCCGCGCGCACCCGCGACCTCCGCGGCGACCCGGTCGATCCCCACCGTCTCCGCCACCTGCTCGATCCGCATCACCGGGCGCGCCTCGCATCCCGCCAGCTCGCCCAGCTCCCGCCAGCTCGTGCCGACGTCGACGGTCGGAAAGCCCTCGTCGACCAGCACCAACTCCGTGTTGGTCGCGCGCAGCAACGACGCCGCGTACTCGCGCGGGTCGGTGGCCAGGCGCCGGGCGTACACCGCGTCCTCGGTGGGCTCGCAGCCGAGGTGGTCGGCGAGCACGCCGATCGCCCGCCGATACGTCACGCCGGTGGCCACGTGCGGCCATTGGCGAGGGTCGGTGCTTTCCGAGAACAGCCCGCGGAACTCGTTGAGGCCGGCCGGCGGCGCGCGGAAGATCCCGTGCGCGTGGTGGTCGACCGCGGGGGTCTCTCTCAGTACTTCTCGAAGTGACCCTGCTGCTCGAATGCCGGGTCTCCTGCCGAGTAGGCCTCCCACTCCGAGCGCCGGACCGCCAGGTAGGCGTCGGCCAGTTCGGTGCCGAGCGCGCGCAGCAGCAGGCCGTCGGCGGCCAGCGCGTCGAGCGCCTCGCCCTGGGTCGCCGGCAGCCGCTCGACCCCGCGCGCGGCCCGCTCCTGGTCGCCCAGCGTGGCCGGGTCGACCTCGACCGGCTCGGGCGGCTCGAGGCCGCGCTCCAGACCGTCGAGGCCGGCTGCGATCAGTCCACCCAGCGCCAGGTACGGGTTGCAGCTCGCATCCGAGGCCTTCAGCTCGGCATTGGTCGAGGCTTCCTCGGAGCCACGGAACGGACTGGCCACGCGCACCGGCGCCTCGCGGTTGTCGTGGCCCCAGCAACGGTAGGCGCCGGCCCAGAACTGTGGCACGATCCGGTGGTAGGAGTTGAAGCTGGGCGCGGTGAGCGCGCACAGCCCAGGGAGGTGCGCGAGCACGCCGGCAATGAAGGCGCGCGCAGTGTCCGACAGCCGATCCTCACTGGACCCGTCGTAGAACCGGTTGCTCGTCCCCTCCCACAGCGAGAAGTGGATGTGGCAGCCGTTGCCGGCGTTCTCGGGCCACGGCTTGGGGGCCAGCGAGGCGACCAGGCCGCGGCGCGCGGCCACCCCCCGGATCGTCTCCCGCACCAGCAGCTGCTCGTCGGCCGCCTGCACGGCCGGTGCATGGGCGGTGGAGATCTCCTGCTGGCCGTGCCCCAGCTCCGCGTAGTACTGCTCGAGCGGGATCCGCTGCGCCTCGAGCGCCGCCGCCAGCTCGTCGATGTAGTCCTGCGAGGCGGTCATGCCGATCGTCGAGAAACACAGCGCCGAGTCGACCGGGACGTACCCCCCGTCGAGGTGGGCGGCCAGCGAGAACTCGTTCTCGAACGCCGCTTGCAGCTCCAGCCCTCGCTCGGCCAGCCCCCGCTCCATGCGCTTGAGGAACGAGCGCTGACAGGCGCCGGCCGGCGTGCCGTCGAGCCGCATGTGGTCGGTGAGCACAACGCCGGTGTTCGGGGCATAGGGGAGGACCCGGAAGGTCTCGAGGTCCGGCACGAGCCGGACCTCGCCGACCGGTCCCATGTCGGCCACGGGCTGAAGCTGATCGAGCGAGTTCATCGCCTGCATGGCCACGGTCAGTCCGATGCCGGCGCTCAGACGCCCGGCCAGCCCGTGCCGCGCCGAGGCCTTGGCCCGCAGCGTGCCGTCGTTGCCGCACCACAGGAAACGGACGAGGCGGACGCCCCGGTCCTCAACCGTCGCCAGGAGCTCGTCCGCGGTCACGCGAGGTGTATCTCGTCCGGGATCGTCTCCTCGGGCGCGCCCTGCGTGCGGTGGGCGATCTCGCTGATCGCATAGATGACCACCGCGGCCAGGGCGGAGACGCCACACAGGATGGCCAGCCACACCCGCCAGCTACCGGTGCTGAACAGCGGCGTCCACGGGCTCTTGAACGTGATGAAGGCGCCGAAGGCCGAGGCCACCATGCCGATCACCCCGCTGGCGTACAGCAGATACGGATGGGCCGCGCGCACCTCGGCGAACCTGGCCGGGAACGCCCGTTTGACCAGGAAGATGTCCGAGAACAGCAGGATCATCGACAGGCACCAGATCACCGTCACGCCGGCCTGGAAGAGCCAGTAGGCCTTCTGCGTGTTGTCGCTGCTCATCCCCGGGTTGAAGACCACGACCACGAACAGCGAGGAGAGCACCGTCTGCGTGACGATCGCGTACACGGGGACCTTGGTGCGGGGGTTGACCGTGCCCAACTGGTGCGGCATCCGCCGCTCGAGTCCGGACACGAACAGCAGGCGCGAGAACGAATAGTTGTAGACGATCGTGTTCGAGACGAAGAACCAGATCAGGACCAGGCCGACCACCACGGCGAAGGCGTGGGAGTTCCAGAAGCCGACCTGGACGGCCCGCAGGATGTCGGTGGTCGCCGCCTCGCTCTTGGCCGCGTCGAGCGAGAGCATGGTGCCCAGCGTGGCCCACAGGTAGGCGGCCATCACCGCGATCGACCCCCAGAACAGGTACTTGCGGATCGAGCGCATGTGGACGATCTCGACGCCCATGTTGAGCGGCACCTCGATCCCTAGCAAGGCGAGGATGACCAACCCGAACAGGGTCAGGCTCCCGCTCGACTGAAAGCCGTAGTTGGAGATGTGGTTCCAGCCGCCCGTGGCCGCGTGCCCGCTGCCGATCAGGAACAGAATCCCGGCCAGGCCGATGACGAACACCGCCGCCCCGTAGAACACCACCGCGACGTTCACGTAGGACTGCGTGAAGCGCAAACGCATGATCGACATCCCCGCCGAGAACCACAGCACGGCCAGGATCACCAGTCCCTGCTCCCACGCCTTGGTGAGCGCGCTCGAGTCGATGAACTGCCAGATGGTGACCACCGCGTCGCCGGTCGCCACCATGACCAGGATCCCGGGCCACCAGGCGCAGAAGCCGGCGAAGAAGCCCCAGAACGGGCCGAGCGCCTTCTGTGTCCATACGTACAGCGACCCTTCCTGAGGGAACATCTGCCCGAGCTGCGCCGTCACCAGCGCACCCGGGATCAGGAACACCAGGAAGCCGAGGATCCAGAACGTGAACGCGCTCTGCCCGGCCGGTTGCAGTGCCGAGGCGTTCACGATGAACAGCACGATCGCCACGAAGATGATCGTCATGTCGAACGAGTTCAGAACGCGCGGCAGCATGCCGGGAGCGATCCGCTCCGAAGCCATCACTCGCTCATCCGCCTTGACGGACACAGGCTCACCTCCACGGGGATTTGTGGGCGCGAACTTAACTCCGGCTCGGCGACCGACGCAAGGGCCGCATGGAGAAGACCGCTTACAGCTCCGCGCGGACACGGGCCGCGCCGGCGGCCAGCGCCTGGAGCTTGGCGAAGGCGAGCGCCCGCGGCAGGTACTTCATGCCGCAGTCGGGGGCCGGGACGAGCCGCTCGGCGGGAACGTGCGCGAGCGCGACGCGGATCCGGTCGGCCACCGTCTCGGGCGTTTCGACTTGCGGATCGCCCAGGTCGAGCACGCCGAGCACCACGGTCTTAGGGCTGAGCTCGGAGAGCTGTCCGGGATCGAGCCGCGGCTGGGCCGTCTCGACCGAGATCTGGTCGGCGGCGCTGTCGCTCAATTCGCCGAGGAACTCGTAGCGGGTGCCGGTCTTGTCTCCCATCAGCGCGGCGTAGCCGAAGCACAGATGCACTGCGGTGGTGACCGTGAGGCCTTCGAGTGCGCGATCGATGGCCGCCACCGCGATCCGGCGCGCCGACTCGGGATCGTTGCGCAGCCACGGCTCATCGAGCTGGACCACATCGGCGCCGGCGCCCGCCAGCGCGTGCGCCTCGGCATTGACCGCCGCCGCAAGGTCCATGACCAGTTCGTCGAAGTCGTCGTAGGCCTCGTTCGACGCCTGCTGGGCCATCGTGAACGGCCCGGGCAGCGTGATCTTGGTGGCGCGATCCGTGTTGGCGCGCAGGAACTCGATGTCGCGCACCTCGACGGGACCACGCCAGCGCACCGGACCGGTGACCCGCGGAACGGTCCGGTCCTCGCCGGTCCGGGTGCGGATGGTGGCGGGATGGTCCGCGTCGACGCCGTCCAGCGCGGTGGCGAATCGGTTCGAGTAGCTCTCGCGGCGGATCTCGCCGTCGGTGATCGTGTCGATGCCGGCGCGCTCCATGTCCCGGATGGCGAGGAGCGTGGCGTCGTCCTGCGCCTGGAGCAGGTAGGGCTCGGGGATCCGCCAGGCATGACTCGCGCGCACGCGCGGGACCGAATGCGAGCCGAGCGCCTCGCGGTCGATCAGCCAATCCGGTTGCGGATAGCTCCCGACGACGGTGCAGGCCAGGGGAAGGGACATGAGGCTCGAAGATAACCGAGAATTCAATCCATGAGCACGACGGCTCCCCGCGTCGCGATCGTCACCGGAGCGGGGTCTGGGATCGGTCGGGTGGTGGCGCGGCGACTGGCCGGTGCGGGGTACATGGTCGCGCTGGCCGGCCGGCGGATGGAGACGCTGTGGGAGACCCAATCGGAGCTGCCGGCGGAGCCCGGGTCGCTGGCGGTGCCGACCGACGTGAGCGATCCGGCGAGCGTGGAGGTTCTGTTCGAGACGGTGGTGAGCCACGCCGGCCGGCTCGACCTGCTCGTGAACAACGCCGGTACGTTCGGTCCCGCCGCGCCGGTCGGCGAGTATCCGCCGGACGGCTGGTCGAGCACGATCGCCACCAACCTGACCGGGGCGTTCCTGTGCGCTCGGGCGGCCTTCCGGCAGATGACCCGGCAGCGACCGAGCGGCGGCCGCATCATCAACAACGGCTCGATCTCGGCTCATGTGCCGCGGCCGAACGCGGTGGCCTACACGGCGTCCAAGCACGGCATGACGGGGCTCACCAAGCAGTTGGCCCTCGAGGGGAGAGCACTGAATATCGCCTGCGGCCAGATCGACATCGGCAACGCGGCGACCGAGATGACGCGCCAGATCGAGGCCGGCGCGCTGCAGGCCGACGGTCGGGTCCAGCCCGAGCCGACGATGTCGGCCGAGCACGTTGCCGACGCGGTTCTCTACATGGCCGACCTGCCGCTCGACACCAACGTGCTTTCGATCACCGTCATGGCGGCCGGGATGCCGTTCGTGGGAAGGGGATGACGCCATCCGACCAGCGGCGGCCATCGCGATCGCCCTGCTTGCCCTGAGCGCCTGCGGAGGCGGCGGCTCGAATAGCTCGACGACCACGCGCACGTCCGCGGCGAGCGCCGCGCGCACGCGCCTGGAGTCCCAGTTGCGCTCGACCCTGGAGTCGCCCACCTCGCCGGTGGCCGGCGCGCGGATCTCGACGAATGCCTGGTCCAGCAGGCCGGCCGGCTGCCGCTGGCCACGCTGCGCGAGGTGGCCACCTCGGACGCCAACGTCGGTCGCCAGGCGGCTCCGCTCCTCGCACGTTGCATGGCGCAGGGCAAAGGCGTGTCGTGGTTCCGCGGCGTCCTCGCCGGTGAGGTGGCGGGGAGGCTTGCATCGCCGATCCCGGCCGCCTACGACAAATGCATCGCGGCCGGGGTTAAGCAGCTATCGGCCCAGCAACTGGCCACGGCGGTCAGCCGCTCCACGACCGGCGACGCCTCGTACGCGCGCCAGTTGGGGCGAAGCATCGGCTTCGGCTGCCTGCAGAAGCCCGCGGTCTTCGCCCAATTCCACAAGCTGTGGCTGAGCGGGATCCGCAAGTCGCTCCAGGGCCATCACCTGCCGGCAGCGTTCGTGCAGTGCGTGGTCGCCAAGGCGGCGCAGATCGGCCCGTCGCAGCTGAGCAAGCTGGTGCAGGCCGGTTCGGCGTCCGAGAGCAAATACGGCGAGAAGCTCGGGCGGGAGTGCAGGTCGACGGTGACCGGCTGAGTCCCGCTCGGCCGGCGCGGGCGTGCTGACTCTGGCACGATATTCGCTCTTTTCAGGACGGCACGAGAGGAGAGACGATGGAGGCGACGACCGTGCGGACCCCACAGGAGGTGTTCCAGCACCACGGCGAGGCCCTGATGGCGCAGGACATGGACGGCATCGTGGCCGACTACGCCGACGATGCGGTGATCATCACCCCCGACGGTGTGCTGCGCGGCAAAGATGGCGTCAGGCAGGCGTTCGAGAAGCTGCTCGGCGACCTACCAGACGCCAAGTGGGAGCTGCCGACGACCATCTTCGAAGGCGACGTGCTGTTCCTGGAGTGGAAGGCGGCGTCCGAGAAGGTCAAGGCCGACGACGGGATCGACACGTTCGTGTTCCAAGCTGGGCTGATCCGCGTGCAGACGGTGCGCTACACGCTCACGCCCACGGGCTGACCGTTCGTTTCCAACGTCTGGGCGGACAAACGGTCCGCATTCCGTCTTTCGCGAGGTTGAGGTTCGGATTTTCGGGTATTTGCCGTGCCGTGATCGCGACCCTCGGTCACCTGCGGCAGAGAACCCGACCACTCGCGCGGCTTGCTGGTGCCCGCACATCGGGGCGCGCATGATCGAGCGGGACCCCAGGATGCAGGTGGGGGCCTACATCAGCGACGGGATGGATCTGTACGAGGTCACCGGGAGGCAGCGCGGCCCCGGCGTAATGGGCATGTCGACCGTGCGCATCGGCGTCGAGAACTGCTGCAACCTTCGCTGCCTGGAGTTTCTCTCCGACAAGATCCGGACCTCCTTCGAACTGGTCCGGTCCGCACCGGTCGGCCGGTGTCCCGACGTGCTGGAGGAGATCGCCTGGTACCCCGCCGCAACGCCCGAGCGGCGCGCGGCCTGAGCGGCTACGCCGCGGCGGGGATCAAGATTCCGCGCCCCTGGAGGCGACCGCCGTCGAGGTCGGCCATCGCGTCGTTGATCGCGTCGAGCGGGTAGGTCGAGGTGTGCAGGGTGACCTGGCCCTGCGCAGTCAGCGTCATCAGTTCCTCCAGGTCGGCGTACGTGCCGACCAGGTTGCCGATGAACGAGATCTCGCGCGAGATCACGTCGATGGTTGGGATGTTGATGTTCTCGCCGTAGCCGATCACGTAGTAGAAGCCGCCGTCGCGGACCATCGCGATGCCGTCCTCGATCGCGCCCTTCTCGCCGACGAAGTCGATGATCGCCTCGGCGCCCACGCCGTCGGTCATCTCCTTGACCGTGTCGACATGGGTTCCGTCCACCTTGACCGTGTGGTCGGCGCCCATCTCGCCGGCCAGGGCCAGCGCGGGTTCGGAGGGGTCGATCACGATGATCTCGGCCGGCGTCATGGCCTTCAGGCACTGGATGCCGATGTGACCGAGGCCGCCGGCGCCGATCACCACTGCATGGGTGCCGGCGGTGAGCACCGGGATCGCCTTCTTGACCGCGTGGATCGCGGTCAGGCCGGCGTCGGCGAGCGCCGCGATGTCCTTCGGCTCGAGCGCGGGGGCGAGCTTGACCACCGAGCGGGCGGACGTGAGCAGGAAGTCGGCGAAGCCGCCGTCGCGATTGATCCCGGGGAACGAGCCGTTCACGCAGTGCATGTCGTCGCCGCGCCGGCACGCTCCGCACAGCCCGCAGGTGATGTACGGGTGCACGATGACCGTGTCGCCCTCTTGCACGTTGGTGACCGCGGAGCCCACCTCGTGCACCCAGCCGGCGTTCTCGTGCCCCGGCGTGTAGGGCAGCTTCACGCCCGAGTTCTCGGCCCACTGGCCCTCCTGGATGTGCAGGTCGGTCCGGCACAGGCCGGCTGCGCCGATCCGAACCACGACGTCCAGTGGCCCGAGCGCCTTGGGCTCGTCGACCTCGTCGAGCTTCAGGGGCTCGTGATAGGCGTGCAGCCTCGCGGCCTTCATATCAGCACCTCCTCGGGATCTTCGATGTCCACGCCGTGGCGAACGCGCAGCAGCGAGCGGCAGATGCCGCCGTTCACCTCGAGGCTCATCCTCACCAGCCGCGCGGTGCGCAGCCAGCGGGTCAGCTCCCCGGCGGTGACCGGCTCGCCGCTCGGGAGCACGAACGCGGGCTGGTCAGCGTCGTGGGGCACGCCGAGCTGCCGGCGCAGCTCGAGGCAGCGGCTGGCGTCGCGCGAATCCGGGAGATCGGCGACCCGCCGGGCCGCTATCTGCTCGGCCGTCTCGCCGGCGGCACGCAGTCCCTCGCACAGGCGCGACTGGCGCGCGACCAATGCCTTACGCAGGAACAGCTCGCGCAGGGCCTCGAGGTCGTCGTCGGCGGTCTCGCCGGGGAACGCGCCGGTGAAGCCCTCGCCGCGGGCGAGCGCCGCGTTGATCTCCTGGCCCGTGTAGTGGTCCTCGAGCCGAATCGTCACGGCGCGGACGCTCCGGCAGCCGACGCAATACCCGGCGCGCGTCGGCTGCCATGAGGAATGCGAAGTTCGGCGCGCACTGCGGGGTGGGCAGCCGCAGCACGACCTCCACGTCACCCGCCGCGCTCACCTCGCACGCGGCCACGAACCCGAGCGAGGTGATCGGCTCGTCCAGCTCGGGATCGTGAACCTCGGCCAGTGCGTCCAGGACGGACGAGCTGGTGATCATGCCGACTCTACGCCAACCGCCGCCTCCCGCGCGGCTGGGGTCTCGCCGGGCAGCTGGAGCTCCTCGGGCACCTCGATGTCGTACAGCTTGGCCGTGTTCAGCCCCATGATCTTCTTCTTGGTCACGGTCGTGGGGTGGGGGAAGTCCGAGTACTCCTCGGTGTCCGGCATCTTCCAATCGATGAACCCCTCGACCTGCCACTGCGGCTCCCAGATGCCGTAGTCCGAGCCGAACAGCATCTTGTCCTCGCCGACCCAGAACAACAGCTCGCCCATGACCTTGTTGAAGAACCGCGGGCGGGCGTGCATGAGGCCGCCGATCACCACCGCCAGCCCGGCGTACACGTTGGGCTCCTGCGTGGCCATGAAGCAGAAGTCCTCGATCCGCGGCAGGCCCACGTGGTCGACGATGAAGTTGAGCTCGGGGTTGCTGGTCGCCGCGACGTCGATGTCCTTGACGTCGAACGCGTCCTTGTCGAGCGGCCAGATCGTCGGGCCCTTGTGGGCGTGGATGTTCTTGATCCCGAGCTCCTTGCACTTGTCGAGGAAGATCTGCGCCGTGGGATCGCTGAGCTTCCAGCCGCGCGATCCGTTGTGCCACTCGGCGGTGTAGACCTTGACGCCCTTGAGGTTGTAGCGCTTGGCATCCTCCTCGAGCTGCTTCAGGCCCGCCTCGCCCTCGCGGGGGTCGAACCGCCCGTTGACGATCAGCTTGTCCGGGTACTTCTCGGCGATCCGCGCGTTGCGCTCGGCCGTGTTGAAGCCCTCCGTGTACCACTCCTTCAGGTACGTCGACTGGAGGATCGCGGCGTCGATGTGGCCCGCTTCGAACACGTCGTGGACGTAGTCCTCCTCGGAGTACTTCATGAACTTCTCGAGAGGCCAGTGCGTCTCCGGAGGGCCCAGCCCCATGTACGCGTGGAAGCATTCGATCCAGCCCTTGGCGTACTGCTCCTGCCCCTTCACCCAGTTCGCCGGACTCGCGTCCCAGAAGTGCTGGTGGCCGTCGACGACGAAGTACTTCTCGCCATCCTTCTCGTACATGCCCTCTCCTCTCGACGGTGGTGTCCGGACTCTACTGCGGCGTCGCTGGCGGCCTGAGGTTTTCTGGCCCCAAATCCGGAGTCAGTCGTCGGAGTCCTGCGGCGTCGGGAAGTCGCGGTCGATCAGTTCGATCCGGTAACCGTCCGGATCCTGCACGAAGCAAATAACGCCGATCTCGGGGCGGCCGCCCGGCGAGTACGGCGGGCGCTCGGGTTCGATCCCCTGAGCGCTCAGCTTCCCGAGCAGGGCGTCGAGGTCGTCGACGACCAGCGCGATGTGGTTGTAGCCCTCGCCGATGTCGTAGGGCTCCTCGCGGCCGCGGTTGACGGTCAGCTCAAGCGTGTCGCCGTCACCTGGCAGGCCCATGTAGATGTTGTAGGCGGTCTCGAAGTTGAGCCGACCCCGGCGCTCGAAGCCGAGCGCCTCGTAGAAGCGCACCGATGCCTCGGGGTCGCGGACCCGCACGCAGGTGTGGACATAGCGCATCGGCGGCAATCTACTAGGGGAGCGCCGCGGTTGGAGGAAGGCGCCGGCCGAGGATGAGGGGACGACGGGTGCCAGGTGGGCGTGGAATCGGCCGGATAGCGGGCTGAGTCCGGGCAGCGGCGCGAGGCCGCCGACACGCCCTGATCGGCGTCCCGCCTTCCTCGCGCCTTGAGCAACCGGCCGGGGCAGACTGAACGCCCTGGAGGCCGAGCGTCGCATCGCTCGTGGCTCACCTAACGCGTGGTGATGGGACGAGCGCATTACGGGTAACGCATCGCCTGGCAACCCGATAGGTTGACGATATGACCAGCGAGATGCGCGATCTGTCGCGGGAGGAGTGCCTGGAGCTGCTGGCCGCCCACGGAGTCGGCCGCCTCGCCGTGAGCGGCAAGGATGCGCCGGTGATCCGGCCGGTCAACTACGCCTTCGATCAACCATCGCAGTCGGTGGTGTTCCGGACCGCCCCGGGGTCGAAGTTCTACGCGCTGCTGCGCCAGAACACGGCGGCGTTCGAGGTCGATGGCGTCGATCGAGACAACCGAATCGGGTGGAGCGTGATCATCGTCGGCGCGACCGAGGAGGTCACCAACGCGTCGGATGTGCGGCGGTTGGACGCTCTCGGGCTCGAGCAATGGGCTCCCGGCGAGAAGCCCCATTGGGTGCGGATCCGGGCGTGGACGGTGTCGGGGCGGCGGATCGCGGCGGCGCCCGCGCCTCGGTAGAGTGGCCGCGGAGCTCTTCGCCGCGTGAACGCGACCACCTCACCCAAGCAGACCTTCGACGTGCTCATCGCCGGCGGGAGCGTGGGCGCGCTCGAGGGAGCGCTGGCCCTCCGGGAATTGGCCGGAGACCGCGTCCGCACGACGCTGTTGGCGCCGGACTCGACCTTCGTCAACCGACCGGCGCGGGTCAAGGAGCCGTTCGGCTACGCGGTCGCGCAGACCTGGCCCCTGGCTGACCTCGCGCGCGAGATCGGAGTCGCCCTGGTCCAGGATCGGCTCAAGTCGCTGGATGCAGCGGCGTCCGCCGTGCACACCGAACAGGGCAGCAAGCTCTCCTACGACGCGCTGCTGATCGCCACCGGGGCGCGGCTGCGCCCCGCCTTCAGCCACGGCCTGGCGATCGATGACAGCCGGATCGATCAGCAGCTGCACGGTCTGATCCAGGACGTGGACGGCGGTTACGTCCACTCGGTCGCGTTCGTCGCGCCCTCAGCGATGCCCTGGCCACTGCCGATCTACGAGCTCGCTCTGATGACCGCGCGCCGGGCCTACGAGATGCAGACCGAGGTGGCGATCACAATCGCCACGCCAGAGGACGCACCGCTCGCGGTGTTCGGTGACACCGTCAGCGTCGCGGTCGGCCGCCTGCTCAAGGAGAACGGGATCACGACGCTCACCTCCGCTCATTCCCAGGTCCCGGAGCCCGGCCTGGTGACGATCCACCCGGGCGACCGGACACTGAAGGTCGACCGCGTGGTCGCGCTGCCACAGCTTTACGGGCCGTCCATTCCGGGTGTGCCCGGTGGCCCCGAGGGCGGTTTCATTCCGATCGACAACCACTGCCGCGTCCGGGGTCTCGAGAACGTATTCGCGGCCGGGGACGCCACCGAGTTCCCGATCAAGTTCGGCGGCGTCGCCGCGCAGCAGGCCGACGCCGCGGCTGAGGCGATCGCGGCGATGGCCGGAGCCCCGGTCGAGCCCAAGCCGTTTCATCCGGTGCTCCAGGCGATCCTGCTGGGCGCCGACAAGCCGCTGTACCTGAGCGCCCACGTCACCGGCGGGCACGGGTCGAGCTCGAGATCAGCGAGGAGCCGAGGTGGTCGCCGCCCGTGAAGGTCGCAGCCAAGTACCTCGGGCCATGGCTCGAGGCGCGCGACCGTCAGGCGGTGTGAACTTCTCGAGGCGCTGAGAACCGGGGGGTGGAAGCGCCGGGCCCGAGTCCGTAAGGTTCCGACGGGACGGGGAAGCCGAATCGGGAAGGTGGGAACCATGACGACCGAAGCGACAGCAAGTCACGCGGCCGCACTGTCGGACGAGGAGCTGAACGCTTTACAAGCCTGGTGGCGCGCCGCCAACTACCTGTCGGTTGGGCAGATCTACCTGCTCGACAACCCGCTCCTGCGCGAGCCGCTGAGCCCAGAGCACGTCAAGCCGCGACTGCTCGGCCACTGGGGCACCACGCCCGGCCTGAACTTCCTCTACGCGCACATGAACCGGGCGATTCAAACTCGGAACCTGAGCACGATCTACATCACCGGCCCCGGCCACGGCGGCCCCGGCCTGGTGGCGAGCGCGTATCTGGATGGCACCTACAGCGAGGTCTATCCGCACATCGCGCGCAACGCCGAGGGATTGCGCCGGCTGTTCCGCCAGTTCTCCTTCCCGGGCGGCATCCCCAGTCACGTCGCGCCGGAGACGCCCGGCTCGATCCACGAGGGCGGGGAGCTCGGCTACGCGGTCGTGCATGCGTATGGCGCCGTGCTCGACAACCCGGATCTGATCGCGCTGTGCGTGGTGGGAGACGGCGAGGCCGAGACCGGCCCGCTGGCCGCCAGCTGGCACTCGAACAAGTTCCTCAACCCGGTCACCGACGGCGCGGTGCTCCCGGTGCTGCACCTGAACGGCTACAAGATCGCCAATCCGTGCGTGCTGGCCAGGATCTCGCACGACGAGTTGCGCGCGCTGTTCGAGGGCTACGGCTACTCGCCCCGGTTCGTCGAGGGCTCGGACCCCGAGGAGATGCACAGGCTGATGGCCTCGACCCTGGACGAGATCCTGGACGAGATCGCGCAGATCCAGGAGGCGGCGCGCAACGGATCGAGCACCGAGCGCCCGCGCTGGCCGATGATCGTGCTGCGCACGCCGAAGGGATGGACCGGGCCCAAGGAGGTCGACGGGCTGCCCACCGAGGGATCGTTCCGCTCGCACCAGGTGCCGTTCGGCGAGGTGCGCACCAACGCCGGGCACCGGGCGCTGCTCGAGGAATGGCTTCGCTCCTACCGGCCCGAGGAGCTCTTCGACGAGGACGGGGCGCTGCTCCCCGAGGTGACGCAGCTGGCGCCCGAAGGCGATCTGCGCATGAGCGCCAACCCGCACGCCAACGGCGGGCTGCTCAGCCGCGAGCTCGAGCTGCCCGGACTTCCGGGACTACGCGGTCGAGGTCCGCGCGCCCGGCGTGGCCAGCAGCGAGGCCACCAGGGTGATGGGGATCTGGTTGCGCGACGTGATGAAGCTGAACAGCGACCGGTTCCGGGTCGATGGGGCCCGACGAGACCGCGTCGAACCGGCTCGGAGCCGTGCTCGAGGTCACCAACCGGACGTGGGAGGCCGAGATCCTAGACACCGACGATCATCTCGCCCGCGACGGCAGGGTCATGGAGGTGCTCTCCGAGCACCTGTGCCAGGGGTGGCTCGAGGGTTACCTCTTGACCGGCCGGCACGGCCTGTTCAACTGTTACGAGGCGTTCATCCACATCGTAGACTCGATGTTCAACCAGCACGCGAAGTGGCTGAAGGTGACACGGCAGATCCCGTGGCGGCGTCCCATCCCGTCACTGAACTACCTGCTCTCGAGCCACGTATGGCGACAGGACCACAACGGGTTCTCCCATCAGGACCCGGGGTTCATCGACCACGTGGTGAACAAGTCGGCCGACATCATCCGCGTCTACCTGCCGCCGGACGCCAACTGCCTGCTCTCAGTGGCCGACCACTGCCTGCGCTCCAAGCAATACGTCAATGTGATCGTGGCCGGCAAGCAGCCGGCGCTCGACTACCTGACCATGGAGGAGGCGATCGCTCACTGCACGCGCGGGATCGGCATCTGGGACTGGGCGTCCAACGACGCCGGCCAGGAGCCGGACGTCGTGATGGCCTGCGCGGGTGACATCCCCACGCTCGAGACGCTGTCGGCGGTGGCCATCCTGCGCGAGCGGCTGCCCGAGCTGAAAGTCAGGGTGATCAATGTGGTCGACCTGATGCGACTGCAGCCCGAGGGCGAGCATCCGCACGGCCTCTCCCACCCCGAGTTCAACGCGCTGTTCACCACCACGCGGCCGGTCATCTTCGCCTATCACGGCTATCCGTGGCTGATTCACCGCCTCACCTACCGTCGCGCCAACCATCACAACATCCACGTGCGCGGCTACAAGGAGGAGGGGACCACCACGACGCCGTTCGACATGGTGATGCTCAACGACCTGGACCGCTTCCACCTGGTGATCGACGTGATCGACCGCGTCGAGGGGCTGGGCGAGCGGGTCGCCTACCTGCGCCAGGAGATGGTCGACGAGCGGATGCGCCACCGCGCCTACACCCGCGATTTCGGTGACGACACGTCCGACGTGCGCGACTGGACCTGGCCCGGCTCCGGGCCCGCCCCGAAGCTCGCCGCGGCCGGTGGCTCGGACACCTCCGCGGACATGTAAGCGACCGCGGTTGCGCGTGCTCGTCGTCAACGCGGGCTCGAGCAGCGTCAAGCTGTCGCTGCTGGGGCCTCAGGACGAGGTGCTGGCCGACCGCGAGCTGTCGGCGCCCAAGGCCCAGTTGGATCCCGGGGAGCTGCGCGAGGCTCTCGGAGGAGGGCTGGGCGAGGCGGACGCGGTGGGCCATCGGGTTGTGCACGGCGGCGAGCGGTTTCGCGATCCGGTACGGATCGATCCGTCGGTGCGCAGCGGGCTCGAGATGCTGATCGACCTGGCTCCACTGCACCAGCCGAAGTCCCTGGCCGCGCTCGACGCAGTGTCGGGTGCCCTACCCGGACTGCCCGCGGTGGCCTGCTTCGACACCGCATTCCACGCGACGCTGCCGGAGGCCGCCGCCACGTACGCCCTCCCGGCCGCGTGGGGACGGCGCTGGGGACTCAGACGTTACGGCTTCCACGGCCTCTCGCACGCGTGGGTGGCGCGGCGGGCGCCGGAGATCGTGGGCGCCTCCGATCCCGACGGGCTGCGCGTAGTGAGCTGCCATCTCGGCGCGGGTGCGTCGTTGTGCGCGATCGCGGGCGGTCGCTCGGTCGACACCACGATGGGGTTCACGCCGCTGGAAGGATTGGTGATGGCCACCCGGTCCGGGAACGTCGATCCGGGATTGCTGCTGTGGCTGCTCGAGCGCGAGGCCCTCACCACGGCCGAGCTCGGGCGGGCGCTCGAGCACGAGTCCGGGTTGCTCGGGCTGGCCGGCACGGCCGACATGCGCGAGGTGCTGGCCCGCGTCGGTGAAGGTGATCCGGTCGCGCGGCTGGCGTTCGAGGTGTACGTCCATCGGCTGCGCGCCGCGGTCGCGGCGATGACCGCCGCGCTCGGCGGACTCGACGTGCTGGTGTTCACCGGCGGCGTGGGGGAGCGTTCGGCCGAGGTCCGGGCTTCGGCGGCCGAGGGTCTCGGCTACCTCGGCGTCGCCGTCGACGCGGCGCGCAACGCGCAGGTGTCGGGCGACGCCGACATCACGGGTGCCGGAGCCTCGGTGCGGACAGTCGTGATCCACGCGCGTGAGGACGTTCAGATCGCCCGCGAGACGCGCCGGGTGATGGGCTACTAAGAAGTTTTTGAGTCAACGCTCATCAATCCGTACTTGACCGAAGTCGGCGCGCGCGCGAGTCTTGATGCCGTGCCCACGGGGCGACGTACCGTGTCGCACCATGCCTGCCGCGATCTTCAACCTAAACCACCAGGCGAACTACGTGCATTGGCACTTCATCCAGCTGCGAGACCACTACCGACGAGCGTGACCGATTTGCCGCCATATCGGCGGGATCGGTCACGGCGTGCCTGATACCTCGGTCCACGCCACGCTGCGCCGCCAGAGCTCGGCGGCCAGGCCGGCGGTCGCCGCCGCCGCGGGCTCCTTGCGCCGGCAGTCGTCGTAGTACTGGCCGCTCTGCTCGGCGAGCGCCGGCGAAGTGGCGCAGTACAGCGAGGTTCTCGCGCCCTGCTCGGGCGAGGTCATGCGCCGCTTCATCAGCGGACGCAGCGGCCAGGGGACTCGCCGCCAGATGTCCGAGGCGATCACGCCCGGATGCAGTGAGTAGGTGGTGACTCCGCTGCCCTCGAGCCGACGCGTCAGCTCCTGGGCGTGGAGCACGTTGGCCAGCTTGGACACCGAGTACTCGCGCATGCCGGTGAACGAGCGGGTGGGCCGCCGCACGGCATCCCAGTCGATCCCGGGGGCGCTGTAGTGGGCCGCGCTGGCCACGTTGACGATCCTGGCCGGCGCGCTCGAACGCAGCCGGTCGAGCAGCAGCGCGGTGAACAGGAAGGGCCCGATGTGATTGGTGCCGAAGGCAATCTCGAACCCGCTCGCGGTCATCCCCTTCGCTCCTGCCAACCCGGCGTTGTTGATCAGAACGTGGAGCGGCTCCCCGGTGGCCAGGAAGGCCTGGGCGCACGCCCTAACCGAATCCAGGTCGTTAAGGTCGAGCGACAGCAGAGCGAGCTCCCGGTTGCCGGTCTGCGCCGAGATGTCCTCGATCGCCTGGCGCCCGGCTGCCTGCGACCGGCAGGCGATGTGCACCCGCGCGCCGCGAGCGGCCAGCGCGCGCGCGGTCTCCCTGCCGATGCCGGTGTTGGCGCCGGTGATCAGGAACGTTCTGCCGTCGAGGTCACTCATGCCACTCAGGAAGGTGACCGCATGCTCGGAAGCAGCCAGGCTGCCAGCGCCCCGAGGAGCGACCAGCCGAAGAGCATCAGGATGCAGGCTTCGCTCGAGAGGTGCTCGAGCGCAACGCCGATGACCAGCGGCCCGGCCCACCCAATCGACTGCGACACCGTGCCGGCGGCCGCATGGATGCGGGCCTGCATGTGGGCCGGAGCGAGATTTGCCCGCAGCCCTTCGACGCTCGAGTTGACCAGCGGGGCGGGGAACTCGATCAGGGCGATGATCAACGCGGTGAACAGCGTCCCCTGGGCAATCAGCAGCAGCGGCAGGAGAAGCGCGGTCGTCCAGGTGTCGATGAGTGCCGTGGTGCGCACGGTCAGCCGGGTGGCGACCTGAGTGCCGGCGAACAGGCCTCCGAGCAATCCGCCGGCGGCGATCATCGCGAACATCACGCCGATCAGGTCGGACGAGGCGCCGTGCTCCTTCGCGAGCACGACCAGCAGCAGGTAGAGCGCGCGCCACGTCGGGTTGGCGGCGGCGGTCAGCAGCGAGCAGGTGCGCAGGAGCGGCTGGCGCCACAGCCACCGCAGACCGGAGGTGAACTCGGACACCAGGCTGCCCCGCGGCTCGGTTCGATCGGCCTGGAGCCTGGAGCGGGTGAGTAGGGTGGCGGTGGTCGAGAACGCGTAGGAGATCGCGTCGGCGAGGAAAGGGAGCGCCCGCGAGATTGCGAACAGCAGCCCGCCCAGCGGCGGCCCGACGATGCTCCCGGCATACCCCGCCGTTTCGTTCTGGGCCACCGCGGCGGACAGTTGCTCGGGCGCGACGAGCCGGCGCAGCACGCCGCGTGCGGTGACGAACGAGACCGTCAACAACGCGCCGTCGAGGAAGGCCACCGCGATCACGAGGCCGTAGGCGACGCTGCCGCCGAACACCGCGACGGTCAGCGCGGCGAGCGCGGCGGCGCGCGCCGCGTCGCAGATCAGCAGCAACCGCTTGCGGTCGACGTGATCAGCCAGCAGCCCGGCGGGCAACGCCAGCAGAGGCAGCGGCAGACTCGCGGCGAGCCCAACCACCCCGGCCTTGGCCGGAGAGTGGGTGAGCGCGAGCACGAGCAGCGGGTAGGCCACGGTCGAGATTTGCGAGCCCAGCTCGGACACGCCCTGGCCCGCCCAAACGAGCATGTAGTCCCGGTTGCGACGCAGCGGCACTCCGGCTCCCATGGCCGTCACCGTACCCCGGGAGCGGAAGCCCTGCGCTGCTGTCAAGTCGAATCGCCATGGTGCCGATGCTTGGCCTGACCGTGAATACGACGACGCGCGACGATGTGGCCCTGATCGGGATCGTGCTGCTCGCCTGCGGGGTCGGCCTGCTGGCCACCGGCGCCGGGCTCGCCGAGCGCCTCATGCTGGCCGGCGGTCTTTGGGGCGCCGCGTTCGTCGCGTTCGCCGCGGCCCGGCGCGGTTAGGGCGCGACCGTCTCCGGCGTCGCCACGCGGCGCAGTTCGCGCCGCGCGATCGAGCGCTTATGGACCTCGTCGGGTCCGTCGGCGATCCGCAACGTGCGCAGGTGCGCGTACATCATCGCGAGCGGGAAGTCGTCTGAGACCCCGCCGCCGCCGTGGACCTGAATGGCGCGGTCAATCACCTTCAGGGCGACGCTCGGCGCCGCCACCTTGATGGCCGAGATCTCGGTACGGGCCTGCTTGTTGCCCGCGGTGTCCATCAGCCAGGCTGCCTTGAGCGTCAACAGGCGCGCCATCTCGATCTCGATCCGCGACTCGGCGATCCAGTCCTGGACGTTGGAGCGCTCCGCCACCGGCTGCCCGAACGTGATGCGTTCGGTGGCCCGCTTGCACATCGAGCTCGAGTGCTCGCTCAGCGGCTCCGATGCAGCGCATGCAGTGGTGGATGCGGCCCGGCCCGAGGCGGGCCTGGGCGATCAGGAAGCCGTGGCCCTCCTCTGAGATCAGGTTCGAGGCGGGCACCCGAGCATCCTCGAACAGGATCTCGGCGTGACCCTCCTGGTCGACGTAGCCGAACACCGGCAGGTTCCGGACGATCCGCACTCCAGGGGTATCGGGCTCGACGAGGATCATCGACTGCTGGCGGAAGGGCGGGCCGTCCGGATCGGTCTTGCCCATCACGATGAAGATCTTGCAGCGCTCGCGCAGGGCGCCGGAGGCCCACCACTTGCGCCCGTTCAGCACGTACTCGTCGCCGTCGCGCTCGATGCGCAGCTCGATGTTCGTGGCGTCCGAGCTGGCCACATCGGGCTCGGTCATCACAAAGGCCGAGCGGATCTCGCCTTCGAGCAGCGGGCGCAGCCAGCGCTCCTTCTGCTCGAGCGAGCCGAACAGCGTGAGCACCTCCATGTTCCCGGTGTCGGGCGCCGCGCAGTTGCACGTCTCGGAGGCGATGTGGCTGCGGCCCATGATCTCGGCCAGGGGCGCGTATTCGAGGTTGCTGAGCGCGACACCGCCCTGCGCGTCGTGCGGGAGGAACAGGTTCCACAGGCCGATCTCGCGGGCCTGAGCCTTGAGCTCCTCCATGACCGGCGGGTGGAAGTGCGGGTTGCCCGAGGCGCGCAGCTGCTCCTCGTAGACCGACTCGGCCGGATGCACGTGCTCATCCATGAAGCCGAGCAGGCGCTCGCGCAACTCCTGGCAGCGATCGGAGAACACGAAGTCCATGGCCTGGACTCCGAACAGTACCGCCGGCAGGCGGGCTAGGAGAGGATCGAGGAGACGACCGTCGAGAAGTGACGCAGATCGATCGGCTTGGCCACGAACGCGTCGCAGCCGGCCTCGCGCGCCCGGACCTCGTCGGACGGCGTGACGGCCGCGGTGCAGGCCACGATCGGGATCCAGGCCGTGCGCGGCTCGGACTTGAGCTTGCGGGTCAGCTCGAGCCCGCTGCCATCCGGCAGGTTCAGGTCGAGCATGATCATGGTGGGTTCCTCCTCGGCCAGAGCACGCTCGGCCGCGGCCAGCGAATCGGCGGCGCGCACCTTGTGGCCTTCGATCTCGAACAGCCGCTCGAGGAGTTTCAGGTTGAGGTCGTGGTCGTCTACGACGAGCACGCGGCCGGAACCGGGGGTGGTCCGCTGGGCGAGGGAACCCATGACCGTCTAATCGTCGTCGCGGACGGAAAACTTGATCGTCGGTTGGAGGATTTGTGGAGGCTCCGGGGGCGGGAGTTGCCGGAGCCTGTGGGGCCCGGATCGCTCCGGGCCCCGCTGGGTTGACTGTCGGTCGGCGATCTACGGCGTGGGAACGCCCGCGGTGGTCATGAACGTGTCCTCGTCGTTCGCCTGCAGCCCATTGGGCTCCTGGGCGCCGCACAGGGCCGGCGGACTGCCGGGGGTGGCGGTCCCGGGGCACACGAACAGGTCCTTCGACCGGGTGTCAGACCAGATCGCGTAGACCTGGTTCAGCGCCGAGAGCCAGACGTAGTCGCCGTAGAACTGGCCTCCGGCGGAACCCCCGAACTGGGTCGGGGCCGGCATCGAGCTCCCGGTCAGGCGGACCTGCGCGAAGTTCGCCAGATCCTTGCTCCCGGACAGGCTGAAGTCCGATGCGCCCGTCGTCTCGTCGTTTCCGTACTGACGGTCGTAGTAGTCGACCGCCAGCTTGCCCGAGGCGGTGAACGCGCTCCACTGGAACCACTGGTCGCTGTGCGCCTGTCCCGGCGCCTGGTTGACGACCAGCCCCTGCCGCGGATCGAGGACGCCGTTGAACGTGCTCCCGCCGTCCGAGGAGACCTTCAGGAGGATCTTGTTGTTGCACGCGCCCGGTGTCTTCACGCCCGTGTAAAGCGGGTCGAAGTTGTCCGTGAAGCCGGCCGGGACGCAACCGTTGGGTGCCTTCGAGTCCGGATTGATGTAGGAGCCAAACGCGATCGTCACGACATTCGGGTTCCGCGGATTCACCTGACCCGACGGGTAGTTGGTGGCCCGGAACACGGACTTAGTCGAGCTTCCCTTCTCCGGCACGCAGGAGCGGCCCGGATCGGCTCCGGCACCCTGGTAGGTGTCGCAGTCGGGCAGGTCGTAGTAGTTGCTGACCTTGACCGGAGCGGAGAACGAGGCGCCGCCGTCGGTCGACTTCGCGAGCATCACCTGGAACTTGTTGTCACTCCCACTGGTGGATGCGTTGTTGAAGTTGTCGAAGGCGACGTAGAGGCTTCCGTCGGGCCCGACGAATGGGTCCGAGTCCTGGTTCTCATTGCACGGCCCATTCGGCGTTCCCGCGCCGAAGGTGAACGTGCAGGCGGCGTTGCCGGCGCTCACCAGCACCCGGGGCGAGAACGTCTCACCGTAGTCGTTCGAGTGGGTCTCGTAGATGTAGGCCGAACCGTCCGCCGCGAACTCGGTCCAGGTCACGTAGATGCGATCCCGGAACGGGCTGCTCTTGTTGGCGTCGATCGCGATCAGCTCCTTGTCCTCGAGCACGCCAGCGGTCCCCGGGGTGTCGAAGAACACCTCGGAGTAGCGACCGGGGAAGTTCCACGAAGCCCCGTTGTTCTGCGTGGCGCGGAACACCAGGAACCCGCTCGACTGGTCCGGATTAGGCGAGGCGACCGTGCCGCGGTTGAACACCTGGCAGCTCTCGTAGGCGTTGCTGCGTGTGTCCCACGCCACCGACGTGTCGCCGCCGGCCTGCCAGTACTCGCGCGCAGCGCCAGATGGCCCACGCGTGAACCCGTTCGGGATCGTCGTGTCCGCCCAGGTCTTCCCGCCGTCGAGCGAGAAGTGCGAACCGCAGGTTCCGTCGCCGCGGATGTAGTTGTTGTCGCTGGCAACGATGTGCTGCGCGTTGAACGGGTCGACGGCGATGGACGGCTCGTTGTTGGCCTGGCCGCGGCCCTGCAGATCAGGGTCGGACACGTTCAGGCAGTTCTGGTTGACCTTCACGTTCGCGCCGCGGGTCTGCGAGCACTGTCCCTGCTGAGTGGGGAAGTAGGTGGCCGGGGACCCGGTGGCGCTGGGCGATGCGAACGACGATGGCGGGGTGAACGGCGCACCGTCGGGGCCGCCACCCTTGTCGCCGCCTGTGTTGTGGCTCGCCGGGCCTTCGATTGAGGGCCGAGCGAACTGGCCAGAGTCTGCGACACGATCCGTTTCTGGAACTTCGTCAAATGGGCGTAATTCAGCTTCGTGCGAGCCGACGCGCCAGATTGAGTAAGCAGCAGCAAACCCGCCGCGGACAATGCGGCCGCCGCGACGATTGCCACGCTGAGACGTACCTTCAGTGACATGACGCTCCTACCGTGTGGCTTACAGACAAGGCAGCCGTCGCTTGGTTGACCCCGGCCAAGAACGTCCAACCGCCACAGCACCCTGTTCCGGCCGCCATCGCGGCCGGCCATGTCCTCCCCCTCCTTTCACTTGGCGATGTGATCCCGATCCCCTAGGTTGCGGGACCCTAACCGCCGCGGGCGTCCGCTGGCAAGCCCGCCGGCGGAGGCGTCCGGGCTAGACGGCCGCGAGCTGCTCGCGGGTGGGCGGCCACACCTCTCTGACGCGCTCGAGCAACCCTCTGGCGGCGGATTCGTCGTCGTCCCGGGCGGCCGCCTCGAGATCACGGAGCGCCTCCTGGAGGGGACCGGCGCCGAGCATCAGCGCGTCGTTCCGCGCGCTGTGGGCTGCCTGGACCGCGGGCTCGAGCTCGCCGGCGGCCAGCGCGGCCTCGAGGCTGTCGAGCGCGCCGGCCAGACTGCTCACCATCGTGGCGACCATCTCGCTCGCCTCCGTGCCCAGGATCTCGTGGAGCTGGCTGATTCGGCTCGGATCGACGTAAGCGCTCACCGCTGTGCGATGGGCGCTCGGAGCACCTGGTCGGGGATGCCGGAGGCATCGACCAGCGCATCCGCGGTGAGACCCTCGGCCGCGATCGTCCGCATCCAATCGAGCACCCGGTCGCGGTACTCCGCGGTGGGGATCGAGATCGGCGGCTCGAACTCGGGGCGGGAGAGGATGTCGCGGAGCTGACGGCGCAGCGAGGCGTAGCGACCGTCGAGCAGTGGCTGGAGGCCCTCGGCCCGTAGCCCGGTGGCTTGCGGCTCGGTCGTCGCCATCGCGAGCCCGACCTCTCGGCCGCCCGGGACCCGCGCCCGATATCAGCCGCGCAGGGTGCGGTGCAGACCGGCGCAGGAAGTGGCTGTGATTCACCGGCGAGGCCGGTCACGCCCAGCAGCACCACGAAGATGCCGGCGGCGGAGGGCCAGGACCGGCGAACAGGGACGGCCAGTGGCGCTGGAGGAAAGACACGGCCCGCGGCACAGGAGGCGGTCGACTGCGGTCAGGGCGCGAATGTCAGCGTACGCGAGGATGGCCAGGAGCGGCAGCACGAAGCACAGGTTGAACAGGAACAGCAGGGGGATCAGATCGCTCGAGTGCGTCGACGTCGGCTCCCCACAATCGCGGCGATCGCCGCGAAGTACGGGAACGCGGTCGGCAGCTCGAACGCCGTGATCGAGGCCCCCAGCAGCCAGCTGGCGCGCCCGTGCGCGTCGAAGTCCGGCGGCTCCGCAGGGCCAGCCGGTGGCGGTGGCGCCACAGCAATCCGGCCACGCCGATCATCGCCACCCCAACCGCCACCTCGACGATGTTCGTGATGTGGTGGCGCGGGTGCGGCAGGAGCGGTCCGACCAGCTGACCGGCGCCAACCACGATCGCCGCACCGCCCA
>CAVWSI010000017.1:0-100936 GCA_963757795.1 uncultured Solirubrobacterales bacterium | reverse complement strand
CCCAGAAGGAGAAGCATGAGCGCGTTCGTCTACGACGCCGTCCGCACCCCGTTCGGCAAGTTCAACGGCTTCCCTCGCTGACCGACGACCCGATGACCTTGCGGCGGTTGTTCGGTGACATCTCCTTGCTCGCCCGCAGCGCCCTCCCTCGATCCTGCAAGCTCATCGACGGCGTGATCCTCGGAAATGCGAATGGCGCTGGCGAGGAGAACCGGAACGTTGCAAGGATGGCCGCGCCTGTTGGCAGGCCTCCCGGTCGCCGGTGCCGGCCACCTACTGTCAACCGGCTCTGCGGTTCCCCCTCGACGCCGCAATGATGGCCTCAAGGTCGGTTGAGGTGGGTGACGCGGACGTCGTCATCGCGGGTGGCGTCGAGTCGATGACGCGCGCGCCCTGGGTACTCCAGCCAGCCGGATCGTCCGTTCTCACCCGCCAAGGACCTCGCAGCGGTCTCGACCACACTAGGCTGGCGATTGGTCAATCCAAGGATGCCGGAAGAATGGACGGTCTCTCTCGGAGTTGGTTACCAGCAGCTGGCGCTTCAGTCCGCCTTGGAATCTCCCGCGAACGGCAGGACGAGTTCGCCGCAGCCCTCTCCACCCCCGTCGAGCGCATGTCGCGTGGGAGTCGGGCTTCTACGCCGACCTCGTCGACTCGTTTCCTCTTGCCGACTCTCAGGTCGTTCCGCGACGAGTCCGTGCGCCCGGATACTCGACCTGGACAAGCTTGCTCGAACTCTCGCCCGTGGTTCAGCGCCGAAGGGACCATCACCGCTGGCAATGCCTCGCCTCTGAACGACGGCGCGGCAACCGTGTTGATCGGCTCGAGCATGCTCGCTGAAAATGCAGCGGCCGCAATTCCGCTTGCGAGCTTGACTCCCGCTAGGCGGTCGAGGGGAGCATGCGAACGTTCCGACGGAACTTCGGGATCGCCCCGATCGAGGCGGCGAACAAGGCGCTGGCGCGGGCTCAGATCGCATGGTCCGATGTCGGTGCCGTCGAACTGAACGAGGCTTTCGCCGTTCAGTCGCTCGCCTGCATCGACGCGTGGGGGAGTGGACCACGACATCGTCAACGCAAGGGGTGGAGCCATTGCCATCGGACACCCGCTCGGCGCTTCCGGTGCGCGCATCCTCGGCACGCTCGCTCACCGGCTGCGAGATAGCGGCGAGCGTTGGGGCGTCGCTGCGATCTGTATCGGGGTGGGGCAAGGCCTCGCCGAGTACTCGAAAACGTGGACGCATGACCGACGTACTCGAGGTCGAGGACGCCGCCGACCAGGCCGTGGCCGACATCGCAGATGGCGCTTCGGTGATGATCGGTGGCTTCGGCACGGCCGGGCATGCCCGATCCAGCTGATCGATGCCCTGATCGACCCGAAGGCGTGGGCGACCTGACCATTATCAACAACAATGCCGGCAATGGCGAGACCGGCGTCGCGGCGCTGATCAAGGCGGGACGCCCTCCGCAAGATCATCTGCTCCTTCCCGCGCGCCAAGCAACAATTCAGCATCATTTCGACCACGCGCTTCCGGGCAGGTGAGATCGAGCTCGAACTGGTTCCGCAGGGCGATCTCGCCGCCCCAATCCAGGCGGCGGGCGCCGGCCTGGGCGCCATCTTCACGCCGACCGGCTATGGAACGTTGCTGGCGGAGGGCAAGGAAACGCGCCGGATCGACGGACGCGACTATGTGCTGGAACATCCAATCCATGCCGATTTCGCCCTGATCAAGGCCCATACGCGCAGATCACCTGGGGCAACCTGGTCTATCGCAAAACGGCGCGCAACTTCGGCCCGATCATGGCGATGGCGGCGCCGCACCACGATCGCGCAGGTCCTCGAGGTGGTGGACACGGGGTCGCTCGACCCGGAGAGCGTCGTCAAACACCGAGGCAATGTCAAAGGGTGTTATGGTGATGCCGTGGATCATGGCTGAACATCCTGAGGGGGAGCAGAAAGGGCGAAGACCTGACCGGCGGCAGGTGCGGCGACCGGCGCCACGCCCTGGGCGCGCAGCAGCGTCGCAATGGCAATGCCACGTCGCTGGGACAGATCGGGCATTTCAGGCGGCGCCCCCTTCGGCAGGCCAGGCACCTCGAGCGCGGGCATGTTCCAGCGCAGCGCTGCCCAGGCGCTGAGCAGCACGGCCTGTTTAGCGTTATCGTCCAGCGTATCGACATTATCGGCGAAACGGATGGTCGGCAGGGCCCCTAGTGGCGGCACGACGGTAATCTGCCACCCCTCCTCGGCCGAGGTCATGCGCCGTTCCAGGGCATTATAGGTCGCGAGAGTCGCCCCGGGGAGCGGAGTCGCCTTGGCCGTGGCACGGTGATGATCGCGATCGATCGTGACATCGTCCGGCGCGATCCCGGCACCCAGCGCGACGAGCCTGGCCACCAGGCGCGGCCTCCGCATCTTCCGCCGCCGAGGCCGCAGAGGCCTTGCGCAATTCGGCCCGCTGCGCGTCGATCGCCCCGGCCCCCGCTTCGAGCAGCACCTGATCGACCTGCAGCTTCACCGGCTGCCCCAACCGCGCCGCGAGCGCCCGCTGCAGCGCATTATGGTCAGCGGCCTCCGTCCGCGGTGCGATCACCACCGATCGGACGGCGATCGGATCGCGATCGAAATCGATGTCGAGTTGGGTGACGCGGGAATCGTTGCCGAAGCGATCGCTCAGGAACGAGCGAACCTGGGTCGCCAGTCAGCGTTTCCCGCGCGATCCGGCTGAGGGAAAAACCGAGTGGTATCGACATGCCGACAAAGACCAGCAGCAGGATGATCGTCTGCGCCCAGCTCTGCTGGCTGGAGAGATAGTGCCCAAAGCCGTAAAAGCGCGCCATTACCGTTGCGGCGAGCGCGATCGTCATCAAATTGGTGACGAACAGGGCGAAGGAGCCCCCCAATACCGGCATGTTCCAGGTCGCCAGGCCATAGCCCACCACGGCGAGTGGCGGCATGAGCGCAGTGGCGATCGCGACCCCGACGATCGTCTCGCCCCGCCCGCGGATGATCGCAAAGGTTCCGGCAAGGGCAGCGAACAACGCGACGAGCAGATCGAACAGATTCGGCCGGGTACGCGCCAGAATCTCGGCGGTCGGCGCCTTGAGCGGCGAGGCCAGAACGATCAGCGCGGTAAACGCCACCGCGGCAATCGTGCCGATGGCCACGGCGGTAAGCGACCGCCGCGCCTCGGCGAAATCGAACAGCGCGAGCGCGAAGCCGAGCCCGAGGATCGGCCCCATCAGCGGCGAGATCAGCATCGCCCCGATCACCACCGCAGGCGACGACAGGAGCAGGCCGAGCACCGCAATGCCGGCCGACATCATCGTCATGAAGGCATAGCGCGGCGACCAGCCGCTTTCATCGACGATACGCTCCATCACCTCCGCATGCGCGACGGAGCCGACCAGCGCCTGGCGCCACCAGCGATAGATCGGCGCGCGTTGCCAGTGCCAGTTGGCGACATTACCCCCTCGGCACTGATCGGTCGACATCGGCTGCTTCCACTGCCACTTTCCCGGAACGCGGGACTGGCCTCGCCCCTATCGGCTATGTGGAGGCACAGGCACAATTGCCGCGTATCGTTGACGCGCGCCATTCGAAAGCTGGCGCCGGGCGATGGCAAGCATCCAGCGCACTTCGCGGTGGTATCGACGCGACCGGGAGGCTAGGCAGGTCCGCCAATGAATATATTGCCGACACGACGCTGGCGAATCCTGATCCGCCGCCATGGCCCGACCTCACGCGATCTGGCGTCGCCGGGTCGCCATGGGCACCGGCGCGGTCTCGATCGGCCTGGTCGCTCTGGTCTTCGCCCACCTCGCCGACGCCGCGAATAGCCTGTTTCGCGGGCGCCGCCCATGCCCATTGGTGGATGCCGCTGATGGTTACCCCGCTCGGCTTCGCGGCGATTGCTGGGCGACGCGCTATTTCGCGCCCGAAACGGCAGGTTCAGGCATCCCGCAGGTGATCGCCGCCGCGCAGGATCCCGCGCATCAGCGGGAATTTCCTGATTTCGATGAAGGCCGCCGATCATCAAATTCTTCTTTACCATCGGCGCGCTGCTTTGCGGCGCTTCGGTCGGCCGCGAAGGGCCAACGGTGCAGATCTCCGCCGCGATCCTGGGCTGGCACCACCGGCTGCTGCGCGCACCGATGCGCGCCTCGATGGTGATCGCCGGCGGCGCGGCGGGCGTCGCCGCGGCGTTCAACACGCCGCTCGCCGGCGTGACCTTCGCGATCGAGGAACTGGCCGATGCCTATGAACAACGCGTCGCGCTGCTGGTGATGACGACGATTCTGATCGCGGGTATCGTCAGCCTCGGGCTGTCCGGCGACTATGTCTATTTCGGCGCCGTGGGCGAACATCTGGACATGTGGCGCCGTGCTCCGCATCGCGCCGGTCGCCGGGATTCTTGGCGGCCTGACCGGCGGCCTGTTCGCACGCGGCCTGCTCGGCGTCGGCGCCGGCGCGCGATCGCTGGTTGCCGGTGCTGAAGGACAGGCCGGTGCTCTGGGCGCTCGGCTGCGGTGTGGTGGTGGCCGTGCTGGGGGTCGCCACGCACCTGACCTGGGGCACCGGCTATTCCGCCGCGCGGGCCATCATCGACGGCACCAACGCACCCTATTGGTTCGGACCGGCCAAATTCGCCTCCACCTATGCGACTGCCGCGTCCGGCCTGCCCGGCGGCATTTTCGCGCCCTCGCTCGCGACCGGCGCCGGGCCTGGGCGCGCTGCTGCGTCCGATCTTCCCCGGCGATCCCGGCGGCGCGGTGGTACTGCTCGGCATGGTTGCCTATTTCACCGGCGTCGTCCGCGCGCCGCTGACCGCGGTGATCATTATCGTGGAGGCAACCGCCAGCCGCGGCCTCATCATGCCGCTATTCCTCGCCGCCCTGATCGCGCATGCGATCTCGGCGCTGGTATGCAAGGAACGTCTTTATCACGGACTGGCCAAGCCCTGGCGCGCGGCGATGCGCGTCGAGGCGAAAGCGGAAACCAAGCACGCCCCGTCGCCATAGCGCTGCCGCCAGCCGTCCAACCGGCGTAACAAGGCCTGACCGTACCGTGTGATCCTGGTGCCTTGCTCCCCGTTGCCCCAGGAAATCGGTTTCGCCTTGCCAGGTAGTACGGCCCGCACGCGCTACCTGCCGAAGCCGGCCGGCGATCCACAAGCCGGGATGCCTGGGCGCCGATCAAAGCGAAGCCCCCCTGATCGAGGCGGGCGGTTCGGAACGTTAGTTTCGTGCGCCGTCGAGCCGGCGACCGAGCCAGACAAACAGATAAATCAGTGGCGGAACAATCGCCGCCGACAAGATCACTTTCACGATCATCTGGCCGACGAGCAGTTCCCTGATCGGAAAGACGCCCAAAAAGGCGATACTGACGAACAGCAACGTATCCACGACCTGACTGCAAATGCTGGCGACGCCGGCGCGCAGCCACAGCATATGGCTCCCCTCCCGGCCTTTCAGCATCGAAAAAACCGTTACATTCAAGGTTTGCGAGATACCGTAGGAAATTATCCCGCCGAGCCAGATCCGCGGCGTGGCCCCCATCATCAACATGAACGCGTCTCGACGCGCCGGATCCATATCGGGGGAGGCCGGCGCAACAAGCACCAGAAGGGAAAGGAGGATCGAGACGATCAGGGGCACGAAGCCGAATTGAACGAGCCGATTGGCGGTAGTGCGGCCGTGCAATTCGGCAACTGCGCTGGACACGACGACCAGCAGCAGGAATGCGAATATCCCCGCTTCGATCGCAAGTGGCCCCAAACCGAATACAGGCCCCAGTGCGGACAGCGGCCCTAACGCGACCTGCTTGTTGCCCAGCACGCCCGCGATGCAGACCATGCCGCCATAGAAGATCGAATAGACGAAGAGCGAACGCGGGATCGCGGGAGGGGTCTGGTTCATCGCGCCAACGCTACCGCGTTTCCCGGCCACGTCAAACCGCCACTAGCCCAATCGCATTCGGCCTGTATGGTGGGTTCCCGCGCCGCCCGGGAGGGCAGCGTTGTTTTCTTCGCGGGCGGGGCGCCAGACCATGACTTCATTTCCTATCGGTATCGTCGGCGTCGGCGTGATTCTGGGTATCGCATTCCTGTTGTCCAACAACCGGCGCGCGATCCGGCTGCGCGTAGTGGGCGCGGCTTTCCTGCTGCAGGCGGGCATCGCGATCCTGGTGCTGAAGGTGCCGGCGGGCGTGCGGGCGCTCGAATTCCTGTCGACCGGCGTCGCCAACCTGCTCGGCTATGCCAATGCGGGTACGAGCTTCCTGTTCGGCAGCCTCGCCGCCGATCCGCTCGGCAAGAATTTCGCGATCCAGGCACTCCCGGTAATCATCTTCTTCGCCGCCCTGGTCTCGATCCTCTATTATCTCGGCATCATGCAGCTGATCGTGCGCTGGCTCGGCGGCGCGATCGAATGGGTGATCGGGGTGTCCAAGGTGGAATCGCTATGCGCCGCCGCGAACATCTTCGTCGGCCAGAGCGAATCGCCCCTGGTCATCCGCCCGTATCTGGCGGGCCTGACCCCGGCGCAGCTGTTCACCGTGATGACCAGCGGCATGGCCGGCGTGGCGGGCACGATCCTCGCCGCCTATGCCTCGATGGGCATCCGCATCGAATATCTGCTGGCGGCGAGCTTCATGGCCGCACCGGGCGGCATCCTGATGGCGAAGATCATGATGCCCGACGTGAAAGAAGCGCCGTTCGACCAACTCCCGCTCGGTGACGATCCCGAGGAGGAGATGATCCATATCGCCGAGGCGAGCCATGACGAGGAAAAACCAGCCAATATCATCATGGCGGCGGCGCAGGGCGCGCAGACCGGCGTGCGGCTGGCCGTGGCCGTCGGCGCGATGGTGCTCGCCTTTGTGGCGCTGGTCGCCCTGGCCAATGGGATCCTGGGCGGGATCGGCGGATGGTTCGGCTATCCGACACTGAGCTTCCAGGGGCTGCTCGGCTATGTCTTCGCGCCGGTCATGTACCTGCTGAACGTGCCATGGGGCGAGGCGCAGATCGCCGGCGGGCTGTTTGGCCAGAAGATCGTGCTCAACGAATTCGTCGCCTATATCTCGCTCGGCGCACAAAAAGGGCCTGTCCGAGCACACCATCGCGGTGGTGACCTTTGCCCTGTGCGGCTTCGCCAATTTCTCCTCGATCGCGATCCAGATGGCGGTGACCGGCAGCCTCGCCCCCAACCAGCGGCCGATGATCGCCAAGCTCGGCGTCCGCGCGCTGCTCGCCGGGAGCCTGGCCAATCTGATGAGCGCGGCGCTGGCGGGACTGTTGATCAGCTAGGAGACCCGCTGACGGGGCGAATCAGGCAGGGTTGCGCCTGGGCGACCGGGCGCTGCGCGCGCACCGCTCGGCATAGCGGTGGTGTAGCCAGCGCACGACCTGCGCGACGGTGACCAGAAGCACGATGACGCCGGTCGCGATCGGAATGAGCCGGCCGGCGGAGAGAAAACCACCGAACAACTCCTCGATTCCGCCACCGAACGCATAGCCGATGCCGGTGAACAACACCCCCCAGATCGCGGCGGCGAGCGCGTTGAGCAGCAGAAAGGTCCGCGTGCGGATCGCGGTGGTCCCGATCGCCATCGGACTGACGGTGCGCAGGCCATAGAGGAAACGGAAGCCCAGCACGAAGAGGACCGGATGCCGCTCCAGCGTGACCAGCGCTTTTGCGAAGGCGGGCCGCTCCGACATGGCGCGGACGCGGCGATTATCGCGGAAATAGCGACCTGCGGCGAAGAACAGCTGATCCGCGACGCACGAGCCGAGCGCGGCAGCAAGCGCCGCGCCCCACAGCGGCACAAGATGGCGGTGCGCAAGCACGCCGCCGGCGATCACCGATGTCTCGCCCTCGACACCCGCGCCGACGAAGATGGCGGCCAGTCCGTACCGGGCAATAAGGGCCTCTATCGTCATGACCCGGACGGTGCCCGATCATTCGCGTTGTGACCAGCCCCTCTCCGAAACGAAGGGCGTCAGCGAACCAGCAGGATTCTATCCGCGCGCCGCTCCGCACGGATGCCAAAATTCACGCGGAGCGCCCGGAGAAATTCGCCGGGATCGTTGGTGAGAAAGCGCCCGCCAAGCCTGACCCTGCCAATATCCGCGCTCGCCAGTTCCATTGGGGTAGGAAGATAGCGGTTGAATTCGCGCACCGCGACCGACAGCGGCTCGCCATCAAACAGCAATTCTCCTTCCTGCCAGGCCGACAGGGCCCGAAGATCGCTGTCCGAGACGGTGCGGGTCTGCTCGGTTATGCCCGCTACGACGAGCTGCTGGCGAGGTTCGATCGCGATCGGCGCGGCCCCTCCATGCGGCGGCAGCAGCTGCGCTTTGCCCGCAAAGGATACAAGGGAAACGGCATTCCCCTCCTGCAGCCTGATGTTGAATCGCCCGGCTTCGACCCGAAACGCAGCCTGACCGGCATGCAGGGTGCACAAGGGCGCGCCGGGCGACAGATCGAGCGAGACCTCGCCCCGCTGCAGCTCGACTTCTATCCCGTGGCCCGTGCTCCACCAGCGCAGCCGGCTCGCGGTGTTGAGATCGAGACAGGCGCGATCGGCGACAAAAAAGCGCCGGCGCTCCCCAATCGCCGTCTCGACGCTATGCGCCTGGCCGCGACCCGCGATGAAGAGGCTGCCGCCCGCCGCCAGCATCCCGGCCATCCCCGCCGCCGCCTTCAGCGCCGCCCGTCTCGGGAGGGCAGGCCGGGCAGCCGCCGACGCCCCGGGCGACGGATCGACGGGCGCGGCCTGGGAAAGCGCGAGACGATCCAGATCGTGCCAGACGCGATCGAGCCGGATGAACGCCAGCGCGTGCGCGGGATCGCTCCCGCGCCACCGCTCAAAGGCGGCCCGGTCGGCCCGTCCGGCGTCGAGCGCAGCGAGCCAATCGGCGGCTTGCTCGTCGATCTCTTCCTGTCGTTCGATCGACGTGCTCAATGTGCTGTTCTCGTCTCTGTGGCGGCGCCCATCATGCCTCGATGATTAGCCTAGCCGAAACCGCCACGCCATCGCGCGAAATAGTCAGGCCTGGCGGCGGGAAGGGTCTGCCGGGGAAACCCGATCAGGCGCCGGCGCGGCCGCCGGCGGCGCATCGCGCAACGCACGGGCAAGAAGCAGCATGCCCTTCGACAAATGCTTCTCGACGGTCGACAGACTCAACCCCAGTCGTTCGGCGATCGCGCGCGGCGGCAATTCCTCGAATTTGCGCAGGAGAACGACCCGACGACAGGCCTGGCGGCAACTGATCGACCGCCGCCATCAACCGCCGGAGCTCGTCGCGCCCGGCCGCAACGGTGAAGCTGTCGGGCGCCGGATCGGGATGCTCGGCCTCTTCCAGCGCCGCGAACTGGCGCATCGGCACGATCCGCGCGCGGCGCATCCGCTGCAGCGCGATGTTGCGGATCACCCGCACGGCATAGGCGGCGGGATTGGCGATATGGTCCCAGGCACCGAGCTGGAGCAGTTGGGCATAGGCTTCGTGAACAAGATCGCGCGCCTCATCCTCATCGACGGCCCAGCGGCGCGCCTGTCGCAACAGGTCTGCTTCATGAGGAAGAACGGACGATGCGAACCACGCATCGATCGGGCGAAGCCAGGACATTGCGGAAAGGCGCCTGAGAGGAAATGTTCCCTCGCTCTAACCGCGGTTTGATACGACGCTGTGACAGCGCGGCCACCTTTTCCGTCCCGGTGCAACGCTTCCCCAGGGACGCGCATCACCCCCGGGGACGCCCGATTCACCGCCGGGAAGCAGGCTTGAACACGAGACCGAGCCAGACCGTCCGACCAACCGGATAGCGTGTCTGGAGCAATTCGCGATTCGCGCCGAGATGCGCCTCGAACGCGGTGTTGGTGGCGTTCTGCACCTGCCCCATCACCTGCAGCCAGGGCTTCACATCATAGCTGGCATGGAGATCGAGCTGATCACGCGAATCCGCCCAGATATCGCGCCAGGCATATTGCGAATCGACCGAGATCGGCGAAGCCCCGATGCGATTATAGGCCGCGCGCAGGCTGAGCGGGCCATCCACATAGAAAACCGTCGCGTTATAGATATGGCTGGGCTGGTTGTAGAGCGCGCCGATCCGCCGGGTGCCGCCATTGCTCGTCACGAAATCGAAATGACCGTCCAGCCAGGTGGCGTTGAGCGACACGCCGATATTGGCCAGCGGCCCCGGCAGAAAATCGAGACGGTCCTTGACCAGCTGGACTTCCACCCCTTTCACGGCAGCACTGGACGCATTGACCGGCTGGGTGATCGTCGCGGGATAGGTGGCGCCATTATACTCGGCGGTCGTGATCACCGATTTGGTGAAAATCTCGTCATGAATGTCCTTGTAGAACAGCGCCGCCGAGAAACAGCCCGCCGGCACCGAGATACCATTCATAGGACAGATCGTAGTTCCAGGCTCGGCGCGGTTTCAGATCCGGATTGCCCTGGCTGATCGTCAGGGTCTGCGCCGCTATGTCGAACGAATCGTCGTCGTCGCGCCATATTGGCCATAATCGGGGCGGCCAATCGTCTCGCTGATGCCCGCCGCGCAGTTTAATCGATCCGTCATGTTCCAGCTGGCGACGGCGGAAGGCAGGCGAACTGTAATGGCGCCGCGTTCGAGGAAAGGATAGGAGGTTACACCGCCTGCTACCGTCTTGTTGAGGTTGCCGACCGTGACGTCCGTGCTGTCGTAACGGATACCCGGCCTGCACCGAGAGGCGTCACTGCGCCAGCCGATCTGGCCATAGACCGCGGTGATCGATTCGCGCAGCTGGTAGAAGGCCGCATTGTTGTCAGCAGTGCGATTGCTCATCCGAAACCATTCCGGATGGTCGACCAGCACGGCCTGCGCCTTTGCCTGATCGATCAGGTAGAAGTTGATGCCCGGCGCCGACATCGGCGTCAGCACGGTCGATTGCGCATAGTGATCGAGATTGCCGATCAAGAGCGCCGATGCCGCATCCTTGGCGAACCATTCGCGGTAAACGAGGGTGTTCTCTACATGAGTCAGCGTCTGGTTCACGCCGACATCGAGGCCGAGCCCGCGATCGGCTGGATCGGAATTCCAGGCGAGTTCCCCGCGCAGCGAGCGGACCTTATTGTCGATATCATAGACGATGTTGCGCCAGTAGCGCGGCTGATAGTTGCTCGCGTCGGCCGCCGCCGCCGCATTGTTCAGCCCGATCGTCGGGATGCCGTTGCGACGGTATAGCTATAGCCGTAATCCGCGAGATTGGTGGTGCCGCCGGTTGTTTCGTTCATCCCGGTGTTCCATTTATACATCCACCGATTTTCATTATAATGAGCACTGGAATCCGAGGCGCCGACCCGGAGTTTCAGCGCTTCGCGAAAAATCATAATGCGCAGCACCGTTGATCAGCCAGGTGCGGCGCTTTTCGGGCTGGCTGACCAGGCCGAGCTGATAATTGCCGGTCTTGAGCGTGCCCGTATCGGCGGAAGCGCCGGCGGTGTAGCTCGACGCCGCCGGAAGGGCGAGTGCTTCATACCGGTCCTCGTCCGACAGTTCGTGATAATAGCCGCCGAACACCGAGACGCCAAAGCGGTCGCTCGGACGATATTCCAGCTTGGCGTTGATGCTGTAGCGCTCGCGGCGTTCGTCAAAGGCATAATCCTGCACACGCACGGGCACCGCTCGGCCGGTGGAGGCGGCGATATCCCCGGTCTGCGCGCCCGCGGCCGTGTAATAGGCCCAGCCGGCGCCGCCCGTATCGCCCGGCAGGCTGGCCAGCGCGGAGGCATGGAGCTGCTGATATTCGCCCGACACGACCAGGCCGAACTCCCGATTTGCACCGAATAGCAGCGCCCCCGTGGCATCCGCGCGGATATTCGCATGCCGGTCGGGCACCACCTTGCCCGTCTGCGAGGTCCAGCCGCCCAGCGCGCGCGCCGTGATCGAGGTGCCGGTATCGAACGCGCTCTTGGTGACGAGGTTGAGCTGGCCGCCCAGCGCGTGCGGATCATATTGCGCGGTGACCGTCTTGATCGCCTGGATCTCGCTGACGAGCGACGACGGCAGCATCGCGAGCTGCGCGCCACGATAACTACTGTCTGCGCTGGCGATCTGCGCGCCGTCCACGGTTACCAGATTGTAGCGGCTGTCGAGGCCACGGATCGTGACATATTGATAATTATCGTGACCCCGACTGGGATCGCGATCGGTCATGACCGAGATGCCCGGAATGCGCCGCGCCGCCTCGACGATGTTCACATCAGGCAGCTGGCTCACCTCGTCCTGGCTGACCGCATCGACAATCTCGCCGCTCCTGCGCTTCGTATCCAGCGCGCGGCGCGTGGCCAGGCGAAAGCCGGTAACGACAATATCCGTGCCACCCGCGTCAGCCGGCTCGACCGGCTCCGGCCGACGCCGGTCTGCCGCGCACCCGCGACGAGGAGGATATGCCCCTCATCCACCGATGCCACGGACAGCGCGCTGCCGGCAATCAGCCGCCGCACCGCATCGAGCGGCACCATCCGGCCCTTTAGCGGCCCGACCCGGTGACCCGCGGCGCGATCGAACGGAAAGGAAATCTGGACGCCGGCCTGGCGGCCGATCTCGTTGAGCGCGGCGGGAAGATCCGATGCCGGAATATCGAAGGCGATCGAATGCGATGCGGCATCGGCCGGCGCATGGGCAACGGCAGCCGATACCGGTGCCAGCGCGGCGCCGGAGAGCAGGAAGATGAAAGCCGAACGACGAAGCATGAACCGGTCCCCTGAGATGCGGCGGAGTGCCGCGCCGCTGGTCCGATGCTTCAGGTGCAGAAAACCGCTATGGCCAAAAGGCGGCGGCCGGCAAAATCCTGCAGCGCGCTCAGAGCGATCGAAGCGCCCGTGCCGGCCGTGCCGCAAGTGCCGGCAGGGATCCAAGCAAGCCGATGACCAGGATCACGCCGATGCCGATCGCCTCGGTCGTCAGCACCATTCCCCAGTCCGACCGCCCAGGGCAGATCGAACAATCCGGTCACGACATAATAGCCCGCCGCGACGCCGATCGAGAGCGCGACCAGCGACACGATCGCGGCGAGCAGCGCATATTCGAGCGCCTGGACCAGCAGAATCTGACGCCGCGTCGCGCCGAGGAGCTTGAGCAACACCGCATCATAGACGCGCGCCTGCCGGGCCGCGAGCACCGCACCGACCAGGACCGCGATCCCCGCCACGATCGCGACCGCCGCTGCCGCGGCGACTGCAGTCGCCAACTGGCCGAACAGCGCCCCGACCGTCGCGATGATATCGCGCACCCGGATCAGGCTGCTGGAGGGAAATGCCTGCGTCACCGCTCGATTGACCGCCGCTTCGCGCCCCGGCGGCACCGCGATCGTCGCCATATAATTGAACGGCGCGCCATCAAACACATGGGGCGAGAAGATCAGCACGAAATTGAATCCCATCGTCCCCCAGTCGATCTCCCGGAAGGAGGCGATCGTCGCCGGCACCTCCACGCCGAGCGCCGACACCGTGATCCGGTCGCCAACCTTCAGGCCGAGCACGCGCCCAGCTTCGGCGTCCATCGATACCAGCGGTGGCCCCGCATAATCGCGCGGCCACCATGTTCCCGCGGTGATGCGATTGCCGGCCGGCAGGTCCGCAGCGAAGGTCAGGCCGCGATCGCCGCGCAGGATCCATGCCCCCTCCGGCAGTTGTTTCATGTCAGCCACACGCCGATCGCCCAGCGCCACCACCGGGCCTCGCAGCGACGGCACCGCCCGGATTGCCGCATCCGGCGCGGCTGCGCGCACCACCGCGTCAAAGCGATCGATCCCATCCGCCGGCACGTCGAGGACGAAGAAGCTCGGCGCGCGCTGTGGCACGGTGCTGCGCAGCGCCCCGGCGAGATTGGTCTGGATCACGGCCAATGCGACGAACAGGGTAAGCCCGAGCCCCAGTGCCAGCACCAGACGATCAGTCTGCGCGGCCGGCGCATGGAGATTGGCAACGGCAAGGCGAAGAAGCGGATTGCGCGCGCGCGGGAGCCACTCTGGCGACCCGGCGAATGCCGATGGCAAGAAGGCCGAGCAGCAGCACCAGCCCGCCTGCCGCGCCGAGCACCGCCGCCGCGAACCCCGGATCCGTGCGCTGAAGGATGGCGAGCGCTGCCGCCAGCAGCAGCGCCGCTCCCGCCGCCAGGATAACCCCTGCCCGCCGGCCGGCTGCGCCGCTCGACCCCGCCCCGGAACAACGCAGTCGCCCCAATCCGACGTGCCCGTGCGAGCGGCGGCAGGGCAAAGGCGATGGCGACGAGTAGGCCGAACAGCGGCCTGCAGCAACGGCCCGGGATAGAGCCAAGCTGCGGGCGGCACCGGCAGCGCCGTGCCGGCCGCGACCGTCACGATCGCCGGCACCAACGCACCGAGCAGCAGCGCCGCGACAGTGGCACCGACCGCCACGAGTGCGATCTCGATCAGGAATAGCCGCGCGATCAGGGCCGACGACGCGCCCAGCGTCTTGAGCGTCGCGATCATCCCGCGCTTGCGATTCGAGATAGGCACCCACGCCATTGCCGACGCCAATGCCAGCGATGACGAGGGCAGTCAGCGCGATCAGGCCAAGGAACTGCCCAATTCGGTCGATCGACCGCCGCACCCCCGGCGCACCATCGCTGCTGTCCTGCACCCGCCAACGGCTTTCGCGGAAATCGCGTTTCAGCCGCGCCGGCAATCGCCGCCGACATCGGCACGCGCCGGCGTGACGACGCGGTAGCGCCAATCATATAAGCTCCCAGGCTGGATCGAGGCCCGTCGCGTCGAGCGCTGCAAAGCCAATGATTGCCGGTGGGCGCCAACCGAAAGCCCTCGCCGATCCCGATCGGGTTCGTCGGCGATCAGGCCGGTGACGCGCAGCGCGCCGCGCCGACCCGGACCCAATCGCCGACCCCCACGCCAAGGCGCGTCGCCAGCGGCCGGATCGAGGAGCGATTCCGTCCGGACGTGCGGGGCGCGCGCCGGGCGCAAGGGTGAGGCTGCCCAACCAGCGGATAGCCGGAAGTCGACCGCCTTGAGCGCAGCGAGCGGGGATCGGGCCCGACCATCCGAGCTTGTTTCCGGGGAGCGGCGTCTGACCGGGGTGCTGCTCCTGGGCTGCGCGGCGGCGATCACGGCCGCGGTCGCGTCCGCCTGGTCCCCCTGAGGCGAGTCGATGCTCGCGAGCATCACCCCGCTCGGCGAGCGGGGTCGGCATTCTCGGTGGGGGATCACGGTGAGCGCCTTCCTGCTCGGCGCCGGCGCCGCCGCCGCGGCGGCCGGAGCCCTTCTGGGGGCACTCGGATCGGTCGCGCTGCCGGCGCACGCCCGGCTCGCCGTCCTGCTGGGGGCGCTCGCCGTCGCGATCGTGCTGGACGGCCTGCCCCGAGCGGTTCCCGGACCTCGGCGCCAGGTCGACGAGCGATGGCTCGACCACTATCGGGGCTGGGTTTACGGGGCCGGCTACGGCGCCCAGCTCGGGCTCGGCGTGACCACGATCGTGTCGAGTGCGGCGACGTACGTCGCGCTGCTCGCCGCGCTGGAGACCGGCAGCGCTCCGAGCGGCGCAATCGTGCTCGGCTGCTTCGGCGTCGTGCGCGGCCTCACTCCGCTGGCCGCCGCCGGCGTGCGCAGTCAGCGCCGGCTGCTCGAGTTCCATCGTGCGCTCGTGCGGTGGCGCGCGCTCGCCCGATGGGGGGCGGCGGCAGCCCAGGCCGGGATGCTCGTCCTCGCGCTGGCGCTGTCATGAGCGTGCTCGAGGCGCACGGGCTCCGGGTCGAGCTCCCCGCGGGGCTGGAGCGGGCGGGTCTTCAAGCGCCCGGCTGGCGGCGCCACCCTGCACGCCGGCGACTTCCAGCTCCCGCTCGAGGACGGCGAGTTCGGTGACCGCAGCACGGCGGCGATGCCCGCCGGGGCCTCGTTCCTGGCCCTCACCGAGTACCACCCCGGCGCCGGGCTCGAGCCGGGCGCGGGCCTGTTTGCCTCGCGGCAGGTGCCGACAACGCTCGATCCGACCGCACTCAGCCGCACCGGCCTGGCCCATCCCCGGCCCGGCCAAGCCGGTGCGCAGCGCTTCTTCACCGCCGCGGGCCGCCCGTTCTGCCTCTACGTGGTCGTGTCGGGCCCGCGATCGGAGCGCCGGCGGCAACTTGCCGTGCTCGGGCACGTGCTGCGCTCGGTGCGCGTTCAGCCCGCGGCGGGCTGACCCGTGTAGCGCGCGGCGTCGTACCCCAGAAGGGCGATGCAGGGCGTGAGGTTGATCCGCCGGCGGTTCACGTAGGTGGCATTGAGTTGGCCGGTGGAAGTGACGCGGACGGTGATCTTGAACGGAACCGCCTGCCCGGGCGCATAGACTCGTCCCGCGCACCGGAGCGGGGCGTCGAAGCGCCCCGAGCCGGCATAGGTTGCGGGGCCGGCCTGGTGGAGCGTGAGGGTGTCGGTGCCGCTCGCTCGCTGCCGGACGAGTTGCACGGTGGGGCACGGCGCGTTCGGGCACTGCGGCGTGAACGTCCACGCTCGGTGGACGACGTCACCGACATGTTCGTCGGGCACGTTCTTGGCCACCGTCACCGTCCCGGTCATCTGGAATGTGCCCTGAAGCTGCGGGGCCGGCTGCCCGTCCGCGCCGGCGGCGAATACCACGGCGGCGGCCAACGCCCCGAGAGCAACCAGCGACCGGCTCATGCCCCCAGCGCGCGGGCGATGACCATCTCCTGCACCTCGTCGGTTCCCTCGCCGATCGTGAGGATCTTGGCGTCGCGGTAGAAGCGGCACACCGGGTACTCCTCGATGTAGCCGTATCCACCGTGGATCTGCACCGCCTCATCGGTCGCGCGGACGGCGAGCCGCCCGCTCTTGAGCTTCGCCTGCGCGGCGGTCAGCGTGAAGTTCCGCCCCCGGTCCTTCAGAAACGCCGCCTTGTGCACGAGCAGCCGGGTCGCCTCGATCTCGGTCGACAGGTTGGCCAGCTTGATCTGGATCGCCTGGTACTTGGAGATCGGCCGGCCGAAGGCACGGCGCTCCCGGGCATAGGCGAGCGCCTGGTCGAGGGCGCCCTGGGCCAGCCCCACGCCCATCGCGGCGACGCCGATCCGGCCGATGTCGAGCACGTGGAGGAACTGGCGCAGCCCGGCCCCGCGCATGCCGAGCAGATTCCCCTCCGGCACCCGGCAGTCGCTGAAGCTGAGCGGCCGGGTGTCCGACGCGTTCCAGCCCATCTTCCGGTACGGCTCCCCCGGCTCGTAGCCCGGCGTGCCGTTGGCCACGAGCAGGTTGGAGATCTCACGGACACCGGCCTTGCGCTCGGTGGGCCGGCCGTCGCCGCCGTGCCCGGTGCCGGTCACCGCGGTGATCACCACCACCCCGGAGATGTCGGTCCCGGCGTTGGTGATGAATTGCTTTGAGCCGTTGATCACCCACTCCCCGTCTTCGAGCGAGGCCCGGGTGCGCGTGTTCCCGGCGTCCGAGCCGGCCTCCGGCTCGGTCAGCCCGAACGCCCCGAGGCGCTCGCCACGGCACAGCCGCGGAAGCCACTCCTGCTTCTGCTCCTCCGAGCCGAACAGGTAGATCGGCTGGGTGCCCAGCGACGTGTGAGCGCACAGGGTGATCGCCACCGAGGAGTCGACGCGCGCCAATTCCTCGACGGCCAGCGCATAGGCCAGCGAGTCGCTGCCGGCGCCGCCGTACTGCTCGGGAAACGGTATGCCCATCAGGTGAGCTCGCCCAGCCGGCGCACGATCTCGTAGGGGAATGAGTGGGTCCGGTCGAGCTCCTCGGCCATCGGCGCGATCTCCTGGTCGGCGAAGTCGCGGACGGTCCGTTGCAGAAGGCGGTGGTGGTCGGGTAGATCGAACTCCATGCTCGGATTCTCACACCCCGGGCAGCCCGACGCTGTCGCGCAGCTTCCTTGGCGTGATCAGGTTGTACGGTCTCGGCCGTGAAAACGCTCGCCGCCGTCGCACTGTTGTCCGCGGGCCTGGCCACGGGCTCGCCCCCAGCCAATCCGCCTCAGGCCAAGGCGCTCAACCGAGCCTGCATCTCGACGATCGCGCGCATCCGCCAGGCGCTGAACACGGTGGAGAAGACGCAGACGGAAGTCCGGACGATCGTGAGCCGGCTGGAGGTGGTGACGCCTGGGACGCTCAAGGGCAACATCGCCTTCAACCCGGCCGGGACGAGCATCACGCCCGCCGGCGACGCCTCGGGCAGCCACGTCGGGTTTGGTTGCGCGTATGGCAGCGGCAGCCCCAACGGCATCGGTCCCGGGCACAGCCAAATCGTCTCGACCGTACGCCAGCGGTTCACCCGGACCGGCCGCTACACGCTCACGTTCAAGCTCAACCGGAACGGTGAGAAGATCCTCGAGCGTGTGGCCACGGCCTACCGGGCGTACCGCCGGCGCCACCCGCACGGGAACCAGCCGCCGACGATTGCCGTTGGAGTCCAGCTCAGCTACTTGACGGCAGGCTGAGCGCCAGCTCGACCAGCAGCCGCACACCGAACCCGGTGGCGCCCTTGTCGGCGTAGTACGGCCGGCGCACGTCGTAGGCGGTACCGGCAATGTCGAGGTGGGCCCACGGGACCTCGCCGACAAAGTGGTGCAGGAACTCGCCGGCCGTGAGCGCGGTGGCCTGTCGCTTGGTGGTCGAGTTCACGATCTGGCCGGTGCGGCCCTTGATCATGTCCGCGTATTCCTCGTGCAGCGGCATGCGCCAGACGTGATCGCCACTGCGCTCGCCCGCCGCGTGGACGTGGCCGGCCCACTCCTCGTCGTTGCTCATCAGCCCGGCATAGGTCGACCCCAGCGCGACCACGATCCCGCCGGTCAGGGTGGCGAGGTCGACCAGGCGCTCGGCCCCTTCGCGCCGTGCGTAGGACAGGCAGTCGGCCAGCACCAGCCGACCCTCGGCGTCGGTGTTGTCGACCTCGATCGTGGTGCCGTCGAGCGCGCGGACGATGTCGCCGGGCTTGACCGCGGTGCCGCTGGGCAGGTTCTCGGTGGCGCCGATCAACCCGAGCACGCGCACCGGCACGCGTAGTTCGCCCAGCGCGGCGATCGCCTCGATCACGGCGGCGCCGCCGCACATGTCGAACTTCATCTCGGACATCGTCCCGGCCGGCTTGAGCGAGATCCCGCCCGAGTCGAACGTGACCGCCTTCCCGACCAGACCGATCAGCGGGCCCTCGCCGGCGACGGTGCCGTCGTAGTCGAGCCGGATCAATCGGGCGGACTGGGCCGAGCCCTGGGCGACCGCGGCGAACGCCCCCATCCCGGCGGCGCGAATCGCCTCCTCCTCGAGCACCGCGAACCCCAGACCGTGCCGGCCGGCCACCTCCTCGGCGTAGTCGGCCAGGGCGCCGGGAGACAGATCGTTGCCGGGCGTGTTGCCCAGGTCGCGCGCCCGGTTCTGCGCGGCCGCCACGATTGCGGCGACCCGCGCCGGCTCGGAGACGTCGTGGTGGGCGCTGAGAAGCAGTCGCTCGACGCGGCGGGAGTCCTCGCTCGGCTTATAGCGCTCGAACCGGTAGGCGTGCAGCAGGGTGCCGTGCACGAGCCCCTCGACGACCTCGTCTGAGACGTGATGGGGGACCTCCCAGCAGAGCGTGGAGGTCCCGATCTCGCGCGCCCGTCGATGCGCCACGGCGGCCACCGCCCTGGCCCGTTCGCCGTCGAACTTCGCCCGGTCGCCCAGACCGACCAGGATCACCCGCTTCCCATCTGCGTGAATGAGCGCCAGACGCTTCAGTTCACGGCGGGCCTCGCCGGACTGGAGCAGTGCCGCCAGTTGGCCACCGGACAGGTCGTGCGCCACGTCCTCGCCCTCGAACACCCCCACCACGACCGTGTCGGCGCCGGTGGCGAGCGGACTGTCGGTCGTCGCCTCCACGTTCACGGGGCCGACATCATAGTGGCCGGCCAGGGGGCCTCTAGGATTGAACGTCCGCCTGAGTACTCAAGGGAAGAGAGACACCATGCCCAGCACCGTCATCCTCTCCGCCGCCCGCACGCCGATAGGCAAGCTCGGGGGCGGCCTGGCCAGCATCGATGCCACTGAACTCGGAGGCACCGCCATCAAGGCGGCGCTGGAGCGGGCTGATGTGGCCCCCGATCAGGTCCAGCACGTCGTGATGGGCCAGGTCATCCAGGCCGGCCAGGGGCAGATCCCATCCCGCCAGGCCCAGATCAAGGGCGGCATCCCCAACGAGATCTCCTCGGAGACGATCAACAAGGTGTGCGCCTCGGGCATCCGCTCGGCCTGCCTGCTCGACAACGCGATCCGGGTCGGGGACCTCGACGTCGGGGTGGCCGGGGGAATGGAGTCGATGTCGAACGCCCCATACCTGCTCAAAGCAGCCCGGTTCGGCTTCCGCATGGGCGACGGCAAGGCGATCGACGCGATGATCAACGACGGGCTGACCAACCCGTTTTCCGGCAAGCACATGGCCCAGGAGGCCAGCGAGGTGGCGGCCGAGTTCGAGCTGAGCCGGCCCGACATGGACCGCTGGGCGCTGCGCTCGCACCAGCTGGCGGTCAAGGCCACCGACGAGGGGCGGCTGCCCGAGGAGATCGTCCCGGTGACCATCAAGGGCAAGAAGGGCGACACGGTGGTCGAGATCGACGAGGCGCCGCGGCGCGAGACCAGCCTCGAGTCGCTGGCCAAGCTGCCCCCGATCTTCATGAGGGACGGTTCGCATACCGCGGGCAACTCGCCCGGCGTCAACGACGGCGCCGGCGCGCTCGTGGTGGCCAGCGACGAGTGGGCCAAGCGCAACGGCAAGCCGGCGCTGGCCCGGATCGTGGCCCACGCGCAGGTGGCCGACGACTTCGCCTACCTGGCGCGCACGCCGTCCAAGGCGGCCAGGAACGCGCTCGAGAAGGCGGGGCTGAAGGCCGAGGACATCGACCTGTGGGAGATCAACGAGGCGTTCGCCTCGGTCACGCTCAACTCGATCCGGGTCCTCGGCATCGACGAGGACAAGGTCAACGTCAACGGCGGCGCGGTGGCGCTCGGCCATCCGATCGGCGCCTCGGGCGCGCGCATCCTCGGCTCGCTGGTGCTCGAGCTGCGCCGGCGCGGCGGCGGCCTCGGCTGCGCCGCGATCTGCTCCGGCGGCGGCCAGGGCGACGCGGTGATCATCGAGGTCAATGGCGGCTGATCTCCAGCCAGCCGCATTTTTCGACCTCGACCGCACGCTGATGGAGGGCTCGTCGGCCTTCCAGTTCGGCCGTGCCGCTTATCGAGCCGATTTGCTCAGCCGTCGGCAGTTGATGGCCGACGGCTGGGCCAACCTGATGTTCCGGCTCCGCGGGGCCTCGGACGAGGCTTCGCACGAGTTGCGAGATCGGATCTCCGAGTCGCTGGCCGGAACGCGCGTACGCGACCTCGAGCGACTGGGGGTCGACGTGCTGGCCGGCGTGCTCCCGCGCATCTATCCCCAGGTGCTGGCGCTGGCCTACGAGCACCAGGACGCCGGCCGGCGCGTGTACATCCTGACCGCCGCCTCGCAGGACCTGGCCGACATGCTGGCGCGGGTGCTCGCCTTCGACGGCGCGGTGGGCTCGCAGTTCTCCGAAGTGCGAGACGGGGTGTACACAGGGCGCCCAGCCGGGTTGTTCGTCTACGGCCAGGAGAAGGGGCTGGCCCTGCAGCGCCTGGCCGAGCGCGAGGGCCTCGACCTGTCGGCGTCGTATGCCTATTCCGATTCGGCCTCGGACCTCCCGATGCTGCGGCTGGTCGGCCACCCGGTGGCGGTCAACCCCGACTCGACGCTGCTCAAGGCAGCGCGCGCCGAGCGCTGGGAGGTGCTTCGCTTCGACCGCCTCGGGCGCCGGCTCAAGGCGGCGGTGGGGCTTCTCGGAGCGGCGGTGGCCGGCGGTGTGGGCTCCGCGGCGATCGCCGCGCGGGGACGGCGCCGGCGGGGGTTGGTGGCCAAGCTGCGGTAGCGGCGCGGGCGGGGGCTCGCCCCCGGGCCTAGACTTGGCGTCATGGCCACCACCGGGCACCGCGCGTCTGATCTGGAGCGCTGGGAGCGCGAGACGTTCGGGCGCACCGCGGAGCGCGACGCGCCGTTCTCGACGATCTCCGGCGAGCCGGTCAAACCGTTGTACACCGAGGGCGACCTGCCCACCGAAGCGGACGCGGCGATCACCGTGTCGATGACGATCAACGCGCCGGCGGCGATCATGCTGGCCTTCTATGTGGTGGCGGCCGAGCGCCAGGGCATCGGGCCGGAGCGCCTGGGCGGGACGATCCAGACCGACATCCTCAAGGAGTACATCGCGCAGAAGGAGTGGTGCTTCCCGGTCGATCCGGCCATGCGACTGGTGGGGGACATGATCGAGTGGTGCTCTGAGCACATGCCGCGCTGGCATCCGGTGTCGATCAGCGGCTACCACATCCGCGAGGCGGGCTCGACCGCCGCGCAGGAGCTCGCGTTCACGCTGAAGGACGGGCTGACCTATGTCGAGCAAGCGGTGGCGCGCGGCCTCGACGTCGACGACTTCGCGCCCCGCCTGAGCTTCTTCTTCAACGCGCACATCGACTTCTTCGAGGAGATCGCCAAGTACCGGGCGGCCCGCCGGATCTGGGCCCGGGGAGCTGAGGGACACGTTCGGCGCGTGCAAGACCGGAGTCGTGGCGGATGCGCTCCCACACCCAGACCGCCGGCGTCTCGCTGACCGCCCAGCAGCCGCTCAACAACATCGTGCGGACCGCGATCGAGGCGCTGGCCGGCGTCCTCGGCGGCACCCAGTCGCTGCACACCAACTCGTTCGACGAGGCGCTCGCGCTGCCCACGGAGGAGGCGGTCCGCGTCGCCCTGCGCACCCAGCAGATCATCGCGGAGGAGACCGGGGTGGCCAACACGATCGACCCGCTCGGAGGCTCCTACTTCGTGGAGGCGCTGACCGATCGGCTGGAGGAGGCCTGTTACGCGTACTTCGAGAAGATCGACCAGCTCGGCGGCATGGTGCAGGCGGTCAATCAGGGCTTCCCGCAGCGCGAAATCGCCGATGCCGCGTTCCGCTATCAGCAGGAGCTGGAATCGGGGGTGCGCAAGACTCGTGGGGGTGAACGCCTACACCGTGGGCGATGAGCTGGATCCGGAAATCCTGCGCATCGATGCGGCGTTCGAGACCGACCAGGTCGATCGCCTGCAGGCGCTCAGGGAGCGCCGCGACGAGAGCACCGTGGAGGGCACGCTGGAGGCGCTGGTCGAGGCCGCCGGCGACCCGAGCCGGAACCTGATGCCGCTCCTGGTCGAAGCCGCCCGCGCGGAGGCCACCGAAGGCGAGATCGTCAGCGCCCTCCAGGCGGTGTTCGGCAGCTACCGCGAAGCCCCCGTGTTCTGAGCGCTTCTACAATCCGCAGACCCCTCAGATGTCCGCCGCCAGCGAGAAGAAGATCCGTGTCGTCGTCGCCAAGCCCGGTCTTGACGGTCACGACCGCGGCGCGAAGATCATCGCGCGGGCGCTGCGCGATGCCGGCATGGAGGTGATCTACACGGGCCTTCACCAGACGCCGGAGCAGATCGTCGAGACCGTGATCCAGGAGGATGCCGACGCGGTTGGCCTGTCGATCCTGTCCGGGGCGCACATGACGCTGGTGCCGCGAGTGCATCGAGCTGCTCAAGGAGCAGGGCGCCGACGACGTGGTGGTCACGCGTGGGCGGCACGATCCCCTCCGACGACGTCGAGGAGCTCAAGCAGCTCGGGGTGGCGGAGGTGTTCACGCCGGGCGCGTCGACCCAGGAGGCGGTCGACTTCATCCGCGGCGCCGTTCGGCTCCTGATCGGGGCCTCGCGCGGCCGACCATTACGCGTTGACCGATTGACTCGTCAGTCAACCGGGTAGTATGCGTGACCTCTTGAACTGCTAGGAGGCCTCACTTGAAGATTTGCGTCCTCGTCAAAGAGGTTCCGGACGCCGCCGTCGAGAAGCGAATCGATCCCTCGACGGGGCGGATGGACCGGTCGGGCGAGAAGAACCTGAACCCGTATGACACGCACGCCATCGAGGCGGCCATGCAGATCCGCGAAGGCGGCGCCGTCGAGGTGGACGAGATCGTCGCCGTGACGATGGGGCCGGAGTCCTCGGTCCGCGCGCTTGCACAAGGCGGTCTCGCTCGGCGCCGACCGCTCGCTGCACCTGACCGACGACGGGCTGGCCGGCTCCGACGTGGCGGCCACCGGCTATGCGCTGGCCAAGGCGGTCGAGAAGGAGCAGCCCGACCTGGTGCTGCTCGGCCAGCAGTCGGATGACGGCGAGTGCTACACGATCGGCGCGGTCGTGGCCGACCACCTGAAGATGCCCTCGCTTACGCAGGTGATCAAGATGGATGTCTCGGACGGTGCGCTGCGCTGCGAGCGCCAGGCCGAGTACGGCTACGACACCGTCCAGGTCAAGCTGCCGGCGGTCATCTCGGTCGGCGACGCGATCAACGAGCCACGTTACCCATCGCTGAAGGCGATCATGGGCGCGCGCAAGAAGCCGCTCGAGCTGGTGGCGGCCGGCGACGTCGGCATCGACTCCTCGCTCGTCGGCGGGGACGGCTCGCGCGTGCACTGCGGCGACTTCCACGCCCGCCGAGGCCAAGGCCGCCGGGCAAGATCATCGAGGACGAGGACACCAACGAGACCGTCGAGCAGATCGTGGCGTGGCTCGAGGAAAGGAAGCTGATCTAGATGCCCGACGTCCTGACTTACGTCCTGCACTACGAGGGCGAGTTCAACAAGAACTCGCTCGGCGCCGTGTCCGAGGCCGCCGCGCGCGCATCCGAGGTCGGCGGCGAGTCCCACGCGGTCGTCGTCGGCGGCGATGACCTGACCGACGAGCTGTGTCAGTCGCTCGGCGCGTACGGCGCGACCAAGGTGTTCCGGGCCAGGGGTCCCGAGGGGCTCGCGCAGCCGGTGATCGACGTGATGGCCAAGGTGATCGACGAGCACGGCCATGGCTATGCGCTGTTCGGCGGCGGTCTGCTCGGGTTCGAGATCGGCGCCGGGCTGGCCGCGCGCAAGCAGGCCGGAGTGACCATGGAGGTGACCGCGGTCCGGGCCGAGGACGGCAAGCTGGTGGCCGAGCGGCCGATCCTCCAGGACTCGCAGATCTCGGTCTCCCGCTACACCGGGGCCTCGGGATCATCATCGGGCGCATCAACGCGTTCGAGCTGGTCTCGCGCGACGGCGGCTCGGCCGAGGTGGTCGACGTCGACATCGAGTATTCGCCGTGGTCGACCCAGGCCGAGATGGTCCAGCGCGGCGAGCAGCGCGGCGCTGACGTCGACATCGAGGGCGCCGACTTCCTGGTCGCCGGCGGCCGCGGGCTCGGCAAGCCGGAGGGCTTCGAGCTCGCCGAGGAGCTGGCCGGCGCGTTCGGCGGCAACTCGGCGGTGGCGGCCACCCGCGCGGTGGTCGACGCCGGCTGGTACCCGTACGCGGCCCAGATCGGGCAGACCGGCAAGACCGTCTCGCCCAAGCTTTACCTGGCGGCCGGTATCTCGGGCGCGATCCAGCACAAGGTCGGGATGCAGTCCTCGGAGAACATCGTGGCGATCAACAAGGACGCCGAACGCGCCGATCTTCGAGTTCTCCGACCTGGGGATCGTCGGCGATTTGAACAAGATCCTGCCCAAGCTGACCGAGGCCATCAAGGCCAAGAAGGGGAGCTGATCGTCGGCATGGCTCACGTGAACGGTCGCGCGATCACGCCCTCGCGAGTTCCCGCCTCCGGTCGACTCGGTCAAGGAGTTCGTCAAGCGCGAGCTCGATCCCGAGGAGGAGCGGATCGACGTCGGCGTGGCGATAGTCGGCGGCGGGCCGGGCGGGCTGGCCTGCGCGATCCGCCTGCTGCAGCTGCTCGAGGACGATCCCGAGCTGATGGAGCGCCTCGGCGAGGTGCCGGTCGCGGTGATCGAGAAGGGCAAGGCGTGCGGGGCGCACAACCTATCCGGGCGCGATGATGCGCCCGTCGGGTCTGAAGGCGCTGTTGCCCGACGTTCCGGAGTCCGAATGGCCGACCCACGGCACCGTGGCCAAGGACAGCGTGTACTGGATGCTCGGCCCGGGCTCGAAGCTGGCCCTCAAGCCCGACGCCGCCTCCGTTCCGCAACCACGGCAACCACATGGTCAGCGTGGCGGAGCTGTCGCGCTGGCTGGCCGCACGGGCTGAGGAGGCAGGCGCGTACATCCTGACCGAGACGACCGCGAGCCAACTGCTGGTCACCGACGGGGTGGTTCGGGGGATCCGGTCAGGCGACAAGGGCCGCGGCAAGGACGGCGAGGAGCTTGGCAACTTCGAGCCGGGTTCCGATGTGACTGCGAAGGCGACCGTGCTGGCCGAGGGGACCTGGGGGCATCTGGCCGGCGCGGCAATCCGTGAGTTCGGGCTCGCCGAGAACCGTGAGCCCCAGGTGTGGGCGGTCGGCGTGAAGGAGGTGTGGCAGGTCGAGAAGCCTCTGGACCGCGTGATCCACACGCTCGGCTGGCCGCTCCGCTACGGCGCCAAGTGGCACGAGTTCGGCGGGTCGTGGATCTACCCGATGGGCTCCGATCGTGTCTCGATCGGGTTCGTCGTCGGTCTCGATTACACCGACGCGACCGTCTCGCCCCACGACCTGCTGCAGCTGTTCAAGACCTCGAAGCTCGTCCGAGGGATCCTCGAGGGCGGGAAGCGACTGGCCTGGGGGGCCAAGGCCATCCCCGAGGGTGGCTATTGGGCGATGCCCAAGCCCTCAGCGCCCGGGATGGTGATGTGCGGCGACAGCGCCGGCATGGTCAACGTGCCGGTCCTGAAGGGGATCCACTACGCGATCCACTCGGGGATCATCGCGGCCGAGACGATCTTCGAGGCGCTGCGCAGCGGGGCGACGGACCTCTCGGCGTACGACAAGCGGGTCGGCGACTCGCTCATCGGCAAGGAGCTATACCAGTCGCGCAACATGAAGCAGCCGTTCGGGCGGGGCTTCTTCGTGGGCGGCGCGATCACCAACGCGATGGTGATCACCGGCGGCCGGTTCCCCGGAGGCCGGTGGTCGAACCACCGCGACGCCGACTCGGCGATGACGATCGACGGCAAGAAGGACCTCTATCCCAAGCCCGACGGCAAGTACATCTTCGACAAGCTCTCCTCGGTTTACGTGTCGGGCAATGCCACCCGGGACGACGCTCCCAACCACATCCGCGTGCGCAAGAACGTCCCGCGCGAGCTGGCCGAGACCTGGCGCTGGATGTGCCCCGCCGGCGTGTACGAGATCCCGGACGAGGCGCCCGAGACGGGTCCGGTCGATGTGATCGTGAACTACACGAACTGCGTGCAGTGTGGCGCGATCACCGCCAAGGGCGGGCGACTGACCCCGCCCGAGGGCGGCGACGGTCCGCTGTATACGGTGACCTGAGGGCTACATGCCGGGGTCACGGGCGTCGGTGACCAGCACCCGGCCGGCGGCATCGAGCGTCTGCAGTTGGAACCAGGCGAACGGCGCCGGGCGGTTGCATCCGCGCCCGCGGCAGTACGGGATCACGATCGCGAAGTAGCGCCCGTCTCCGATGGGGGCCGTCACGCCGCTGATCCTGTCGCGGACCTGCACGGGGTGGCCGGTGGTCGGGACGTAGCCGTACGCGATCCGCCAGACGCGGTGGCCGGGAGCGGCGATCGTCGTCGGGTAGTAGTCGAAGCCGTGTGCGTCCTGCCAGCCCAGGCCTCCGCATCCGGGCATCGGGCCGCCGACCTGGTACTGAGGTTCCGCGCCGTCGCGATCAGCCAGGGACGCGGGTCGTTTCGGGGGACGTTGTCGAGCCAGCGGCGCCACCCGAGCCTCCGATCCGCCGACCTCGGCGAGTCGTCGCCATGCGATGGCCATCGCCTCGGCGGCGATCGCGTCGGGGTCGCGGGCGCCCCGGCGCCGCGCGTAGGCGCTGAGCAGGCCCAGGTGAGCGAAGACTTCTCCGAACCTCGACTCGACGGCCGATCTGTGCTTGGTTCCTGGGGCATGTTCACAACTGCCGATCGGGCACGAAAGCGATACAGCCCGCACGTGTGCGGAACTTTTCTCGGCACCAATTGTTGGTATTTGCGCATGTCTCGCGTGGGATCCGCTCTGGTCGTCATCGCCGCCGCCGGCCTGGTCGCGGCGCTCGTCGGCACGTCCACGGCGTCGGGCGCCGTCGCCCCCGCTCCGCGTGAGGAACTCCGCTCGTTCGTCTGTCAGAAGGCACTGGACCCGCCGGGGCGCGCCGTCTCGATCCAGGCCGTGATGCGCCCGGTCAGTGGGACGGCGAAGATGCAGATCCGCTTCGACTTGATGCGCCGGACCAAGCGGGACGCTCCCTTCAAGCTGGTGCGCGGGCGCCTGCTGGGCAGCTGGATATCTCCACAGGACCCCTCACTCGGCCAGCGTCCCGGCGATGTGTGGATCGTCAACCATCCGGTCGTCAACCTGCCGGCGCCCGCCACCTACCGCTTCCGGGTCAGCTTCCGGTGGATCGACTCGAACGGCCAGGAGCTCGATAGCGCGGCGGAGTCGAGCGCCAACTGCTTCCAGCCTGAGCTCCGGGCGGACCTGCTCGTCCGCTCGCTGACCGTCACGGCGCTGTCGGCCGGGCGTGCCGCGTATATCGCGGTGATCGGAAACCGCGGTGTGGCCGCCGCGGGACCGGTTGAGGTCGACCTGGCCGGCGCGACAAGCACCACTCAGGCGGCGACGCTCGCCTCGGTGGGCCCGCGCTCGACCGCGCGCCAGCGCTTCGTGGCGCCGGCCTGCACCGCTGGCGACGTTCTGACCGTCACCGTGGATCCGGGGCACACGATCGACGAGTACGACTTCGACAACAACACGTTGACGATGCCCTGCCCGGCGTCAAGCTCGTCCGGCTAACGCTTGTCAGGAACGGGGAGCGGCGTGCTGTTGACGCACGACGGTCCCGGTGCGGGGGCGCCAGGCCGGCAACGTCGACGAGCTCGAGGGCGCCGCGTTCCAGCTCGGGTAGCCGGGCCAGCCGTGCGAACAGCCCGCGGCCGGTGCTTTGATCGTCGATCCGAGCCGCCAGCGCTTCGATTTCGTCCTCGTCGAGGGCTCGTTGCTCGGCCAGGGCGGCGAGCGCCTGATTTCCGTTGGCGGTGAGCGCGCAGTGCCGCGCGTAGACATGGCGGGCGATCCCGAACAGCCAGCCGCGCGCGCTGCCGCGGCGCGCATCGAACGAGGAGAGCGACGCGATCGCCCGTACGAACGTGTCCGAGGTGAGGTCGGCCACCGCCTGCGGCTCGCCACACCGCCGGGCGAAGAACGCGGTGATGCCCGCCAAGTTGGCGCGGTAGACCGCCTCGAAGTCGGCCACCGAAGGGTCGTGTCTCGCGGCAGCGGCGGGCGGAGCGTCATATCCAGTACTTGCGACGATCGCCCGTCCTCGTTACAGGAGGCTCAAGTGGCGCCCCGCTACACTCGATAACACTATGAAGACCGGTGTACATCCCGAGTATGTCGATGCTCACGTCCGCTGTACCTGCGGCAACGAGTTCATGACCCGCTCGACCAAGCCCGAAATCCACGTTGAGATCTGCTCTGCCTGCCATCCCTTCTACACCGGCCGACAGAAGCTGGTGGATACCGGCGGCCGGGTCGAGCGCTTCCAGCGGCGGGTGGCCAAGGGCCGGCGCGCCGCACGGGCCGGCGCAGGCACCTCTTAGCCCAGGACGGGGACGATGAGCGGCGCGGTCGAGGAGGGGCGCCTGACCGCCTCGCGCGACGCGCCCCTGGGCGGCCAGGCCGTGCTCGAGGGCGTGATGATGCGTGGCGTCAGCACCTGGGCGCTGGCCGTCCGCAAGCCGCCGGCGTCGGAGGCGGTCGAGCAGGGCGAGATCGAGGTTCAGGCGTTCCCGCTCGAGTCCTGGGCCAAGCGGCGACGGATCTACCGCCTGCCGGTGATCCGCGGTGTGGTGGCGCTGGTGGAGTCGCTGGCCATCGGGATGCGCGCGCTCGGGCTCTCGGCGAACGCCCAGCTCCCGGAGGAGGACCAGGAGATCTCGAGCGGCGCCTGGATCGGGACCGTCGCGGTCGCCTCGCTGTTCGCCATCGGCCTGTTCTTTGTCGTGCCGGTCGGGCTGACCAGCCTGATCAAGCATCAGCTCGGCTCCTCGGTGGCCTTCTGGGCGGTCGAGGGGGTCGTGCGGACCGCGATCTTCCTCGGCTACCTGCTGTTGCTCTCGCGGCTGCGGGACCTGCGTCGGGTCTTCGAGTACCACGGCGCCGAGCACAAGGCGATCTCGTGCTACGAGGCCTCGGACGAGTTGACACCCGAGCGTGCCGCGCTGTACTCGCGCCTGCATCCCCGCTGCGGCACCAGCTTCCTGCTCATCGTGATGATCATGGCGATCTTCGTGTTCGCCCCGATCGGCCTGCCCGCCTGGTGGATCCTGGTGCTCACCCGGATCGTGGGGGTGCCGCTGATCGCCGGCCTGTCCTTCGAGGTGATCAAGTGGGCCGGACGCAACCGCCGGCGAGGCTGGGTCCGCGCCGTGATGTATCCGGGATTGCAGCTCCAGCGACTGACCACCCGCGAGCCCGACCTCGATCAGCTCGCAGTGTCGATCGCGGCGCTGAAGGAGGTGCTGGCGCGGCAGGAGGGCGCCGGCGTCTCGGCCGAGGATCTGGTCGGGCTCGAAGTCGTCGCCTGACGCCCCGCCCGCCGGGCCTAAACTCGGGGGTCAGTCATGATCGATGAACTCGTGTCCCAGATCGAGGCGCGCTTCGGCGAGCTTCAGGGCGAACTTTCCGATCCGCTGGTGATCGGCGACCGGCAGCGGTTCGCCGCCGCCAGCCGCGCCTACCGGGAGCTCGAGCCGGCCGCCCGTCTGGCCTCCGAGTACCGGCGGGCTTTGGACGACGCCGAGGGTGCGCGCGAGCTGTTGGCGGAGGACGGCGAGGATCCCGAGCTGCGCGCGATGCTCGAGTCCTCGAGAGATCGCATGGCCGAGCTCGAGGACGAGATTCGCCTGGCTATGGTCGAGCGCGACCCCAACGACGACAAGAACGTGATCGTCGAGATCCGGCCGGGCGCCGGCGGCGAGGAGGCCGGGCTGTGGGCCGGCGACCTCTACCGGATGCTCACCCGGTACGCCGAGCGACGCGGCTTCACCGTCGAGCCGCTGTCGATCGGAGAAGGGACATATACGTTTGCCGTGAAGGGCGACGGGGCCTACTCGGTGTTCAAGTTCGAGGGCGGCACGCATCGCGTCCAGCGGGTCCCCGAGACCGAGTCCCAGGGCCGCATCCACACCTCGACCGCCACCGTGGCCGTTCTGCCCGAGGCCGAGGAGGTCGAGGTCGAGATCGATCCGGGAGACCTGCAGATCGACGTGTACCGGAGCGTCGGGCCCCGGCGGCCAGTCGGTCAACACGACCGACTCCGCGGTGCGGATCACCCACAGACCGTCCGGGATCGTCGTCTCCATGCAGGACGAGAAGTCCCAGCTGCAGAACCGCGAGCGCGCCATGCGGGTGCTGCGGGCGCGCCTGTACGAGCGAGCCCTGGCCGAGCAGCGGGCCGCGGTGGCGGCGTCGCGGGCGGCGCAGGTCGGCACCGGCGAGCGGGCCGAGAAGATCCGCACCTACAACTACGGGGAGCGGCGGGTCAAGGACCACCGGATCAACCTGCTCGTGCACAACCTCGACGCGATCCTGATGGGCGAGCTCGACGAGCTCACGTCGGCCTTGCAGGACGACGAGAAGCGCCGTCGCCTGGAGGAGAAGGCCTCGGTTGCCTGAGGTCGTCGTGACTTCGGTCGCGGCCGTTCTGCGGGACGCCACTTCGGTGCTCGCCACCGCGTCCGATAGCCCGCGGCTGGACGCGGAGCTGCTGCTGGCCTACGCGCTGGGCGTGGATCGCTCGCGTCTGGTGGTGGACGCGGCCCGGCCGCTCGATCCGACCGTCGTGGACGGCTTCCACGCCCTGGTTGCCCGCCGGGAGGCGCACGAGCCGATCGCGTACATCCTCGGCCGCAAGTCGTTTCGCCGGATCACCTTGCGCGTGGACCGGCGCGTCTTGATCCCGCGGCCCGAGACCGAGTTGCTGGTCGAGTTGGGGTTGACGCTCCCGTTCGGCGCCTCGGTCGTGGATGTGGGGACCGGGAGCGGCGCGGTGGCGCTGGCCTTGAAGGACGAGCGCCCGGACCTGGATGTGTGGGGGACGGACGTGTCTGGGGAAGCGCTGGCCCTGGCCCGGGAGAACGGCTTTCGCCTGGGGATGGACGTTTCGTTTGTCAGGGCCGACCTGCTGTCCGGCTTGGATCAGCGCTTCGACGCCGTGCTGGCGAACCTGCCGTACGTGGCCGCGGGCGCCGAGTTGCCGCCCGATGTCTCGCGGTACGAGCCGACCGGCGCGCTGTTCGCCGGCGCGGATGGGCTCGACCTGATCCGCCGGCTGGTCGCGCAGGCGTCGGAGTCTCCGCTGCTTGCCCTCGAGGTCGGCTTCGACCAGGCGCAAGCCGTCGCCGCCCTCCTCGCCACCGCGTCGAGCCCCGCTGCCCTCCGCGCCACCGCGTCGAGCCCCGCTGCCCTCCGCGCCACCGCGTCGAGCCCCGCGGACCCCCAGAGCACTAATTCGATCGAAATCGTGCGTGATCTGGCCGGCCACGAACGGGTGGTTGTCGGGCGCCGTTGAGCGAGCGCGACGCGTTCGAGCAGTGCCTCGGAGTCGGGGGGCTGGTCCTGTTTCCGGCCGACACCGTGTACGGCCTGGCCTGCGATCCCGAGGACCGGTTCGCCGTGGAGCGGCTGTACCTGCTCAAGCGCCGCAGCCTGGACAAGCCCTCGGCCATCATGTTCTTCAACGTTGAAGACGCTTTTGCGGCGCTGCCGGAGCTTGGCGAGCGGACGCGCCTGGCCATGAGCCGCGTGATGCCCGGGCCGGTGAGCGTGCTAGTGCCCAACCCGGCGGGGCGGTTCGCCCTGGCCTGCGGCGGGGATCTGGCGACCCTCGGGGTCCGGGTCCCGCACTCGCCGCGGTTTGCCGGCCTGCGCCGGCCCGTGCTCCAGTCGAGCGCCAATCGCGCCGGCGGAGCAGACCCACGGCGGCTCGATGAGGTGCCGGCGCTGCTCCGGGCAGCGGTCGACCTGGTGATCGACGGTGGCGAGCTGCCCGGAACTCCCTCAACGGTGGTCGACCTGCGCCGCTACGAGCAGGAGGGCGAGTGGTCGGTGGCGCGGGCCGGCGCGGTGGGCGAGCGAGAGCTGACCGAGGCGCTGCACATGCAGTACCACTTCGACGCGAGCACCTACGTCGACGCGATCCGCGCCGACGTGCCGGCCTACGACGTCTTTCAGGACGAGGTGGCGTCGGCCAGCGGCGCGGGGGCGCGGCGGATCCTCGACCTGGGCACCGGGACGGGGGAGACGGCCCGCCGCGTGCTGGCCTCTCATCCCGAGGCTTCGCTGGTCGGGGTCGACGAGAACCAGGGGATGCTGGCGGTGGCGCGCTCGCAGTTGCCGGCGGACCGGGTCGAGCTCCGGGTGGGACGGATCGAGGATCCGCTGCCCGAAGGGCCGTTCGACCTGGTCACCAGCGCGCTCTGCGTGCACCACCTCGACGGCTCCGGGAAGGCCGAGCTGTTCGCCCGCGTACACGAGGCGCTGACGTCCGGCGGGCTGTTCGTGCTGGCCGACGTAGTGGTGCCGGTGGACCCCGCCGCGGCGACCACGCCGCTCACCCCAGGCTACGACCGGCCCAGCCCGCTGGCCGAGCAGTTGCGCTGGCTGGCCGAGGCCGGATTCGAGCCGCGCGTGACGTGGGAGCGGGGCGACCTGGCGGTAGTCGCAGCGGCGCGGAACTGAACCCCCCAATATGCGTCCGCAGGCAACGTCGGCGACCGATTCCGTTGCTATGGTCGTTACCGGAGTGAGCGCCGCCGATCTGCCGCCTGACTTCTTCAACCGGCCACTGGCCGAGGTGGATCCGGAGATCGCCGATGTGCTCGCGGCCGAGCTCGAGCGCCAGCAGCGGACGCTCGAGATGATCGCCTCGGAGAACTTCGTCCCGATGGCCGTGCTCGAGTGCCAGGGCTCGGTGCTCACCAACAAGTACGCCGAGGGGTATCCGGGCAAGCGCTACTACGGCGGCTGCGAGCATGTCGACGTCGCCGAGGCGCTGGCCATCAAACGCGCGGTGGAGTTGTTCGGATCCGAGCACGCGAACGTGCAGCCGCACTCCGGCGCCCAGGCGAACATCGCGGTCTACCATGCGCTGCTCCAGCCCGGCGACACCGTGATGGGGCTGGAGCTCTCCCACGGCGGTCACCTGACCCACGGGATGAGGATCAACGTGTCGGGCCGGCTGTACGACATCGCTCCCTACCACGTCGACCGGGAGACCGGGCGCATCGACATGGACGAGTTGCAGCGAATCGCGCAGGAGCGCCGGCCCAAGATGATCCTCGCCGGCTGGTCGGCGTACCCGCGGTTCCTCGACTTCGAGCGCTTCCGCGCCATTGCCGACGAGGTCGGCGCGTACCTGGTCGTCGACATGGCCCACTTCGCCGGCCTGGTCGCCGCCGGGCTGCACCCTTCGCCGGTCCCATACGCGGATGTCGTGACCACGACAATCCACAAGACGATCGGCGGCGGCCGCGGCGGGCTGATCCTGTGCCGCGAGGAATACGCCAAGCGGATCGATTCGGCGGTGTTCCCGGGGCAGCAGGGCGGACCGTTGGAGCACATCATCGCCGGCAAGGCGGTGGCGCTGCGGATCGCCGCCTCCGAGGCCTTCCGCGAGCGCCAGGAGCGGACCTTGGTGGGCGCGCGGGCGGTGGCGGCCGAGCTTCTGCGTGCCGGCGGCGGCGTCAGCGTGTTGACCGGCGGCACCGACGTGCACCTCGTGCTGTGCGATCTTCGGGAGTCAGAGCTCGACGGCCGCCAAGCCGAGGACCGGCTGCACTCGATCGGGATCACGGTGAACCGCAACGCGGTGCCGTTCGACCCGCGGCCGCCGGCGGTGTCCAGCGGGCTGCGGATCGGGACGCCGGCATTGGCCACCCGCGGCCTCCAGCTCGAGGACTTCGTCGAGGTCGGGATGATCCTCGCCGAGGCGCTCGGCCAGCCCGGCTTCGAGGAGCGCCGGGCGGACCTCGCCGACCGGGCGGCAGCCATCGCCGAGCGCTACCCGCTGTACACACGGGTGGGCGCACCCGCGGTCGTCTGACGGAAGCGTCGAAACTTCGTTCCAATTCGGTCGCATTCCCGGTGGGGCGATTCGGTGGCCTGATACTGGGCCACGTGAGCCCGGAATCACGCGGAAAACCCGTCACACAACGCGGTTCCCGTGGGGGGTGACGAATTGCGGACGTGTGACGTCCGAAGCTCGTCACGCTCAGCCGGCGGGGCCTCGCGTGACGAGTAATGGACGCCGTGGAGCGCGAAATCGCCCGGCTTGCCCGTCGGCAGGACAATGTGATCACGCTGGCGCAGCTGCTCGAAGCAGGCCTCGGGGGGCGCGGAGTCACGCACCGCGTCCGGGCCCGGAGCATGCAACGGCTGCACCGGGGCGTCTTCCTGCTCGGCGCCGCGCCACCGACGCCGATGGCGCGAGCGCGAGCGGCGGCACTGGCCTGCGGCGACGGCGCGGCGGTCAGTCATCGTTCCGCCGCCGAGCTGTTTGGGCTCCTGCCTCAGGCCGGTGGCGACGTCGACGTGACAGTGGTGGGACGGAATCCGGGGCGTCATCAGGGGATTCGGCTTCACCGCCCTCGGGCGCTGGCCAGGCATGACGAGACCTCGATGCGCGGCATCCCCGTGACCTCGGTGGCGCGGACGATCTGTGATCTGGCCGCGACCGAGTCGCCGGACGCGGTGGAGCGGGCGTTCCAGGAGGCTCTGTACCGAGAGACCGTCACACCCCGCGCGCTGGCCGAGGTGCTGGCGCGCGAGCCGAGGCGGCGGGGCGCCGCAGTGATCCGAGCTCTGTTGCACGACCCGCGCATGACGCGCTCGAAGCGCGAACGGCTGCTCCTGAAGCTGATCGACTCCGCCCAACTGCCGAGGCCGATCACCAACGTCCGCCTGCACGGCTACCTGGTCGACGCGTACTGGCCCGAGCAACGGCTCGTGCTCGAATTCGACGGCTGGCAGGCCCACGGCCACCGGAACGCGTTCGAGCGCGACCGCAAGCGCGACCAGGTGATGCTCGCGAACGCGCTGCGCCCCATGCGAGTGACCGACCGTCACCTCGAGCGCGAGTCCGTGGCGCTCATAGCCCGGATCGCCCAGGCCCTGCACCCCTAGATCACTCGAAGGCCGCCACCGTGGCCATGATCACGAACGTGGCCACGAGCGCCGTTCCCTCGAACACCGTGGCCTCGCCGTCCCCGGTGATCTGCCATACGAGCACCGATGTGCCCAGCAGCGCGCCGATGTACACCGGCGCCAGCGAGAAGGTCAGCGTGGTCGCCGTCAGGAGGGAAACCAGGACGAGCAGCGGGTACAGGAAGGCGGCGATCTGCGCCACCGAGTTCTTCACCACCGAGATGGCCAGGTCGGACTGTCCCTTGGCGGCCAGGACGATGCCGACCGCGTGTTCGACCGCGTTGCCGGCGATGGCGACGATCACGAGGCCGGCGAACGCCTTCGAGATGTCGAGCGCCTCGATCGTCGGCTCGAGCGCGTTGATGAACCAGTCCGAGACGAAGGCCGACGCGGTGCCCGCGAGAACCAGCAGGCCGATGCTGGCGACGAGCGTCAGGCGCGGCTGGCCGGCCACGTGCGTGCCGGCGGACTCGGGCGTGGTCAGGTACTGGCGCATCCACGTGGCGTACACGAGCAGGATCGCCACCGCCCCGATGATCGAAATCGTCTTGGAGTGATGGCTGGCCGCGTCGCCCGCGCCACGCGTGAGCCCGATCAGCACGATGATGAACGAGGAGACCAGCAGCAGCGTGGCCGTGTCGTTGGGCAGCCTCGGGTTGAAGCGCATGATCCCGTCGCGCTTGCGCTCGCGCAGCGCGCCGGCCACGATCACCAGCCCGAGGACGAGCAAGGCGTTGGACAGGATCGAGCCGAGGATCGCGGTCTCGGCGACGACGCGCTGGCCGGCCTGAAGCGCGAAGATCACCACGAAGAACTCGGGCAGATTGCCGACCGTCGACTGCATCACACCTGTAGCCGCGGTCCCCAGCCGCTGGCCCACCTCCTCGGTGGCGAGGGCCACCACCCAGGCCAGCCCGGCGAGGGCCAGCGTGGCGATTACGAACGCGATGATCCGCGAGACGCCGCTGGCGTACCGCGTGATGCCGGCGAGCACGGTGAGCGCCGTGACCGCAGCGAGGAGCGCCTTCTCGACTCGAGTGAGCCCGGTCAGGCGAGCGTCGCGCGCGGTAGAAGCACCCTCCACCTAGCCCACCCGCTCGAACTCCCCGGTCTCCACCTCGCGCTGCACCTGCTCGTCGATCTCGTGCTCGCTGGTCGCCGGATCGGCCGTGCGCAGCTCGCGGCTGCGCCGGCTCCTGAACTTGAGGATCTCGAGCAGGTAGATGAGGTACACGCTGGCGGCCAGCGCGATCAGGCCGATCGCGGCCATGACCAGCACCCAGCCGAGGTGGTAGTCGCCGCGGTGGTTGGAGTAGGGAATGAAGCGCAGCGCGACGGCCACGCCGGCCAGCATCAGAGTCCAGCCGTACAGGTAGGCGACGGTCCGGCGGGGGCCGTAACCCATGCGCGCCATCCGATGGTGGAAGTGATTGGCGTCCGCCGACCACGGCTTGCGCCTGTACTTCAGGCGCTTGGCCACGACGAACCCGGTATCGAGGAAAGGCACGGCCAGTACGACCAGCGGCACGACCAGCGTGACCACGGCTCCGGTCTTGATCGAGCCGACCACCGCCACAACTCCGAGCAGATAGCCGAGCAGGTTCGCTCCGCAGTCGCCCATGAGCGACGCGGCCGGATAGAAGTTGTGAAACAGGAAGCCAAGCGAGGCGCCGGCCGTGAGTGCGGCGAGCACGGCGGCCCCCGGGATGTGCAGGTCGAAGGCGATGATCGCGAACGCCAGGGCGTCGATCGCGCACAGGCCGGCGGCCAGTCCGTCCACGCCGTCGGAAAAGTTCACGACGTTCATCAAGCCGACCAGCCAGATCACGGTCAGCACACCGCCGGTGTTCGGCAGCTGGAGCGCGCCGACGAACGGGATCGTCACGTCGGTTACGACCGCGCCGCCCTCCACCGCGATCAGCGCCGCGGCGATCTGCCCCAGGAGCTTCCAGTGCGGCTTGAGCGGCCGGACGTCGTCGATCGCGCCGACCAGCGCGATCAGGCAGGCCCCGACCGCGATCGTCCAGGTGTGCACGGTGCCGCCGGCCCCCGGCGCGGTGCCCGCGGTGTGCGGCAGGCTGATGCTCGCCGGCAGCCAGAAGAACGCGCCGACGAGCACGCCGGCCAGAATGGCCAGCCCGCCCAGCGCCGGCGTGGCCCGCTCGGCCAGGCCGCGTTCGCTCGGCATCACGATGGCGCCGACCCGCCAGGCCAGGCGGGAGCTCAGCGGCGTGAGCACGGCGGCGATGGCCGTCGCCACCAGGAATGCGAAGAGAGCGTCCCAGTACCGCATGCCGTGACACAAGCATGCCAGCAAATGCGGCTGCCAAAGCTCCCGCGTGCCCGTGTTATTCTTACGCTTACGTAAGAATCAAGTTCTGGAGGCACATGTCAGCGCTGCGATCGAAGGCCACGACAAGAGCAGGTGAGGCGCCGGCGAGGAGCCGGCGGATGGGTGTCGACGCCGAGCACGCCTCCTACAAGTGGTGGGCTCTGTCGTGCACTTCCCTCGGCATGCTGCTGGCCACGGTCAACTCGGGGACGCTGATCATCGCGCTGCCCGACCTCGAGCGCAGCCTTCACACCAGCCTGCTGGAGCTGGTGTGGGTGATCCTCGTCTACATGATCGCCTCGACCGTGCTCGTGCTGAGCGCGGGCCGGCTATCGGACCAGTTCGGGCGAAAGCAGGCGTACATCGGCGGCTTCGTCCTGTTCGCCGCGGCATCGCTCGGCGCCGGGTTCGCCGGCAACGGCACCCAGCTGATCCTGTGGCGGATCGTCCAGGGCATCGGCGGCTCGTTCCTGTTCGCCAACGCGGCCGCGATCGTCACCGACGCCTTCCCGCGCGAGCAGCTCGGACTGGCCATGGGCACCAACACGATGGTGGCGGCCATCGGGCTGGTGATCGGTCCCGTCCTGGGCGGCGCCCTGGTGGCGATCTCATGGCACTGGGTGTTCTGGTTCAACGTGCCGTTCGCCCTCGCCGGGAGCGCCTGGGCCGCGGCCGATCCTGCACGAGGTCACCGGGCGCTCGGAGGACACGCGCTTTGACGTGCTCGGCACGATCACGTTCCTGATCGGCCTGACTGGGCTCGTGTACGGCATCTCGAAGGGCGGGATCTCGGGCTGGGACCACACGGCGGTGATCTCCGGCCTCATCGCCGCGGCGCTCCTGCTCCCCGGCTTCGTGTTCATCGAGAGCCGCGTCCCCGCGCCGATGCTCGACCTGAGCATCTTCAAGAACCGCCTGTTCTCGGCCGCATCGCTGGCCGCCTTCACCAACGGGCTGGCGCGCTTCGCACTGATGTTCGTGTTCGTCTTCTACTTCCAGGGCGTGCAGGGCGACTCGCCGATCCTGGCCGGGATCAAGCTCGCGCCGCTGGCGGTGGGGATGCTGATCGCCTCGCCGCTGGCCGGGATCTGGGCCGACCGCCGGGGCTCCCGCGGGATGGCGGTGGCCGGCATGCTCGTGCAGGCGATCGGGCTCGCGCTGATGACCACGCTCCAGCGCGACACGACGTACTGGGCGAGCTGCGCCTACATGTTCATCGTGGGGGTCGGATCCGGGATGTTCAACTCGCCGAACACCGCCGCGATGATGGGCACGGTGGCGCCGCACCGGCGCGGGATCGCCGCCGGCGCCCGCGTTCTGGTCCAGAACACGGGTGCGGTCATCTCGATCGCCTTCGTGATCGCCGTGGTCACGTCGAGCGTGCCCAAGAATGTGCTGTTCGCCGTGTTCTCCGGCCTGGCCAACCACATCTCGAACGCCCAACTGATCCCGTTCATGTCCAACATGCACACCGCGCTGTGGTGCCTGGCCGCCATCTCCGTGCTCGGGGCGGTGATCTCGGCGGCGCGGCCGGCGCACGTGAAGGTGCCGGCACCGGAGACGGCGGCGGCATGAGCGCGACCCAGGCCAAGCCGCTGCGCATCGGCGAGGTGGCCGACTTGCTCGGCACCACCCCGCGGACGATTCGCTACTACGAGGAGATCGGCCTGCTTCCCGCGGCCGACGATCGGGAGCAGGGCAAGCACCGCCTCTACACGCAGCTCGACGTCGATCGCGTGCGCGAGATCATGCGCCTGCGCGACCTCCTCGGGCTCACGCTGGACGAGGTGTCGGCGCTGCTCGAGGCCGAGGACGCGCGGGCCCAGCTCCGGCGGGAGATCCAGCAGACCGAGGATCCCGCGGAGATCAAGCGGATTCTCGAGCAGGCGCTGGGCCACATCGCCAATCAGCTGGAGCTGGTTCGCCACCGCCGGACTGAGCTCGAGCAGCTCGAGTCCGAGCTGGTGGGCAAGCGGCGGGCCATCCACCGTCGCATGGGAGAGCTCGAGCGGTGAGCACCGCGAGCGCGGGCGTCGATCGCCGGGCCATGGCCGCGCTCTCGGCCGGGCACATGTTCACCGACATCGCGCAGGGCTCCATCCCGGCGCTGCTGCCGTTCCTGATCGTCCAGGACCACCTGAGCTACGCCGCCGCGTCCGCGCTCGTGCTGGCTGCCACGATCTCGTCCTCGGTGATCCAGCCGCTCTTCGGCCACGTGTCCGACCGCCTGTCGCTGCCCTGGTTGATGCCGCTCGGCCCGGCGCTGGGCGGCCTCGGGGTGGCCCTCGCCGGCCTGGCGCCGAGCTACGGGCTCACCGTCGCCGCCGTCGTGGTCAGCGGCCTGGGCGTGGCCGCCTTCCATCCGGAGGGCTCGCGCTTTGCCAACTACGTGTCCGGTGCGCGGCGGGCCAGCGGGATGAGCCTGTTCAGCGTCGGCGGCAACGTCGGTTTCGCGCTCGGACCGGTGCTCGTCACGCCGCTGCTGCTCGCCTTCGGGTTGCCGGGCACGGTGTTCGTACTCGTTCCGACGTGGCTGATGGCCGCCGTGCTCATCCACGAGTTGCCCCGCCTCAAGGGCTTCCGCAGCGATCTCGCCGGCGGCCGGGTGCAGACAGGCGAACAGCACGAGGCGTGGGGCCCGTTCGTGCTGCTCGCCGGGGTGATCGCGCTGCGCTCGTTCGTGTACTTCGGGATGGTCACCTTCATCCCGCTCTACTACGTGAACGTGCTGCACACGAGCAAGGCGCTCGGCAACGCGGCGCTCACGGCCATGCTGCTGGGCGGAGCGGCCGGCACGCTGATGGGAGGACCCCTGGCCGACCGGTTCGGCCGGCGCACCGTGCTGGTCGGCTCGATGATCGCCACTCCACCGCTGATCGTCGGCTTCCTGCTGTCAGGGCCGGCCCTCGCCCTGGTGTTCGCCGCGCTAGCCGGCGCCGTCACCATCGCCACCTTCGCGGTGACCATCGTGATGGGTCAGGAGTACCTGCCGGGGCGGTTGGGCGTGGCCGCGGGCGTGACGATCGGGCTGTCGATCGGGCTCGGTGGCGTGGGCGCGCCGCTGCTCGGCGTGCTGGGCGATTCGGCGGGGCTGCGGGCCGTGTTCGAGACGGTGGCGGTGCTCCCGCTGGCCGCTCTGGGGCTCAGCCTCGCCCTTCCGCGCCAGACATCGGGTGAGAGGGTCACCGCCCCCGCCCACACCGCCGCGCGAGCAGGATCGCGGGCGGCAACGACGTAACCAACCGCCGGCGGCGAGGTATCTCTCGCCGGGAGGCGTGTCCGCGGTGCGGTAAAACTACGCGATCGGTCCGCACGCCGAAACGGCAGGCCGGCTTCGGCCGTTCATGGGTCCCATGAGCTTTTCGCTAAACGGAGTGACACGCCGCGTGCCGATGTTCGCCGCGGTGGCAGCGACGATAGTCGGCGCGACCAACATCGCCTCGGCGCTCACGCCGAACATCCGCTGGCGCGGCCACCTGCTGCTCGCGTTCGAGCCGGTGGAGGCGATGCGCCTGTTCCACGCCCTCGCGCTCCCGGCCGGGGCGGCCCTGTTGCTGGTGGCGCCCTATCTGGCCAAGCGCCGACGCCGGGCCTGGCAGGCGGGGCTCGTGCTGATGATCACCCTGGGCCTGTTCGACCTGCTCAAGGGGCTCGACTTCGAGGAGACGATCATCACCTGGGCCGCCGCGGCCGTTCTCATCCTCGGACGCGCCGCCTTCCGGGTCCGCCACGACCCGATCACGCTGCGCTCCGCGATCTGGCGGGCGCCGCTCCTGGGCGCGGCCGGCCTGGCCGCCGCCGCACTGGCCACCTGGGCCGCTCAGGGCCACCCGTCGCTGCGAACCGTCGCGGCCGAGACGATCGATCTGCTCCGCTGGCAGCACGGCCTGATCCACTACCACCACGCCGTCGCCTGGATCCCGCTCGGAGTGCACCTGCTGGAGCTGGGAACGCTCCTGATGATCGCCTATGTGATCTTCCGGCCGCTCACGGCGCCGCGAGCGCTCCCCAGCCCAACCGCCCGCGAAACCGCATCAAACCTGGTCCGAGCGCATGGCGCCGACACCCTCGCGTTCTTCAAGCTGCGCGCCGACAAGCACTATCTGTTCAGCGACGACGGGCGGGCGTTCGTCGGGTACACGATCGAGAACGGGGTGCTTCTGCTCTCGGGCGATCCGGTCGGACCGCAGGATGCCGTCCCGGGCCTGTTGCACCAAGTGCGTGCGTTTTCCGAAGCGCGTGGGCTCAAGCTCGGCGCCCTGGGGGCCAGCGAGGGCCTGTGCCCGCTCTACGAGGAGCACGGGCTTCGAACCCTTTACCTGGGCGACGAGGCGATCGTCGAGCTGGGCGGCTTCTCGCTTGAGGGCCGGCCGATCCGAAAGGTCCGCCAATCGGTCACCCGGCTGGGCAAGGCGGGCTTCACCGCCGAACTCCATGAGCTGCAGTCGCTCGATCCGAGCACGATGGCGGAGGTGGAGGAGGTGGTCGAGCGCGGCCGCCAGGGCGCGCCCGAGCGCGGGTTCTCGATGGCGATGGACTCGCTTCAGGGCCAGCACGATCACGACACCCTGCTCCTCATCGGCCGCGACCCCGGCGGCGTTATCCGCGGGGTATTGCACTTCGTGCCCTGCTACGGGCGCCCGGCGGTGTCGCTTTCGTTCATGCGGCGCGATCCCTCCACGCCCAACGGGCTCACCGAATTCCTCGTGGTGCGGGCGATCGAGCTGCTGCGCGAGCGGGCCGTCGAGGAGCTGTCGCTGAACTTCGCCGCCTTCGCCAAGTGGATGCACAGCCCCGAGCGCCGGCTCGAGCGGGCGCTGGGCAAGTTGATCGCGCTCGGCAACCCGTTCTTCCAGATCGAGAGCCTGTACCGGTTCAACGCGAAATTCTTCCCGCGATGGCAGCCTCGCTTCCTCGTCTACGAGGGCGCCCTGGGCCTGCCGCGGGCGGGTATCGCGGCACTCTGGGCGGAGGGGCAGCTGCCGAAGCCCTCGCTGCGGCTACGCGATGGCGCGTCGACGCGCTAAGTCCGCGCCTACCACGCTACCCTTGTGCCCCCACCCGGTTGGGGGTGGTGGCAAATGGACGCGGGTAGCTTCCGCCTGACTGTCCCGCAGCGCCTCACCGGGCGCTTTCCCTCCGATCCTCGGACTTAAGCTTGAACAGCACTTCGACCCACGCTTCCAAGATTGGTGCGCCGACGTCCGTGTCGCCTGAACCCTCGTTGACACTGCTGGCCTATCTCGATGTGGTGGTGCTCCTTCTGGCCGCCCCGATCATGCTGCTGATCGGCGTCCCGGCCGTGGGCTATCTCGTCGGCGCCGGCGCCTGGATCGTGCTGCGCGCCGTGGGGATCGCGGTGGAGCGCCTGATCGCCGCCACCGATGACCCCAGACACGAGGTCACGCTGCGGCTGGCATACCTAATGGGACGGCTGTTCCTGCTGGCGATCGCCGTGATCCTGGTCCGCAACGGCTCCGGCCGCGACGATGGGCTGACTGCGCTCCTCGTGATCGTGTTCGCGTTCACAACCCAGCTGGTCCTGTCGTTCCTGACCCGCCCGAGGTCGCGATGAGTAAAGCTCGTAAAGCCCTGCTGATCGGCTTCGGCGCCTACATCGGCATCTTCGTCGTGCTGGTCCTGATCTACGGCTTCACGCAGCACAAGAACAGCGAGTTCCAGATCCAGAACGAGTTCAAGCTCGTGAACTGGGTGAGCCTCGGGGTGTTCAGCATCAACCGCGCCGTGCTCTACCTGTTCCTCGCGTGCGTGCTGACGATCTTCACGATGGTGTGGATCTCCCGGCGGATGCAGCAGAGGCCGAACAAGGTCCAGACCGCGGTCGAGGTGCTGTTCTCGCTGATGCGGGACAACATCACCCGGGGAAACATGTCCGACTCGATGTCGGCCAAGTGGTTCCCGTTCATCGGAACGCTGTTCCTGTTCATCTGGTTCTGCAATCTGGTCGGCTACCTGCCGCTACCGACGAACACCGAGGAGAAGTTCACGGTGTTCGGCGCCCACATCCCGTCGTTCGCGCTCTACGCCGCGACCGCGAACATCTCGGTGCCGCTGGTGCTGGCACTCGTTGTGTTCATCGCCTTCATCACGGTGGGAATCAGGGAGCAGGGTCCGTTCGGGTACCTGAAGAGCCTGATTCCGGCGGGCGTTCACGGGCCGATGCTGCTCCTCATCTTCCCGATCGAGGTGATCTCGACCCTGATGCGGCTGCTGTCGCTGACCATTCGGCTCTGGGCGAACATCTTCGCCGGGCACATCATCCTCCTGTTCCTGGCCGGCGGGCTCGCGGTGATCCTCGGGCTCCAGGCGCTCGGGTGGTTCGCGCTCCCGGCCGGGATCCTCATCTATCTGTTCGAGCTGGGCCTGGTGGCCACGCTACAAGCGTTCATTTTTGCGACCCTGGCCGCGATCTACATCGCCGGCGCCGCGACTCACCACTAACACGACAAGGAGCACTCTGATGATGGTTCTATTGCACCTTCCGATTGCCGCGGCCTCCGGGATCACGGCCGGGTTCGGGATCGCGGTAGGAGGCGGTCTCGGCGCGGTTGGCGCGGGTGTCGGCATCGGCATCATCTTCGGCAAGGTGATCGAGGCGGTCACCCGCCAGCCCGAGATGCGCGACGAGATCACCAGCATCCAGTGGCTGGGCTTCGCGCTGACCGAGGCCGTGTTCTTCTACGGCCTCGTCGCCGGCCTGCTCTCCTACGTGCTCAAGTAATGCCCGCCGTCGTCTCACACCTCCCGGTCGCCGCGTCGAGCGGCTCGTTCCTGATCACGCCAAGCGTCGGGTTGATGATCTGGACGCTCTTGCTGTTCGGGATCTCGATGTACATCCTGTGGAAGCTCGCGTTTCCCAGGATCTCCGAGGCGCTGGACCGCCGCCAGCATGCCATCGAGGAGTCGATCGACCATGCCGAGCGCGTGCGTCACGAGGCCGACGAGCTGCTCGGCGAGTACCGCGAGCGGCTGCGCGAGGCGCGCGGCCAGGCCGAGCAGATCGTCGAGCGCGCGCGCAAGGCGGGCGAGGCGCACGAACGCGACGCCCAGGAGCACGCCCAGGAGCGCCGCGAGCAGCTGATGGAGCAGACCCGCCGCGACATCGAATCCGAGACGCGCCGGGCCATCCAGGAGATCCGCCGCGAGGTGGCCGACCTGACCGTGATGGCCACCGAGAAGGTCACCCGCAAGGTCCTCGACGAGGCAGATCAGCGCCGGCTGGTGGAGGAAGCCCTGCGCGACCTCGACTTCAGCGCGCTGGCGCCTGACGGAGACCGCAACTAGTCTCATGGAAGAGATCGCTCAGGTCTGGGCGCGGGCGCTGTTCGAGGTGGCCAAGGAGCACGACCTCCTCGACGTGGTGCGCGAGCAGCTGGGCGCGTTCGTGGACGCGCTGAACGAGAACCGCGACCTGATGGTGTTCTTCTTCTCTCCCTACTTCTCGACCCAGGAGAAGAAGGACGGCCTGAAGCGGGCGGTGACCGACGCCGAGCCGGTGCTCATGAACTTCCTCGAGGCACTGATCGAGCGCTACCGCATGCCGACGATCTTCCGGATCAAGGCGCGCTACGAGGTCCTGTGGGAGGATGAGCGCGACTTGCTGCCGGTCGAGGTGACGAGCGCAATCGAGCTCGACAAGTCGATCGTCGGCAGCATCGGGGACCGGATCGGGGAGCAGACCAAGCGCACGGTCGAGCTCTCGAGCAAAGTGGATCCGGACATCCTGGGCGGGATCGTCCTGCGCGTGGGCAACGTGATCCTGGACGCGTCGATCCGAAACCGGCTGGAACAACTTCGTAAGCAAGTGGCGCGGGCGTAGCTACGCTGGCCGGCCAAGGAGTCACTAACTGATGCAGATAAAGCCCGACGAGATCACCTCAATCCTCAAGAACAGGATCGAAGGACTCGACACCTCCAGCGCAGACCTCACCGAGGTCGGCACGGTGCTGTCGGTGGCCGACGGGATCTGCCGGATCCACGGCCTGGACAACTGCATGTCGTTCGAGATGCTCGAGCTGCCCCACGACGTCACCGGGCTGGCCCTGAACCTGGAGTCCGACAACGTCGGCGCGGTGCTGTTCGGGGAGTGGGCGAAGATCGTCGAGGGAGACACGGTCAAGCGGACCAAGCGACTGCTCGAGATCCCGGTGGGCGAGGAGCTCCTGGGTCGGATCGTCGACCCGCTCGGAAATCCCCTTGACGGCAAGGGCGAGATCGAGACCACCCAGACCCGCCCGACCGAGTTCAAGGCCCCCGGCGTGGTCCAGCGCCAGCCGGTAAAGGAGCCGATGCTCACCGGCCTGAAGGCGATCGACTCGATGATCCCGATCGGCCGTGGCCAGCGCGAGCTGATCATCGGCGACCGCCAGACGGGCAAGACGGCGATCGCCGTCGACGCGATCATCAACAACAAGGACCGCGACCTGCGCTGTGTCTACGTGGCGATCGGTCAGCGGAAAGCCACCGTGGTCGCCCTGGCCAAGACGCTCGAGGACGCGGGCGCGCTCGAGAACACGATCATCGTGATGGCGGCGGCCGACGAGGCGGCGCCGATCAAGTTCCTGGCTCCCTACGCGGGCTGCGCGATGGGGGAGCACTTCCTCTACAACGGCAAGGCCGCGCTGGTCGTCTACGACGACCTGAGTAAGCACGCGGTCGCGTACCGACAGATGTCGCTGCTGCTCCGCCGCCCCCCCGGCCGCGAGGCATATCCAGGCGACGTCTTCTACCTGCACTCGCGCCTCCTCGAGCGGGCGGTCAAACTCAACGACGACCTGGGCGCCGGTTCGCTGACTGCGCTGCCGGTGATCGAGACCCAGGCCGGCGACGTCTCCGCCTACGTCCCCACCAACGTGATCTCGATCACCGACGGCCAGATCTACCTGGAGCCCGGCCTGTTCAACTCGGGCGTGCGGCCAGCCATCAACGTCGGTATCTCGGTCTCGCGCGTAGGTGGAAACGCCCAGATCAACCCGATGCGAAAGGTGGCGGGCAGGTTGAAGCTCGAGCTCTCCCAGTACCGCGAGCTCGAGGCGTTCGCCCAGTTCGGCTCCGAGCTTGACCCGGAGACTCAGCGGACGCTGGCCCGCGGCGAGCGGCTGGTCAAGACGCTCAACCAGGCGGAGCGCCGTCCGATGTCGGTCGAGAACCAGGTCATCCAGGTGTACGCCGCCACCAACGGCTACCTGGATCGGATCGTGGTGGACAAGGTCGATCGGTTCCTTACGGCCCTGACGGAGTCCGTGCTGGGCGGCGCGCCCGAGGTGCTGGCGAAGATCGCCGAGGGCGACTGGAGCGACGAGACGCAGAAGGCGGTCGAAGCGGCCGTGTCGACGTTCGCCGAGGACTTCGGGTTCGACCTCGACGAGGAGGGCCATCCGCTCGAGGAGGGCTCCGACGAGGGCCGTTCTCGCCGCGATCGCAGCGACGAGGGCGGGAGCGATGAGGAGGATCAGGCGCAGGCCGCGTGAGCCCGGCGCCTGAAGTCGGCCCATGCCCCACTCCCAGCGCGACGTTCGCAACCGCATCGGTGCGGTCAAGAACATCCAGAAGATCACTCGCGCGATGGAGATGGTGGCTGCCGCACGCCTGCGCCGGGCGGAGCAACGGATCGAGGCCCTGCGACCGTACGCGAACGCGATCCGGCGGATGACGCGGCAGGCGGCCGAGGCGGCCGGCCGAGTCCCTCAGCTGCCGATCCTCGAGGAGCACGACCAGGTGAACAAGGTGGGCCTGCTGCTGGTCGCCGGCGACCGGGGCCTGGCCGGCGCCTTCAACTCCAACATCGTGCGATCCGGGGTGGCGGCGGGCCGTGAGCACGACGGCCAGGGACGCACGCCCGTGTACTTCGCGTCGGGGCGCCGGCCGGCGACCTCGCTCACCTTCCGGGGGATGGAGCCCGCCGAGAGCTTCACCGGGTTCACCGACCGCCCGGCCTATGCCGATGCGCGGAGGATCGCGGAGCGTTTGATGGCCGCCTATGTGGACGGCGAGGTGGACCAGGTCGAGATCTTCTACAACGGCTACGTCTCGCCGGTTACGCAGGTGCTCCGACGCGAGACGCTGCTTCCCCTCCAGCAGGCCACCGTGCTGGAGGAGGAGGAATCGGACGAGGGTGAGGACGACGATCGCGGCGGGCGAACCTCAGAGCACCGCGCGCTCGTCGAGTATGAGCCCGATCCGGAGGAGATCCTCAAGCGCCTGGTGCCCGACTACGTGGAGATCTCGATCTACCGGGCGCTGCTCGAGTCGACCGCGTCCGAGCACGGGGCGCGTATGACCGCCATGCGCAACGCCTCGGACAACGCGGGTGAGTTGATCCAGACCCTCACGCTGGAGATGAACCGCGCGCGGCAGGCCGAGATCACGCAGGAGATCCTCGAAGTGGTGGCGGGGGCAGAAGGGCTGTCCGGGTAGACCTACACTGGAGAAGCAATGTCAGTTGCAGAAGAACAGCGCAGCGAAGCCGGAAAGGACAAGCCCGAGAAGCGGAACACCGGCCGGATCGAGGAGATCCAGGGCGTCGTCATCGAGGCCGTATTCCCCGAAAGGCTGCCCGAGATCAATCACGCGATCAGGGTGCAGCGGCCCGAGGTGGCCAGGAAGGAAGAGGAGATCGACATCGCCGCCGGCGAGGACAGCTGGCTGGTGTGCGAGGTCCAGCAGCACCTGGGCGACGACCGGGTGCGGGCGGTGGCCATGGACACCACCGACGGCCTCTCGCGCGGTACGGAGGTGGTTGACACCGGCGCGCCGATCACGGTGCCGGTGGGCAACATCACGCTCGGGCGCATCTTCAACCTGCTCGGCGAGCCGATCGACCTGGGCGACCCGCTCCCCGACGACGTGAAGCGCTGGCCGATCCACCGCGTCGCGCCCACGGTCGAGGACCTCACGCCGACCACCGAGATGTTCGAGACCGGGATCAAGGTCATCGATCTGCTCGCGCCCTACGCCAAGGGCGGCAAGGTCGGCCTGTTCGGCGGCGCCGGCGTCGGCAAGACCGTGATCATCCAGGAGCTGATCCGAAACCTGGCCGAGGAGCACCAGGGCCTGTCGGCCTTCTGCGGCGTGGGCGAGCGCTCGCGCGAGGGCAACGACCTGTGGATCGAGATGAAGGAATCCGGCGTGATCGACAAGACCATGCTGGTGTTCGGCCAGATGAATGAGCCGCCGGGCGCCCGCATGCGGGTGGCGCTGTCCGGCCTGACCATGGCGGAGTACTTCCGCGATGAGGAGGGCCAGGACGTGCTCCTGTTCATCGACAACATCTTCCGGTTCGTCCAGGCCGGCTCCGAGGTCTCCGCGCTGCTCGGGCGGATGCCGTCCCAGGTCGGCTATCAGCCGACACTCGAGTCCGAGATGGGCGAGCTCCAGGAGCGCATCACCTCGACCAAGGAGGGCTCGGTCACCTCGATCCAGGCCATCTACGTGCCGGCCGACGACCTCACCGACCCCGCGCCGGCCTCGGTGTTCGCCCACCTGAACGCGACCACGACGCTGTCGCGGTCGATCGCCGAGAAGGGCATCTACCCGGCGGTCGATCCGCTCGACTCGACCTCGACGATCCTGAAAGAGGACATCCTGGGAGAGGAGCACTTCCGGGTGGCCAACGAGGTCAAGGAGGTGCTCCAGCGCTATCGCGAGCTGCAGGACATCATCGCGATCCTCGGTATCGACGAGCTCTCCGACGAGGACCGGCTCACCGTGAACCGGGCCCGCAAGATCGAGCGTTTCCTGTCCCAGCCGTTCCACGTGGCCGAGCAGTTCACGGGCACGCCCGGGGTATATGTTCCGATCGCCGAATCGATCCGGGGCTTTAAGGAGATCCTCGAGGGCAAGCACGACGACCTGCCCGAGCGCGCCTTCTTCATGAAGGGGACGATCGACGAGGTGGTCCGCGACGCGCGTGGCGATAGCGGCGAGGAGGAGAAGTCCAAGGACTCCGACTCCGAGGAGAACGGCCCCGGTTCCGAGGCCAAGGGCGACGAGGACTCCGGCGACGACAAGGAGTAGCTAGTGGCGCACGAGAAGTTCCGAGTCGAGGTCCTCACCCCGGAGGGGGAGGTCTTCAACGATGAAGTGGAGATGGTCTCGACCAAGACGGCGGTTGGCTCGATCGGCCTGCTGGCCCATCACCAGCCGATCCTGGCCATGCTCGACCCCACCGAACTGCGTCTGTACAAGACCGAGTCCGAGTGCGTCCGCTTCGCGCAGGCTGAGGGCTACCTTCAAGTAGCCGAGAATCGGGCCCTGATCCTGGTCGAAGAGGCCCATGCGCCCGGCGATCTGGACGCCGGCTCGCTGCGCGAACGGCTGCAGCAGGCCGAGCGGGAGTTCGAGGCGGCCGGGGACGACACCGAGAAGCGTCGCGTGGCAGAGCGCGACAAAGCGCGGCTCGAGACGTTTCTTACGATTGCCGAGAGCGGCTAGCCAGCCGCGCCGGGCGACCAAGCCTCCCCTTATCCTAAGTGGCCTTGATTGACGAGCTGACGCTTGCCGAACGGCTGATCTCCTACGACACCTCCCGCCCCGAGGAGATCGTCGCAGCGGCAGGATTCGTCAAGGGATGGCTCGAATCCCGCGACATCGAGGTGCGCCACCACGATCACAACGGGCTGCCCGTCCTGGTGGCGGAAGTTGGACCGCCGCCCGGTGACGCGGGCGCCCAGCCGTGCGTGGTGTTCCACGGGCACCTCGACGTGGTGCCCGCCGAGCCGGAGCAGTTCTATCCCCGGGTCGAGGGTGACCGGCTCATAGGGCGCGGCGCGTACGACATGAAGGGCGGCCTGGCCGCGATGATGTGCGCGCTCAAGGACGTCGAGCGTCAGACGGCCGTGAGGGTCAGGCTGGTGGTCGTGCCCGACGAGGAGTCCGAGGAGATCGACGAGCGCTCGACCGACGCCGTGGTCGCGCTCGGCCTCGGCGGCGACTTCGCGATCACCGGCGAGCCGACCAACCTGCACATCGGCATCGAGGCCAAGGGAGTGCTGGCCATGCTGATCGAGATCCGCGGCCGCGCCGCCCACAGCTCCACGCCCTGGCTGGGTGACAACGCGGTGCTCAAGGCGATCGATGTGTTCCGGGCCATCGAGTCGCTGCCGTTCTCGCGAGAGTCCTCGGAGATGTTCGACCGACCCTCCATCAACCTGGGCCGGATCGAGGGCGGGGATGCGCTCAACAAGGTCCCCGACCGATGCCGGATGGCGGTCGACATCCGCTTCCTGCCCGCCCAGGACCCGGAGGAGATCATGGCTCAGGTCGGCCGGCTCCCCGAGGCTCAGATCATCAAGTCGTTCATCTTCCCGCCGGTCAGCGTGCCCCGGGCCAATCCATATGTGCGGGCCCTGCGCGACGCGGTCGCGCGCGCCATTCCAGACAAGGAAGTGATGAGCGTCGGGCGCGACGGGGCATCGGACGCGGTGGCGTTCATGGCAGCGGGCATCCCCGCGGTCGAGTTCGGGCCTGACGGAGCGGGCCACCACGGGCCGGACGAGTGGGTATCGGTGTCGTCGCTGGCCAGGTATCGCCGCTCGCTGGTCAGCTTCATCCGGATGCTCCCGATCTGGCTCGAGCGTCCCGCCCCGGCGGCGACCGACGCGGCGGCCACCGATCACGGCGCGGATCTGGCGACGAGCCAGCGCGTTCGGGACTCACCGCGATCGAGGGCGGCCGCGCATGAGGCTGATCCCGAGCACCCGCGGCGGGATGCTGTGGCGGGCCATGGTCGCCGCCGTACTCGTGATCGGGTTTGCCGCGGCCACCACCGCCGTGGCGGGCCTGCTCCAGGTCAGGCAGATCACCCAGTACATCGACCAGTCAGCGCCGTTCAAGTCGTCGACGTCGATCACGGTCCCCGACCCGGGCAGCGCGCAGACGATCCTCCTGGTCGGCTCGGATCACCGCGCCGGAACGCCGGCCAAGGACCTCAACACCGACACGATGGTGCTGGTCCGCCTCGACCCGAACTCCTCGACGATCAACCTCGTCTCGGTACCGCGCGACCTCAAGGTCCAGATTCCCGAGGGTGGGGCGCTGGTGACCAACCGCCTGAACGCGGCGTACTTCTACGGCGGCCCCGGCCTGCTGATCAAGGTCCTCCAGCAGCAGGTGTTCCCGGGGCTGAAGGTCAACCACGTCATCGATGTCGGCTTCGGCGGCTTCGAGAAGATGATCAACGCGATCGGCTGCGTCTACACCGACGTCGATCACCGTTACTACAACAACACCGCTGTCACCGACTACTCGAGCATCGACATCGCGCCGGGCTACCAGAAGCTGTGTGGGCCCGACGCGCTGTCGTTCGTGCGCTTCCGCCACACCGACTCCGACATCGTCCGTAACGCCCGCCAGCAGGACTTCATCCGGTGGGCCAAGGCGCAGTTCAGCCAGGACCAGATCATCACCGAGCGGGGCCGGCTGCTGAAGATCTTCGGTAAGAACGCGACCACCGACCACAACCTGCACACGACCGACGGCCTGATCAATCTGTTCGACCTGGTCGCCTTCTCCGCCGTGCACTCGATCAAGCAGATCCCGTTCCCGGCAATAACGCTTCCGTGCTACTCGGGTCCGACCGGCGGGACCGCCGGCGCCGCCGTCGGGGTTGCGGCCTGCTACGTAACCGCCGACTCCGGCGCCGAGCGGCGCGCGTTCAAGGCGTTCATGACGCCGACGGCGAGTCAGCCGAGCCCGAGCCAGGGCACGCCGGCCAGCGTGGCGAACGCCGGCGCAAAGCCCGGAAAGGGCGGTGGCGGCGCGCACGTATCCGGGCTGCGGGATGACGTCAGCGACGGCCAGAGCCAGGCTCGGGCACTCGGGAAGATCGGGATCCCGATCTACTTCCCGCGGCTGGTCACGTCGGGCTCGCAATATTGCGTGAGCGAGACGAGCCTCTGCCCGGTCGAGGGCGGCGGCGGCGTGGTCGGCTACCCGCGCGCCTACCTGCTCCACGACCGCCGTGGAGTCGCCCACTACGCCTACCGGATGACGCTCGAGATGAACCCGGTGCTCGGCCAGTACTGGGGAGTGCAGGGCACGACGTGGCAGAGCCCGCCGATCCTGAGCAGCCCGAGCTCGACCAAGATGGTGGGCGGCAAGCAGCTCCTCCTGTACGCCAACGGGAGCAAGTTGAGCCTGGTCGCCTGGCGGACGCCCCACGGGGCCTATTGGGTGTCGAACACGTTGACCGACGACATCCCGAATCGTCAGCTCATCGCGATCGCGGCCTCGTTGATGAAGGCCCGCTAGGTCGAGCTACCCTCAACCCGATGGGCACCGCTAGAGAGCCGATCGCGGTGATCGGCACAGGCTACGTGGGCCTGGTCACCGCCGCCGGATTCGCCCAGCTCGGCAGCGAGGTCTGGTGCGTCGACATCGACGCCGACAAGATCGCGCGCTTGGAGGCTGGCGAGATCCCGATCTACGAGCCTGGCCTCGCCGAATCCGTCACGGCCAATCGCGACCGCCTGCATTTCTCGACCGAGCTGGCGCCCGCGTTGGAGCACGCGCGCCTGTTGTTCGTCGCCGTCGGCACGCCGCCCACCTACTCGGGCGATGCGGATTTGTCCGCGGTCGATGCGGTCGTCGACGCGATGCCCCGCTCGGAACACCACGCGCTGGTCATGAAGTCCACCGTCCCGGTCGGCACGGGCGCCGCGATCAAGCGGAGCTTCACGGAGCGGGGGAAGACCGGCTTTACCTACGTGTCGTGCCCGGAGTTCTTGAAGGAGGGCTCTGCGCTCCAGGACTTCTTGGCGCCCGACCGCGTCGTGGTGGGGGACGAGGGCGACTGGGCCGGCGATGCGGTGATCGACCTCTACGCCCCGCTCGACGCTCCCCTGGTGCGGACCGACATCGCCAGTGCCGAGATGATCAAGCTGGCCGCCAACGCCTTCCTGGCCACCAAGATCTCCTTCATCAACGAGATCGCCAACGTTTGCGAGGAGACCGGCGCCGACGTGCTCGAGGTGGCGCGGGGCATGGGCCTCGACCAGCGGATCGGGACGCATTTTCTCAAGCCGGGTATCGGATTCGGCGGGTCCTGCTTTCCCAAAGATGTATCCGCCCTCAAGCAACTCGCCGGCAACTCCGGCTACCACTTCCAGCTGCTGACGGCGGTCATCGAGGTCAACGAACTGCAGAAGCGGCGCGTGATCGGCAAGCTCCAGAAGCACCTGGGGTCGCTCATCGGCAAGAACGTGGCGCTGCTCGGACTGGCCTTCAAGGCGAATACCGATGACATGCGCGAGGCGTCGTCGCTCGTGCTGTCGGCGCGGTTGCAGGCCGACGGGGCGAGGGTGCGGGCCTATGACCCGATTGCGGGGGATGAGGCGCGCAAGCTGATGGGCGGCGTCGAGTTCGCCGACGACGCTCTGGGTGCCCTCACCGGCGCCGACGCGGTGGTCATAGTCACCGAGTGGCCCGAGTTCGCCGAGCTCGACTGGTCGGTGGTGTCCGAGCGGATGCATGGCCGTCTGGTGATCGACGGGCGCAACTTCCTGGACCCGGAGGTGGTCAGGGCGGCCGGCTTCATCTACGAGGGCATCGGGCGCTAGTGATGATGGCCCACCCGCCCCGGCGCTGACATGCAGGCGCTGATCCTGGCCGGCGGCGAGGGAACCCGCCTCCGGCCACTCACCTCGACGATCCCCAAGCCGGTCGTGCCGCTGGTGGGTCGTCCGTTCATCTCGTACATGCTCGAGTGGCTGCGCCGGCATGGGGTGGAGGACGTGATCCTGGGTTGCGGGTTCATGGCCGATGCGGTCCGGGCGGTGCTGGGAGACGGATCGGGCCTTGGGACCCGGCTGCGCTACCTGGAGGAGCCGAGGCCGCTCGGCACCGGCGGTGCGCTCAAGTTCGCCGAGAACCTGCTCGAAGAGCGCTTCTTCATGCTCAACGGTGACGTGCTCGCGGACTTCGACCTGACCGCCCTGCTCGAGCAGCACGAGCGGACCGGCGCCCGCGCCACGCTGGCGTTGTATCCGGTGGAGGACCCTGCGACGTACGGGCTGGTCCGCTGCGAGGCCGACGATTCGGTGAGCGAGTTCATCGAGAAGCCCGGTCTCGTCGAGCTCGACGCGAACCTGATCAACGCCGGCGCATACATCCTGGAGCGGGGCGTGCTCGACGGGATGCCGCCGGCGGGAACCAACGTCTCGATTGAACGCGAGCTGTTCCCGGTGCTGGTCGGCCACGGCCTTTACGGCTACGAGGCGAGCGGCTACTGGATGGACATCGGCACCCCTGATCGCTACTTGCAGGCGACTTACGACATCCTCGAGGGCAAGGTCACCACCGAGATCGGGCGCGAGCTCGGCGGCCATGGCCTGGCCCTCGTCGACGGGGCGGACGTGGACGGCCGCGTGGTCGCCCCGGTGTTGATCGCGGCCGGCTGCTCGGTGGCGCGGCGGGCCCTGGTCGGGGATCGCAGCGTGCTGGGTGAAGGCGTGAGGATCGGCGAGCGCTGCCGGATCGAGGCCTCGGTGCTGCTCGATGGCGTCACCGTCGGAGCCGGAAGCACGGTCAGCTCCTCGATCATCGGTCGCGGCGTGACGATCGGCGATCAGTGCCGGATCGAGGGCGGCGTCGTGCTCGGCGAGGGGGTCAAGGTCGGGTCGGGAAACATGCTCGCGGCCGGCGCGCGTATCTTCCCCGGCGTGGAGCTTCCCGACGGAGCGATCAGGTTTTGAGCACCACCCTTGACCTCACGCGCGACGCGATCGAGTCGGTCGACTCGGCGCGCCAGACCGAGGACATCCTCGGCATGCCCGACCAGTTGCGCGACGCCCTGTGGCGCGTCGAGTCGGCGAACCTCGAGCCCTACGACGCGCCGGGCGGCCTGGTTGTGGCCGGGATGGGCGGATCGGCGATCGGCGGGATGCTGGCCCGCGAGGCGCTGGGCGACCGGGCTTCGCGGCCGATCGTGATGGCGCGCGGTTATGCGCTGCCCGCCTGGACGACCCCCGACACGACGGTGCTCTGCTCGAGCTACTCCGGCAACACCGAGGAGACGCTGGCCGTCTACGAGGCCGCCGGAGCGCTCGGTGCGGAGCGGGTGGTCGCCACCACGGGCGGACAGCTTGCCGAAGCCGCACGGGCCGAGAGCGTCCCGGTCATCCCCCTGCCCGGAGGCTTCCAACCGCGCGCGGCGGTGGCGTATTCGCTGGTGGTTGCCCTCGAGGCGGCCTGGCTGTGCGGCGCCGGCGAGCGGCTGCATGCCGAGATCGACGTGGCCGCCGCGCATCTCGAGCAGATCGTGGAGACGTGGGGGCCGGACGCGCCGGAGGACTGCCTGGCCAAGCGGCTGGCGCGCGGACTGCATGGCACGATCCCGCAGATCGCCGGCTCGGGCCTGACCGCGCCGATCGCCTATCGCTGGCGCACCCAGATCAACGAGAACGCGAAGAGGCCGTGCTTCTCGCACGAGTTGCCCGAGCTCGACCACAACGAGATCGCCGGATGGCAGGGCGCGAGCGAGCTCGGCCGCTTTACCGCGGTGTTCCTGGACGACTCCGATCTGCACCCGCGGATCCGCCAGCGAATCGAGCTGACCCGGGGCCTGATCGAGGCCGAGGCGGCCGGCACCTACCGGGTGGAGAGCATCGGCCAGAACCGCATCGAGCGCCTTATGTCGCTCGTGCTGCTCGGCGACCTGGTGTCGGTGTATCTCGCCGTGCTGCGCGATGTCGACCCGACGCCGGTTCCCCTGCTCGATCGCCTGAAGAGCGCGCTGGCCCGGGGCTAGGCAAACGTTGGGCGCCGTTCGGTTGCCCTCCCCGGCGAGGGCCCCGAACGGCGCCTTAACCCCCGAACCCCTGCTGCTTCCCCAGCCCTCTACCTCAGTGCAATCCCGCGCTGCTCGTACAGCCGGCGGTCGGCCGTGCCGATCAGCTCCTCGAGCGTGGTGCCATCTTCCGGGAAGGCCGCGATCCCGATCGTAAGCTCCCAGGGCACGCGGATCTCCATCGCCGAACGCCGCTCGTCGACCCGCGACCGGATCCGCCGCAGCACCGGCTGCGCGCCGTCGGCGGTCTGCTCGTCGAGGAGCAGAGCAAACTCGTCGCCGCCGATCCGGCCGACGACGTCGTCGGCGCGAGCGGATTCCTTCATCAGGGCGGCCACCGTCTTGATCAACTCGTCGCCGACCAGGTGGCCCTCGGTGTCATTGACACCCTTGAGGCCGCGCACGTCGACGTAGGCGAGCACGAACGGACGGTCGTAACGGCTGGCGCGCGCGAGCTCGCGATCGGCTGCATCCATGAACCCGCGACGGTTGAGGATGCCGGTGAGAGCGTCGGTTGCGGCCGCGGCCGAAATCGCCTTGAACTCACGCTCACGCCGGCGGGCGCGGCGGCCGGCCCGGAGCGCCATCGCTGCGAAGGCCAGCGCGAGCCCGAACGCTGCGCCGAGCGCGATCCACACCCCGGTCGGGATGACCTTGATGAACTGGCGAATCACCTGCTGCGCGGCCGGGGGGATCACCGGCAGAGTCGAGCCGCCGGAGCTGTGCTGGCTCGAGGCCTTGTGCGTGGTGCCGTGGGAGGCGCCCCGCGCGGTGCCCGCACCGGCGGTCGGCGTGGCAGCCGCGGCGGTGCCGCCGGCCGGCGCGCCCGTTCCGGTCGTGCCCGCGGAGACGGGGACCGTGCTGCCGCCCGCATTGCCCTGCGGTGCCGTCCCGCTCGACCGGGGGGTGCCGGTATGGCTGAGGTGCCGGATCGCGGAGGTCGGGGAGCGGAGGGGCAGGGTCTTGAGCTTGGTGAACGGGTTGTTCGAGGCGTTGGTGGGCGCGGTGGACAACGTCCCGGTCGAGACGGCGTTCGTCCGAGGGGTCGGCGCAGGAGTGGGAGTGGCGGCCGGGGGGGCGGGCGTCTGGGTCAGCGAGAAGCTGCCGGAGCTGCCCTGCGAGGTGCTCGAGGGAAGTGACGCCGGCACAACGGAACCGTCTGAGGGGCAGGATGGACGACCATGGCACTCGGTGGTGGTCGAGCCCGGGGTGGTGGCGCCGACCGGCGCCGGGCGCCCGTTGCCGAGCGCGTTGGTGGTGCCGCCATCCGTCGTGGCGCTGCCGGCGTCCACGGGTCGCCCGTTGTCGCCGAGCACGGTCGTCGTGGTGTCGGCGCCGGTGGCGTCGGGGGTCGTGGTCTCGGTCCCGGTGGGGTCGGTCGACGTCGTGTCGGTGGTCGTCGTGTCGGCGGGTGTGGTCTGGGCCGGCGTGGTGGTCGCCGGCTGCGGGGTGGTGTCGGTCAGGGTGGTGGTAGCCGCCGGGGTGGCAGTGGCGGCCGGGGTGGCGGGCGCGGCCGGAGTGGCTGCGGCGGCCGGGGTGGCGGGCGCGGCCGGAGTGGCTGCGGCGGCCGGGGTGGCGGGCGCGGCCGGAGCGGCGGGCGCCGCGGGGGCGGGAGCCGGCGCAGGATGCGACTTGGGCGTGATCGCGAGGACGAGCTGCTCCGGGCTGCGGTGGGCCAGGGCGGCGCCGCTCAGCCGAGCCTCGAGCCGCTGCTGCCGGACGTGGTGCGCGTACTTGCCGTCACCGGCGACCGCTCCGCCAACTCCAAAGATTGCGCAAATGAGGCAGACAACGATCCCGACGGTGCAAGCGCCCTTGCTGCGATGAATGATCGGGATCCTCTCTCGGGACCGCATCATGACCGGCCTCCGGCTTCCTGGTTCGAGGTTGGTGACCATGCTAAGCGCGACTGGAGCGCTCATCCCTTCTTTCGACAAATGTCCGAGCGAACTTGAGGGGTGGGCGGGAATAAATCCGTGCCCGCGCGAACCTTGACAACGTTGTGGTAAGGTTTGGGTCTGGGATGGACGGACTGACCATCAACGAGGCGGCGCGAACGACCGGCTGGTCGGCGCGGATGCTGCGCTATGTCGAGCAGACGGGCCTGGTCTCGCCGGCCCGCTCGGCCTCCGGCTACCGCCTCTACGGACCCGCCCAGCTCCAGCGGCTTCGCACCCTCAAGGAGCTCCTCGCGCGCTTCGATGTCGGTCTCTCCGATGTCGCCTTCGCGGCGCGCATGGCGAGCAGCCCCGAACTGCGCGACGCAGTCCAGGGCTGGCTGGAAGCCGAGGCGCGCCGGCCGGAGGATGTCGGCCCCGAGGACTGGCTGCGGTTCGAGCAGGAAAAACACGAAAAGCTGCTGGCCGTCGCCTGAGCGCGACCGCCGTTTGACGACCCCGACCGTGGAGGCACGATGAGCACGACCGCTGCCAAGGCAGATTTCAAGGTGGCCGATCTTGGATTGGCCGACTTCGGCCGCAAGGAGATTCGCCTGGCGGAGCACGAGATGCCCGGGCTGATGGCGATCAGGCGCGAATACGCCGACAGTCAGCCGCTGAGCGGCGCGCGGATCACCGGATCGCTGCACATGACGATCCAGACCGCGGTGCTGATCGAGACGCTGGTGGCGCTCGGGGCAGAGGTCCGGTGGGCGTCGTGCAACATCTTCTCGACCCAGGATCACGCCGCTGCGGCGGTTGTCGTGGGACCCGACAGCACCCCCGAGGACCCGCGCGGGGTGCCGGTGTACGCCTGGAAGGGCGAGACGCTCGAGGAGTATTGGTGGTGCACCCTCCAGGCTCTCTCCTGGCCCGGCGGCCAAGCGCCCAACATGATCCTCGACGACGGCGGCGACGCCACGCTGCTCGTCCACAAGGGAGCCGAGTTCGAGCGGGCAGGCGCGGTGCCCGACCCCTCCACGGCCGAGTCCGAGGAGTTCGCCATCGTCCTGGCCCTGCTCCAGCGCTCGCTCGAGGAGGACCCGCAGCGATTCACTCGGATCGGGTCGGAGGTCAAGGGAGTCACCGAGGAGACGACGACCGGTGTTCACCGCCTGTACCAGTTCGCCGAGCGGGGAGAACTGCTGTTCCCCGCCATCAACGTCAACGACTCGGTGACCAAGAGCAAGTTCGACAACAAGTACGGCTGCCGGCACTCCCTGATCGACGGGATCAACCGCGCGACCGACGTGATGATCGGCGGCAAGCTGGCGGTTGTCTGCGGTTACGGCGATGTCGGCAAGGGCTGCGCCGAGTCGCTGCGCGGTCAGCGCGCCCGGGTCGTCGTGACCGAGATCGACCCGATCTGTGCCCTGCAGGCCGCGATGGACGGCTACCAGGTCCTCACGCTCGACGACGTGGTCGAGACAGCGGACATCTTCATCACCGCGACGGGGAATCGCGACGTGATCAAGGCCGAGGACATGGCGCGGATGAAGCATCAGGCAATCGTCGGGAACATCGGCCACTTCGACAACGAGATCGACATGGCCGGCTTGTCGAGGGTTCCGGGTGTCAAGAAGATCGGCATAAAGCCGCAGGTTGATGAGTGGGTGTTCCCGGACGGCCATACCGTGCTCGTGCTGTCCGAGGGCCGGCTGCTCAACCTCGGCAACGCCACGGGCCATCCGAGCTTCGTGATGTCGAACTCGTTCACCAACCAGGTGATCGCGCAGATCGAGCTGTTCGGCCACACCGACATCTACGAGCGGCGCGTCTACACGCTGCCCAAGCACCTCGACGAGAAGGTGGCCCGGCTCCACCTGCCGGCCCTCGGGGTCAAGCTGACCGAGCTCGACCCCACGCAGGCCGCCTACCTGGGCATCCCCATCGAGGGGCCGTACAAGTCCGACCACTACCGCTACTAGCCGCCCTCGAGGCCGTTGCGAGAGTAATCCCGGGGCGGACCGTTTTGTAGCCAGGATGGCGAGGACCGGACTGCCCCCGCACGAGGTCGCCGACCTGGGACTCGCCCCGGTCGGCACCTCGCGCATCGCGTGGGCTGCCGGGCAGATGTTGGTGCTCGCGCGCATTCGCAAGCGGTTCGCCCTCGCGCGGCCGCTCGATGGGGTCCGAGTCGCCGCCTGCCTCCACGTCACGGCTGAGACCGCGAACCTGGTCCTCGCCCTGGCCGACGGCGGAGCCCGGGTCGCGCTGTGCTCGGCCAACCCGCTCTCCACGCAGGACGACGTGGCCGCGGCGCTCGTCTACGAGCACGGGGTCGAGGTCCACGCGCTCCGCGGCGAGGACGTCGACACCTACGTGCGGCACGTCAACTCGCTCCTGGACGCCGGTCCCCAGATCACCGTCGACGACGGCGCGGACCTGCTGATCACCGCTCACGCGCGGGGCGGGGATCCGGTGCGGGAGCTCCTCGGCGGCACCGAGGAGACCACCACGGGGCTGGTTCGCCTCCGCCGGCTCGAGGACGAGGGCAAGCTTTCGTGTCCTGTGCTGGCGGTCAACGAGGCCCGCACCGAGCGTGCCCTGAACGATCGTCACGGGACCGGACAATCGGCGCTGGACGGGATCATCCGGGCCAGCCACGTGCTCCTGGCCGGCCACACTCTGGTCGTCGTGGGCTACGGGTGGGCCGGGCAGGGGATCGCCGAGCGGGCCCGTGGCGCGGGCGCCGCCGTGATCGTGTGCGAGATCGACCCCCTGCGGGCGCTCGAGGCACGGATGGCCGGCTACCAGGTGATGACGGCCTTGCAAGCCGCGGAGCGCGGAGACGTGTTCGTGACCGTGACCGGGTCGCGTCGCGTGCTGCGGGGCGAGCACTTCTCGCGCATGAAGGACGGCGCGCTGCTGGCCAACGCGGGCCATTTCGACGTCGAGCTGGATCTGGAGGAGTTGCGGGCGCTGGCCGTGGAGGTGCGGGAGGTCCGGCCGCTGATCGAGCAGTATTCGTTGGACGATGGCCGGCGGCTCAACCTGCTGGCGCGGGGGCGGGTGGTCAATCTGGCCGCCGGCGAGGGACATCCGGCCGCCGTCATGGACGTCTCCTTCGCCCTGCAGGCGCTCTGCATCGAGCACCTGGTGGCCCGGCGCGAGGAGCTTTCCGCGGGCGTCCAGGCGGTCCCAGAATCGATCGATCGAGAGGTGGCGATCCTGAAGCTCGCCGCGCTTGGGGTGACGATCGACGAGCCGACGCCCGAGCAGCGGCACTACCGGGAGTCCTGGACCTGAGGGCGCGCGGCAGGCATTGGGACCGCCGCTTCTGAGAACATTCAGTTCACATGGGAGCCGCGACTGATCCGCGCCCTCTCCGAGGCGGGGTCGACCTCGGGGGAACCAAGGTCGAGGCGATCGTCGTCGACGCCGACAACACCGTGCTCGGTGCGTCGCGGCATCCGACGCCGACCACGGGCGGCCCCGCCGGGGTGGCGGCCGAGCTGGTGGCGGCGATCCGCGGCGCGTGCGAGGCGTCCGGGACGCAGTCGTCGGCTCTCCAGGGTGTGGGGATCGGCTCGCCCGGTGTCGTCGACGAGGCGACCGGCACGGTATCGACGGCTCGGAACCTCCCCGACTGGGAGGGCAGCTTCGAGCTCGGTGCGACTCTCAGTAAGGAGCTCGGGACGCCCATCGTGGTGGGCAACGATGTCCAGGTGGCGACCGACGCCGAATTCGAGCTGGGCGCCGGACGGCCGTACAGCTCACTGCTCGGCGTGATGTGGGGGACGGGCGTGGGCGGCGGTCTGATCCTCGACGGCAAGCCCTGGCTCGGGCGCGGCGGAGCGGTCGAGATCGGCCACGTCGTGGTCAGGATCGACGGCCGTCGCTGCCCCTGCGGGCGCAAGGGGTGTATGGAGGCGTACGCCGGGCGCGCCGCCATGGAGGCCCGGGCGCGCCGGCAGCACGAGGACAAGGGCGTCCCCACCGATCTGTTCAAGCTCATGCGCGATCGGGGCCGTACCAAGCTGACCAGCGCGGTGTGGGCGAAGGCCCTCGAGCGCGGTGACAAGCTCGCCATCGAATTGATCGACGAGGCGGTCGAGGCGCTCGGCGCCGGTATCGCCACCGCCCAGAATCTGCTCGACGTGCAGGCGATCGTGTTCGGCGGCGGTCTCGGGGTGCGGCTCGGCGAGCCGATGGTGCAACGAATCCGGGAGTCCATGCAGCCCCACCTCTTCAACGACGCCCACCCGCCGGAGGTGCTCCCGGCCGCCCTGGGCGACCTGGGCGGCGCGCTGGGGGCGGCGCTGCTGGTCAGCCGGCGGCTCGAGGGGACGCCGGCGCCGGTGGGCGAGACGCCGTCGGGCGTCACCGGGTAGACACCGCCCGCCAGGAATGTGCCGGACGCCGTGTGTCGCTCGGTCATCCGAGCGGGGGCGGTGCAGAACGCAGAAGACCCCCACCGGCCCGCCGAGCTTTGGTGACATAAGCGCCCGAGAGGCGCTTCTGTCACCGAGGCGGCGGGGGGAAGTGGAGGTTTGGCGAGTTGTGCACCCGCGTGGGCGCCACCGCGCCGCCACGGCCGATTAACACCCGCTAAACATCGCCCTATGGCGACCGGCCTCCGACTCTGGCAGGATGACCCCGCCGCTGGACGAGTTTGCGGTAGAGGGGGAGACAAGTTGCAGGCACGAATGCCCACGAGAGGTTCATGATCGCGCGGGTTGCCGCGGTCGCGTCGCTGGCGACCGCGATCGTCGTGGTGGCGCTGGTGCTGCTGGGGGGCGGCTCCACGTACACCCTCCACGCCGACTTCCAGGACGCCGGGGGGCTGGTCGCCGGCAACCAGGTGCTGATGGGCCCGGCCACGGTTGGCTCGGTCCAGTCGATCTCGCTGACCGCGAACGGCCAAGCCGAGGTGACGATGTCGATCGACTCGGACGCGGCGCCGCTGCACGAGGGCACAGTGGCGCGGGTCTACGAGAACTCGCTGTCGGGCATCGCCAACAAGTACGTGGTGCTCGAGCCGGGCGCCGGTCAGGCCCCCGCCATCGAGGACGGCGGGACGATCACCCAGGAGCACACCTATTCGTTCGTCAGCCTCGACCAGGTGTTCGACGCCATCGACCCGCTCACCCGCGCGGGCCTGCAGGGCGTGATCCGCGGCGAGGCGGCGAGCATCAAAGGCAAGGCGGCCCAGGCGCACAGAACCCTCAAGTACCTGGCGCCTGGCCTGGCCAGCACGAGCAACCTGACCGCCGAACTCGCCCGTAACGAGCCGGCCTTCGACGACCTGCTCGTGCAGGGGGCGCAGGCCATGCAGGCGCTGGCCTCTCGCAGCCAGCAGCTCTCGGATCTGATCGGGCAGACCGCCACGACCACCGGCGCGATCGCTCGCCAGAGCCAGGCCCTCCAGCAGGCCCTTCAGCTCCTGCCGGGCACGCTGACCCGCGCCACCGGCACGTTCGCTGGCCTCAACACGACGCTCGACGCGCTCGATCCCCTGGTCGCGAGGTCGAAGATCGCAGCCCGCCGCCTGACCCCGTTCACGATCAGCCTGCGTAAGTTCGCCACCGCGGCCATCCCGACCGTCACCGCGCTCAGCGCGCTCATCCACAACCCGGCGGGCACCGGCGACCTGACCACGTTGCTGCGCGAGACGCCCAAGCTCGCGCGAGTCGCCGCCACCGCGTTCCCGGACCTGATCCGGGCGATGAACGCCTCCCAGAACCAGCTTGACAACCTGCGCGAGTACACGCCGGACGTGGTCGCGGCGCTCAGCGACATCGGTCAGGGGAGCGGCTATTACGACGCCAACGGCCAGTACATCCGGGTCCAGCCCACGTTCTTCGCGTTCGGCGTGGACGCTCAGAACCAGCTGACCGCCCGTCCGCCGTCCGAGCGCTACCAGGGCCTGCAGGACGTGAGCGCCCGCTGCCCGGGCGGCGGGGTGCAGCCCGCCCCCGACGGCTCGGCCCCGCACGCCGTACCCGGCTGCCGTCCCGGCTCGACCCCGCCCGGCCCATGAGACGCCTGGCCGTAATCGCCCTCCTGCTCGTCGCGATCGCGATCGCCGCGACCATCGCGAGCGCCTCCGGCTCGGGCGGCGCCACCGGCGCCTACCGCGTGCGCGCGATCTTCGACGACGCCTCGTTCGCGGTCGCCGGTGAGCAGGTTCGGGTGGCCGGCGCCCCGGTCGGCTCCATCGCCGCGCTCGAGGTCACCGCCAACCACAAGGCCGCGGTCACGCTGCGGATAGACGACGCGCGGTTCACGCCATTCCACACCAACGCCTCCTGCGCGATCCGTCCCCAGTCGTTGATCGGCGAGATGTACGTCGACTGCAACCCGGGCGCCACGGCAGCCGGAGCGCTGAACCGGATCGCCGGCGGTCCCGGCGCCGGCGCCTACTACCTCCCGGTCACCCACACCCACTCGCCGGTCGACTTCGACATCGCCCAGGACGTCTTCCGCGAGCCGATGGCGCAGCGGCTGACCATCATCCTCAACGAACTGGGCACGGGGCTGGCCGCGCGCGGCTCGGACCTGAACGCTGTCATCCACCGGGCGGATCCGGCGCTCGGCAACACCGACAAGGTCCTGCAGATCCTGGCCGGCCAGAACCGGGCGCTGGCCAAGTTGGCCACGGACTCCGCGGCGGTTCTCACACCGCTCGCGAAGCAACGCAATGCGCTGGCCGGCTTCATCGTGCAGGCCAATACGACGGCCGTCGCCAGCGCCGCCAGGGCCAGAGACATCTCGCGCTCGATCCAGCTGCTCCCGGACTTCCTGCGCCAGCTCCGCCCGTTGATGGTGGACCTCGGCACGCTGGCGGACCAGGGCACTCCGCTGGCCGGCGAGCTGAACGCCAGCGCGTCGGCTCTGGGACGCGAGTTCAAGGAACTGACCCCGTTCGCCAAGGCCGCCCGGACCTCGCTGGTCGCGCTGGGCAACGCGGCGGCCAAGTCCCAGGCACCCCTGATCGCGACCCTGCCCCTGGACCAGAAGCTCCAGCAGTTCGGCAACCAGGCTGTACCTACCGCGACCCTGCTCGACCGCCTGACCGCCAGCCTCGACAAGTCCGGCGCGATCGGGCAGCTGATGGCACTGCTCTTCTACGGCACCACCGCCTCCAACGGATTCGACAGCCTCGGCCACTACGTGCGCGACCAGCTGCTGGTGAGTGACTGCACCGGGTACGCCACGAGCCCCGTCCCGGGCTGCTCGGCGCGGTTCGGCAACTCGAGCGCGGCCGCCGCGAGCGATCTGGTGGCGCGGACGGCAAACAGCCTGCCGAAGGGCAGCCAGTCGCTCCTGAAGGACGCCCTGGCCGGCGCCGCGGTGGCTGGCCGCTCCGAAGCCCCACTGAACGGCCTTCTCGACTACCTGATCGGATCCGGGAAATGAGCGACCGCCGGGATGGCAGCCCGCTCGGCAGCCCGGTCCTCATCGGCGCCCTGACCGTGCTGGCGGTGATCGTCGCCGTGTTCTTGGCCTACAACGCCAACAGCGGGCTCCCGTTCGTGCCGAGCTACTCCCTGCATGTGCAGGTGGCCGACGCCACCGAACTCACCCATGGTGCCGAGGTGCACGTGGGCGGCGCCCTGGTCGGATTCGTGGACAGCGTTCAGCCCACGCGCGCGCAGAACGGGCAGCCGATCGCAGTGCTGGAGCTGAAACTCCGCAAGAGCATCGGCCGCCTCGCGGTCAACTCCACGTTCACGATCCGGCTGAAGGGATCGATCGGGCAGAAGTACCTGGCGATCGACCCCGGCCGCTCGCCGCGCACGTACGCCGACGGTTCGACCGTGCCCCTGCGTCAGACCGCCGCCACCGTCGATCTCGACCAGGTCCTCTCGATGTTCGACCCGCCCACGCGAGCCGGGGTGGCGGCGTCGACCATCGGATTCAGCGACGGGTTGGCCGGCCGCGGCGTCGGCGTGAACGATGCGATCGGCGCGTTCGTGCCGCTGCTCCGCCACCTGCAGCCGGTGGCGCGCAACCTGGCCTCGCGCCGCACCGATCTGGGCGGGTTCCTGCGCGGCCTCGAAGCGTTCAGCAGCGGACTCGCCCCGGTGGCGCAGACCCAGGCCGACCTGTTCGTCGCGCTCGACGGGACGTTCCGCGCCCTGGCCAGCGTGTCGGTTCCGTTCCTGCAGCAGACGATCTCCGAGACGCCGCCCTCCTTCCAGGCGGTCATCGCCGACACACCGACCATCCGGCCGTTCCTGACCGACAGCGCCACGCTGTTCGGAGATCTGCGGCCCGGCATCGCCACGCTCCGAACCAGCGCGCCCGTGCTGGCCGACGCGTTCGCCGCCGGCGCGCGCAACCTGCCCGGCACGGTGGCGCTCGACCAGCGGCTGGTCAGCCTCTCCCAGCACCTGCAGACGTTCGGACAGAACCCCGTCGTGCTGCAGGGACTGGACCGGCTGACCCTGACGGCCTCGAGCCTCAAGACGCCGCTCACCTTCCTCACCCCGGTGCAGTCCTCGTGCAACTACGTGACGCTGTTCCTGCGCAACGCCGCCAGCCTTCTGTCCGAGAGCACCACGTCGGGAACCTCGCTGCGCTTCTCGCTGGTGGCCATCGACGACGTCCTCGGTGGCGAGGCGGTCCCGTCCAGCCGCCCGTACACCACGCCGGTCTCGAGCTCGACCGCGGAGCATGGACCGCTGCATGTCGATCCGTATCCGAACACCGGCTCACCGGGACAGACGGCCGAGTGCGAGGCGGGTAACGAGCCCTACTCGGGCGCGGCGGCCGACATCGGCAACGTGCCGGGCAACCAGGGCCTCCAGACCGAATCGACGGTGGCCCAGCCGAAGACCAAGGGCAAGACCAAGACCGGGAGCAAGACGTGAGGCGCCGCCGGCCGCGGATCTCGCCCTTTGTCGCGGGCCTCATCGGCGCGGTCCTAATCGCGGTCGCGGTCTACCTCGCGTTCGGCGGCCCGACCCCGTTCGCCGGCTCGCCGTTCGTGCTGAAGGCGGTGTTCACGTCAGAGACGCAGCTCCACATCCCCTCGCCGGTGCGGATCGCGGGGGTGGACGTGGGTCAGGTGACGTCGGTCCGTCGGCTGGGCGGCCGGTCCCAGGCCGCGGTGATCACGATGCAAATCGACCCGACCGGGCTGCCGATCCACGCCGACGCCACCGCGTCGATCCAGTCCCGCATCTTCCTCGAGGGCAATTTCTACGTCGACCTGCACCCGGGTTCGCCGAACGCGCCGACGGTCGGCACCGGGGCCACGCTCCCGGCGGCCAACACGTCCGGGCCGGTACAGCTCGACCGCGTGCTGGCCGCGCTGCGCTCGAACACCCGGGCCAACCTGCAGACGCTCGTGCAGGGGTTCGGGAACGCCCTGAACGCTCCGCCTACCGCATCCCAGGATGCCTCGCAAGACGCGAGCGTGCGCGGTCTCACCGCGGGGCAGGCGCTCAACCGATCGCTCAGGTACTCCGCCGGTGCGTTCAGGGCCTCGGCCATCGTCAACCAGGCGCTGCTCGGCACCCAGCCCCATGATCTGAGCCGCGCGGTTCTCGGCAACGAGCAGGTGTTCCGTGCACTGGCATCCCGCCAGGGTCAGCTCGCGTCGCTCGTCACCACATTCGACGCGACCATGCGTGCCCTGGCCGCCCGCCAGCACGACCTGAGTTCCACGATCGCGGCGCTCCCGCCGCTGCTCCGCACGGCCAACCGCGCGCTCACGTCGCTGGACGCCTCGTTCGGCCCCACCAGGACATTCGCGAAGGCGATCCTTCCCGGCATAACCCAGCTCGATCCCACGATCGGGCAGGCGCTGCCCTGGCTGTCGGAGGCCACGGCGCTGGTCGCCCCGAGTGAGCTGGGCGGCCTGGTCAATGACCTCACGCCCGCCGTCCAGAAGACCGCCAGCGCCCTCAACGAGACCACCGCGCTGCTCTCCGAAAGCGACACGCTCGCGCGATGCGTCGCTCACAACCTGGTCCCAACCGGCAACGAGGTGATCCAGGATCCGCCGGCCGCGAGCGGCGTGGCCGTCTACCAGGAGCTTCTGCAGTCAGCGGTCGGGCTGGCCGGCGCCGGCCAGAACTTCGACGGCAACGGCCGCTACCTGCGCTCCACGCCGGCCGGCGGCTCGCTCGCCGTGCAGACCGGCAACCTGGGTTCCCAGGGGCCACTGTTCGGCAACGCGGTTGTGCCGCCGCTCGGCACCCGCCCGGCCTGGCCGGGCCAGGCTCCGCCGGTCAAGAGCGGCCGGCCGTGCTTCCAGAACGCCGCACCCGACCTGAACCGCGTGAGCACGGGGGCGGGACCGTGAGACGAGCGCTCGGCGCCCACCGCCGCGACTTCGTGGCGATCGTGACCCTGGTCGTCCTGGCGGCGGCGATTGCCGCCTACATCCTCGTGCACCAACCGGCCTTCAACTTCGGCCAGAGCTACTACAGCGTGCAGGCGCCGTTCTCGAACGCCGCCGCGGTCACGGCCGGTCAGGGCCAGGCGGTCACGATCGCCGGCGTGCAGGTCGGGCAGGTTGGCGGGGTCAAGCTCGTGGACGGCCGGGCGGTGGTGACCATGAACATCTTCCACCGCTACGCGCCGATCTACCGCGACGCGACCGTGCTCCTGCGGCCCCGCACGCCGCTCAAGGACATGTACCTCGCGCTCGATCCCGGCACCCGAAAGGCCGGCGCCATTGCCGACGGCGGGACGCTGGGCGCCGCGGCGACCAGCCCGACCGTCGATCTCGACCAGATCCTCTCCTCGCTCGACGCGGACACCCGCAGCTACCTGCTGCTGCTTCTGTCGGGCGGCGCGCAGGCCTTCCGCGACCCGGCCGCGGGTCCGTCGGTTCTCCCGGGTCCGGGCGCGGCGCCCAGCCAGGCCGCTGTCGCGTCGCTCAGCGGCACGTTCAAGCGCTTCGCCCCGCTGAACCGCGACACCCGCACGTTTGCGACGCTGCTCGCAGCCCGCAACCGAAACCTGAGGGCCGCCATCCACAACCTCCAGCGGGTGGCCACCGCGCTGGGCGGGGTGGACAGCCAGCTTGCGTCGCTGATCGCCGCCTCGAACACCAACTTCGCGGCGATCTCGTCCCAGGACGCCAACCTCGAGGCGGGGCTGACGCTGCTGCCGGGGACCCTCACGCAGACCAACACCACGCTGGGCAAGGTGCAGACGTTCGCCGCCCAGCTTGGCCCGGCGCTGTCCAAGCTCCTGCCTTTCGCCCACGCCCTCGGGCCGGCGCTCCAAGCGTCGCGGCCGCTCTTCCGGGACACGACGCCGGTCATCAAGAACCAGCTTCGACCGTTCTCGGTCGCGGTCCAGCCGGTGGCCCGGGCGCTGCGCCCGGCCGCCACCCAGCTGTCCGAGGCGACGCCGCCGCTGACGCGGTCGGTCAAGGTGATCAACACGCTGTTCAACACCCTGGCCTACCAGCCGAAGGGCAGCGAGCAGGGTTATCTGTTCTGGGGCTCGTGGCTGGCCCACATCGCGTCGACTCTGACCGGCGTCCAGGACGCCCACGGGCCCAGCGTACGGGGGATCTTCATGGCCACCTGCCCGGCGCTCAACCTGCTCGAGACGACCATCCAGGCGGGCAGCCCGTCGGTTGGGCCGCTGCTCGACCTGCTGAACGCGCCCGACTTCCGGCAGATCAAATCGCCGTTCTGCCCCCCGGCCCTGGGGGCGCTCAGCGCGCGGCCGGTCGCCGCCACGGGGGTGAGCGGATGAACAAGCAGGCGCCGAGTACCGCCCGCATCCTCACGATGGTCGCGTTCGCCGCATCGTGCATCGGGCTGCTGCTGTTCCTGTGGATCTCGTTCGGCGGCTCGACCTCGCTCAGCCCCAAGGGATACGAGCTCACCGCCGAGTTCGACCAGGCGGTGAACCTGGGCAGCCAGGCCGACGTGCGGATCTCCGGCGTCAACGTCGGCAAGGTGCTGAGCGTCGGGCTCGATCGTCGCACCGGGCGGACGCGGGCGGTCATCGAGATCGACCCCGAGTTCGCTCCCCGCCCGGCCGACACGCGCGCGATCCTGCGCCAGAAGACGTTGCTCGGGGAGACCTACGTCGAGCTTTCGCCCGGCTCGCACAACGGTCGCAAGCTGGCCGATGGGGCGGCGCTGCCGCGGGGTCAGGTGGCGCCGACGGTGCAGCTCGACCAGATTCTCTCCACTTTCGATCCGGTCACCCGGCAGGCCTTCCAGACCTGGATGCAGCAGCAGGGGATCGCGCTGACCGGGCGCGGACAGGATCTGAACGCCGCCCTGGCCGAGCTGTATCCATTCGCCACCAACGTCGACTCGGTCCTTGCCGTGCTGAATCGCGACAGCGCCGCGACCAGCACGCTGCTGCGCGACGGAGGCCAGGTGTTCTCTTCGATCGCGTCCTCGCCGGCCGCGCTCCGGCAGCTGGTCAACAATTCCAACGCCGCGTTCTCGGCCACCGACGCCCAGGCCAATGCGCTGGCCGCCACGATCAGGGCCTTCCCTGATTTCCTGGTCGCGCAGCGAATCACCATCGACCGGGTTAAACGCTTTGCAGTGACCACCAAGCCGCTCATCGACGAACTGCGCCCCGCCGCGGTGCAGCTCACCCCGACGCTCAAGGCGCTGGCGGTCCTGGCCCCGCAACTCAAAAGCCTGCTGGTGAACGAAGGGCCGCTGACGCGCGCGTCGGTGGCCGGCGTCCCCGCGCTCGAGCAGTTCCTCGAGGACAGCGTGCCTGTGCTCGCGCGGGCCAAGCCGTACCTCGGCGGCGTGGTTCCGGTGCTCGACTACATCAACACGTACCGGCGCGAGGTCGCGGCCTTCTTCGCCAACGGCACCGCGGCGACGCAGGCCACGCTGCCGAAGGCCAGCGGTCACGGACTGGCGCATTACGTGCGCGTGGCCAGCCCGGTCAACCCGGAGACCCTGACCGACTACTCGACCCGGATCTCGAGCAATCGCAGCAATCCGTACCTCACCCCGGGCGGCTACGCGAGCCTCGTGTCGGGCCTGCCCGTGTTCGGTAGCTATCTGTGCACGAGCAATCCTCAGCCGACGATCGGCCCTACTATTCCGGCCTCGCTCGCTGCGGTGCTGAGCTCCGTCTTCTACACGGCCGATCCCAGCGGGCCGACGTGCCAGGCGCAGCCGCCGCTCGGCGAGCAGACGACTGGACAACTACAGTCGTTCCCCCAACTACAACCACTCCCATGAGCATGGCCGGCTCTGCTTGGAACAACCCAAAAGGAGGAGTCCATTGCGACGAATCGTCGTAATCGCCACGGCGCTCGCCGTGCTCGTCGCCGCAGTGACGGCGTATGCCGCCACCGGCGGTCTAAACAGCTACACCGCAACGCTGAAGTTCTCGCCCAACAAGGCGGGCAAGGGCAAGGCCCCGGCGGCGTTGGCCTTCACCCAGGTCTACCACGCGGGTGGCATCAACGGCAATCGCACCGCGCCGCTGACCGACATCAAGACGGTGATCTACGGCCTCAAGCCGAACGGGAAGGACTTCCCGACCTGTAGCCAGGCCAAGATCGCGGCCGCCAAGAGCGACACCGGTTGCCCGAAGGGCGCGCTCGTCGCCACCGGCTTCATCAAGGCGATCCTGGGACCGGACAACGACCAGAGCGCGACCAATCCGAACCAGGCGCCCTGCGACCCGCTGCTGCACGCCTGGAACGGCGGCCAGGGCAAGATCGTGTTCTTCTTCGTCGACCAGGCACCCGACCACCTGTGCGCGAACGGCGCCGTCCCCACCGGCTTCGTCGGGCCGTTCGTCGGCACGGCCAAGGTCGTCGGCAAGAACCTCGTGCAGGACACCCCGATCCCGGCGTCGGTGTCCTTCCCGCTGAGCGGGACCGAGGGCTCGCTCACCGATGAGACGCTGGCCTGGAAGAAGCTGACCAAGAAGGTCAAGGGCAAGACCGTCAACTACTACGCCTCGGTGGCCTGCAAGAAGGGCAAGCGCCCCTACAGCGTGACGTTCACGGCCGAGAACGGAGCCGGCGGCGCGTCCGAGTCGCAGACCGTCTCGGGCACGCAGAAGTGCAGCTAGGTTGACTCGCGCGGCCGGCCGGGCAAGGATGCCCGGCCGCACGGCCCCAGGGACGCCGCCGAAGGCGGCCCCAAAACCCCTACGCGACTTCGAACCGTTCCGCGCGCTGCGCGGTGCGCTCGGACTCGTTCAGCATCTGGACGAACAGGATCACGAGCGCGATGCCCATCACGATCGACTGTTCGAGTGCCATCACGAGGCCGGCCATCATCTGGTCCTCGAGCGGGGTGAGCCCCCAGTAGTGCGGCTGGTGGGCGTAGAACGGATAGATGACGTGCGGCGCGAAGGCCAGCGCGATGCCGAGGATCCCGACCAGCAGCTTCCCGCCCGTCATGTAGGCGACCGGTCCGAGCCCGGCCAGGCGCATGCGGCTGCGGATCGGCGAGAGGACGTGCCACCAGTAGAGGCACCCCGCGGCGAAGAAGCAAAAGTGCTCGAAGGCGTGAACCCAGTCGTTGCCCTGGGCCTTGTCGTAGAGCGCCGGCACATGCCACAGCCATAGCACCGCCGCGTAGAAGATCACCGCGAACACCGGATGCCCGAAGAAGCCGGCGCGCCGCTCGATCGCCTGCACGCGGCGGGTGACCGGGCGCAGCAGGACCTTGGTCAGGCCGAGGATCAGGAGGATGGGCGCGATGTCGATCAGCAGCATGTGCTGCACCATGTGCATGACCATCAGCTGATCGCCCAGAGAGTCGAGCGGGGAGACCAGCGCGACGAGGATCGTCGAGATCCCGCCGGCGAAGAGCAGCAGCCGCCAGACGCTGGGCGCGCGCCGGACGCCGGGCCGGTGCGCTCGCCGCCAGCCCACGGCGTACAGCCCGACCAGCAGGGCCACACCGAGCAGCACGACCGGCTCGAACGACCACGAGGTCTCGGGAGACACGAGGAGGCATTATCCACCTCCTCGGTACCGGCCGGATGACGGATCGACAAACGCCCGGTCGAGGGCTAGGCTAATCCGTTCACGCACATCCATCCTTCCCAGCAAGGAGGTAGGTCGATGCGCATCGAGGTCAAGGGCCGAAACCTGCCCGTCTCGGAGGACCTGCGCGAGCACGTGGCAAAGCGCTTTCGCAAGGTCGAGCGGCAGGTGTCGGAGCTCGCCGAACTCGAGGTGGAGGTCTTCGAGGAGCGCAATCCTGCGATCGCCGACAACCAGGTGGCCGAGGCGACGCTCCACCTCAAGGGGGTCACGCTGCGGGCTCGGGATGCCTCGCCCGACATCGTGCACTCGATCAACCTTTGCGCCGACGAGCTGCACGTCCAGGTCAAGCGTCACCGCGACAAGCGCCGTAAGCGACGCGAGTCCCGTGCCGCCGCGGCCCAGAATGCCGTGGCCGGAGCGCCTGAAGCCGAGGAGGAAACGGCCGACGGCGGGGTGACTTCGGCCGCCTAGGGGGCCTGAACGCCACTGCTACGCTAGCCGCATGTCCATCCTCGACCGCGCACTTCGGCTGGGCGAGGCCAAGAAGTTCAAGACCTACGAGCAGCGGGTCGGACGGATCAACGCCTACGAGGCCGAGCTGGAGCATCACACCGACGGAGAGCTGCGCGAATCCGCAGACGAGCTGCGCGAGCGCGCCCGGGGTGGCGAGAGTCTGGACGACCTGCTGTACGAGTGCTTCGCGCTCGTGCGCGAGGCGGGCCGGCGCACGATGGGCATGCGTCATTTCGACGTCCAGCTGATCGGCGGGATGGTGCTCCACGACGGCGCCATCGCCGAGATGAGGACTGGCGAGGGTAAGACGCTGACCGCGACGCTCGCGGTGGTGCTGAACTCGCTGGGCGGGCGGGGCGTGCACGTGGTCACGGTCAACGACTACCTCGCCCGCCGCGACGCGTTGTGGATGAAGCCGATCTACGACGCGCTCGGCGTGGAGGTCGGGATCCTGCAGAACATGCAGCCCTACGAGGACAAGCGGGCCGCCTACGCCGCGGATGTCACCTACGGCACGAACTCCGAGTTTGGCTTCGATTACCTGCGCGACAACATGGCCACGACGCTGGAGGAGAAGGTCCAGCACGGCGGCCGGCCCAAGCCCGAGGAGGGCAAGTCCCAGTACCACACGTTCGCGATCGTCGACGAGGTCGACAACATCCTGATCGACGAGGCGCGGACGCCGCTGATCATCTCGGGCGCCCCGGAGCAGGCGGCCGACCTGTACAAGCAGTTCGCGCGGCTGGCACCCCGGATGGAGTCGGGCAAGACCCCCGAAGGGATGGATCCGCGCACGAAGAAGGAGTTCGTGGCGGACTTCGACTACGAGTTCGAGGAGAAGCACAAGACGATCTCGGTGACCGAGCAAGGCGTGGCCAAGGCCGAGCGCTTCCTGGGCATCGACCATCTGTACCGGGCCGAGAACGGGCACCTGGTCAACCACCTGATCCAGTCTCTGAAAGCGGAGTCGCTGTACAAGCGCGACGTCGACTACGCCGTGATCGACGGCGAGGTCAAGATCATCGACGAGTTCACCGGCCGCATCCTCGAGGGCCGGCGCTGGTCGGAGGGCCTGCACCAGGCGGTCGAGGCCAAGGAGGGCGTGCGCGTCCAGGAGGAGAACCAGACGCTCGCCACCGTCACGCTGCAGAACTACTTCCGCATGTACGACAAGCTGGCGGGCATGACCGGCACGGCCCTGACCGAGGCCACCGAGTTCATGAAGATCTATCACCTGCCGGTGGTCGAGATCCCCACCAACCGTCCGATGGTGCGGGCCGACCGCAACGATCAGGTCTACAAGACCAAGGACGGCAAGTGGAGCGCGGTGGTCCGGGAGATCGCTGCGCGACACGAGGCCGGCCAGCCCGTGCTCGTGGGCACGATCTCGGTCGAGGTCTCCGAGTTGCTGTCCGAGGGGTTGAAGCGCCGCGGGATCAGGCACACCGTGCTGAATGCCAAGCCCGAGCACGCCGAGCGCGAGGGCGAGATCATCGCTGAGGCCGGCGCGCCCGGTGCCGTGACCATCGCCACCAACATGGCCGGACGCGGCGTCGATATCAAGCTGGGCGGGAACGCCGAGCACCTGGCCGGGCTCGAGATGGCCAAGCTCGGGCTGGCGTCCGGGATGCCCGACTTCGACGAGCACTTCGCCAAGGTGCTGCCCTCGATTCAGGAGCAGGTGGACGCGTCGCGCGAGCAGGTGCTCGACGCCGGCGGCCTGTTCATCCTCGGCACCGAGCGCCACGAGTCGCGCCGGATCGACAACCAGTTGCGGGGGCGCTCCGGCCGCCAGGGCGACCCCGGCGAGTCGCGCTTCTTCCTGTCGGCGCAGGACGACCTGGTGCGGCTGTTCGCCGGAGAGCGGATCTACAAGATCCTCGACCGCCTGGGCAGCGTCGACGAGGAGGGCAACGAGGAGCCGATCGAGCACGGCATGCTCTCCAAGCAGATCGAGAAGGCCCAGCGTAAGGTCGAGGAGCAGCACTTCCTCCAGCGCAAGCACACGCTCGAATACGACGACGTGCTCAACCAGCAGCGCGAGGTGATCTACACCTACCGGGACGAGATCCTCGAGGGCCGGGATATGAGCGACGCTGCCCGCGGCGAGATCGCCAGCCTGATCGACCGCCTCGTCGAGGAGTACACCGCCGGCGACTTCGTCGAGGAGTGGGACATCGAGGGGCTGCTGCGGCGGATGGCGGAGATGTTCCCGATGGACGCCGACTTCCCCGACGTCGACGCGGCGCGCGCCGACCGCGAGGAGCTCAAGGCGGTGTTCGAGGAGCTGGCTGGCGTGGCGTACAACGGGCGCGAGGAGGAGTTCGGGCCCGAGTTGATGCGCGACATCGAGCGCTTCCTGCTGCTTCAGATCATCGACCAGCGCTGGCGCGAGCACCTGTACGACATGGACTACCTGCGCGAGGGCATCCACCTGCGCGGCTTCGCCCAGATCGAGCCCCTGGTCGCCTACAAGAACGAGGCGTTCGACCTGTTCCGGGATTTGATGAACAGCATCTGGGACGACTTCGCCCGCCTGATCTTCCACGTGCAGGTCACGGTCGAGGGCCCGCCCCAGCCCCCACCGCAGCGACGGGCCAGCGGTGCCTCCAGCTCGGCCACCGGTGGCGCGGGCCGGGTCACGTACTCAGGTGGCGGCGCGCCGCAGGGCGCCATGGCCATCGCCGCGGCGGCCGGTGGCGCGGTCCCGGTCGATGAGGGCGGCTTCCCGGAGGAGGAGGCGCCGGTGCAGGTTGAGCAGCGTCGGGTCGACCCGGGCGAGCAGATCGGGCGCAACGATCCGTGCTGGTGCGGGTCGGGAAAGAAGTACAAGAAGTGCCACGGCGCGTGACGCCGGTCCCCCACCGCGACTAACGCGCCACTCGCCGCCCCGCCGCTCGTGAAAGTGCCGAAAGGCGGGCTATCGGCGACTTCTCGCGCATTCGAGCGCGGGAGGACCGTGAGTGGCGAGATAGTCGGGGTCGCCCGGACTGCGGCGCGCGGGCGGTACATTCCCGCCATGGCCGACGATCTCCGGGCCTCCGACGAGCAGCGCGAGCGGGCCGCCCAGGAGATTCGTGAGCACTTCGCCGCCGGGCGGCTGACCGACGACGAGTTGAGCGACCGCGTCCAGGCTGCCTACGCGGCTCGGACCCAGGGCGACCTCGACGCGCTGCTGGCCGACCTGCCGAGGCTGCCGGCCAGCCCCGCGCAGCGGAAGGCGGAGCTGAGAGTCCGGCGCGGCGAGCTCCAGCGGCGGATGCTCCAGGAGGCCGGGGGCGGAGTCGGCACGATCGCGATCTGCACGGCGATCTGGGTGGCATCGGGTGCGAGCGGCTTCTTCTGGCCGATCTTCGTCGTGCTCGCCGTGCTGATCCCGCTGCTGCGCAACGGCTGGCGACTGTACGGCCCCGCCCCCGAGCTCGAGCGGGTCGAGCGCGAGCTCGAGGCGCGCCAGCGCAAGGAGCAGTTCCGCCGTGAGGTGCGCAGCGACGCCCGCGACCGCGCCGCCCGGGACGCGCGGCGGCGCGGACGCTGAACGGCCTCAGCCCTGCTGCTGATGCCGGACGTGCTCCGGCTGGATGACGAACTTGACCCGCTCCTCGCCCGGCTGACGGAACGGGTACTCGTCCTGGCCTATGTACTTCTTGGTCAGCGCGTTGATGTGATCGTCGGCGCCTTCGGAGGTCGCGTTCGCCTGCCCCCGGATCTCGACGTAGTTGTACGGGTTGTTCTGCTCGTACACGACGAGCGTGATGCGCGGGTCGCGCTCGAGGTTGGCGGGCCACTTCCTGCCCTTGGCACTGTTGACGGCGACGGCGCCGCTCTCGGTGTTGATCCACACCACTGTGGCGTGGACCGATCCGTCACGGTTGAACGTCGAGATCACGGCGCAGTTGGGCTGCTCGAGCAGCTCGCGTACAGGTTGATCGTTGAGGCTTGCCATGGGATGGCAATGTACCCGCTGCAACCTTCGCTGCTACCTTGCCATTAGATGGCGACCGCACCCTCCGAGCCCCTTTCCCAGCGCCTCGCGGCGATTCGCGAGCAGCTCAAGCTGCTTGCGGACTATCTTTGACCCCGCTGCGCTGAGCGAGCGCATCCAGGCGCTCGAAGGAGAGATGGGCGCCCCCGGCTTCTGGGAGGACCAGGAGCGGGCGGCTCAGGTCAGTGCCGAGCATGCCCGCGCGAGCCGTCGCCTGGCCACCTACCGCGAGCTCGAGCGCGACGTCGAGGACCTCGAGCCGCTGGCCGAGCTGGCCGAGGAGGATCCCGACATCGCCACCGAGCTCGAGGAGCAGATCCTCAGCGTGCAGCAGCGCCTGGAGCAGCTCGAGGAGCAGCGACTGTTCTCGGGCCGCTACGACTCGGGCGACGCGCTGGTCACGATCAACGCCGGCGCGGGCGGCACCGACGCCCAGGACTGGGCCGAGATGGTGCTGCGCATGGAGATGCGCTGGGCTGAGAAGCGTGGGTTCGCGGTGGATCTGCTCGAGGCCTCGCCGGGGGAGGAGGCGGGGATCAAGTCCGCCACCTTCCTGGTCAAGGGCGAGAACGCCTACGGCCTGTACGCGAGCGAGAAGGGCGTGCACCGGCTGGTGCGCCTGTCGCCGTTCGATGCCGCCCATCGCCGCCAGACCAGCTTCGCCGGCCTGGAGGTCTCACCGGTCGTGGCGGACATCGACGAGGTCGAGATCGACGACGACGATCTCCAGATCGACACCTACCGGGCCAGCGGAGCCGGCGGCCAGCACGTGAACAAGACCGACTCGGCGGTACGCATCACCCACAAGCCGACCGGGATCGTCGTCCAGTGCCAGAACGAGCGATCGCAGTCCTCCAACAAGGCCGAGGCGATGACCATGCTCCGCTCCAAGCTGCTCGAGCTCGAGGAGCGCAAGCGGCGCGAGGAGATCGCCCGCGAGCGGGGCGAGGCCCAGGACGTCAACTTCGGCTCGCAGATCCGCTCCTACGTCCTGCACCCGTACTCGATGGTCAAGGACCACCGGACCGACTACGAGATGGGCGACACTGCCCGGGTGCTCGACGGCGACCTCGACGGGTTCGCGCGCTCGTACCTGCTGAAAGCGGCCAAGTGACTGGGGAATCGGCTGGCGCCGATTCCCTTGGCGAATCCGCTGGCGCGGATTCGCTTGGGCGTTCCGCTGGCGCGGATTCGCTTGGGCGTTCCGCTGGCGCGGATTCGCTTGGGCGTTCCGCTGGCGCGGAACTCCGGGGCGAAGGCCATAACGTGCTGCGCGAACCCGCCGCCCAACCGACCGCGCCGTACCTGGAGGCGATCACCGCCTACGGCTTCCGCGGGTCGCTGCGCTTCCACGTGCCCGGCCACAAGGGCGGCGAGGGCGCCGACCCGGGGCTGCGCAGCGCACTGGGCGACCGCGCGCTTTTGCTCGACGTGCCCCAGGACATCGAGGGGATCGACGTCGGGCCGCCGCCCACGCCGTACGAGCGCGCCGAGCAACTCGCCGCCGATGCCTACGACGCCGCACGCGCCTGGTTTCTCACCAACGGCGCCACCCAGGGCAACCACGCGCTGTGTCTGGCCCTGGCCCCGCCGGGTGTTCGCGTCATCCTCCAGCGCAACTCTCACGCCAGCCTGATCGACGGGTTGGTGCTGAGCGGCGGCACCGCCCGCTTCGTGGCGCCGGAATACGACGTGGAGCTGGGCATGGCCCACGGTGTCACGCCGGAGGCGCTGGCGCAGGCGTTCGAGCGCTCCCCCGAGGCCCCCGTGGCGTTCATCGTCTCGCCCACCTACTACGGGATGGCCGCCGACGTCGAGGGCTGTGCCGAGGTCGCCCACGCGGCCGGCGCGGCGCTCATCGTCGACTGTGCCTGGGGGTCGCACTTCGGCTTCCACGCCCGCCTGCCGCGCTCTCCGATGGCTCTCGGCGCCGACGCGATGATCGCCTCGACCCACAAGATCGTGGGCAGCCTGACCCAGTCGGCGATGTTGCTGGTCGGTCGCAGTGGTCGCGTCGATCCCGAGGCGCTGGCCCGGGGGGTCCGGCTGATCCGCTCGACCAGCCCCAGCGCGCTGCTCATGGCTTCGCTCGACGCCGCCCGGCGCCAACTGGCCGTCCACGGCGAGGCGCTGCTGGACCGCACGCTCCAGGCCGCCGAGCGGGCACGCGAGGCGATCGACGCTGTGCCGGGGTGCGCCGTACTCGACGAGGCGTTCGTCGGCCGACCCGGGATCGCCGGCTGGGATCCGCTGCGGATCGTGATCGACGTGCGCAGGACCGGCCGGACCGGCTACGAGGTGGCCGCGGCGCTGCGCAACTCGTACGACATTTACGTCGAGTTGGCCACCCACGCGTCGCTGGTGCTAGTGCTCGGTATCGGCCAGCCGGTCGAGGCGCTCGAACGCCTGGCCCACGACTTCGCGGAGACAGTGCGGCAGATCCGCGCGCCCCGCATGCGCCATGCGATCACCCGTCCGCCCTCGGCGCTCCAGCATGAGACGGTCGTCTCACCGCGCGACGCCTTCCTGGGGAGAGGCGAGGTCGTGCCGGTGACCGAGGCGGTCGGGCGGATCTCCTGCGAGTCGATCGCCGGCTATCCGCCGGGCGTGCCGTCGCTGTTGCCCGGCGAGCGGATCACCGACGAGGTGGTGTCCTACCTGCGCGAGCTGACTTCCGAGGGGGCCAGGCTGCACGGCGCTTCCGACCCGGGCTTCCGAACCGTGCGGGTGCTGATCGAGTCCTAGTGTCCGAGGTGACGATCAGCGAGGTCGTGGCGTGCGCGCTCGCCGAGGACGTCGGCCAAGGAGACGTCACCACGGCCGCCACCGTGCCCGAGCAGGCGAGGGCTCGGGCCCTGATCACCCAAAAAGCGGCAGGTGTAGTGTTCGGGGTCGACGTGGCGGAGGAGACTTTCCGCGCGCTGGACCCAGATATTGCGGTGGAGCGGCTGGTTGATGAGGGGAAATGGCGAGACGGCGGAGGCCCGGTTCTCGCGCTCGAGGGCTCGGCCCGCGCCATCCTCACCGCCGAGCGCACCGCGCTGAACTTCCTGCAGCGACTCTCCGGCGTGGCCACGATGGCCGCCCGCTGTGTACAGGCGGTCTCCGGGACCGGCGCGGTGATCCTCGACACCCGCAAGACCACCCCGGGACTGCGTGCGCTCGAGAAAGCGGCGGTGGCGGCGGGCGGCGCGACCAACCACAGGTTCGGGCTGTTCGACGCGATCCTGATAAAGGAGAACCATGCGGCGATGGCGGGCGGGGTGGGGGAGGCGGTCCGCCAGGCTCGCGCCCATGCGCCGGGTCTGCCGCTCGAGGTCGAGTGCCGCACCATGGCCGAGGTCGACGAGGCGCTCGCGGCCGGGGCCCCGCGGATCCTCCTCGACAACATGCCGGCCGCGATGATGCGCGAGGCGGTGCGCCGCGTGGCCGGCCGGGCCGAGCTCGAGGCCAGCGGCGGCGTGACGCTGGACACGCTGCGGGACATCGGGAGCACGGGGGTAAACTTCATCTCCGTGGGGGCGCTCACGCACAGCGCTCCGGCGCTAGACCTGTCACTCCTCCTCGAACGGATCCCATGAACCTGCCGATGCTCGGTGCGACCGACGCACCGCTGCTACTCGAGAACATCCCTGCCCTCCAGGACGAGGTGCGTGCGCTGGCCGCTGAGCGCGGCGCGGTGATCCTCGCCCACAACTATCAGCTGCCCGAGATACAGGACGTGGCCGACTACGTCGGCGACTCGCTGGGGCTGTCCCAGCAGGCGGCCAAGGCCGAGGCCGAGACGATCGTGTTCTGCGGCGTGCACTTCATGGCCGAGACCGCCTCGATCCTCTGCCCCGGCAAGCGCGTGCTGATCCCCGATCTCGACGCCGGCTGCTCGCTGGCCGACTCGATCACCGCGGATCAGCTGCGTGATTGGCGATTGCGCCATCCGGATGCGATCGTCGTGATGTACGTGAACACCACGGCCGAGGTCAAGGCGCTGACCGACTACTGCTGCACCTCGGCCAACGCGGTCAAGGTCGTCGAGCACATCTACGCCGAGCACGGCGACGACGCCGAGATCCTGTTCGGGCCCGACATGTTCCTGGGCGCCTACGTCGAGAGGTCGATCGGCCGGCCCATGCACGTGTGGGACGGCGAATGTCACGTGCACGCCGGCATCCGCCCCGATGACATCGCGGCCGTGCGCGCGGCCCATCCCGGCGCGGATTTCCTGATCCACCCGGAGTGCGGCTGCTCGACCAGCGTAATGGAGTATGTCGCGGCGGGCGACGTCTCAGGCGACGGCGTGCACATGCTCTCGACCGGCGGGATGCTCGGATATGCGCGCGGGATTGACGGCCCACCCGCCCGCACCGCGATCGTCGCCACAGAGACCGGGATGCTCCATCCGCTGCGCCAGGCCGCGCCCGACACCGAGTTCATCGCCGCCAACGAGGCCGCGCACTGCCGCTTCATGAAGATGATCACGCTGCCCAAGCTGCGCGACGCCCTACGCGACGGCGTCCACGAGGTCAAGGTGCCGGCCGACGTGGCCGACCGCGCCCTGCGGCCGATCGAGCGGATGGTCGCGATCAACTGAGCAAAAGGGGACCGGGAATGACGTTCATCGAGACAGTTGACGAAGACGCAGCCACCGGCGCCACCGCCGAGTTGTACGCGGCCGAGGAGGAGGCGTTCGGGTTCCTGCCCAACCTCGTGCGCGCGTTCTCGCTGAGACCCGAGGTCTACTTCGCCTGGAAGCAGCTGAACGGCGCGGTCAAGGCGGGAATGGACCTGCGCCGCTACGAACTGGCCACGCTGGCGGCGGCGACTCGCCTGCGCTCCAGCTACTGCACGCTCGCCCACGGCTCGGTGCTCATCGATCGCGGGTTCCTGGAGCCGGATGCGGTGCGCGCGGCGGTGGCGGATCATCGGAGCGCGGGGCTGGACGAAGTGGACGTCGCGGTGATGGACCTGGCCGCCAAGGTCGCCACCGATGCCACGTCGGTCGAGATGGCGGACACCGATCGCCTGCGCTCGTTGGGGCTGTCCGATCAGGACATCCTCGACGTGGTGCTGGCGGCGGCGGCGCGCTGCTTCTTCAGCACGGTGCTCGACGCGGTGGGCGCCGAGCCCGACGAGAAGTACGACGCGCTCGACCCCAGGCTGAGAGTCGGCCGCTAAGCCGGCGCCTCGGCCATCAGATCGATTCCCTGCTCAACGGTGCGCGTGACCTTCGGGAGGGTCACGCGCTTGCGCTCGAACTCGGCCGGCGTGTAGCAGTGCACATCGGCCGGCGCCCCCATCTCCAGGCCGTCCCACAGCGAGCCGGCATGGTAGACACGCTCGAGCCACGGCATCCCGTCGAACGCCGAGGAGACGAGGATCACGATGAACTCTGGGCCGCGCTCGCGCTGCGGTGGCGCGCCGTGCTCGTCGGCCACCCGCGCGCCGCCGAGAAGCGCGGCGTCGATCAGCCAGCGGTCGCCTACGCGGGCCAGGTAGCGCTGGAGCTCGCGCCGGTTGACAGCGGTGGTCACCTCCACGTCGATCACGATTGTCCCCGGGCCGGCGTCCGGGTTCAATACCGAGCGATCGCCGGCACCATCTGATCGAACAGCTCGATCGCGCTCCAGTTAGCCGGGCCGTCGATCATCAGGGCGAACGCGAGCGTGTGATGGTTGCGCGCCGTGCAGTACCCGGCCAGGTTCGTCACGAAGTTGAGCGTTCCCGTCTTGGCCATGCAGCGGCCCTGGGCCACGGTGTGGACAGCGATCCGCCGAACCGTGCCGTTGACCCCCACGACCGGCAGGGAGGCCTGCAGAACGTGGCCCATCGGGGTGTTCCACATCATCCGCAGCAGGGCGACGACCTGGCTGGGTGACGAGCGATCAGACCGCGAGAGACCCGAGCCGTCGACGATCGACGGGCGAAGGCCGAACGAGGAGATCATTTCGGAGATCACCTTCGCGCCGGCCTGGATGCTCCCGCCGGTGCCGAACTGCACGCCGAGTTGCTTGGTCAGCATCTCGGCAAAGAGGTCATCCGAGGGAACATCCATCAGCCTGAGCAGGACGGAGAGCGGCGGGGACCGCACCTCGGCGAGTTGCTGGGCGCCGGCCGGGGCCGGGCCGGTGCGCCTGGCCGCCCTGGCCCGGATGTGAGCGCCGTGCATGGTCAGCACGAGCTCCTTGGCGGCGAAGGCCGGCGGGCTGAGGCCTTTGGTCGTGGAGCCGTGGTCGTACGTGAGCCCGGCCAGCTGGCCCCCGAAATCGGGGATGTCGGCTCCGTAGGCGGTGGCCGGGCCGCCGCGGAGGGAGTCGAACAGCGTCCCGTCGCCCACCACCCGGCCGGTCACGCGGCGGATTCCGGCCTGTTGCAGCTGGGCCACCAGATCGTTTGCGGTGGGGCCGTAGCCCTCCTCCCAGTCGCGGTTGAACGCCCCGTCGCCGAGCGTCGGATCGCCGCCGCCGCGCAGGTAGAGGTCCCCGTGCCATACCCCGAGCGGCCCCAGATGTCCGTCGCCCAGCACCGTGGTGCTCAGCCGCGCGTCCGGTCCCAGCTCGCTCAGGCAGCGCGACCGTGGTGTAGAGCTTCTCGACCGAGGCCGGCGGACGGCCATGATTCGGGCGCAGGGCGAACAGCGTCTGCTTGGCGGTCAGGTCGTAGACGAGCGCCCCGGAGTCCGGGCCGGCCTTGTCGAACGCCTTGGTGAGCTGGGTGCGCACGCGGGCGAGAGGTGGCGGCACCGCCGGCGGGCGGGGCACCGTGGGCGCGCCGTGCGGCGTCGTGACGGTCTTGGCGGCGATCGGCGAGCCGACCGACGCGTCCGCGCTCGCCTTGGCGCCGTGGCCCCCTCCGCCGCATCCGGCCAGCGCCAGCGCGGTCATGCCCCCCAGTGTCCAGGCTCTCAGGCGGACTCGAGTTCCTCCACCGTGTGCGGGCCCACACAGGCCACCGACAGCCGGTCGGCCACGCCGGCGGCCACCTCCCTGACGTCGTCGAAGCTGACCCTGTCCAGCAATTCGATCACCCGGTCCGGATCGACGTCCTCGCCGTAGACGATCGTCTGCTGCGCCGCGTGGCGAGCCACCGCCCCGGTGTTCTCGAATGCGATCGCCCGGGCGCCCGCGGCGTAGGCACGGGCCCGCTCGACCTCGCGCCTCGGTGGGACCGTCATCGCGCAGTTCGGTGACGATGTCGCGCATCCGCCGATACGCCTCGACGCACTTGCCGGACTCGAGGCCCGCCGAGAGCTGGAGCACCGGCACGTCGGCGTAGGCGTGGGCGATCGAATGCACCGAGTAGGCGAGGCCGCGCTGCTCGCGGATCTCGTCGAACAGGCGCGAGCCCATCGAGCCGCCGAGCAGCGTCGAATAGATGGCGAGGGCGGCGCGCTGCCTGGCGTCCTTGATCTCGACCTCGGGCCGGTAGGACATCCGCAGGTGGGACTGGTTGGAGTCGCGTTCGCGCACCAGGGTTCGCGGGTGGGCGGGTGGCGCCGGCTCGTACGGGTCGGGTTTCGCTCGCTCCGGAAAGCGGGTGAACAGCTCCTCAACCGCCCCATTCTGGGGCAGCCCCTCGAGGTTGCCGACCAGGAACGCGCCGCCGCGCTCCGGCGCCCAGCGCCGGTCGCGGAACGCGACGATGCCCTCACGCGTGAACGTGTCGCGGATGTGCTCGGCGGGTCCCAGCACGGGACGGCCGAGCGGGTGATTGCCAAAGGCCGCCTCGTCGATCAGGTGCTCGGCCATCACCGCCGGCTGATCGTTGGCCCGCGCGATCTCCTGTACGACCACGCCGCGCTCGCGGTTGAGCTCGTCGCCGTCGATCCTGGAGCGGCCCACGAAGTCGGTCAGCAGATCGGCCGCTTCCAGGGCCTTGTTCGAGCGCACGGTGATGTGGAACGCGACCAGATCGTGGCTCGTGTAGGCGTTCAGGACCGCGCCGATCCGCTCCGCTGCCTCGTTGACGTCCCGGTACGTCGGGATATTTCTCGCCGCCCTTGAACACCAGGTGCTCGAGGAAGTGGGCCATCCCGTTCTCGTCCGGGCGCTCGGTCCGCGCGCCGGCGTCGAAGGCGACGAGGATCGTGGTGGAACGAGCGCCCTCGACCGAGATCCGGTACAGCGGGAGGCCGTTCGACAGCAATCTGTGCTGGATCTGAGGCATGTGAGCTTAAGGTAGCGAGCGTTGCAAATCGCCTTGCAGGGGGAGGGAGGGGACGTACTTTCCGGGACGGGGCTCGCTAGGCTGCCTCAACCTCATGGCGAGCATCAAATCTCAATCACGCAGTCTCCACCGGCGGAACACCGCCGCGGCCGTGACGGCGGCGCGCGAGGCGCGGCCGGCGCGCAGTCCGAACGTGATCGAATTCCGGGACGTCTCCAAGCGCTATCCGAGCGGCGACGTCGGCCTCGATCAGGTCACCTTCTCGATCGAACGCGGCGATTTCGTGTTCCTCGTAGGCGCCACCGGGTCGGGCAAGTCAACCGTGATGCGCCTGCTGATCAAGGAGCTCGAGCCCAGCGCCGGGAGGATCCGGGTGGCAGGCCACGACCTCGGCGACATCAAGCGCAAGCGGATTGCCTTCTACCGCCGCAACATCGGGGTTGTCTTCCAGGACTTCAAGCTGCTGCCCGGGCGGACCGTGCACGACAACGTCGCCTACGCGCTCCAGGTCACCGGCGGCTCCCGGCGGGAGATCCGCGACAAGGTGCCGGACATCCTGCGACTGACCGGCCTGTCGACCAAGCTGCACAACTATCCCGACCAGCTGTCGGGCGGCGAGCAGCAGCGTGTCTCGATCGCCCGCGCGTTCGTCAACCACCCGCCGCTGCTGCTGGCCGACGAGCCGACCGGGAACCTCGATCCGGAGACCAGCGTCGACATCATGCGCCTGCTCTACCGCATCAACCGCACCGGCACCACCGTGCTCATCGCCTCGCACGATCAGGCGATGGTGGACAAGATGCGCCGGCGCGTGCTCGAACTGGCGCACGGCCGGATCGTGCGCGATGAGGCCACCGGGCTCTACACGCGCGACGAGACCACGCGCGAATTCGCACGCCGGCTGCGCGCGCCCTCCGCTCGTCCGCCCGGAGTGTCCTAGGTTGCGGCTCGGGTTCTTCCTGCGCGAGGCGATCCGCTCGATGCGGCGCAGCGCGGCGCCGAGCTTCGCCGCGCTGGCCACGGTGCTGGTCACCATGCTCGTGTTGGGCGTGTTCATCCCGATCGTCCAGGCCACCAACGGCGCCGCCAACAGCGTGCGCGGCCGCGTGATGGTTGACGTCTACATGAAGTCGAGCGCGACCGCCGCCGACGATGCCCGCGTGCAGGGTGAGCTGGGGCAGGTGGCGCACGTTAAGTCCGTGCAGTTCGTCTCCAAGGCCGCCGCGTATAAGCAGCAGTCGTCGCAGTTCCCGCAGGCGTACGCGCTGCTCGGGTCCAACCCGCTGCCGGACACCTTCCATGTGGTACCGGACAAGCCGGCGAACGTGCTGGCGATCCACAACGCGCTGACCACGGGCTCCACCGGGACGATCGACTCGTCGATCCAAACCGTCTCCAACAAGCAGACCGACACCAAGAAGATCCTCCAGGTGACGAACCTCGTCACGATCACCGCCGCGGTGCTGACGGTCCTATTGGTCCTGGCGTCGATCCTCCTGATCGCCAATACCATCCGGCTGTCGCTCTATGCCCGCCGGCGCGAGGTCGAGGTGATGAAGCTGGTCGGCGCGACCGACTGGTTCATCCGCTGGCCGTTCGTGATCGAGGGGACGATCGTCGGGGCGGTGGGCGCGCTGCTCGCGATCTCTCTGCTCGGCGCGACCAAGGTCGCGTTGCTCGACCCGCTGGCCAGCAACTGGACGCTGATCGCCGCGCCGCGCACGATCGCGTTCACGCTGCTGGTCGCCGTGCTGCTCGGCGCCGGCGTGCTGGTGTCGGCCGTCGGCTCCGGGCTTTCGCTGCGCCGCTTCCTGAAGGTGTGATCTCGAGCCAGCCGTGGGGGGCGGCGGACGGTCAGCCCGTCGAGCTCTACACGCTCTCGAACGGCCGCGGGATGACCGTGCGCGTGGCCACGTACGGCGCCGCGGTCCAGTCCGTACTGGTACCGGATCGGTTTGGGGAGCCGCGGAACGTCGCGCTCGGGTTCTCGGCCGTCGATGCATATGCCGGGAACGTCACCGGGACTGATGGCAGCGCCTCTGGCGCGACGTATTTCGGGGCGATCGTCGGGCGGTTCGCGAACCGGATCGCGGGGCGTTCATTTGCGCTGGACGGTCAGCGGTTCGACCTGGTCGGCAACAGCGGTCCGGACGACGTGCTGACCATGCACGGCGGGCCACGTGGCTACAGCGCGCAGGTCTGGGAGGCGGCGGCCGGGGACGGCGCGGGGGGCGTTGCGTCTGCGCCACGTCGATCCGGCGGGCACGAATGGGTTTCCGGGCACGGTTCGCAACGAGGTCGTGTACGCGGTGACGCCCGGATAACTCCCTGCGGATCGATTTCCGGGCGGTGGCGGATGCCCCGACGGTCGTGAATCTGACCAACCACACGTACTTCAACCTGGCCGGCGAGGGATCGGGCGACGTCTACGACCAGCTTCTGGCGATCAACGCCGCCGTCGTCCAGCCGGTCGACTCGGTCCAGATTCCTACCGGGTTCTGGCCGGTGGACGGAACCCCGTTCGACTTCCGTGCGATGAAGCCGATCGGCCGTGACATCCGGGCGCTCAGCGGACCGGCGGGCGAGCAGCTGGCGACGACGCGCGGCTATGACCACAACTGGGTGCTGGCCGGCGCGGGCTACCGGTCTGGCGGCGGTGGCGTTCGATCCCGGAAGCGGAATCGCGCTGTGGACCTACACCGACCAGCCCGGCCTTCAGTTCTACACGTCGAACTTCCTGGTCGGGGACCTGATCGGGACCGGCGGACGCGCCTACCGGCAGGGTGACGGGTTCGCGCTCGAGACCCAGCACTTCCCCGACTCGCCTAACCACCTCGACGATCCTCGCTGGCCGTCCGTGGTACTGTCGCCGGGTGAGGTGCTTCGCACGCGGACCACGTTCAAGTTCACGGTGGCCGGCGGCGAGCTCGCGGAGCAGGTTAGTTTCAGACCCTAGGCCGTGTCGAGAAAGCGCCCATATGGTTCGCTTTCTCGACCAGCCCCGGGTCGCGTCCCCGGGTGCATTGCGCGTCGCAAGCGTGTGAACGCTCACATTCTCTGCTATAAGTAGCGCGCTCAACGCAAACCGCTTGCATACTCCCGGCCGGGCAAGCGTCCAACCGAAGGGAGGATCCATGCAGATTGGGTTCAGCAGGTCACACAGGCTGCGCACCCGCGCCTACGTGCGCGTCTTGATCGCGACGGTCGCGGTCCTACTCGGGACCGGCGGCCTTGCGCTCGCGGCCAAGCATGGCCAAAATCCCCAGGCCAACAAGCCGCACGGTCATCTGAGCATCACCAGCCAGAACTGGGGCACGGCGCACGGCCAGCCGGTCAAGCTGTACACGCTGCGCAACGGCAACGGGATGATCGTCAGGATCAGCGACTACGGGGGTGTCGTCCAGTCGATCGTCGTGCCGGACCGCAAGGGCGTCGGCAGGAACGTTGCGCTGGGCTTCTCGACGCTCAACGACTACATCAAAGACTTCGAGAACCCTCCTGCGGGCGGCTCGGGTGACACATACTTCGGCGCGATCATCGGCCGCTACGCGAACCGCATCGCCGGCGCGCAGTTCACGCTAGGCAAGAACTGGCCGTTGGGATCTGGACCTCCCTGCCCGACAACTCCAATGCCGAACAACGGTCCCAACCTGCTTCACGGAGGGCCGAACTCCTACAACACTCAGGTGTGGGCGGCGACCACCTCGACCACGTCAAACGGCGTGTCGCTGATCCTCACCTACACCGATCCGAACTGCAAGAACGGGTTCCCCGGGACGGTCCAGAACACCGTGACCTACGCGCTCACGCGGAACAACGGCTTGCGCATCACCTACCGGGCGACCACCGACGCGCCGACGGTGGTCAACTTCACCAACCACTCGTACTTCAACCTGGCCGGCGAGGGGTCCGGCGACATCTACAACCAGAAGCTCGCGATCAACTCGAGAACGTTCCAGCCGACCGACGCCAACCTGATCCCGATCGGGTTCGCCTCGGTGGCCGGCACGCCGTTCGACTTCCGGACGATGAAGCCGATCGGTCGCGACATCAACAAGGCCAGCGCGCCGCAGGGCGACCAGCTGACCACGGCCCACGGCTATGACCACAACTGGGTGCTCAATGGCGGTCGGGCAACCGTCTCGTCGCCGTCGCCCAGGATCCGGATCCGGCGTCGTCCTGTGGACGTACACCACGGAGCCCGGCGTCCAGTTCTACACCGGGAACTTCCTGGTCGGCGACCTGGTCGGGACCAGTGGGCACAGCTACCGCCAGAGCGCCGGGTTCACGCTGGAGACCCAGCACTACCCGGACTCGCCGCACCATCAGGGCGACCCGCAGTGGCCGTCCGTGGTGCTGAATCCGGGCCAGACGTTCAACTCGTCGACGACGTACAAGTTCACGACCGCCGGACGGGAGTTCCAGCACAACTTCTAGCCCAAACCTCTCCCGCAAGGCCGGGCCATGGCGGATGGCCCGGCCGCGCGGGAGGATCCTCGTGCCGCGGCGCCTCATCCAGTATCCGCGCGACGGCGCCCCGGCTAACCTCCTGCGGGAATGCTCTCGCGCCGTTCCCCCCGTCCGAAGCTCGCCATCAGGCTCCTGGCGGGCCTCGTGGTGCTGCTGATCGGCATCTGGCTCGGCGGCCATCCGAGCTGGCTGCCCTCACCGCTGCGCAGCGCGTTCGTCGACCGCGGCGAGAACCCGCTGGTCAACCAGGTGCTCGGCCTTCTCCAGAAGGACTACTACCGCCCGCTCAAGCGCACCCAGCTCGTCAACAAGGGCTTGGCCGGGATGGTGGCGAGCCTGGACGATCCCTACTCCCACTACTACGACCCCACCGCATACCAGGCGTTCCTGAACCAGTCCAATCCGCACCTGAGCGGGATCGGCGTGGACGTGATCGGCGAGTCCGCGCGGGCTACGGGTGCAGGACGTGTTCCCAGGATCGCCGGCGGCCCGGGCTGGGCTTGTTCGCGGCGATTTGATCGTCGCGGTCGGCGGCACCTCGTTGGCCAGCCGGCCGGCCACGTTCGGCTCGCGACTGATCAAGGGCAAGGCGGGTACGCGGGTCACGGTTACCGTGGTCAGCGGAACGCGCCATCACACGGTGGCCCTGGTGCGAGCCGATCTGGTGGTGCCGGTGGCCACCGGCAGGATCGTCACCTACCACGGCGTCAAGCTCGGGTCGCTGTCGTTGGCGCAATTCACCGATGGGTCGGGCGCCGAGTTGCGCGAGCAGGTTGAGAAGCTGGTTCACCAGGGCGCGCGCGGGCTGATCCTCGACCTGCGCGGCAACCCCGGCGGACTGCTCAACGAGGCGGTGAACGTGGCCTCGATCTTCATCCCGGACGGCACGATCGTCTCGACCGACGGCCGGGCACAGCCGCGACAGGTGTACGTGGCCAAGGGCGGCGCGATCTCGACGAGCATCCCGATCGTGGTCCTGGTCGATCGCGGCACCGCCTCCGCCGCCGAGATCGTGACCGGCGCCCTGCACGATCGGGGGCGGGCCAAGGTAGTAGGGACGCGAACCTACGGGAAGGGCGTCTTCCAGGAGATCGAGCCGCTGCCCAACGGAGGCGCGCTCGATTTCACGGTCGGCGAGTACTTCACCCCGAGCGGCCACAACCTCGGCGGCGGCGGGGTTCGGGAGGGAGCCGGCATCAAGCCCGACATCGACGCCGTCACGAAGCCCAGCGCCACCCGCGACAACGCGTTCGCGGTCGCGGAGCAGACGGTGGCCGCCGAGGTCCGGTGAGCGCCGGCGGCGCGCCGCGGGGCAGGAGCTCGGCGGCGGCGGACGGAGGCGGTGGACCGCGGGTGGCGGTGCTGGAGCGCCGCGGCAAATTCATGGTCGCCGAGCCGTTCTTCGGAGCTGGCCCTCGACTGGTCGTGAGCCGGGACCGGCGGGTGTCAGTCGGCGATCTCATCGTCGTGCGGCCCGGCGTGGGGCGTAACGGCCGGCCGGGCGGTCGGGCGACGATTGCTCGTCGGCTGGGTCGCGCCGATGTCGCGCGCGACGTCATCGAGGGCCTGATGGTCGACCGCGGGCTGCGCCGCGGCTTCGATCCGGCCGTGGAGCACGAGGCACGGGACGTGTCGCATGCCGATCTCGCCGACTCCGGCGGTCCACGCCGGGATCTGCGCTCGCTGCCGACGTTCACCGTCGACCCGGCGAGCGCGCGCGACTTCGACGACGCGATCTCCGCCTCCGACGAGGAGGACGGCGCGCGCCGCGTCTGGGTGCACATCGCGGACGTCGGTGCCTACGTGCGGCCCGGGTCGTCGCTTGATCGGGAGGCCTACCGGCGCGCGACGAGCGTGTACGTGCCCGGCGCGGTCGAGCCGATGCTCCCGGGCGCGCTGTCCAACCATGCCTGCTCGCTCGTCCCGGGGCAGGACCGGCCTGCCGTCACCGTGGAGATGGTCGATCGACGGGGACCGCGTGCGCCAGCCCGCCTTCTACCGCTCGGTTATCCGCTCAGACGAGCGCCTCGACTACGACCGAGTCGACCGGATGTTCGCCGGGCGCGAGAGCGCGTCCGGCGTCTGGGCCGCCGGCCTGGCCTGCGCTCGCGCGGCCGCGGCGGCGCTGGCGGCACGTCGCGGCGCGCAGGGCGCATTGGAGATCGACTCGGCCGAGCCCGAGTTCGAGTTCGGCAGTCGGGGCGACGTCGTCTCGATCCGCCCCGTGCAGCAGACCGAGTCGCACCGCATGATCGAGCACCTGATGATCGCCGCCAACGAGCAGGTGGCACAGTTCCTGACCGCCCGGCGGGTGCCGGCGCTCTACCGCGTGCACGAGCGTCCCGACGGCGACCGCCGCCGAGCGCCTGATCGATCAGCTGGCCTCGCTCGGCGTGCCGACGCCGCTCGTGCCGAAGGGGCACGTCACCCCGCAGCAGGCGGCGGACCTGATCGGGCAGGCCTCGCATCTGATCGAGAGCTGGACCGCGCGCTCGCAGGGACGGGGCCGGCGCGCGTTGACCAGCCTCGTGCTGCGCTCGCTCAAGCAGGCTTACTACGACCCGCGCAACCGCGGGCACGCCGGGCTGCAACTGGCGCAGCTACTGCCACTTCACCTCGCCGATCCGACGCTACCCGGATCTGATCTGCCACCGCGCCCTGCTCTCGGCCGTGGCCGGGCGATGAGCCGGCGCCCGACGCGTCGCTGGGTTGCCGCGGCCGGTCCGTGGAGCTCGGCGCGAGAGCGAGAGGCGATGTCGATCGAGCGGGATGCCGATGACATCGCGCGCTGCTTCCTGCTCGCAGCGCTCGCCGCGGGCGATCCTGATCGAGGCATTCGAGGGGGAGGTGGTCGGTCTGTTCGGTGCCGGTGCGTTCGTGGCCTTCGGTCCTCGCGGCGAGTTCGAGGGCATGCTGCCGGTTCGCCGGCTGCGCGGCGACTGGTGGGAGCTGAACGAGCAGGGCACGATCCTGGTCGGGACCCGCAGCGGCGGCGCGATCCGGCTGGGAGATCCGCGTTCGGTGCGCGTCGGGGCGATCGATGCGGCGCGCGGGCGCGTCGACCTGCTGCCGGCCTGGGAGGATTGACCTCGCATGGCCAAGTCTCGTAAGCGCAAGGCGGCGTCCGGCGACGTCGCGACCAACCGCCAGGCTTCGTATCGCTACAACCTGCTCGAGCGTTTGGAGTGCGGGATCGCCCTCACCGGCACGGAGGTCAAGTCCCTGCGCGAGGGCAACGCCCAGCTCAAGGACGCGTATGCCGTCATCCGCGACGGCGAGGTGTGGCTGATCGGCCTCTACATCGCGCCCTACGGTCCGGCCTCGCGCGAGAACCACGATCCCGAGCGGCCCCGCAAGCTGCTCCTGCACCGCTACGAGATCGAGCGCCTGGTCGGCCGCATCCGCGAGCGCGGGCTGACGCTGGTGCCGACTCGGATCTACTTCGCCGGGCCGCGATCGCGCGCCAAGGTCGAGATCGCGCTCGCCCGCGGCAAGGACATCTACGACAAGCGCGAGTCGATCCGCAACCGCGACATGGCGCGCGACGTGCAGCGCGAACTGCGCGAGGCGCGGCGGTAACCGGCTCGAGATCGCCCTGCGCGCAGCGGCCGGCCGGCCGGTGGATGGGATGTCCGCCAAGGATGCTGTCGACCAGCCACCGGCTTTGGACGCGGCGCATGGCGAGTCGAGCTCCGCTGGACAGCCTCACCGCGACGCTGTTGTCGTGCGCGCTGACGCCGGTCACCGCGGCGTGCGCGACCGTCGCCTCGCGGTCGCAGCTTCCGGTGATCAGGAACAGGTCGTCGCGCTCGCACTGCTGTAGAAGCCGAGCGGGCAGCTGTCCTTGCTTCGGGATACCCAGGATCGCCGCGTCGATCTGTGGGCACCATGAGCGCGTGTCTCCTCGCGAGATCGCCGAGATGAAGCTCCGGGCGGTTGCTGCGGCGCCGCCAGAGCGGTCCCCGCTCCCGCCGCACGCCGCAAGCATCAGCGCCGCCGCCACGAGGAGCCCGAGTGCCATGCCCGCGCGTGTCATGACCGACGGCGATTGTTCCAATCGCCAGGCTTCGTTACGCCGGTGTAGCCGCGTCGGAGTATGGGTTGAGCGCTCAACTACATTCGCGGTGATAGCGATGCGGATTGTCGGGTAGACCCAGGCCATGACGATTGGGACGAGCATTCTGCTGATCGCCGCTGGCGCGATCCTGAAGTGGGCTGTCACCGCGCACGTCAACGGCTTCGACATTCAGACGGCCGGAACCGTGCTATTCGTGGTGGGCCTGGTCGGGCTCGTGCTGGCGCTGATCTACACGTTCTGGTGGACCCGGCGCGACGTGGCGTACGACGACACGCGCGTGGTCCGGCGTCCTCCGCCCGCCTGACCTGGCTGAGTAGACGAGACGGACTAGCTGATCGTGCGCGCCAACAACGTGGCGTGCATTCCAGCGACCAGAAGCGCGACCAGGCTCAGGTAGACGCCGGCGACGAGCGCTCGGTCGAGCGGTCGCACGCGGTAGTAGGCCTGCTGGTCGAGGCCGCCTGACCGTCGGAGCTTCCAGCGCCTGTAGGTCTCGAATCCCGCGAAGATCAGGATCAGCAGGATGATCGGGTTCGGAAACAGGAACGCGAGCGGGATGAGCGCCGCGAACCCCACGAACCACATCCACGGCGCCATCGCCGCCATCGCCCGGCCGCCGTCGAGCGGCACCACCGGGAGCAGGTTGAACAGGTTCAGGAAGAAGCCGGTGTAGGCCAGCGCGCGCCACATGTCGTTGCCGGTGGCCTGCCAGACGAGGATGCAGGCGGCCGCGCCGATGCTGCCGAGGACGGGGCCGGCCAGTCCGACGCGCGCCTCGGCGAGTGCGTTGTCGCCGAGCGAGCGGGCGGCGATCACCGCGCCCAGGAACGGGATGAACATCGGCGCGCTGGCCTTGATGCCCTCGCGCCGCAGCGCGATCACGTGGCCCATCTCGTGCACGAACAGCAGCACCATGAAGCCGGCCGCGAACGGCCATGCCCCAGATCCACCGCGTAGGCCGCGAGCGAGACGCAGCATCGTCCCGTCGAGTCGAACAGCTTCAGCTTGGGCAGCAGCAGCAGGATGGCCTTGAACTTCGCCAGCAACGCGACGATCGCGGCCCGAGCGCCGAGCACGCGGCTTCGAAGCCCGACCGCGGCCGTGGGCCGGGGCGCGGGCTGCGGTTCAGGCGCGGCAGGCGGCGCTTCGGGCGCGGGCGCCGCCGGTGCCGGCCACCACGGCGACTTCGGGTCCATTGCATACCGATTGTATTGTGGCACCGTTGCGCGGTCTCGGACCGCGGTCTTACGATGTCCTTCGGTACGCTCTGATCACTCGGCCCAGCCGGGACGGCAGCCTCGCGGCTATACTCGGCCACATCCCCGGGGACGACAGGCTTCGACGTGGTCGATTCGTGGGGGTGGTTGCGAGTCGAGGTCCCGGGAGGCCTCGTAAAACACCCGGGAAACAATAAGTGCGGACACGCACAGATTTCGACCTTCGGTCTCGCTGCTGCTAAGCAGCTAGTCGCCAGGTTCTCTCGGCCTCTCGCTCGCCTGCGGCGGAGTTTCCGGGATCAATTAGCAGGCTCACCCGGTGAGGTCCGCTCCAGCCGATCCGGGGACATCTTATGGAGCTGGCTCTCGACAACCCCGCCGGCGAGGCGAGTCGAGGGTGAGATCAGAGCGCCGGCTACGCTCGTAGACGCCACCTTTTACGCGACTGCGGACGCGGGTTCAATTCCCGCCGTCTCCACCTTCGCAAAGAATTCGAACCGCCCTCCGCACCAGCGGGGGGCGCTTCTTTATGAGGCGAGGGCGTCCAGGGTCGTGACCGCGCGATAGAAGGGGCGGCCGATATCCGGCGTCGCCAGCTCCATGCCGGATCGGCCCGAGGAGGCTGCGAAGCGCTTGCGCCGATCGTTGCGGTTCGCTGCTCCAGGACCTCCTGGACGTTGTTGAGCCGGTCCGTGATCCACTCGACTGGGGGCGGCCGGAAGACCTTCTCCCGGCTGCGGCGGAACGCCTCCACCTCGGTGGCGAGCGGACTCGACGCGACGCTCGGTCTCGACTAACGCCTTCGCGAGCGCTTGACTGCCGCGGCCCTCGCCGATGAAGTCGACGAAGTTGGCCAGCCGGCGCTGCTCGGCGGAGAGCTCAGCCTCCTTCGAGCTTCAGCGTGTCGGGCAGGTCGGAGCGCAGCTTGGTGATCTCCTCCTCGACGCGCTGGAGGACGTAGGCGATGTGCTCGGGATCCGAGATCTGCTCTTGATCGGCTCCGAGGATCACCTTCTCGACGAGTGTCCGCCGGACGAGCGTCTTGTTGTCGCAGGCGCCCTTCGTGGCGGCGAGGCAGCCGTAGTAGCCGCCGCTCTTGCCGCTGACCTGAGCGATGGTGGCCCCGCAGCAGCCGCAGACCATGGCCCCGGCGAGCAGGTGGGTCGGGAAGTGCGCCTGCGCGGCTGCCCTGTTCGCTTCGAGAAACCCCGCTTCCCGTTGCCGCCCGGCCAACGGTCCGATGCATCTGCCTTCCGCCGCTCCCGCACCGCTTCCCACAAGCTGCTTGGGAACGATCCGCAGCTCCTCGTCCTCGTTGATGACCCACTCCGGACTCGGGCTTGTCGAATCGCCGCCGTGCGACCCGTCTTCGGATCTCGTCGGCTCTCGGTCCGGTTCCAGATCCATCGGCCCGCGTACTTCTCGTTGTCCAGGATCCGGCTGATGGTCGCGGGCGACCATGCCTTGGCGGTCCGGATGCTGCCCGGGACGTTCTCCTCGTTGAACCTCTTGACGATCTGCGTCAGCGACATGCCGTCGGCATACGCCGTGAAGATCCGCAGGACCACCGCCGCTTCCTTCGGCTCGATCTCCATCTTGTAACCGTCGGGCCGGGCCGCCCCTTCTTGTCCATCTGCATCTCGCCCACGCGGCACCGGCCGGTAGCCGAACGTCTTCTCGCCGACGAAGAAGCCACGCTCCTTCTGTCCGATCTGGCCGCGGAGCGGTCTTCTTCTTCAGGTCGCGGAGCTGGAGCTCGTTGAAGATGCCGCGGACCTGGATCGCGAGCGTCGATTCCTCGTCGGTGCTGTCCAGGCCGTCGGCGACTGAGATGACCCGGATCCCCTTGAAGTGGAGCTCCGCGATGATCGAGAGCATCAGGTGGTTGTCGCGGGCGAGCCGAGAAAGGTCGTCGACCAGGACGACGTCGAACTCGCCGCCCGAGCTGCGGCCATCGAGCGCGGCCAGCGCGGGCCGGTCCGAGCGAGCGCCGGACTGCGCCTGGTCGGCGTAGATCTGATCGTCTGAGATCGTCAGCGACCGGAGCTTCGCGAGCTTCCGGCATGCCGAGACCTGGTCGTCGATGCTCTCGGGCCGCTGGTTCTCCGAGCTGTAGCGGGCATAGATCGCGGCAGCCATCGTCATCCTCCGTCACTCGTCGGCGGCTGAGAGGCTTGGCGCGGTTTCTCGCAACCCGCTGCCGTCCATCAACTGGATGTACTCCTGGGCAAGCTCGGCTGCGATATGATCAAGCAGTGCGCGCAGCTTTGGATCAAGGCGTTCTACGTGAGCTAACTCGTGTTCTTCCGCCGCCGACATGATAGACATTGTCTCTCATCGCCCGGACGGAAACGCTCTGTACGGGCGCTTCTAGTCGATCGGGAGGGCGCGCGCGACCGCTGTAACGCTCAGCTCAAGCCGGCCGTACTGGCTGTTCTCAGGCCCGAGACCGCCTGCGCCGTTCCGCGAGTTTCGCGGAACCGGCCGCCTCAATGTGACCATCCCATGCCGGCGCGGTCCCTTCCAGCTGGTCCAACGGAATTCCGCCGAAGAGCTTTGGCTCCTTGCCCGCCGTGCCGAGCGAGAAGTAGACCGTCTGGCCGTCGCTGATGATCACGCGGAGGTCCGGTGCCCGATCCTCACGCAGGCTCTCGGCGAGCGCGAAGTGGGGAGATCCTGCCGAAGCCGTCCCTCGAACGCTCCCAGTATGTGCATGACGGCGCCGACAGCCGCGACTGGCAACATCAGGTTCCGAAGGCGCAGTGCGATCGCCAGCTCGAGGAAGTTCCGCTGCGAAAACACCCGACTCGAGCCTCGGCCGGCGGCGCCGTGAACATCAGGGACCACGACGCCCTTCTCGCAGAGGTGGATCAGCCGATGCTGGGGGACGTCCAGCCGGCGTGCGATCTCCGAGAGCGTGAACGAGGGCGAGGGCCATGATAGACAGACTCTATCTCCAGGTGCGGCCGTCATCTTCGCGCCGACTCGCTGCCTTCCATGTGGTCAATCTCGTGATTGAGCGAGTCCCTTCCGCCTGCCCAGCCAAGACGCCCCGGCGGGCGACGTTGGCAGCGCGAACGCGCCCCGCGCGCGGCTGCAGCCTCCGCCTCCCGCCTGACCGAATGAGGGCCGCGACAACGGACCACGGTCAGACGATCCACGTGCTGCCCCGAAACGAGTTCGGCGGACGGCACGCAACTCCCGGACGAGCGCTCGATCGCCGATAGGATGGCCGCCGCGTCGAGGTCGCGAGACCCGAATGCGATCCCGGCCGACCTCGCCCGCGTAATCGGAAACGTGGCATCGCGATGACGCGGGTCCCGGCGCGCGGACGATCGCATTCCGCCCGGAGGCTCGGTTGCCGATTGCAGGAACCGAGCAAGCGCCGGCTCCTCCTTCCGCGGGAGTGGGCTATCCATTTGAGTCAGGTAGTGTTGGCTGGTGCCGACGGCTGGCCACGACTGTCCGGGCTCCGACGGCGAGCTGTTGGCGTGGTTCCCGGACGATCACGCGTGCATCGACTACCTGGAGTGGTTGCGCTGGCCGAACGGGTTTCGCTGCGCGCGTTGTGTGAGTCGTGCCGGCTGGCGATTGAGCAGCGGTCGTTGGGAGTGCACGGTGTGTGGGCGTCAGACATCGGTGACGGCGGGAACGATCTTTCACCGCACGCGCACGCCGCTACCGACGTGGTTTGAGGCGGCGTGGCTGATGACCGGTCAGGAGCAGGGAGTCTCGGCGCTCGGGCTGCAGCGAGCGTTGGGGCTCGGGTCCTACCAGACGGCGTGGGCGATGCTGCACCGGTTTCGCGTGGCGATGGTCGGCCCGGCCCGGGAGCGCCTGAGCGGGTGGGTCGAGGTCGACGAGGCGTACGTTGGGGGTGTCGAGGGTGCCGTGCACGGTCGGGAAACGGCCACGAAGTCGATCGTCGCGATCGCCGTTGAGATCAAGTCCCCCAAGGGTTTCGGGCGGATCCGCCTGCAGTCCGTCCCGGACGTCACGCAGGACAGCCTGATCCCGTTCATCGAGGCCGTTGTGGAGCCCGGCGCGACCGTCCACACCGACGGGTGGCAGGCGTACTGGACCGTGCCCGAGCGCGGCTACACGCACGAGCGGACCGTGATGCGCAAGCAGAACGATCCTGCGCACGTCGTGATGCCCGGCGTGGACCGCGTCGCGAGCCTGCTGCAGCGCTGGCTGCTGGGCACCCACCAGGGCGCGGTCAGTCCCGTGCACCTCGACGC